>NZ_JBFDTP010000002.1:0-725000 GCF_040719375.1 Clostridium sp. AN503 | reverse complement strand
TTGTAAAGGAGGTTTCTCTTACGATCAAGGAGGGGTCCGGATATCCCAAGCTGTTTAATGATGAAGAGATCATCTTAAATCTTGTGGCACAGGGCGCTCCCCTCGAGGATGCTTATGATTATGCAGCCTCCGGCTGCGCCGAGGTCCGTATGCCGAACCGGGACACCTTTACAGGCGCCCACCCTTATATCAACCTGGCTTCTGTGCTGGAAATGGTCCTCTACAATGGCAGGACCTACAAAACAGAGGATGAGCTTATGGGCCTGGAAACAGGAGATCCCAGGAACTTCAGATCCTACGAAGAGTTTTGGGATGCCTATGAAAAGCAGCTGACTTATTTATTAAAAAACGCCTTTATCCAGGAATACAACATTATCAACTTGAGGCCCCGGCATTTTGCATGTCCCTTAAACTCTGTTTTACATAATTTATGCATGGAAAGCTGCCGGGATCTTCACAGCAGGGAAATTCCCGGCGGAGTGGATATCGGATTTTTAGATATTATCGCTTACGGCACCGCCGCTGATTCTCTGGCCGCAATCAAAAAGCTGGTTTATGAGGACCGGCTCATAACGATGGAGGAACTGATCGACGCGTTAAAGGCCAACTTTGAAGGCAGAGAGGTGATCCGCCAGCAGTTGATCCACGCCCCCAAATACGGAAACAACGATCCTTATGTGGATGAGATCGCCAGGGACATTGACCGGGTTTATATGCAGTATACCAGGGATCACAGCAAAGAGCTGGGAATCCATATGGATCCCCGTATGGTGCCTGTGACCTCCCATGTTCCCTTCGGAAAAGTGGTGGGCGCCACGCCAAACGGACGGGTAGCCGGTTTTCCGTTGTCAGACGGCGCTTCCGCCTCCCACGGCAGCGACTTAAACGGTCCCACGGCTGTACTTTTATCCAACTACTTTTCCAAGAACAGCACCTACCGGGAAAGAGGTTCCCGCCTGATCAACCTAAAGTTTACCCCTTCCTGCCTGGTTGGCGACGAGGGCACCCAGAAGCTCACCGATCTAATACGGGCCTGGTGCGATTTAAAGCTGTGGTTCGTGCAGTTCAACGTAGTCAACCGTGAAACTCTGGTAGCTGCCAAAAAGGAGCCGGAGAAATATAGAAACCTCATTGTAAGAGTGGCAGGCTACAGCGCTTATTTCACAGACCTGTCCTCCGACCTGCAGGATGACATCATTGAACGCACCCAGCACACCTCGGTTTAAGGCAAAACCCGGAAAGGAGACGCTCTATGAACGGCTGCGTATTTAACCTGCAGCGATATTCTGTCCACGATGGCCCTGGTATCAGAACCATTGTGTTTTTAAAGGGATGTCCGCTTCACTGCACCTGGTGCTCCAACCCGGAATCCCAGGACCGTCTGCCCCAGCTGGGATACAAGCCCGACAGCTGCATCGGTGCAGAGTGCCTGCTCTGTCAAAAGGTCTGTGAAAAACAGGCGGTGTTCTACCCTGGTTCCGGCCCGGTTGTGATCAATCACAGCCGGTGCAGCCAGTGCCAAAAATGCGCCGCTGCCTGTCCGTCCCAGGCTCTGACCACCTATGGGAAGATGTGGGATGTAAAGGAACTGTTGGACGAGGTAGAAAAGGACGCTGCCTTTTACAGCCGCTCCGGCGGCGGACTGACTGTAAGCGGGGGCGAACCCCTGATGCAGCCGGAATTTACAAAGGCACTTTTACTGGAAGCAAAAAAGCGCCATATCCACACCGCCATCGAAACCACGGGCTATGCAGCATGGGAAACCGCAAAAGAGATCTTCAGCCTGACAGACTATGTCCTGTATGATCTAAAGCTGTGGGATGAAACCAGGCATCTCAAATACACCGGCGTGGACAATCAGGTCATACTGGAAAACTTCAGACGGCTCTGTATGGAATTCCCGGATAAGCCGGTGCAGGCCAGGACTCCGGTGATTCCAGGCGTCAACGACACGGCCTCTGACCTGCTTCCCATAAAGGAGCTGGTCAGCTGTTTTCCCAACGCCAGCTATGAGCTGTTAAAATACCACCGGTTCGGCGTCTCAAAATACGAGACCATAGGCCGGACCTATGAAATGTCCCAAAAGGACATGGACGACCAGCATTTCGAGGAATTGAAACGTCTGGTATCATATGATACAGGAGGAATTCACAATGAAAACAGTTGATTTTCGTTTCCGCCCCCATACAAGAGAAACCATGGAGGGGTTGGCTAAAAGCCCCATCTTCAGAAAGGGACTGACGGAAGCCGGTTTGGATTTTGACGCCTTCGTAAACTCAGCCCGCAGTCTTGATGAGATCGCAGAGGAGATCAGACAGGAGGGGATCATAAAAGCAGTCATTGTGGGCCGGGATGCCGAGACCACTTATGACTTCAAACCGAACCACCAGGAGATCCTTCCCTTTATCCAGAAATATCCGGACCTTTTTACAGGTTTTGCCGGAGTTGACCCCCACAAAGGCATGGAGGCCGTATATATGCTGCGTGACTTAGTGGAAAACCAGGGCTTTCGGGGCGCCGCCATCGACCCCTTGTACGCTCAGATACCAGCCAACGACCCAAGATATTATCCCATTTATGCAAAGTGCTGTGAGCTTCAGGTCCCGGTTGTGATCACCTCTGGCTTAAGCCCCAAATCCCCCCGTGTAACCGCAGATTCCTCCAACCCCATCTATGTGGACATGGTTGCCAGGGATTTCCCGGAGCTTCGCATCATCATGAGCCACGGCGGGTATCCATGGGTCAATGAAATGATCGGAGTGGCCTTCCGCAACTCAAATGTCTATGTAGACATCTCCGAATGCGAGACCCATCCCATGGGGAACTATTACATCGAGGCCGCCAATACCATTTTAAGGGATAAAATCCTCTTTGCCAGCGCCCACCCCTTTGTCCATTATAAGACAGCCATGAAGCTCTATGAGGAGCTGCCCTTTACAGAGGACGCCAGAGAGCATGTGATGTGGAAAAACGGGCTGAAGGTGTTGGGAGAAGCCTGATCTAAGATCAGAGAAAGGAACTGTTATGAAAAATATTGCATTTTTTGGACTGGGAAATATGGGCCTTCCAATGGCTAAAAATCTGTTAAAGGCAGGCTACAATGTAAAGGTATCCGTCTTCCAGGGGCTTAGAGAGGCGCCTGAGGAGCTGCAGAAACTGGGGGCCGTCCTTGTGGATACCCAGGCAGACATGGTGAGGGATGCGGATGTGATCATCAGCATCGTTCCGGCTGACGCGGCGGTAAAGGAGATCTACTTAAACCCGGAAATCCGAAACGCCATCCCCGATCGTTCCATCATCATTGAAATGACGTCCTGCGCTCCCGAAACGGTCATTGAAGTTCAGAAGGCGTATGAAGAGAAAGGCGTAAAGGTCATTGACGCTCCGGTGACAGGGGCAAAGATCGGCGCGGTAAGTGGCACCCTGACCATCATGGGTACGGGAGATCCGGAAGCGTTTGAAGCAGTGCGCCCGGTATTAGAGGCCATGGGAAAAAAGATCTATAATCTGGGCCCGGTGGGCAACGGGAAATGGGTAAAGGCAGCCGGCAATCTGTTGGGCGCTGTCACCCTTGCCGCCGTAGGGGAGATCTGCCGTCTCTCCAAAACCAGAGACTTAGATTACGACCTGTTTATGGAGGTCATGAGCGACGGGGCCGGAGGCTCCACCCAGTTTACCAGGAATTTCATGAAGATGGTAAAGGAAGATTTTGAACCCACCTTTGCTTTAAAGCTGCTCCGCAAGGATATGGCCATTGCCCTGGACATGGCGGGAGATCTGCCCCTTCCGCTCTCCAGACGTGCTTATGAATTGTATAAAAACGCTGCTCCTTATGATGAAGAGGACTGCGCCGCCATCGCAAAGGTAGAAGCATAAAATCATGCCCGTGGTTTCATACAGGAAGAAACCACGGGCGTTTTTTATGCTTCTTTTCCGTTATTCGTCTTTAAAGAGACGTTTTGGCAGGCACATACGGCATTTTTATTCTCTTTCAGCTGGCTGGTGATCGATCGGCAGTATTCCTTAACCAGCTCCATGGTTTTCTCACAGGCTTCTGATAAAAGCTCCTGCTTGTGACAGATGACATAGTAGGTCAGGGGCTGGACAAAATCGCAGACCGGCATTGCCTTTACCGCCTCGTCCATGACACATTTATAATTGGACATCATCAGGTTCGGGAATACTCCGGCGGCCCGGTCCTCTGTGATCATCTGCATGATCAGTCCCAGATTGCTGAGCCTGAAATACTGCTCCTTGGCAAAGTATTTGCTGAACACCGGGGACGCTATGGTGTCATCCTGCTCCGGATACATGGCTAAGACCAGGGAGGATAAGTCCTTTAACAGCAGATAATCCCGCTGCGCCAAAGGATTTTGGGTGCTGATAAATACACAGCAGTGATCCTCATACAGCTTCTCACACTGCCAGTTGTTTCTTTTCGCCAGCTTTAAAAGCCCTTTTTCCTCTTCCGCCAGCACGGACAAAATTCCAATAGAGGCCGTGTTGTTGAGCAAATAGTCCGGGATGTTCTGATTTTTGGCCTCATAGGGAAATATATCGATCTCCGGGTATGCGGTCTGTAAATCCAGGACGATCGGCATGACCATCCCACTGTAAGCCGCGGGGTTGGCCACGATATGTACCTGACCGAACATACCGTTCGGAGCACTAGCCAGTTCCTTCCATTTTCCGCATATGGACAGGATCTTTTTCGCATCCTCAAGCACTTTCTGGCCGTTAGGGGTCAATAAAACACCGTGATAGGACCTGGAAAACAGCTTGAAGCCCAGTTCCTCCTCCAGAGACTGAAGCGCCGAGGTCAGGGCCGGCTGGGTGATAAACAACTCCTTAGCGGCCTTGTTTATGGACTTATATTGGGCTACTCTGGCAAAATACTCTAAATATTCCAGTCTCATGTCAGGTCTGTTCCTTTGCCTTTCTTTTTCTATGAAGTGTTTTGATGCCTGTTTTGGTACTAAAAAATTATACCATTCTACCATAAGGTTCGCAAGTTTATATGCGGATTTCTTATTTCTCTTTTTTTCGTCTTCTCTTCCGGTTTCTTTTCGGTTCTTTTTCACACCGGTCAGCGTTTCGGAATCCAGACTTGCCAAGCTATCTCCTCCCCGTCTGTCCGCAGGATCACAGCACCGCTTTCCGCCGTTTGGAACACCGTAATATCCTGCTCTTCAAACCGTTCCATAGTCTCTCTATGCGGATGACCATACCGGTTGTCTTCCCCATAGGAAACCTCCGCCCATACCGGCCGTATCTCTGCCAGCCACTCTTCCGTACTGGAAAATCTCGAACCATGATGGGCAACCTTCAACACCTGGATATCCCCCACTGTCCCGGCCTTTAACTTCTGCATCAGCCTTTTTTCTCCGTCCCCGCTCATATCGCCGGTCAAAAGCATGTGAAAGCCGCCATAATCCGTACGCAGCACAAGAGAATGCTCATTCCGGTCAACCGATCCCGGCAGCGGAGCTTCCTTCGTTTCCTCCGGATAAATGCAGGTGACTTTAAGCTGTCCGAGTGAAAAGCTGTCATCCTGCTCCATCCACGACACCGCAGCGCCCCGTCTCTCTGCCAGCGCTGCGAGCCGGTCATATACTTTATCTCCATATCCAGCGGCAGGCAGGACCAGATTCCGGACCGCAATATCACCGGATTCCTCCATCATCCATACCAGTCCGCTTATATGATCCTGATCTCCATGGCTCACCATCCAGTAATCCACCGTCCGGATTCCACGGCTCTTTAAAAACGGCTCCAGCCTGGCTTCTCCAAGATTTTTCTCGTCCGTGCTGCCGCCGTCCACCATAATCACCGCCGGCCGCATCCCTGCCAGTCCGGGAAGCGCCTGACCGTCTCCCAAAGTCTTTGCCGACCAGCCGGTCCGCAGGCAGATACCGTCCCCCTGTGAAACATCCAGAAATGTCACTTCCAGACCACGTACTGGAAGCGGGAGCAGCACCACGACAAGTAAAACCACGACACAAAAAGCCCCTGTGGCAGCTCCACCCCCTGCCTCGCATCCGCTCTCTGCACTGCCCGCACTTTCTCCACTTCCTCCACCGTCTCCGATTCCTATCTCAGCGCCGCACTTAACACGGTTCCCCGCCTCTCCGCCGAACACAGCACTGCTTCTCCCTGCCATCCACACCGCAGACGCCAATATCCCATAATACGCCCCAATCTGCCAAAGCTCCGGCCTTCCCAACACCACACTGCTCCCCGGAAACCTCTCAAATATGCTGCAGCACCATTCATACCAGCCCAGCACCACACACCCGCTCCCAGCTGCAAATCTGCCAGCTGACAGGCTCAGAATCCCCAGCGCGATCCCTGCCGCGCCGGAAGCCAGCACGATCCCCATCAGAGGGACTACCAGAAGATTCAAAAAGATACCGTACAGCGGATACTGGAAGAAATGGAACAGGATCAGGGGCAATGTCGCAAGCTGCATACTGACGCTGAGTAAAAACGCCTGCTCCGTCCTCTTCCCGCTCCTGCATATTTTCTGCAGACAGACCGCCAGCCAGCCGATGCCGGTGACCGCACCAAAGGAAAGCTGCACCCCCGCCTGAAACAGCAGATAGGGACTGTCCCAAAGAAGCCACAGAGCAGACAGAGCGAGCGCGGACATCAGATCATAGGTCCTGCCCAGATATGCCGCCAGAAAGCCGCAGAGCGCCATGATCAGCGCCCGCACAACCGAAGGGGATGCCCCTGTCATAAGCGCAAAGCTCAATAGCACGAAGCCGCCCGCTATGCCCGCCGTTCCATACCTGGCCCCCAGCCTGCGGCACAGCCCGTAAGCAGCCATACTGACCAAAGACAGGTGCAGGCCGCTGACCGCCAGCAGATGGGCGATCCCATTTTTCTGATACATGTCCCGGATATTTTCTGAAAGACCGGACTTGTCTCCCAAAAGCACCGCCCGGAATACCCCGGCATCCTCCTCACCCACAAGAATCTCCAAACGTTTGGACGCCCACAGTGAGAACCTGCGCAGCCCATCCCGGTATCTGTCCCAAAGCCCTCCAAAATCCCCGTCCATAAGCTCAAATGTGAATGCAAACATCCGGTAATTCAGCTTCAAGGAGCGGTAATACATCCGGTAATCAAACTCCCCCGGGTTGTGGGATGGCTCAAACTCCGAGCATTCCCCCCGCACCCTGACCTGGCTTCCGATACAGGGATAAGAGCTTTCCTCCACGTCCGCCGCCTCCACGTACACTAAAATGCGGTCCAGCATCCCGTTTGGCTCCCCGCCAGGAACAGTCCTCACCTCTCCATTCTCCAGGGTCAGGACGACCCACTCCCCCTTTTCAGACGCCTCTGACACTTTCCCGCAGATTTCCACCGTCTTATCGCCCAGATCCATAAGGATCTCTTTTTCACATTGTCCCCTCACATACTGCGCCCTCAGCGCACCGGCGCATATAAAAAGGGGCAGAAGCCACAACCACAAGCTCCTGCCCTTCCAGCGTTTCCGCTGTAAACGATTCTGTTGCAATAGAAATACCTGCCGTCTTCCCGTCCATGCCGCCGCAGCGGACCTGACCAGAACACAGCAGACCGCCGCCAGCGCTGCCGCCGTCAACAGTTCCATCACCACGCTTTTCTGCAGGATCAATACCTCTCCAAGTACGAATCCTCCTGTCAGTAACAGCAGTGGTCTTTTAATTGTCATTCCCTCCTATATGATCCAGATTCCGCTCAAACAGAGTGTTTAAAGAGATCGAATCCCGGAACTTCACATCCTGCACCCCATTCACTGTGAACTGTACCCGGTTGACCGAGGACAGCTCCGATAAGGAATTCACAATAGAGTAAATAGGGATATAATCCCGCACCTCCAGCGGATTGTTGATAAAGGATGTGTCAAAATTTAAATAGCACACATTTTCATTGACTGATACGTTTAAAAGCCTGGTCCCAGGATCCAGGGTCGGACTTAATTCCGGGCGCTCCGGACCGCTGATAAGCTCCTCTAAAATAACCTTCTCCACGGAAGTGTTTACATTGTGGATGACTTCACGTTTTTCAGGAAAGAGCTTCTCCCCCGTCTCATCAGTAAAATACAGAGTCAGCTCTGTCCGCTCATAAGCGTTTACATCCGAAAGGCTGTCCACAAAATCTGTCGCCGACAGCATTCCCACCGGCATCCCGCTGGTATCTAAAAGCGGCTGGTCCCCCGAGTAGATATTGATATAATCAATCCCATCCACCTGGGTCAGCGTCCTGGTCAGGGCCGCTCTGCACAGGATCTCCCGATACGGCTTCATGCTGGTATAGTTGTTGTCAAAAAACAGGTACAGCACCATATCCTCCGGCCGGCAGCCCTGATACACCACCTTTTCAGACAACGCCCCCTGCACATCTAAGTCCGCAGGGACATTCATGATACTGTCCATCAATTCCTGGATCAAAAGCTCCTGATCCGTCGTTTTTGTCCGGTACTCCCGCGCCACCAGCTTCGTCATGGCAGGATTTAAATAGTATACCTGATATATCTTCTCCCCTTCCTGGGGAGGGATCTCTTTCTTCCCGCACCCGGCCAGCCCCATAGCCAGCAGAAGCGCCGCAAGAAGGACCGACCATTTCCATAATCGTCTCATCATATGCCTCCTGCTATGCAATATAGTTCAACGGGATCCTGAGGGTAAACGTGCTGCCCTCGCCTTCCCTGCTGCTCAGTTTAATGGCTCCCTTGTGCATCAGCACCACATTTCTCGTGATCGCAAGCCCCAGGCCGCTGCCTCCGGTCTCCCGTGAACGCGCCTTATCTACCCGGAAGAACCGATCAAAAATGCGGTCCTGCAGCTCCTCCGGAATCCCGATGCCGGAATCCGCCACCTTTAGATAGAAGAATTTGTGGTCTGCATCCAGGGTTACCCGGACCCAGCCCTCCTCCATATTGTACTTGATGGCATTCTCTACAAGGTTCGTTACGGCCAGGGACAGCTTCATCTCATCCACATCAGCCGCCACCTCCCGGATACTCTCGAAGATCAGCTCCACCTTCCGCTTGTTGGCAATGGGCCGCAGACGTTTTAATACCTGCTCCACCAGACTGTTCACATTCACCTGGGCGATGTTGAGCTCTGCCTCAGACTTATCCATCTTGACCAGGGATAAAAGATCATCAATGATCTTGCTCTCCCGGTCGATCTCATCCGAAATGTCCTCCATAAACTCCCGGTACAGCTCCACCGGCACCTCTCCCATACCCATCAGGGAATCCGCCAGCACCCGGATGGAAGTGATCGGAGTCTTCAGCTCATGGGACACGTTCGATACAAATTCCTGGCGGGACTGGTCTACCTCTTTTAGCTTGGACATGGTCTGGGAGACCGCCCGGGAGATAGAACGGGTCTCCCGGTATGTATCCGCACTGATATCTGTATCCAGCGCGCCCTGAGCCACATGGTTTAACTTGGTCTGGAATTCTTTAAAAGGACGCACAATCAAAACCGCCGCCAGAAAGGCCGCGATCACCAGGATCAGAAACACGATGATCTCAAACAACAGCGCCTTATCTCCCACCGTATCCGCAAGACCCAGAATGGTCTCTGTCGACGCAGTGATGATCAGCACGCCGTCGATGCCTTTCGCTTCCGTCCTGTCGTAGATCGGTATCGCCTGAGCGAAGAAATGCTTGTCTTTATTATATCTGCTGCTGTTCTCTCCCTGAAAACAGCGGATGACCTCCTCCGCAATATGGATCCGGTTCTCCGCAATGTGGAAGGTATCCTGGACCACCCTGAAGTCCCGGTTGACCACCACGATCCGCCCGTTATAGACATCCGCCATGGTCTCGATCTCACTGGACAGATCCCCCTTTTCCTCCCCGTCCAGATACCCGGTACGGGTCATCTTGCTGCTTAAGATCTGGCACTGGTTCTGGACCTCGATCATCCTGGCGTCAATCTGATTCTGCTTCATGGAGGTGAGTATGGTCTGGGTGCTGAGGATCATGGGGATCAGGCCGAACACCACTAAAAGAACCACAATCGGCACCTTTAAGCTGATGGTGAATTTCTGCTTCCACGGGAACCTTAAGCCGTTTGTCTCATGCTTCATAAGCCTTCTGCTCCGCTTTTACATCCAGCCTCTTTGTACAGGCCATAGCCAGCGCACCCGGCCCGATATGGCAGGCAATGCTCAAAGACAGAGGAGCAACGTGGATCCCAATATTCTTAGGGAACTGCTCCGCGATCTCCCGGGCGAACTCCTCCGCCGCCTCCTGATTGCAGCTATGGGCAACCTCCAGCCAGGTGTACTCTGCATCCGGGTCATGAAACCGGGTCTCCAGATCATGGATCACAGCGGAGAGCATGGTGCTCTTCGCCTGCTTCATGGTCCTGGCTTTGGAAAAGGAATCCAGCTTCTCACCCTGGATCTGGAGCACCGGTTTGATCTTGAGCAAGGTTCCCAGAGCCGCCGCTGCCGGTGTGATACGCCCGCCCTTCTTTAAATATTTCAGTGTGTCCACCGTGACATAGATGCTGGAATCCAGTTTCGTCCGCTCCAGCACTTCCCGGATCTGCTCTCCCGTAAAGCCTGCCGCCGCCAGCTCCATGGCGTCTAACGCGGACTGGCGCTGGGTCACGGAGATCCGCTGGTTATTCACTACAAATACCTTTCCCTCATAGTCCTCAGCCAGCATCAGCGCAGTCTGGCAGGAGCCGCTCAAAGCGCTGGACATGGGGATATGCACGATCTGGTCATACTCCTTTAAAAGATCATCCCACAGCTTCATGACCGTTTCCGGGGACGGCTGGGAAGTGGAGATATCCGCATCCTCCGCCTGCCTTTCATAGAACTCCTCATGGGTCAGGCTCACTCCCTCCTCATAAGTCTGTCCGTCTATCATAAATGGCATGGGAATCACATTCAGCCCCAGCTCTATTGCCTCCGCCTGGGTGATCCCGCTATTGCTGTCCGTCACTACCGCTACTCTCATATGGTTACTCCTTCCGGCAGTCCGCCCTCCGGCTTATCCTGCACTGACATATATAGTTGATAATAGATCCCTTTTTCCTCCAACAGCTTTTTGTGGCTGCCTTCCTCTGCAATCCGGCCATCCGACAGCACCAGGATCCTGTCCGCGTTCTGTATGGTAGTCAGCCGGTGCGCGATCGTCACCGTGGTCCTGCCCTCAGCCAGACGCTCCAGGGACTGGGAAACGATATGCTCGCTCTCATTGTCCAGGGCCGAGGTCGCCTCATCCAGGATCAGGATCGGAGGATTCTTTAAAAATACCCGCGCAATGCTGATGCGCTGCTTCTGCCCGCCGGACAGCTTTACGCCGCGCTCTCCCACATAAGTGTCATATCCGTCCTTCATCTCCGATATGAATTCATGGGCGCCCGCCATCCTTGCCGCCTCCATCACTTCCTCGCGGGAAGCCTCAGGCCTTCCATAAGCGATATTGTCATAGACCGTGCCGGAGAACAGATAAACGTCCTGCTGCACGATACCGATATTGGAACGCAGGCTCTGGAGCGTGATCCCTTTTAACTCCCTGCCGTCGATCAGGATCTTTCCCCGGGTCGTGTCATAGAACCGCGGGATCAGATTGCACAGTGTGGTCTTTCCTCCGCCGGACGGGCCGACCAGCGCGATCTTTTCCCCGGGACGGATATCCAGGCTGATCTCATCCAGCACCGGATTGTGGTCGTCCGGATACTCGAAGCTGACTTTCTCAAACTGGATGCCGCCCCGCACCTTGTCCATCGGCTCCGCTCCCGGCTCATCCAGGATCTCCACCGTAGAATCCATGATCTCCACAAACCGCTCGATCCCGGTCATACCACGCTGGAACTGCTCTGCAAATTCAATGATCCTGCGGATCGTGGCGAGAAGCGTTGTCACATACATCGTGTACGCCACCAGATCGCCCGGATCAATAATACCCTTTACCATAAAAATGCCGCCGGCCAGGATCACCACCGTATACATCAGTCCGTCAAACATGCGTATGGTGTCCTGGAACGCCGCCATATATTTGTAGGTTTCCCGTTTGATATCCAGAAATGCCTGATTGTCCTCACGGAATTTCTCAATCTCAATATCCTGATTGGCAAATGCCCGCACAACCCGGTTGCCCAGCAGGTTATCCTCGATCTTGGCGTTCAGCTCGCCGATCTGGTAACGCTGCTTTTTAAATGCCTGCTTCACCCTCAGATTGAAATAGGTGCAGGACACAACCATAATGGGGATGAACACAAAGATCAGCACGGTCAGCGGCAGGTTGATGCCTGCCAGCACCATAAAGGAGATCAGCGTCTTGATGCCCGCGATAAAAAACTCCTCCGGGCAGTGATGGGCAAACTCCGTCACGTCAAACAGGTCACTGGTGATCCGGGCCATGATCTGCCCGACCTTCGTGTTGTTAAAATAGCTGTCAGACAGCTTCTGCAGGTGCTCAAACGCATCCTGCCTCATATCCGTCTCGATCCTGGCGCCCATCACATGTCCGGTGTACGCCATATAAAACGCCGCCAGCCCATCCACAATCCGCAGCAGGAAATACACCCCGCCGATCCGCAGGATCATACCCACGGTGATCGACGTCAAATCCTGGATCCCCTGATTGGTGATATACCTCAGGATCATGGGCAGCAGCAGTTCGCAGATGGTGGTCAGCGACGCGCAGAACAGATCAAATACCATAGTCTTCCAGTATCTTTTATAATATGGAGCAAACCGCTTCATCAACTCCGATGTTTTCATAGTTCAAAAACTCCTCTTTTGCTGTGTTTTCTCTTGTCTTTACGGACGTCAACCAACCGTCCGCACTTTTTTGATCAGATCCACCGCCCATTCCTGGTCCTGGGGATTCTCATAATTGATGCTGACAATGGTCATCTGGTTCTTGTAGATCACCTGGGCAGCCACGGAGCGGACGGTCTTTCCGTCCCGTTCCACCGGACGGTAGATGGCGATCTTCCCCTTCGTATCACCCGACTCAAACTCCTGCACCTCCTGCACCGTATCCTTTTGAAACGGCGCGTCTTTAAACGTCGCATCCTCCGGTGTGTTCACGGCGCAGATATAGAATTCACGGCCGTCCTTCTGCATCCCGCTGTAATAGCGCTCTGAATTGCCTCTGGAATTGGGGTCATAGAGGTAATTCCCCGGGACCGCGAACCGCATGCACCCGATCGTGCGGAAGAGCAGGCCTTTTCTGCACCCGATCTCAATCTCTTTGGCATATTCGGTCACGCCACTTACGTCCACCGGTTCCTGCCCGGCGAGGACGCACAGCTCCAGATACTCCTTCTTGGGGAACGGAATGTCCGGCTTCATGGAAAGCGCCTTTTCTAAAAGGCTGATGATCCTGTGATTGATATCCTCGTCCTCCCGGCTCCGGTACGACGGCATGAAATAGCACTCCTGATTCAGCATCACCAGCGCGCTGTTGCGGTAATAATAAGCGTCCTTTTCCTCCTCATTCCAGATAAAGAAGTCCTTTGCAAATGCCATGCTCATACCCGAGCGCATCATCCCCGCAATCTCCGAGATGGCAAACCGCCGGATATGGGTCGTTATCATGTCCTTGTGCTCCTCCGGCAGATAATAGTCGGCAGGCCAGCACACCAGCTGCTCTCCCGTATCATCCTTCTTCTCCAGCACCTGTCCCATAAGGTCGGTGAACCACTGGTAAAAGTAGTTCCTCCGCATCTTCAAAAAATCCCGTTCTTCATAGTATCCGGTGGCATCCTCCACATAAAGCCCCAACTCCCCGCGCGCAGCAAACAGCTCAAGGAAATGGATCACCGCCGCGTGGAAACCAGGTCCCGCAATGTTGGTCTGGCATTCGCCCAGGATCCTCCCCGCCTTATAGCCCATCCAGAGGAAGCCCTCCGGGCAGAACTGATAGATGGCATATTCACCGGCAGCTTCATACTGGTACCCCAGCTCACCGGCAAGCTGCGCCGCGAACTTCTGAAGTTTCTCTGCGCTCCAGCCCTGTCCGGCGATCCAGTTCTTCCGAGGGCGCATGGAAAACGAAATTGTAATACCCATAGTTTTTCCTTCCTGAAATATACCTTGCTCTATTTTAGCTTATTTCTTAGAGAAAGGGAAGTGGTATTTGGGAAGATTATCATATTGTAAGGGATTCCGGGCGCAAAAAAAGACCAGGCCGACAGCCTGATCTCTTTTGATGATAATCTCTTTTCCCAAAACTAGCGCACCCGCTGCGCCTGGTCATAAAACGCAAAGCAGTCCGGCCGGTGGCGGGACTGGGTATACTCAAACATCACTCCCGCCGCATTAAAGGTATGGCTGCTGACCACTGCCACGCAGTTGTACCCCTTCATGTTCAGATACGTCTCATCCAGCTGGGTGATCCGCTCCACCGTCATCTTTCGTTTGGTGGTCGTGATCGTCACGCCCAGTTCCTGCTCCAGATATTCATAAATAGACTGCTGTGCAATCTCGGGAGTCAGCCCCACCGCCACATCCCGCCGCATATAGTTGTGGTCGATGATCAGAGCCTCCCCCTCCACGTATCGGACACGCTGGATATAGTAGATCTCCGTCCCTACCGGAAACATGATCTTTTTATTCATCTTTTCATCCACAGTAAGTTCAGCAAAACAGATCACTTTTGTCTTGAACTCCATATGGTTTCTGGCGGCAGCCTCCTTTAAGCTCTCGATCCCTCCCAGCACAAACTCCGCCTGGTTCTCCTTCTGGTAGATGACGACAACGCCCTTTCCATGGATGCTCTGGACATACCCTTCTGTTCCCAGCTGGCTGATGGCCCTCCGGATCGTGTTTCTGGAACAATCATAATCCTCGATCAGCATGTGCTCTGAGGGAAGCAGCTCCTGAAATCCGTAAACCTCATCCTCTATTTTCTGTTTCAGATCCTGATAAATCTTGTCGTATTTTCTCATTGCCATAGTTCGAGCCTCATTTTCAACTTGTTTATACAACTATTATACCTGATCTGGCTGATTTTACAAGGAGAATTTTACAACATTTTATATTTTATTTAAATCAACGCACTTTATATATGATCTGAAAAACCGGGAATCTGCCCAAGCAGATGATCCAATGCTTCCTGATATCCCGCCGGGTCCTCCGCCATGGGCGTGTGGCCGGTCTGGAGATATGCAGCCTCTGCCTGCTGCAAAGACTCCTGCATCATCAGCACGCTGTCTTTCCCTCTGCGGGTGTCCAGGATTCCGTGGACGATCATGACGGGGTTTTTAAACTGCTTTAAAGGTTCCCGGTAATCCACCTCACGCAGGGTTTTTGACACCTCATAAGCGGCGTCACGGTCTGCGGCCCTTGTATAATCCCAAAGCCGGTCCATCAGCTCTGCATCCGCACTTCTGTAAAAACAGCTTGCAAGGAAGCCGCGGATATACCCCTCATCATCGAAATGTTCCCGCAATTCATCCGCAAAGCCCGGATTGCCATGCCCCTGGCTGCAGGGCCCTGTGTTGGACAGCAGAAGCCCTGCGATCTGATCTGGTCCTTTACAGGCTGCGGAGATGGCAAGCACGCCGCCCGCCGAGTATCCCGCCAGCACCACCGGCCCCAGCTCCAGCTCCCGGACTGTGTCCAGAAGCTGCTGCCCCAGGCTGTCCATGTCCCATGGCCCCGGGCTCTGCAGATAATCCAGATACAGCTTCTGCACCCCTTCCGGGACAGTGATCCGGTCAAATACCTCAGGACTGCACAGATTTCCTGCAATACACAGCACTGCGGGCATCTGCTTTTCCGGCAATTGCTGTCCCTGTTCTCTATATATCCTTAACATATCAGCTGCACACTACCCTTTCTGCCGCAAATCACACCGCAGCAATGTTTTATACAATGCCGTATATCACAGCAAATACCAACATCAGGATGCTGACAAGCCACTCCCACTTAAAGGAGAACTTCAGATGCTCGTTCAGCTCGATCCCGCTCATGCCGAATGCAAGATAGTTAGCCGGAACACACGGGCTTACGGACAATACTACATTTTCGCCGATCAGCATTGCATGTGCCACCTGGGCCGCCGTGATCCCGTACGGTGCAACAGTCTCGATCACAAGAGGCATCACCGCATAGTAGTACGGGTCTGGTCCCATGATGATGCCCAGCGGCCCGCCAAGGATACCCATGATGATATACAGGTATTTGGTCATGAAGCCCGGCAGGATGCTGATCAATACCTGCGCCATGCTGGTAATGATCCCGCTGTTTGCGAAGATTCCCAAAAATACGCCGGCTGCCATCAGGGTAACGGTCAGATCGATGCAGCTGGGAGCATATTTCTTCAGAAGCTGTCCCTGGACCTTCATGTCCGGATAGTTGACCGCCAGCGCGATCATCGTGCCGAAGAGGAAGATCAGATAGGGGGTAACTCCGCTCTTGATCAGTGCCCCGATCACGCCCACTGTCAGGATTAAATTTACCCAGAAAAGTTTGGGCCGCTTTAACTCGCTGTCTGTCTCCGCCACAGAGGTTTCTCCTGAAATGTCAAGAGCAGACAGATCGATCCCCGCTTTTTTCAGGCGTTTTGTCTCAACACGTCCACAGATCACTGCCGCGCCCAGACTTGCAAGCAGGCCAAATATCTGCATGGGGATCATGCTGATCCACAATTCTGTCGCGTCCATGCCGATGGCTGTGGCCGCGCGGATCGTCGGTCCTCCCCAGGGAACCAGGTTCATGACGCCGGTGGAGAGACCTACCAGCAAAAGCAGCATAAGCGGGTTCAGCTTCATTTTCTTGAAGATCGGAAGCATGACCGGGATCGTGATCAGATAGGTGGACGCACAGGCGCCGTCCATATGTGCCACGACCGCGATCAGGCTGGTAGCCAGCATGATCATCGTGATATTGTTTCCCGCCTTTTTCACAAGGCCCTGTACCAACGGGTCAAACAGGCCCGCGTCATTCATAACGCTGAAATAACAGACGGAAAAGATAAATAGTATGGCAGTCTTCCACACACTTCCCATTCCCGTATTGATAAACTCCATGATCTCCGTAAATCCAAATCCGCAAACCGCCGCTCCGATCACCGGCAGTATGGAAAAACAGAACGCAGGCGTCGCTTTTTTCTTGAGGATCATAAACATCATGATCACAATCACCGCATACCCAACCATTGCATAAAGCATACAAATACCCTCCTTTTAAATCTTCCTGATAAAGTCTTCTAACAGCCTGTTGAATCTCTCATATTCCACGAAAAACAGCATATGCCCGCCTTCCGTGAAACGATGGTGCTCGCAGTAACCTGCAACCTGCGTCTCATAATACTCTCCCATGGTTGCGCTGTGACCTTTGGATTCACCGCTGAAAATGATCACCGGCAGCTTCAGATGGGACAGAAGCCGCGCACAGTCGCTGTGGCACCAGTCAGAATGCAGCGCAAACCCGATCCACGGCGGGGTTTTCCCAATCTCTTCTCTCACCATGGCGATCTCTTCTTTTGTAAGCCCTGTCTTTACGCGGTCCACGAAATTCTCTATGTACTGCTGCGGGTCTGCGTACCACAGACGGTACTTGCGGTTCCAGTCGTCCATGTTGTAGTCCCTGGAATTGTAGGAATTCCACGGCTCCGGTGAAAACGGGAACAAACATGCATCCAGGATACCCAGCGCTTTCAGCCGGTATTCTTTATATTTATCCGCGTAGGTCACCACAACGCTGCCGGAAAGCGACCATCCTATGAGCACAACCTGCTGCAGATCTAAAAAATCGATCAGCTCCCTGATATCATCTGCATGCCGCTCCACATCATTCCCATGGAGAGGCTTTGAGGAATTGCCGAATCCTCTGCTGTCAAATGTGACAACCCGGTGATTCTGCGCAAGCGCATCTGCATTTTTTGCGTAGAACCTGGTTGTACACATATGTCCGGGCACTAACAGGATCGTATCGTCCCCCTGGCCACGGTCTTCATAATAAATATAAGCTTTATCACTGGTCCTCAAATATCCGCTGGTCATGCTTTTCCCATCCTCTTTTTTGGTGTAATTTGTTGTATTTCCATTTCCCAATTGGTTGTTTTTAGTCTATCATTTTAACAACTATATGTAAAATATATAAATTCTATATTTTTCATGCTTTCAAACTATACATATAGTAATTTTTGCAGTATAATTTATGGCAGCTTTATGGATTGACCACATAGTTATAGGAAAACAAGGAGGACGCCATGGACTTTAGAGATTATGCCTATGTTCAGGCAATTGCTGATTACAAGACCATTTCCCGGGCCGCGGAAGCGCTGTATATCTCCCAGCCTTCCCTGACCAAATTCCTGCAGAAGCTGGAGGCCCAGCTGGAAACGCCGCTCTTTGCCCGGATCAACAAGCAGATGTATCCCACCTACGCCGGCGAAAAATTTTTAGAAACCGGACAGGCGATCTTTGCGCTGCAGGCACGGCTGGACCGCACGATCAGCCAGATTGCCAGCCATGAAAACGGCCGGATCAGCCTCACCACCACAACCACTCGCGGCTACTATGTCCTTCCCCGTATCCTTCCCCTGTTCAAGAAGCTTTACCCAGGCTACCATATTGATATCAAAGAGCGGAGCGTCAGTGATGTGGAGCAGAATCTAAGGGACGGTACTACGGATCTTGCCATTTACGCCCTCCCTGTGCGCAATCCGGAATTCAAATATTTCCACATTAACACGGAGGAGGTTGTCCTGTGCCTTGCCGGTTCCAGTCCTTACACAGAACTTGCAGAAATAAAAAGCGGCTTTAAACATCCCTGGCTGGACCTAAAGCATCTGGAGCACGAGATCTTTTTCTTGAACGACCCGCTCCAGTGGCGCATCGGGCAGATCAGCCGCCAGCTTCTGCGGGAGGCCGGTATCCAGCCCGAGATCACCGAGCTGAGAAACTTGGAGACCTGCCTTTCCCTTGCCAGCGGAGGGCTGGGCTTCACCTTCTGTTTTGACATCAGCGAAGCCTGTTTCCGAAATTATACAAAACCGCCGGCTTATCTCTCTGTCGGCAACGAGCCGCACACCGCAGAATTCGTTGTTGGCTACCGGCAGGATTACCGCCTCACAAAGGCAGACCAGGATTTCCTAAATCTCCTGCGCCGGGAATTTGGACCGCAAAACACCGTCGCTGCGGGACTGGAATTTTAGGCTTCTTATGGTGGACGAAATACCAAATGTGTCATATAATGTAAAAATACCGGGAATCTTTCCGGAATCAAAAACAATATTCAGGGGGAAAAAGCGATGCCTTATTGTCCAAAATGTGATATGGAATTCATAGAGGGGATCACAACCTGCTCAGACTGCGGCGGACCGCTGGTAGAATCAAAGGAAGTGGCTGACGCCATGAAAGCAAAGGAACGGGAAGAAAGACTGGCACAGCAACGCGCCGAGTATGAGGCCATGCAGGCCGCGCTCATGGATGAGACAGATGGGGCAGATGAGGAGGCGTATCTGTCTGACACAGAACACGGAGAACTGACCCCGGCAGCCCCCTACGGCGACACCCCTGGTCTGAACGATGCACTCAGACAGCAGAATTCCGGCAAAGTCAGGGAGCACATCCAGGTGTATGTGAAGAAATCCCAGCAGTATGATGATTTAAAGTCCTCTGCCTACGCATTTTTCCTGGTAGGCGGCGCCCTGCTCGTCTTCTCCCTGCTGTGCTGGTCAAACATCATACGTCTGCCCATGGCCGGACTTTCCGGCATCATCAGCCGCAGCGTGATGACTCTTCTTGGCCTCGGCTCCCTGTTTGTAGCCGTCACCTCATCCCGGTCTGCCAAAAAAGTAAAAGGCCAGATCGCCGATGAGGAGCAGACGACCAGACAGCTCATCGACTGGTTTACTGCCAATCACAACGGAGAGCAGTTAGACCGGCAGATCCTCGGCGAATCCGGCGACTTAAGCCCGGAAGAACTGAGCCTGAAACGATTTGAGCTGATCCAGGATCTGATCATCACCAATCACGATATCACCGACCAGGCATATGTGGACGCGCTGGCGGAGGAGATTTATGGGAAGGTGTATGAGGAGTGAACAGGGGTATACGAAACAGGCACTGCCAAGTGATACAGTTTCACACGGCAGTGCCTGTTTTTGTTAGAACCGTTCTTTTACTACAACTCAAATATTTCCTTCAAGATTTTTTTCATTTTCCGTGATGGTGCATGGTCGCAAAACTCTTTTAGCCACAATGTGTATTTTATATGCTCCTCTTCTGATTGATCTATTAATTCATTCAGATTCTCTATTTCTAACTTAAAGTGATCATAATACTCATTCCATACATCAAGCAACAAACCATAAAATTTAAGCTGCATAAGAATATAAACAACCTGATCAAACTCCTCATATGTCAGTCCTCTATCCACAGTCATTTTCTCTGCCAATTCGGTTCCGCACATATAACAAAAAAGTCGTCTCTCAATATCTGCTTTCTCCATTCATACTCTCCTGTAAATTTCGTTATTACGAAACATTATAAAACCTGTGCGTTTTAAAATCAACAATATATTTCGTTATTACGAAACTCCAGGAGGTAACCATTATGCAAAAGCTGCGTCCCGATATGGATATTGGGCAAAACATCCAACAACTGCGGCGCGAAACCCACCTTACACAAGACGAGGTCGTCGCAAAACTGCACCTCATGGGACTCGACATTTCCAAAAGCACCTATGCAAAATTAGAAACGAACCGCATGAATATCCGAGTCAGCGAACTGGTTGCACTTTCGTTAATTTTCAAGTCAGATTTCAATGCCTTTTTCCACGGCCTTAAGAACGAATTCCAGTCCCATCTCGACTAAGCCTCACACAGCGCCGGTCACAGACATAGTAAAAGACATAGTAAAGCCGGGGTCATGTATCCATCAGCCAACACATATTTAGTGCTGTCCGATAGGCACATGGCCCCGGCCTTGTTATATCAACTTTTGGAAACGTCTTATTTTACGATCAAAGACTCCCCACTCATCTCCTTCGGCTGCTCCATTCCCATCAGCTCGATCAAAGTCGGAGCGATATCTGCCAGGCATCCGCCCTCTCTCAGCTTAACGGACGGGTCTGCATTCACCAGGATAAACGGAACCGGATTGGTGGTATGAGCAGTAAACGGCTCGCCGGTCTGATAATCCACCAGCTGCTCCGCGTTGCCGTGGTCCGCACAGATAAACATCACGCCGTCCACTTCCTTAATCGCATCCACAGCCTTCCCAACACATGCGTCCACGGTCTCGATCGCCTTGATCGCCGCGGCCTCAACACCGGTATGACCCACCATATCCGGATTTGCAAAGTTGATGATGATCACATCGTATTCGCCGGACTTGATGCACTCAACCAGCTTGTCGCAGACTGCCGGCGCGCTCATCTCAGGCTTTAAGTCATAGGTCGGAACCTCCTTCGGGGACGGGATCAGGAAACGGTCCTCGCCCTTGTTCGGCTCCTCTATGCCGCCGTTGAAGAAGAAGGTCACGTGTGCGTACTTCTCCGTCTCAGCGATCCTGGCCTGCTTCATATCGTGTGCTGCAAGGAATTCCCCGAAGGTATTGGTAATGCTCTCCTTCACAAATGCAACCAGCTTGTTGCCGATGGTCTCATCGTAATCGGTAAAGCACACATAGGTCGTCTTCACACGGTCACCGCGGTCAAAACCGTCGAACTGGTCATCGCAGAATGCGCGGGTCATCTCTCTGGCACGGTCCGGGCGGAAATTGTAGAAGATAATGGAATCGTCGTTCTGGATCGCCGCTACCGGAGCGCCGTTTTCGGTGATAACGGTCGGAGCCACAAACTCATCGGTCTTTCCCTCATCATAGGACGCCTGGATCGCGCCGGTGGCGCTGTCGCTGCGGGTGCCCTCGCTCTTCGTCATGGCGTCATAGGCAAGCTTTACGCGGTCCCAGTTCTTGTCACGGTCCATCGCATAATAACGGCCTGATACGGTTGCCACCTTGCCTACTCCCAGCTCCGCCATCTTCGCTTCCAGCTGTGCAACATATTCCTTGCCGGAGGTCGGCGGGGTGTCACGGCCGTCCAGGAAGCAGTGAACATATACTTTCTCCAGACCATTCCTCTTAGCCAGCTCCAGAAGCCCAAAGATATGGGTGAGATGGCTGTGAACGCCGCCATCGGAAACCAGACCAAACAAATGCAGGGCGGAGTCGTTCTTCCTGCAGTTCTCCACCGCCTCCAAAAATGCCGGATTCGTGAAGAAATCACCGTCTTTTATGGATTTGGTGATGCGGGTCAGCTCCTGGTATACAATGCGGCCTGCGCCCATGTTCAGATGTCCGACCTCAGAGTTGCCCATCTGGCCCTCCGGAAGCCCTACCGCCAGACCGCTGGCCTGTCCTTTTACAAACGGGCACTGGCTCATAAGCTGATCCATAACCGGAGTCCTGCCCTCACAGACTGCATTTGCCTCGCAATTGTCGTTGAGTCCATATCCATCGAGAATCATTAATACAACTGGTTTCTTGCTCATGATGAAATCTCCTTTTTATTTAACGACCAGTCTCCCGGTCCATTGATATACTGTCTCTCGTCATATTTTGTTTAAAAATTGACGATTCAAAATTATTGTACTTTATTTCGAACAGTTTTGCAAGACTGGAAACTTATATCGTCAATATCCTGCATCTCATCAATTATGGCTTTTTCTTTTTGAAGCAGATAAATGTAGTCCGTCTTCTCTTTATCACTGGAAAAAGAGCGGAAACATTCTACCTGATTATATTTTAGCTGGGTAACACACTGATCAGGAACTGGAATCATGTTGTTGATATTCAGTACTGCATAGAGATATCCGTTGGATCTGTCTTGAAGTTTTTGAAAATCCAGACTATTTAACATCTTCTTGTGTTTGGGTTTCGCAGAAGAAATAGGAACATAATAACGAAAACTGCCGATATTAAGAATAATTCCCACATGAAGCTTCAATCGTTCTCCATAATCCACATAACCCACACGGGAATCATATCGTCCACAATGTACCAATCCATAATGCCTCCAAAATGAAAAGCGGGTGGATTGCTCCACCCACTATGATTAACCGATTGTTTTAACTGGACAATCTACCGCTTTTAAACGAACATTTTATATGGACGCTCTAACCATGGTACAGGCATCTCTGTCTGTGTTTTCATTATATCTAATCCAAACTAAAAAATCAAATTTTTTTCTGCGGTTATTATAAAATTTGCCGCTCTCCCGCCTCATAGTTTCCTTGCATCCCCGCCCTGTTTATGCTAATATTTCATAATAGAGGGCATGGATCGTTACCGGTTCAAATAACGCCCAAAAAGGATAAAATAAACGTGAATAAAAAGGAATATGATGTCATCATCATCGGTGCCGGCCCATCCGGCATTTTCTGCGCCTATGAGTTGATCCATAAGCGCCCTGAAATGAACATCCTGATGATCGAAAAAGGACGCCCGATCGAGAAACGAAACTGTCCCAAGCGCACTACCAGGGTCTGCGTTGGATGCAAGCCCTGCTCCATCACCACCGGCTTTGCAGGAGCAGGCGCATTTTCTGACGGAAAGCTCTCGCTCTCTCCCGATGTGGGCGGCAACCTGCCGGAGATTCTGGGCTACGATAAGACAGTGGAGCTTTTAAAAGAATCCGACAACATCTATTTACAGTTCGGAGCCGATCAGAATGTCTACGGCGTCGACAAGCAGAAGGAGATCGAGGCCATCCGCCGCAAAGCCATCGGCGCCAACCTAAAGCTCATCGAATGCCCCATCCGCCACTTGGGTACTGAGGAAGGCTACAAGATCTACACCCGCCTTCAGGAGCATCTTCTGGAGCGCGGGGTCCAGATCGAGTTTAACACCATGGTCAGGGATATCCTGATCGATGACGGACGCGTAACAGGCGTTGTCACGAACAAGGACGAGGTGTACTGTGCGCCGGAGGTGGTTTCCGCCATCGGGCGGGAGGGCTCCGACTGGTTCTCCCACATCTGCCAGGATCATGGGATCGAGACCCAGGTGGGCACCGTAGATATCGGAGTCCGGGTAGAGGTCCGCGATGAGGTGATGAAATTCCTCAACGAGAACCTTTATGAGGCAAAGCTGGTCTACTACACTCCCACCTTCGACGACAAGGTGCGGACGTTCTGTACCAACCCTTCCGGGGAGGTGGCAACCGAATACTATGAGAACGGGCTGGCGGTGGTCAACGGACACGCCTACAAATCCAAAGATTACAAGACCAACAACACCAACTTTGCCCTGCTGGTGTCCAAAAACTTTACAAAACCGTTTAAGACACCGATCGAATACGGCAAGCACGTGGCCCAGCTGTCCAACATGCTCTGCGACGGCAAGATCATGGTCCAGACCTTCGGGGATTTTGAACGCGGACGACGCACCACCGAGGAACGTCTCTGCCGCAACAACCTGATCCCCACGCTGAAAGACGCCGTACCAGGCGACTTATCCCTGGTGTTCCCGCACCGCATCATGGTGGATATCAGGGAAATGCTGCTGGCCCTTGATAAGGTCACGCCCGGCATCGCAAGCGACGAGACTCTTCTTTACGGCGTAGAAGTAAAATTCTACTCCAACAAGGTCGTCGTAAACTCCGATTTTGAAACCAGCATAGACGGCCTCCGGGCGGTTGGCGACGGGGCGTCTGTCACCCGCGGGCTTCAGCAGGCGTCCGCCAACGGAATCAGCGTAGCGCGCAGCATCCTTGCTAAACATGAAATGCAGGCATAGACATATATAAGAAAGGATCATTTGACATGAAAGTATATATCAGTGTGGATTTTGAAGGTATTTCCGGTTCTACCTCCTGGGCCTCTACCAACCTGGGGCATTTTGAACATGCCCCTCTGGCCCGGGAGATGACGCTGGAAGCGGTTGCCGCCTGCGAAGGCGCCCTGGCCGCCGGCGCTACGGAAATCTATGTGAAAGACGCCCACGACAGCGGGCGGAATATGGACATATCCCTGTTTCCGGAGGAAGTAAAGATCATAAGCGACTGGACCTGCGAGCCGATCTCCATGCTGGGAGGGCTGGATTCCTCCTTTGACGCGGTGATGTACGTAGGGTACCACTCTCCCGCCGGACTGGACGGCAGTCCTTTGAGCCACACTATGAACCGCGGCAACAACTGGGTGAAATATAACGGCGTACTGGCGTCTGAATTTCTGATCCACGCCTACGCCGCCGCAGACTTGGGCGTCCCGTCCGTATTCTTAAGCGGAGATAAGATGCTCTGCGAACACGTCAGAGGCTTTGATCCTGAGATCACCACCGCAGCTGTAAAAGAAGGGATGGGCAGCGCCACCATCAATCTCGCCCCCATCCGCGCCCAAAAGCTGATCCGCGAATGCGCAGAGCAGGGCTTGAGGAACCGCAGCAAATGCCATCTGGACGTACCCGGGACCATTACCATGGAGATCTGTTTTAAGGACCACTTTAAAGCAAAACGGGCATCCTACTACCCCGGTGTGGTGCAGCTGGATGCCTATACCGTATCTTATACCAGCAGTACCATGGACGACCTGCTGCGGGCACGGATGTTTATTTTATAGAAGCCTGTTCGCCCAGACGTATTTTCTCCAGGTATTCTGCCATATCCGCCTCCACATCCCGGAACAGATAATTCTTTCCGGGTTTGGGGAGGCGTCCTTTGTCTTCCTCGATCTGGCGTCCCACCCGTTCCACATCTTCCCGCAGGTCCTTCGCAGACATTAAAAGACATCCCTGTCCGCGGATGATAAGCTGTTCCAGGCCATCAGAAGTCGCCACGGTGACCCGGTATTTTCGTCCCATCTGATGTGCAAATTTTTCAATGTACTGGTCCGCGGTCTCCGCCTCCTTCGTATAGACCACATGGATATTGTGGTAATCCTGGGCGCTGCCGATGCCGCCCACCACCTTATAAGCGTCAAAGACCACGATCAGGATGCATTTTCTGTAAGCCTGGTAATTGCAGAGAATATCCATCAGGCGGTGACGCGCTCCATCCACCGTCACCTGCATCAGTTCCCGCAGATCATCCCATGCATACAGGATATTGTAGCCATCCACCAACAGATATTCATCGGCGCCCACAGTCTGGGTCTTCAGATAACCGGGCGTTCCAAGACTTGAACCTCCCTGTACTGTTGACGCAGCCCCCCTGCTGCCGGAACCGCCCTTTCTGTCGGACTGATACGTCACCTTCCGCGGTCCGCTCTCTCCCGGCAGCCGCCGCTTCTGTTCTCCATAAGTGCGGGTAAAGATCGCCTCCAGCTCCTTCTCGTCCGCCCCAAAAGGAAGACCGCCGGACATGCCGTTTTCCGTCCTCCCCGACCGCATGGAGGAAGTCCCGCCACTGTCGTCCGCAAGGGCAGTTCCTGTAAGCGCCGCGTCATCCTCTCCATTCCAGGACCCGGCTGCAAGCGGACTTTCCACATGCATATGGCCCTTCACCTCATCCCACGGCACCACGAATCCCGCACCATGAGAACAGAACACTGAACCTGTGGGGTTGTCCAGATCCGCCTCCGGGTCGTACCCGGCCGCGGAAACGATCTCCTCCTCATTGTGGCATGGATAATAGCCTTTCAAAGAGCAATTAAGCCGCCCCCGCCCTTTCGTATAGGAAATGACCTCCATCTGATAATCCCGCATGCTGGCCACCGGAGCGCTGCCCCGCAGCACCATACGTTCCCCGTCCGCCTCCGGAGGATCGAATCTGCCCTGCATCCGTTCCAGATCCGCCATGGCGCGCCCCACATTCTCCGCAGGCACCTCCAGCCGGAAGGTATAGAACGGCTCCAGCAGACGGCAGCCCGCTTCCCTAAGCCCCTGGCGAACCGCCCGGTAGGTGGCCTGTCTGAAATCCCCGCCCTCGGTGTGTTTTAAGTGCGCCCGTCCCGCGATCAGCGTTATACGCATATCCGTGATCTCCGCCCCTGTCAGCACGCCGCGGTGACGTTTCTCCTCCAGATGGGTCAGGATCAGGCGCTGCCAGTTCCGGTCCAGCACGTCTTCGCTGCACCGGGCGTCAAACTGCAATCCGCTGCCAGGCTCCGCCGGTTCCATGAGAAGGTGTACCTCTGCATAATGGCGCAGCGGTTCAAAATGCCCCACTCCCTCTGCGGGTTTTAAGATTGTTTCTTTGTATACAATATTTCCCGTGCCAAACTCCACCGCAGCGCCAAACCGCTCCCGGATCAGGCTCTTTAAAACCTCAATCTGCACCTCTCCCATAACCTGGGCCTGGATCTCTCCCAGGGTCTCGTCCCAGACAATGTGAAGCTGCGGCTCTTCCTCCTCCAGCAACCGCAGGTTTTTCAGCATCCCATGAACATCACAGCCCTCGGGAAGCTCCAGACGGTAGGTCAGCACCGGCTCCAGAAGCGGCTGCTCCGACTGGGCCTCCGCGCCGATCCCCTGGCCCGGATAGGTGGTCGCCGGTCCTGTCACCGCACATACCATGCCCTGTCCGGCCTCATTTACCGTCTCATATTTCGCCCCGGAATACACGCGGATCTGATTGATCTTTTCCTCCTCTTTTCCGGGGAGCATGTCCTTTACCTTCAGGCTTCCGCCTGTGATCTTCATATGGGTCAGCCGGTTCCCCTGGTCATCCCTTGAGATCTTAAATACCTTTGCGCCAAAAGCCTCCTGCCCGGTCCTGCCGCATGTAAAACGGCCGATCCCCTCAAGCAGCTCCTCCACACCCTGGAGCTTTAACGCAGAGCCAAAGTAACAGGGAAAGACTTTCCGTTCCCCGATCATCCTGCGGATATCCGCATCTTCCACAGAACCATTTTCCAGATAAAGCTCCAGCGCCCTGTCGTCGCACATAGCCAGATTTTCCCACCAGTCCAATGAGATATCTGCCCCTGCCTGCATGGTATCAGAAATTCCGCCGCCATGCATCACGCCAAAATCCAGGCAGTTCTCATCCAGACGCTTTCTGATATCCTCCATCAGCGCCTCGCGGTCTGTGCCGTTCTGATCCATTTTGTTGATAAATAAAAATACCGGTACCTGATAACGTTTCAAAAGCTGCCACAGGGTTTCCGTATGTCCCTGGACTCCGTCCGCACCGCTGACTACCAGCACCGCATAGTCCAGCACCTGCAGCGTCCGCTCCATCTCCGCAGAAAAATCCACATGTCCCGGCGTGTCCAAAAGCGTCACTCTGGTATCCGGAAGCTCAAACACCGCCTGTTTGGAGAATATGGTGATCCCACGGGCGCGCTCCAGCTCATAGTTGTCCAAGTATGCATCCCGGTTATCCACCCTTCCCAGCTTCCTGATGCTGCCGGTTAAGTACAGGATGCTCTCTGAAAGCGTTGTTTTTCCTGCGTCTACATGCGCTAAAATGCCCAGGCAGATCTGTTTTGATATCTTTTTCATTGATCTAATTTCTTTTCTAATAACCAAATTTTCGGACGTATCTCCCATAGAAGTACCCCTTTCTGTTCATGATACAGTCATTATCATATCACAGAAAGGGGTACTTCGTCGACAAATCTTTATTCGTATGATCTATATCCGGCTATTCATCTGCATGGGATCTTCCGCCGGTCCGTGTATCTGCTTGATTCGGGCCACTAAAACCAGCCTCGTGTTATTCCTCAGATCTGCACAGGTTTCCAGAGCGGTTAAGTCTCTTCGCTCATCTCCTCCATAGTCGGATAAGAGGCGATCGCCCCATGCTTCATCACGCTCTTTGCACAGAACCGGTTTGCAAACTCCAGATACTTTGTCATCTGATCCGGCGTCAAAAGGCCTAAGTCTCCCGCCCCCACGCCGTCTGCTGCCAGACAGTGAAGAAACGCTCCGATAAAGCCGTCCCCGGCTCCGGTAGTGTCCACCGCCTGTACCTTCCGTCCCTCCGATACCGCCCTGGCGGAAGCGGTATAGCATTCCGCGCCGCCCGCTCCCTTCGTGTAGATCACAAGACGGGTGTTGCCGATCAACAGCTTCGGCAGCGCCTGCTTTATATCACTCAGCCCAGTGATGAATTCCAGCTCTTCATCGGAGATCTTCAGGATATGGGAGAGGGGCGCAAAGGCCCGCACAGCCTGTTTCAGCCCGTCCAGATCGTCCCACAGCTGCGGGCGCAGATTCGGGTCAAAGCTGACTAAAAGCCCTTTGTCCAGCGCGCACTGGATGGCTTTGTTGTGAGCCTCCTTCATGGGATAATTCCCCAGGGACACGGAACAAAAATGCAGTCCATAGGCATTGTCAAACCACGCCGCATCCACCTGCTCCGGCTTGAGCAGCATATCAGCCCCCGGCTTCCGGTAGAAGGAAAACTCCCGGTTCCCATCCTCTTTTAATGCAACAAACGCCAGAGATGTGTTGGCCTCCTTTGTCCTTCGGATATAGCCGCACCCAATCCCGCAGGAAACAAACTCCTCCACAATCTTATCGCCAAACGGGTCATCGCCCAGCTGCGTCACCAGAGCCGCTTCCCCGCCCAGCTTCACATAAGCGCCGCAGACATTGGCCGGCGCTCCTCCCACCGCGGGGCGAAAGCCGCACACATCCTTTAACGCTTTCCCTGTCTCCTCCGGTATAAAATCAATCAGTGCCTCTCCAATCGCCAATAACCGTTTCATCATCCCTTACCTCCATCGCTTTCATATGCCAGAAATGTGTGACTGCCCGGGCGCCGCAGCCCTGGATCCGGACACTGCTGATGCCTTCAGGCTCCCCTCCGGCCAATTCCCCGGATACCTCCGGATAGAATCGGCCGCACATCACACGTTCACCCCCATTGACAAACAGCTCCAACACAGAATGGTCGCACAATACCCGGATATCCGTCAGCTTCTCCAGCTCCATTCTCCGGACGCGCCGTCCCCGGCCCCAGTCCTCTGCTTCTGTTTTACCATCCGGGAACTCCCATGTAAACACTTTATTTTCATATTTCAAAAATAAATGGTCTTCCATCGATATCTGAAAGCGCTCCGTCTCCATCTGCTCGATCTGCAGCCAAAAAGAAAAATCTTTTGTCTCCACAGATACGGCGTCCCCGGAAAAGCTCTGTCCATCCTCTTTCAGCACCTGAAGCTCTGAGGCCGGATTCTGAAGGATCTTCCCCGCCTCCACCGTCAGCTCTCTCGGGATCGTCAGGCAATGCAGCCAGTCATTCTCCACAGTCGGATTGTCATATGGCGTATCGGGGAGTCCGGTCCAACCGATCAGAAGCCGCCTTCCGTTTTCATCTTCAAAAGTCTGCGGGGCATAGAATTCAAACCCCATATCCCATTCCGTAAAGTCTTTTGCGTCCACTGTCTCCCCGTCCAGCCACACATAACCGGACTGGTCCGTATTCTGAAAACGGTATGGCTCCGCCAAAAGCCCCTGAGGGCAGAAGGAAAGGCAGGTCAGATCCCCTATGGAAAACAGATCCGGACACTCCCACATATAACCGAATGGCTCCGGTGTCGTCAGCTCCCGCTTAAGCTCCCAGTGTATCCCGTCTCCGGATTGATACAGCAGGACTGCGCCGAAATCCTTTCGTGTCAGCGGCTGGCTGCCGGCAGCGGCTTCTGCCGCCGTACCGCGCTTCCTTCCGCCCAGGACCATGTAATACATACCATGCTCCACAAATACTTTTGGGTCCCGTACGTGGCAGGTATAGTCTGACGGATAGTCTGCATCCGTCATCAAAAGCTGCTTTTCGGAAAAATGGATCCCGTCCGTGCTTTCCGTGCAGACCACATTGGCCTCTCTGCCGGAATCAATATAATCGTAGTCACCCTCCAGCTTTACATTGCCCGTATAATAGAGCCGCAGCTTCTGCTGCCCGCCCGGAATCTGTGCAGACGGTTTGTTTATGACCACAGCCGAGCCGGAGTATGCGCCGCTCCGGTCAAAATCCCGGTCCGGCCGAAGTGCGGTCCCGGCAAACCTCCAGTTCACCAGATCCGCGCTGGCATAATGCCCCCAGCACTTCTGCCCATCCTGGGGCCAGTCCGGATCATATTGAAAGAACACGTGGTACTCTCCCCCAAACTGGCACAGCCCATTCGGGTCGTTGAGCCAGCCCTTCGGAGGCATCAGATGAAATCCCATACGGTAACAGTCTTTTTTCATAGCAGTCTCCCTGATTGTTTCCAGATTGTTTTTTAACAGTTTATTTCACCACAGTCATCACGTTCACCGCGCTGTCCCCATGTCCTTCTGATGCGCACCACACCTGGCTGTACGCCGGGGTATTGGCCAGGATCACCATGGTAGTCGCGTCATAGCCGCTGTCCCGGATTCCGTCGATATCAAACTCCAGCAGCAGATCACCCTTCTTTACCTTCTTCCCGGTCTCTGTATGGATCTTAAAATACTTGCCTTTTAAGTCCACCGTGTTGATGCCTACATGGATCAGAAGCTCTGTATCTGCCGGTCCCTTTAAGCCGACAGCATGCCCGGTCTCAAACACCATGCTCACTTCTCCGTCAAAAGGCGCTGTGATCCTGCCGCGCTCCGGTACGACCGCCACAGTCTTTCCTATGATCTCCTGGGCAAAGGTCTCATCCTTAACCTGGGCTGCCGGAATGATCTCACCCTCCAGCGGACAGTAAATCTCTGCCCTGGAAGCCGCCTCCACAGTGTCAGCCTCCACTTCCATCCTCTTAGAACTGCTCTCTTTACTGCTGCCCTTCCTTTTGTCGCCATCCCCCTTATAGAAGATCCATGACAGGCTGAAGGCCACAACCACAGATACCACGATCACCATCAGATAAGCAAAGCTGTTCTGTGTCGTGATCAGGAATCCAAATACGCCCGTAATACCGTAAGCAGTTGCTCCTACCTTCATGATCCCCGCCACCAGGCCGCCGGCAAAACCGCCGATACAGCCGGCAGCAAACGCGCTCATAAACCGGATATTTACACCAAAGATAGCCGGTTCCGTGATCCCCAGGAAGGCCGACAGGGAAGCCGGAAGAGCCATGGAGCGGGTCTTCTGGTTCTTTGTCCTGAGCGCCACCGCCAGCGCCGCCGCACCCTGCCCCACATTGGCAGCCGTCGCGATCGGCATCCACACATTCAGGCCTCCAGCGCTTAAAAGACCGGCCTCCAGCGCATTGTACATGTGATGCACTCCGGCTACTACTGTGGGCGCATAGACCGCGCCAGCCACCGCTGCTCCGATACCGAAGGGCAGGCTCACCAGATACAGGGCGCCGTCAAATACCATGTTCTCCAGGAAGGAAAATACAGGACCGATGACCGTCAGGGTCAGATAACCGGTCACCAGCACCGTCACCAGCGGGGTGACGAACAGATCGATGATCTCCGGGACGATCTTGTGCAGCTTCTTCTCAAGAGAAGACATCAGCCAGACAGCGATCACCACCGGGATCACATGTCCCTGGTAGCCCACCAGATTCACATCATACAATCCAAACCATACGGACGCAGACGGAATCGACTCTAAAGAAGCTACGCTCCAGGCATTGACAAGATCGGTGTGGATCATGATCATACCGATCACTGCGCCCAGGAAAATATTGCCGCCAAATACCTTCGCGGCGCTGACCGCGATCAGGATCGGAAGGAAAACGAACGCCGCGTTGGAAAACAGATGGATGATAGTGTAAGTCCCGGACTGGGTCATGGCCGGGAATACATTGGCAAGCCCCTCCAAAAGCCCCATCAGAAGACCGCTGGCTACGATCGCCGGGATGATCGGCACAAACACATCTCCCAGAGTCTTGATCGCCCGTTTGAATACATTCTGTTTGGCTGCCGCCGCCTGCTTTACCTCATCCCTGGAAGCTTCCGAGATCCCTGCAAGCTTGATAAACTCGTCATAAACCTTGTTTACCGTCCCGGTGCCAAAAATGATCTGGAGCTGCCCCGATGCGAAGAACACGCCGCTGACACCCTCAATATTCTCCACCGCATCCCGGTCACACCTGTCATTGTCTGCAATGACCAGCCGCAGACGTGTAGCGCAGTGTGCCGCGGAGATCAGATTGTCCCCGCCGCCAATGTAACGGTAGACTTCGCTGGCTGCTTTTTTGTAATCCATGCTTCTTCTCCCTTCAATTGTTCGTTATAATAAGTTTGCATTCATGCGAGAACGATATCATTTAAATACTCAATATACTACATAGTATTTATATAATATATATTTTCTTTTATGGGATCGTTCTCATATCTTATGGTTTAATAATAACGTTTTTTACTCACTATGTAAATTGCCATTCTATCCAATTTTCCTTTTCTTTTTTATACAAATTAGACAAAAACACAGAAAGCGGAAAAGATGTCTGCATCAACATCTCTCCGCTTTCTTTCCGGTTATCACTCCGTTTATTTTATGATCAGTGCCAGCCTCTGCCATGATGGTTCCCGCTCGTGCCGCCCCTGTCATTTTCAGGTTCATCGCTCCTGCCCCCATGCACTGCGCAGCCACGGCCCTTTGCAGTTTCCTCCGGACCAGTCCCGGCATCCGCTCCGGTATCGTCCATATTGGCCGGCCCGCTGCCGTTTACCTCATCTTCCCTCGCCGCACAGCCATGCTCGTGAGCGTCGATCTGATGGTTGATCTCCGACATTGACATGCTCCGGCAGTCCTCCACCGTGACATTTCCATCATACTGTGCCAGCTCCAGATAAGCCGCATATTTTCCAAACGACACTCCATGTCCATGGGCTTCCGTAACCAGGCTGGCATCCACATTCACGCTCTGCCCGCCGTGGCCCTTGCAGCCATGGCTCTGTTCTACGCCGGCCTGCAGACTCTGCTCCTTTTTGTCCACCTGGGATGCAACCGTAAAGGTCAGCACCGCATCCTGTGTCAGATATCCGGACATGGCGTCACTCTCCACGATCGTGTCAATGGCCTCCACATAAGGTTTCCCCTTCACGGATATCCCGTCTAAGACAATCTCACCGTCCTCATTGTAAGCCGCCGCCGACACCACCCGGTCCAGCCGGTTGAGCGCCAGCTCGATGGAAGGATTTACATCGATACTGATATAGGAGACCGGTGTGCGGACCACCGAGTAACCGACGGTCCCGGCTGTCACAAGAAGCGCCAGGCAGACTGCCGCCGAAAGGCTCTTCATGGAAACCGTCAACCCAAAAAACACGCCAGGACGTCTATTGCGGCGCTCCCGCTCCTCTTTCAGATACTGGAGAGTAGAAGACTTCAGCTCTTCGCTGGCCTTTACAGATGCAAGCGCATCATACACCCGGTTCGCCAAGTTCCTCACCTCCTAATCGTTCTTTCAGCATCCCCCGTCCGCGGGACAAAAGGGAGTAGACTGTGTTTTCTTTCTTCTTTAAGCTCCCGCCGATCTCCAGGGCGGAATAGCCTTCAAAATAGTAAAGATATAAAACGTCCTTATATTTTACCGGAAGCTCCAAAAGCGCCTCCAGCACACCGTACTGCTCCGCATCCATTCCCGAGGACTCCTCCGTCAGGACCTCCAGCGGGACCGTTTTGTGACGAAACATCATTTTCAGATAATCCTTACAGGCATTGATGGACACCCGGACAAACCACGCCTTCTCATGCTCCGCGCTCTCAAACCGACCCTCATACAGCAGGTATTTGAGGAACACATTCTGGAAAACATCCTCTGTGTCGGCATGATTTTTCAGGCGGTAAAAGCAGATACGTCTCACCATATCCGCATAATCTCTGACAACCCGATTTATTTCGTTTTCACTCTGCATCCGGGTGCCCCTCCTTTGCCTCTCTCTGCTCTACTCTGCCCCTATCGTCGGTCTTTGTCTGCCGGTTATGCTGCCGCCTGTACTGGGCTTGGCATCACCTTTCAGGCTTTAGTGGCACCCGCCGTGATGGCCTCTGCGCCCGGAACCGGTACGTCTGGAACTGCTGTTTACAGAACGGCTGTGTCCGCATCCGTCCCTGTGCGTCCCATTACAGTCATCTCTATAATATCCTCCTCTTCCATCCACATCGCTGCATGCTCCCACATGCCCTTCATGCCCGCAGTGGGCCTGCTCATTGGCGCAATTGTCACAGATGCCGTCCCCGTCATCATCAAGATAAGCGCAATAAGCATAACTTCCCGGACCTGCCGACGGGGCGCTCACCGTATTCGCTGCAAACGCCGTCATCCCCATCGCTGCCATCATCACAACTGTACTGCCTGCCAATATTAATTTTCTCATTTTTATCTCCTTTATATTACGGTTTGTTGTTCTCCCTGTTTTGGGACTTCACATATAATACGACAGGGAAATCAGGAACCTTGCATTCATTACAAATTATTTTTTAAATATATCTACCGCATGGCTGGTGATCCCCACCATGTCTTCGCGCTCGCAAACAGCCAAATGGTATTTCAGATATAATGCAAACGCGTCGTCATCCATAGCGTCCACGGCTTCCCGCATAAACAGTGCACAGCCGTCAGCAGCCACATAATGCAGCCGTGTTACAGGAAATGGAGACATCAGCTCATCGATATCCTCCTTCCGTACCAGCTCAAACAGATCCTTTGGTTCTGACCTGGCGGCAAAGGTCTCTGGATCGAGCAGACCATTTTGAATATACTCAGAAACATTGATATTGCCCCGGTGGAACCCCTCGTCAAGGAGGCACCCATCCGAAATAACATAGGCAGCGAAAATAACTCCGCCTTTCTTAGTCACGCGGACCGCCTCACTCAGTGCCTGCCGTTTGTCCTCTGTGCTGTAGAGATGGTACAAAGGGCCCAGCAGCAGTGTTATATCGTATTGATCATCCATGATGCCGGATAAGTCCATGGCGTTTCCCTGTGTGACCGATATCCTTTCATCCGGCTGAGTATTCCGGCGGAAGATCTCTATATTGTGCTCTACCAGCTCCACCGCGTCAACGGCATAGCCCTGACGCGCCAGCGCGTGGGAATACCGGCCGGTTCCCGCACCGACCTCGAGCACACGGCTGCCTTGCCTTAAAAATTTGTCAATATAATGCATGGTAGTTAAAAACTCTACGGAACCATGTTGAAAAGACAGCCTGCTGTCCTCATCATAATGATTATAAAAATCAATTAAATACTGGTTTGTTTTCATATGGCCTCCCTTCTGCGCCCCATTTCATGAAACATCTGGATTCCAGTCAGGCTTTTCCTGCCTGATAAAAGCCGACAGCACATCTGTCACCATATTTTCCGCATCGGTTCTGCTTAATGATAATTTCTTTGTGGCTGTTAAAACTGCGATACCATGGGTATAGAGGAACAGATCCAAAAAGATCCCTTTTGCCCGTTCTGTCTCTATCCCTATGGTCTCCGAAAAGATCCCGGCTCTTTTCACATTGTCGCTTTCCCTGTAGAAATCTTTTGCCTTCCTCATATCCAGATCCATCTCATTGATAAACAACAGCTTAAACAGCTGCGGCTCCTCCCGGGCGAATCCAATATAGGAAAGAGGCAGGATCAGGTAAGGACTGGCGCCTGAAACAGCGCCATAATCAGATACATAGCGCTCATAGCAGTCATAGGCAAAGGCCAGAAAGTCTGTTTTCAACTCCTCCATGTTTTTATAGCAGGTAAAGACCGGCCGCGTAGAACACTAAGCTTTCCTGCGATACTCCTTGCGTTGACAGTCTCAAAACCTGTTTCTCTTGTGATTTCCAGGACTGTATTCAAGATCATTTCTTTTGTGATTCTGGCTTTAGGCGGCATATGATTCCTCTCCATGATCGTTCTTTTTTGCAACAAATGTTATGCAACTATTGTTGCATATAAATCCGATTATGTCAAGACATTAAAAAGAGAAGGTCCGCAATCCCCTCTCTTTTCGACCATCGATATCCGGTTAATGCCCGTTGCCCGTCACCGCAGGCTGCCGCCCTCCACGATCTCATAGCCCATCTTCACTTCCCGCACAGCCTCCCCGGGATTCTGTATCCGGTCAAACAAAAGCCTGGCGGCCTCCATGCCGCTGGTCTTATAGTAAAAATGTACGGTCGCAATGGATGGCCTTGTCACCTTCGCTATCATGGAATCGCCCACCCCGGCAAGAGCTACATCCTCCGGGACCCGTTTTCCCGCATCCTCCAGACACATCTTCGCTCCCACCGCAATGGAATCTGTGGCGCAAAAGATCCCGTCCAGCCCAGGCTCCTGATCCAAAAGCTTTTTGCAGCCCTTATAACCTGCATCCATGGAGAAATCCCCCTCCACGGCACAGGTCCTCACACGGTCGCCTGCTCCAGCCTGAAATCCTCTCCTGCGCTCTTTTCCCGCCGCCACATCCCGCTGTGTCACGCCGATATATCCAAGAGTACCGGCATGCTTTGCCAAACGCTCCGTCATCTCCTTCGCCGCATGGTAATCATCATGATACACGCAGCTGTATCCGGGCAGGACCTGTCCCAAAAGGACCACCGGGACCTGCATCTCCTTCAGCCGCTCCTTGTGGGCTTTTGTAAGGATCGTCCCGATCAGGATCACCCCGTCCACCTGGTTGTATTTAAACAGATTTAAGTATTTCAGCTCTTCCTTCTCATCGTTGTCCGTATTGGCAAGGAGCATCTGGTAGCCTTCCTTTGCCAGGACCACACTGATGCCCGCCACCATGCGGCTGACCGACTCTGAATTGATCTTGGGGATGATGACCCCGATAATATTGGTCCGCTTCAGCCGAAGCTGCTGGGCCTGCACCGACGGTTCATACCCGGTCTCCTCGATCACCTTGCGGATCTTCTCCCGCTTCTCCTCACTGACATACCCATCGTTCAGATACCTGGACACCGTGGCCCTGGATACTCCTGCCATAGCTGCGATTTCATTGATCGTCATTGCTCCTGCGCCTTCCTTTTCATTCTCTAACCTTCATTATAGCGGAAAGCAGACGTTTAAACAATAACATATTGATCAGTTAAAACCCCAGCCCCTCAAGCCTCTCCTTCACCCGCTCCCTGCCCTCGAACAGAAAAGCCGCCTGCTCCACACGTCCTTCGTCGGCAGGAAGGAGCAGAAGTTCCTCCTTCTCATCGATGACCGCAGCCACCCGGTAGGTCTTGTCCTCGAATTCCAACAGGTTCCCGCAGGTCTCCACCGCGCCGTACAGCGCAAAGGAAAGTCCCTCCGTCACCACACAGTCCCGCGCCCCCATAGCCTGGCTGTAAGAGCCGTCCAGGACTTTGGCAGGCCATACTAAGGACATGGTCCCATAGGCGTATACCACTCCTGTACCTGCCCTGCGGGATGTGACCGGATCGGATGCCTCCCCCTTCTCCCCGTAACGCCACCCGGCCAGGTCGGAAAGCCCCGCCATGCCGTCTTTCTCCTGTTTTGCCAGACCTTTTAGGTCCTCCACCGTCACATTTTTCATACGGCAGTCCACCTCCACACGGCAGAACCCGTGAAAGAATGACAGGGCTGCCGGCCAGAGAAGGGCGATGGTCAGCACGCACAGGGCAGCCGCGACCCCTGCACTGATCATATCCTGCTTTCTGGCTCTCCATATGCTTCTCCACCTGTCATCCCATCTGTTTTTCCACTCACGATTCCAATCCATCCTCAATTTCCTCCCGCAGATGAAAGAGGCCTTACCCGGTCTCCCACATTTACAACCCGGTCGCTGCCGCTTATGATCCTGTCCTCACTTGTAAAGGTCCCCTGCACCGCCGCCACGGTATCCCCGGAAAACAAGAGCTCCACATCCACCCGGGCCGCCCGGTATTCCTCTCCCAGTATGGTGTTGCGGTTCTGCAGCACCAGGCAGAAGTAGCCTGACATATCCTTTCTCAAGCTATTTAACGGGATGACGATATTGTAGACATCCGTCCTTTTTATACACTCAAAACTTCCTCTCGAACCAAGCGACGCACCGCCCTCTGGTACCTTTGCCAGGAAAGTTCCGGTTTCACCGCTGGTGACTAAATCCACCTGGCTGGCTGTAAGGGCGACAGAACGCTGCTCCCCATCAAAATGCACATTCACTTCATCCCCCTCACTCACATTCCCATCCTCGTCCCGGTCAAAGCTTCCCTCAAAAACAAGGTCGCCCGACGACAAAAAGAAACGCTCCTCCCCGGTCAGCTTTTTACCCTGCTCCACCTCGGCGAGAGTGACGGTGCCGTCACAGGGAGCCGCCACCATACCGCCTGCCGCGATCAACTCCTCCAGCTCCCACAGAAGCTCCCTCTGCTCCGTAAGCGCAAGCTCTGTCTCACGGCATCGAAGCTCTGCAAGCTGCACCGCCTGCTCCGCTGTCAGCTTTTGGGCGTGGTCATTTTTCTTTGCATTATCGACCGCAAGGGCAGCCGCATTGACCGCATCCGCGGCACCCTGCTCTTCTTCCAGGGCTGTCTCCAGGCTTTTATCTGCTGCACTGACCGCGTTTTCATAAGTTTCCTGCAAAGCAAGCCGGGCGCTTGTGATCTCCCGTTGGGAACGGTTGTAGATCTCTTCCTTTCTGTCCATGTCGTCTTCTGCCTGAATGATCGTAAGATCCCATTTTTCCTCCGCCAGGTCCAGCTCCTCCTCGTACTCATCCAGGAGATCGTAAAGCTCCTCGATCTCTGACTGGTCGGCGTCCTCCTTCGCCTCCAGCCGTTCCAGTTTCCTTCGTGTATCCTCAAGCTTCCGCTTGATCCGCCTGATCTCTGCCTCCTGATCAAGCTGCGCCGTATCATACTCGTTCTGGCTCCGGTTGTAATCCTCACGGCTCTGGCTGATCAGCTCTTCATCCGACAGCTCCAGCCGCTTGTCGTAGTACTCCCTTAACCGGGTCAGCTCTGCATCATGCTCCGCCGCTGCCTTTCTAGTCTTCTCCCGCTGACGGGCCAGGTTTTTCTCCGCCGCTGCCAGGGACTGCCGGGCCAGCTCTGTATCGGAAACTCCGTCATAGCGCTCCGCCCCCAGCCGCTCCTGCTCCAGTTTAAGCTCCAGGCTGCTGATCTCTGTCAACAGCATCTTCTGCTTATCAGCCATGGAAAGGCTGTCATAGTAAAATAACGGCTCGCCCTCTTTTACCTTTGCCCCCGGCCCCGCTTCGACCTTTCCGGCCAGAAGCCCCTCCGTGACCTGGATGCCGGTCAATTCCCCCGCTTCCACGGTCCCGGTCCCCTTCACGGTCTTTACCACGATCCTCTTTTCCGGAAGGGACGTCTCCACCTTTGCTACCCGGTAGGAATCCACGATCCTGGACATGACCGTAAAAAAGAGCATACAGCAAAAAAATCCCAGCAAAAGACGCCGGTATATCCGTTTTTGTCTTTCCGCCTTTTTATTCTCCATCTATTCCTTCACTCCTGATGCTGCAATCCCCTGCTCCAGATATGCCTGCCCGTTCAAGTATAAAAGAACCGGCGGCAAAAGCGCCACAAACCCGGCTGTAAACGCCAGGGACGCATTGTCCGCCGTCACATTCGGCAGATACAGGGACAGGGGCCACAGCTCCTTATTTTTGATAAACGTCAGCGGTGGTTCAAGCGCATTGAAATACTCAAAAAAGCCCAGCAGCATCGCCGTCATGATCCCCGGCAGGCCCAGAGGCACGCCCACCCGGAAAAAAGCATCCCAGCAGCCGCCTCCGTCTATGTATACCGCCTCGATGAACGACTGCGGGATGGACTCAAAGAATTTCTCCATAACAAACACTGGAAACGCTGCAAATATGCCCGGCAGGATCACGGACAGATGCGTGTCCAGAAGGTGCAGCCTGTCAAGCACCAGATAGGAAGGCACCATCGTAACCTGAAACGGCATGATCATCAGGACCAGATATAGAAGAAACAGCGTTTTCCTGCCCTTAAACCGAAACCGGGCAAATGCCCACGCCGCCGGCAGCCCCACAAGAAGCTGGCCTGCAAGGACCGCAAACACCTGAAGCATGGAATTCCAGAACATTACAAAAAAGCCCGGGGAATGAAAAAGCAGTTCTGTATAGGGCTTAAGGGATGGGTATGACGGCAGGATAGCCGGCTTAACAGACTGTTTCCCCAGTTCCAGAACCGGAAGGTACCGGTACAGCAGCTCATCCTCCGGCATGAAGGAAGCGGCAAACAAAAGAAGCAGGGGCAAAATAACAAAAATCAGGGAGCAGAACAGTAAAATACCCCCTGTCAGATATTTTTTTCTCATACCTCTCTCTCCTTTTTCATAGTTCCAATGACCACCGGCACGGCGATCACGATCGTAAGGAGCACTGCTCCGCCGCTCATTTTCTGCACATCCAGATTTAAGAACCAGTGGTTGAACAAATGCTGCAGCATATAGATCCTGTCGTTGGGATAGGAACCTGCCACCACGTATGCTTCCCGGAACACCTTAAAGGAATTGACCACCGCCAGAAACAGGATCATGCCCGTGGCGCTTTTTACCTGGGGCAGCGTGATGTAGCGCAGTTTCGTAACCGCCCCCGCCCCGTCCACTTCCGCGGCTTCATAGAGGCTGTCTGGTATCCCGGAAAGGGCAGCCAGCCATAAAAGCATCTGATAACCTGTATTTTTCCACAGATAAGCCAACACCAGCACCCAGAAGGAACTGTCCCCATAGATCCAGTCCACCTCCAGGCGGAATATCCCGTTGACGATCCCGTCAGCACAGAACACCATCCGCCATAACAGGATAACGCTGGCTGCCGGGACCGCCACCGGCAGCACCAGCACGGTCTTAAAAAAGCCGGCCTCCCGGTTGAAGCTGTAGACCAGCAGGGAAAGCGCAAAGGACAATACCATAAGAAGCGGCAGCGCAACAGCCATGAACCGCAGGGTATTGGCCGCCGCCAGACGGAACGCGCTATTTGTACAGATACCCCGGTACACAGAAAGCCCCTGGAACGCTTTCCCTGTGCTGTCAAAAAACGACCTTCGCACCGCGTCCAGAAAAGGAATCAGCACAAAGACCAGGATGCCAATCAGGCTGGGAGCCAGAAACATCCACACCGGCTCCCTCCTCCTGCTCTTCTTATTCCCGTTCCGCCATGTAGATCCTGATCTTATTCTCAATGGCCGATACCGCTCCTTCCACACTCTCTTTCCCATCCATATAATCCTTCGAGCCATCCACGATCATCTGCATCACGGACGGGTCTACCAGCACCGGCGTATGGGCCTTTTTCACCAGCTCCACGATCGCCGCCCGCTGTGGCGCCGTAGGCCACTCTCCTTCTAAGGACATACCGGTCGCATTGCTGCTGACGCTGACCGTATTTTCCTTCTCCATATTCTTCCAGCTCTCCAGACTGTCACTCCTCACCGGAAACCCGTTCCAGAGAGACTGATCCTGCACCTCATTCCCAAACAGGACTCTCATAAATTCCTCGGCCCCCGCCGGATTGGCGGCGGAAGCGTTGATCCCCACCAGAGTGTCGGGTTTGTAGCTCCCATTCACATCCTGGATCGTGTATCCGCCCTTGCCCGCGGCTGAGAATGGCAGCATGGCGCTGTCTAAGGAGCTTAGGATTTCCACTGCAGCGGCGCATTCGCCGATTGTCAGACTGAACGCATCCTGACGTCCAAAGCCATCCGGCAGCACGGTATTGTTCACGTTAAACCGCTTCATCTCTGTTTCCGTGTACTCTGACCTGGCATTCGACTGCTCTCCGGCGGTCTTAACGGATTCCAGGAACTTCCGCAAGGCCTCCGCGTCGGCGGAACCGTCCTCATTGAATATTTCCTGGTAACAGGTGTAAGCAGTCTGACGCAGCATATTTTCATAGAGATCAGCGGAAAACAGCGGTGTCTGGCCCTGGTAAGCCTTCATCTTGTCTAAGGACTGGTGAGCTTCCACCGCCTCCTGTTTTCCATAGATCACAGGCAGCATCAGTCTGGCGGGAAGATAGTAGACTTTACCGTCCTCTGTGTCAAACGCATCCGCCACATTGGGCAGCAGCTGCGGTTTCAGGCTGTCTGCAAACGTCGTCATATCTGCCAGGATTCCCTTTTCCCGGTAGCTTTTTGCCGGAAGGCCATCCAGGATCAGCACATCCGCGCCCTTTCCGTTTAAAAGCTCCGTGTTCAGTGCACGGATCACATCCTCTGTCACAGCCTCCTCTTCATCCTCCACTGCAACCCGGAAATCCACCCGCACCTGCGGGTTATTCTTCTGCAGGATGGCGGCTGCCTGGCGCACCGCTTTATTATCCCGCAGCGAGTAAACACTCACCGTCTCCGGAGGCACCGTGTCCACGGTACTGTTATATACATAGTGCAGGAACAGCACCTTTTCTTCTCCGGTTGTCGTATAGATTCCATAATAGCTTCCATCGCTTCCCGTGAAAAAACCGCGGATGGTCAGGTCCTGGCGGCCCATGGAATTGAGGCTCCCGTCAATGAGCTGTTCCCAGACCGTCCCGTTCCTTCCCGTGTGATAGAGGCCGCTTGGCCCTGCCGCGTAGAAACCGCCTTCCCCGTCTCCGGTCAGCAGCATGCCCATCCTGCTTTCCATGGTTTTTTCCGGTATCTCAAAGCTTCCGCTCTCCACTCCTGTATTGGTATCATAGAGCGCCAGCCGTCCGCCGCCGTCATCCAGAGTCAGATAGTAGTCTGCTCCCGCATAGGCCGGCAGACGCATATCCATGCCGATAAACTCCTGCGGCAGGGAAAACAGCTTTTTCCCCTCCGGATCATAGACCCCGGCTCCCGCTACCTGGGACATGAGCAGGTTCCCGTTTTCCAGCACGTTCATATAATCCGGGATCGGCCCATAATCTTTTCCTTCCGGGATTTTAAAGACGTCTGCAAACACCTCCGCCGCCTCCCCGGTTTCTGAGATCTCAAACAGATGAAACATATACCCGGCCCCATGTCCTCCTGCATACAATTTTCCATCCCCGCCCCGGAAGATCCGGCTCATCCGGATGCCATCCGGCAGCACGGGGACGTCCTGATTCTCTGTCCAGCCAGAGCCATCATAGGTGTAGCTGTAGTAAGATGACTTCCCGTCATAAAAATAGACTTCAATACTTTTATCTTCCTGCCAAACAGCTGTGAGCAGATGCATATCCTCCATCTCCTCCGGCAGGGCAATCTCCGTTTCCATAAAACGTCCTTTGGCAGTTCCTGTCTGAGAAGAATCTGCGCCAGGCTGCGATACATCACTTCCGGTTCCTCCCGCAGATGTCCCCGCGCCGCATCCGGCCAGCGTTCCCGCCGCAAGCAAAACGGCAGAAGCAATCGCCAGCCCCCTGCGCCATGTCTTTTTAAATAATTTCGTCATAATATCTTTTTCCTCCTCTTTTTGGCAGCTTACATTCATCTTACCAGACGCATCTCTAAAAAAACTGGAAATAACTTCTCTATTTTTTTAGATATTTTAGAGATTTATATGATACACTGTAAATGTGAAACACAGGATAGAATATGGAGAAAAAGCATGAAAATCTTACTGGTAGAAGACGACAGGGCGTTATGTGAGACGCTGATGATCTCTCTGAAAAAGGCGGGGTATGAGACAGATCTGTGCCATACCGGCACAGACGGGCTGCTCTACGGCTGTTCCCAGGTCTACGACTGCCTGATCATAGACCGGATGCTGCCGGAGATGGACGGCCTGACGCTTCTGCAGGCCCTGCGCCGCCGGAACATCCACACCCCCGCGATCTTCTCCACAGCCTTAGACGGGCTTAACGACCGGATCCATGGCCTGGATGCAGGGGCTGACGACTATATTGTAAAGCCGTTTGCCGTGGAAGAACTGCTGGCCCGCATCCGCGCAGTCACCAGACGGCAGGGACGTATGGAAGAGGACGGCTGCCTGACCGTGGAGGGCATGTCCCTTTCCCCCGGACAGCATGAGCTGCGCTATGAGGGGACCGTGCTCACACTGTCAAAAAAGGAAACGGCCCTGCTCGGGTATTTTATGAAAAATCCCGGTCGCACGTTAACCAGGGAAGCACTCTTATCTTATATCTGGGGCTCCTCAAGTGAAGTGGAGGACGGAAACCTGGACAACTATATCTACTTTCTCAGGCGCAGGCTCAAAGCACTGGATGCACCTGTGAAGCTGTCCACGGTACATGGCGTCGGATACCGGCTGGAAGCCTGTAACAGGCAGGAGGAATGAAAGGATGTTTAAAGATGTTCAGAAAAAACTTGCCATACATTATACGGTTCTGACCGGGCTGATCCTGATAATCCTTCTGACCTGTATTTTTATGTGGAATATCACCTCCAGGGAACACGGCGAAACTGCCGCCTTTCAGAATCTGTGGCTGTCAGTCAGCTCCCATCTTCAGACGGATCCCATCATAAGCGATGCATTCCTGGCTCAGACGGAAGCTGCCAACCGCGCCGTCATCCATGTGGAGGAAAACGGTTCTCCGCTCATGTACTCTGGCTCCTGGACGCCCCCGACAGCCAGAGGCCGCCTCATCGAACTGGGACTTCAAAAAGCAGCGGAGGAAAATATAGAGGCCTCCCATCCTCCCGTATCCTCCTCCATAGAGCAGTCCTCCGTCTTCCAGATAAAAGGAGACAGCGGCGATTCCTACTACGGACGGATGTGCGTGATGGCTTCCTCCAAAAGCCTGCTGCTTTTAACCTATATCACGCCCCGCTCCACACTGATTTTGAAAAGCCTTCCCATTTTTCTGCTGCTGAACGTGACAGGGATCATCTGCATCTTCTTTGTGAGCTGGCATCTCACTGGCCGCGCATTAAAACCCGCCAGGGACGGTGTAAAAAAGCAGGTTGAATTCATTGCCGCCGCATCCCATGAACTGCGTTCTCCCCTGGCAGTCATCCGGTCCGCCGTATCAGTGCTAAAGGACAGCCCTGCAGCGGACATCCCTCACGCAGCGGATGAAACGCAGGATGCACCGGCCCTCCTTACAAACATCGACAAGGAATGCAGCCGCATGGCCCGCCTGGTCAGCGATATGCTGCTCCTTGCCTCCTCCGACGCCGGGAACTGGACCTTAAAAAAACAGAGTGTCGAGACCGACACTCTGCTGATCGAAGCCTATGAGTCCTTTCTTCCCCTATGCCGGGAAAAACATTTAAAGCTGTCCCTGACGCTCCCGGAGGAGCCGCTCCCCCGGATCACAGCGGACAGACAGCGTTTGGAACAGGTGCTTTCCATCCTGTTGGACAACGCCGTCTCCTACTCGCCGGAGGGCGGGGAGATCACCATAAAGGCTTACCTAAAACACGGCACCCGACGCTTAAGCACCGACTGCGAGAGGACTGTCTTCGAAGTCCAGGATCGCGGCAGGGGTATCCCCGACGAATTGAAGCAGCATATCTTTGACCGGTTCTACCGGGGCGACGCCTCCAGAAATGATAAAAAACATTTCGGCCTGGGCTTAAGCATTGCCAAAGAACTGGTGGAGCTTCACGGCGGCACGATCACGGTCCTTGACAATCCAGGGGGCGGAAGCCGTTTTATCGTTCAGTTATAGAAATTCGTACTCTCCGTTTTCGGATCTCTGAAACAACGGAAGCTTCTGCAGAAAGATAATGTCGTCACGGTCTGCCGCATTGCCCTCCGCCAGCACTGCCGCCTTTTTTAAGACCTTGCCCTCAGCGCTTCCAACCAGGGCCTCCAGAGCGTAGAGGGATTCTCCGGTGGAGATCACGTCGTCCACAATGCAGACGGATTTCCCCCGGATCTTCTCTGCATCATACCCGTCCAGGAAAAGGTGCTGTTCCCCGGAGGTGGTGATGGAATGGACCGAAACCGAAACCACCCCATGCATATAAGATTTGATGCTCTTGCGGGCCACAATGAATTCTTTTTTTCCAAGAATCCTGCTGATCTCGTAGGCCAGGGCGATCCCCTTGGCCTCCGCTGTGATGATAACGTCCACGTCCCCGATCTTCTCCGCCAGCCTGGGCGCGCAGGCCATAACTAACTCCGTATCCCCCATGATCACAAAGCTGGCGAATGCCATATTGTCTTCCAGATCCACAAACGGTAGCTCTCTCTTTACTCCACAAAGATTAAGTTCATATGTCTTCATAAGTTTTTCTTCCTTTACAATCCCAAAATTCTAGCTAATATTCCCGCAACCATCCCCAAAAACGGATTGGATATGGCAGTGACCACAAGCGCTGTCCCCCCTACCGCCGGATTCACCGCCAGCGCCGCAGGAGCGTCAAGCACAAAGGTCTTAAAGAGTCCCAGCACAAACAGAAATCCTGCGATGGAGGAAGCCGGAACGTAGTTTCCGATCTTTGGCAGGAGGCCGCTCAAAAGAATCACGCCTACCACCACCATCATGGCAATCCCCGCCCATACCGGATGAGGCGCATTGGCTGTTGCAGAGATGATCGACTCTACCGGTGCTCCCCCAAAGAAGGAGGAACCCATATCCGCCAGAGAAGAGATCAGAGTCAGATGGTCCACATTAAAGGCATCCGTGCCTGCCATGCTTGCCGTGATCGCCCCAAAGGATATGTTGGAGCCGATATTTAAGCAGACCATTCCCAACGCCCCAAAGATCACAGTCCCGTTTATGGTGAATTTCTGACGGGTGAATTTGTCATCTGCCACAACGATATTTTTCTTCTCTTTATTAAATATTGCTGATACTGCGCTGGATGCGATCACGGAAACTACGATCGTATACACCAGGGTATTGGGACTCTGGCTGGTCACAAGATAGGTGATAAGCGCCGCCGCCATGGAGACGCCCCCGGCAATATGGTCCTCTTTCACCATGTTGACCGCGGCCTTTGTCAGGATCAGCCCGACGCCCGCCATCATGCCGTTTGCAATATCCGTACCGATAAACTCCACAATCCTGGTGAGCATTCCGCAGGCGCCGACCACTGCCAGGATCGCCGCGCCGATAAAGATCATGGTACACCGCTCGGAACGGTTCCTTCCGCTGGTCCCCGCATAGGTTATGGTCTCAGCCTGGAACGAGATCGGTGCCACATTCCCGGTGACTGCATTTCCAAAAGCCCCGATAAAAAAAGCCATGGCGGTCGGGACTGCGGCGAATCCAAAGGAAAGCGCTAAAAGTCCCTGCGGAAGCGCGTTCAGCACCACGCCAAATACAGCAAGTAAATCTGTCAGCAAAGCATTCATCGTAAATCTTTTCCTCCTACTTCGTTCATACTCATAAATATTTATAAATTAATCTTATAAATAATGCGTCTTTTATAAGCATCATTCATAAAAAACAATTTGAATTGTATCACACTTTTATATATAATAAAACTATCACTATTACATAGTTTATATAATATTTTTATTATACTAAGGAGTTTTATCATGACCCTGGAATCATACCGGAACTTTGTGACGATCGTAGAATGTGGAAGCATCCTGGCCGCTTCCAACAAATTGCTGATCGCCCAGCCTTCACTGAGCAACCAACTGAAGAATATAGAAAACTATTATGGGGCCAGGCTGCTTGTGCGCAGCCGGCACAAGCTGGAACTGACCGATGCGGGGCGTGTGTTCTACCTGCGCGCCAAAGAGATCTGCCGGGCGGAAGAAAAGCTCCACGACGAAATCCACAATAAGAAGACCGCCTTTTCCGAGCTATTGAAACTGTCCATCCCAGCGGGTAACTCTGCCTATTTCCTGCACCATCTGTTCGACGGCTTCCGGGCAGAATACCCCAATGTCAGTTTTGACTTCTATGAGATCCCAAGCGATTTTGCGATCCCCAACGTCTTAAACCATGTGACGGAGATCGGGCTGGTGCGGTCCAATCTGCCTGGACACGCCGCTCTGGCGGTCTATCCATATGAAAAAGAGGAGATTGTGGCGGTCTGTGACCCTCACCATCCCCTCGCACAAAAAAGCAGTCTTCTGGACATCTCTGAACTGGCGGATTACCCTCTGTCGGTCCCCTTCGACTGCCTTGACCTGATCCGCGCCTCCTTCGGACACCACCTGCTGACGCCAAATATTTCGATCATTACCTCCTCCAACGCCACCGCCATCGAGTGGGCAAGATCCTTCGGCACCGTTGCGCTGGCATCCCTGACAGCAGCCGACTTTCAGCACATCCGCGACTTGAACCTAAAACATTTTTCAGATGACAACCTGTTTATCACAAGCGCATTTATTGTCAACAAGGAATATCCCTTATCCCATGCCGCACAGAATTTCCTCAAATTCCATGGGATTAAGACCTGATGGCTCCGGGGATATCCCCCGCCCCCGGACGGTCGTCACCTGTTTTTCCCGGCTCCCCCATCTTCCCCGGTTTTCCCGCCAGCCACGGGACATACCGGTTGATCCCTTCCGCAATCCCGTATTCCATCAGCATGAGCAGCACGAAGATGATCCCGCACTCCCCATAATAACGGGTGCCGATCACCTGGCAGGGCCCCAGCACTCCTGCCAGGCCGAGCTGCACGATATTCAACAAGAACCATTCTGTATGGGTCCCCATGATCACAAGGGTATTCTGGCCTATGTAAGACAGTACCGGACATCGGTGAGAGCCTGCAAGCAGGCGGTATCCCTCCAGCAAAAACACTCCCGCCGCCACCGCGTCCACATAAAACAGCAGTGGATACCTGCCGAACTGCAGGGTGCGGAAATCAACACTGATAAACCGGGAGATCATCACGGTCACAGCAAAGGAGCCTGCCGCCATCACCGCACTGGCGGGGCGGCTCTTTTTCCGGTTAAGCTCAGGCAGCACGTGATACCCCAGCAGGACGATGCCCGCTGCCGCCGCACTTCTGCTGAACACGATAAGAAGGTCGCAGATCCACAGATCCCTGTAGAAATTGTCCACCAGGAAATTGGTGCTGACCAGCAGGACCGACAGTAAAAAGGCGGTAGCCTGAACCAGCAGGCTTCTTTTAAGAAGCAGAAACGCCATCATATCTGAAAGAAACATAACCGGAAGAAACCAAAGGGTCCCGGTCCCCAGGCACGTGACAAATTCCCGCGCCAGATATCCCAGGTTCTCCCGCACCGGTCCGTCTGTCAGGTACGTGACCCCCATCCGGACCACAGATGCTGCCAGACTGAACCCCACATAGGGGATCAGAAGGGAGCCTGCGCGTTTCTTTACATAAGCAGAAAACGCATAGCGCTTCCAGGGTTCCCGTTTCCAGGCCAGATATCCGCTCACCAAAAAGAACAGCGGGACCATAAACGGGGCAAACCAGTTCCAGACCGGATTGAATCCCAGGTCCATAGCCCCAAAAATATGCGAGAGAACCACCAGGGAGATCGCCGCCGCCCTGACCGCATCAATCTGTCCATCCCGTTTTCCCATAAAGCACCGCCTTTATATCTGCTTTTCTTCTTACTTTTCTTCCTTCGTCCTCAAAAGTCCAAACTGGATCGTCACACAGGCTGCGATGATCAGGAAAAACATATAAAATGAATTCTTGAGCACCGCGATCGGGGAAACCTCCGCCATAGCTGTGATCATCAGCATTCCGCCGTCATGGGGCGTCAGCGCCAGGAACGCACAGGCGAAAATATCCACAAGGCTTGCCAGCCTCTTCGGCGCGATCTTATACTTGGCACCGATCTCCTTCGCCATCGGGCAGGTCACGATGATGCCGATGGTATTGTTGACCAACGCCGCCGATAGCACACCGGACATCAGCCCAATCCCATACTCCGCCCCTTTCCTGTCCTTGATCCGGGAGGTGAGCACGCCTACCAGCCAGTCCACGCCTCCATAATAGCGTACCAGTCCGATGATACCAGAGATCAGGGCTGCCACGATGCTGATACTGAACATATCACTCATGCCGCCGCCGATGGCCTGAACCCATTCAAAGATCCCAACAGTTCCCTGGGCCAAGCCGATCACGCCGGTCATAGTGATCCCGATAAACAGCACAAGAACCACCGGAACCCCGGCCAGCGCAGCCCCCAGAACCACAATGTATGGAAGGATCTGGAACAGGTTGTAGGCTCCCGCCTCGATGGCTCCGTTCCCCTGTCCTCCCATAAATCCGTAAACAAGGATCGCTGCCAGGGCCGCAGGCGCAGCGATAAAAAAGTTCATGCGAAACTTATCCTTCATCTCTGAGCCGCAGCCCTGAGCCGCAGATATGGTCGTATCTGAGATCATAGATAAGTTGTCTCCGAAATACGCCCCGCCGATCACAGCCGCACCTGTCAGCGCCAGATCCAGTCCCGCTCCCCGCGCCACACCGATAGCAACGGGAGCCAGGGCCGCGATCGTGCCCATGGACGTGCCAATGGACGTGGAAATAAAACAACAGAGCAGAAATACGCCCGGGACCAAGAACTGGACCGGGATAAAGTGAAGGCTGAGATTCACAACCGAATCTTTGCCGCCCATGGCTGCCGCCGCTCCCTGAAACCCGCCTGCCATCAGATAGATCATGATCATCATCATGACGCCGGAGTTGCCCATGCCCTGACAGAACACATCCATCTTTTCACTGAGCTTCACGGACGGCGCCAGCGCCAGCGCAGTCGCTATGCCGGCCAGCAGCGCAACGTGCCTCGGAAACTTTGAAAAGGCATCCTCCGCTCCCAATGCAGTGAATGCCAGACCACAGCCTACATATAACACAAGAAATACGATCAAAGGCAAAAATGCCATACCTCCAAGCCGGACTGCTCCCCGTTTACCTCCATGTTCCCCCATGATTGTCCCTCCATTTATTTTTCTTGAAGTCTTTTTTCATCTCTATTATTTTCATGTATTTTTGGTCATTTGTCAATTTTATTTCGTTTTTATTTCATTCAATGGTAAAACTTTTTTCATTTCACCCATTTTTACCCAAAAAGGCAGACGAATCACTCCATCTGCCTTTCCATCATAAGAAATACTGTTTTATGCCTCCAGGCCTGCCGCCCTGCGCTCATCGCTCCGCTTCAGCCAGTCTTTCCCCTCGACAAATCGTGCGATCACCATAGCCAGTCCGGTGTCTCCTGTAACGTTCACCGCGGTAGCCGGCGCATCGGTGATGGTTCCGATCAGTACCATGATCGGGATCGCCACGGTCGGGAAACCAAATGCGGAGATAATAAAGATCTCAGCCACATAACCGCCTGCGGGGATTCCTCCCATGACCACGGATGCGATCACCGCGATCACGATCGACAGGATGATATTTTTCGGCGTAACATACGGTACGTTGAATACGGAACAGAGGAACGCGATCTTGATGATCTGGATCACGCAGGCTCCATCCTTGTGAAGATTGGCTCCCAGAGGGATCACAAGATCTGAGATCTCGCTGGGGATCCCGATCTGTTTTGCCTGGATCAAGTTCGCCGGCAGGGTCGCTGCGGAAGAACAGGTGCCAAGGGCAGTCAGGGTCGGGGTTACCGCGGTCTTCCACCATCTGCGGACGCCCTCCGCTCCCGCGCCGATATACGCTTCCACGGTCTGCGACACTACAAAATACGCCACTATGGCAAACAGGTACATGACGATTGCTTTTCCAAGCGGCCCGACCACCTCGCTGCCGTACTTGCCGATCAGGATCGCAAAATAGCATCCCAATCCCAGGGGAGCGATCTTCATGACGATGCCGATGACCTTCACGATCACTTCCGTCATGGCTTCCATAGCCGTCACAATGATCTTGCCCTTTTCCCCCGCAAAGATCGTTGCAATGGAGAAGATGACCGTAAACACGATCAGGGCCATCAGGTTATTCCTGGAAAACAGTTCCGGGAAATCGCCGACCGTAAACATGGCCAGGAAGTTGATGGAACTGCTTAGGTCGCCCACTTCCTCGCTCAAGTTGATATTGGCCCCCTGCGCCGGATCGATGACCAGGCAGGGAACTACCATGAACAGGCAGGCGATAATCCCTGTCACTATGGTACCGATCAAGAATATAAACAGAATCTTTTTAAGCTTCGACAGATCCGTCATCTTCGCGATCGCCGCCGTCAGCGAACAGAAGATCAGCGGCACCACGCAGCAGTACAATAAATGCAGGAACGTATCGGCCACCGGCTGAAGGATCTCAGCGCCCGGCCCCCAGAAAAATCCGATCACTCCGCCCAGGACCATGGATCCTAAAAGGATCACCGAGGACTTATATGTATTCCAAATCTGTTTCATCTGTAATCTCCTTCCGTATTATGGATCAAGCCCATTTCTGATGATTGTCGACCGCCTGTTTAAGCTGCTCCATCGCCTGCACCACAGTGGCCCGCGGACACGCGATATTGAAACGCTCAAACTGCGCCGTCGCAGGACCAAACACCTTGCCGCAGTCAAGCCACAGCTTCGCTTCCTCTACCATCACATGCTCCAGCTCTTCATCCGTAAAGCCGTAGCCGGAAAAATCGATCCAGATCAGATAGGTTCCCTCCGGTTCCACAAAATACGCTTTCGGGAAATTTTCTTTGACAAATTCCTTCATATATTCTTTGTTGCCGTTAATATACTCCACCAGTTCCTTTACCCAGGCGTCCCCTTTGGTGTAAACGGCCTTCACTGCCGCCATCCCCATCACATTTCCCTGGCTGTAGCCGGCTGCCGCATTCGCCCTGCGGTATGCGCTGCGCAGTGTCTCATCCGGGATGATGATATTGGCGGGCTGCATTCCTGCAACGTTGAAGGTCTTGCTGGGAGAGGTATAGAGCACCAGGTTCTTCCGGTATTTCTCATCCAGGTTCATAAAACTGGTAAACTGATAGCCCGGGAATACAAAGTCACAATGGATCTCATCATCCATGATCACCACGTCATGGCTCAGGCAGATATCTCCCATCTGCTCTAACTCCTCCTTCGTCCACACACGGCCTACCGGGTTGTGCGGGTTGCAGAGGATAAACACCTTCACGTCATGTTCCACGATCTTTTTCTCAAAATCCTCAAAATCAACGGTGTATCTTCCATCCTCATAACGGAGCTGGTTGTTGATGAACCGTCTTCCGTTATCCTCGATCACCTCGCGGAATGGGTAATATACAGGCTGCTGGATCAGGACCGCATCCCCTTCCTCTGTAAACGCCTTTACCCCGGTTGCAAGTCCGTACACTACACCGCAGCCGACCGTCACGGTCTCCGGCTCCACATGGTAGCCGTGGTGGTTGAAGAACCAGCGGTCCAATGCCGCAAAGTATTCTTCATCCGCCTCCGTGTAACCAAAGATCCCGTGATCGATCCGCTTATGCAGGTCTTTCAGGATCTCGTCCGGAAGCTTGAAATCCATATCTGCAACCCAGAGCGGCAGCAGATCATCCCGCCCTTTACGCTTCATCCCAAAATCATACTTGAGACAGCTTGTCCCTCTCCGGTCTACCTTTTCGTCAAAATTGTACGTTCCACCCATTTGCTTACATTCTCCTTTTACTTAATTTATACTGCTGTTGTGATCCCTGCTTTGACGCTTACTTTAACGCTTGCTTTGATTCTTGTTTTTGTTTAACCGTTAAACTTTATTGTGTTTTTATAGTACACCAATATTTTGTACTTGTCAACCATTTTTTGTTTAATTATTAAACTATTTTTGTGGTGTTTTTACATGTTTTTTATACTTTAGCTAAACAATATAGAAAAAAACGGCCTGAAATGCAGTGCTCTCCTCCGTTGCATACCATCATTTTTACCGGCATCTTACCCTTGTGCTTTTGCGGCAGATATGATATTTTATAGTTATCAGTATTCATCCTGACACAATAAATGAATGAGGTATCACTATGACTTTACCTACTAAACCATCTGATCTGGGTATGATTGACGAGACATTCCATGCACTGAATGAGCGTCATAATAATATTTATCAGTTTGTTATCCACTATAACGACTATATCGTATCCGTTCACGACTACGGGGTCGGAATCCCGATCACCATGATCGAAGCACACACCCTGACCTACATTGAGGAACATCCGGGAACCACGGTCACAGAGTTAGCCCAATACTGGGGCAAAACCAAAGGCGCCCTCTCTCAGACTGTAACCCGCCTGACAGATAAGGGTCTGGTAGAAAAAACAAAAACTGCCGACAACGCCAAAAACATCCGTCTCCATGTTACAGATATCGGCGCCCGCTTAAGCAAATCACACAAGCTTTACGACACGGTTGATATCGCTAAAACCATGGGAGAACTCCGTAAGGAATGCAGCGTCGAAGAAATTGAAGCTTTTTATAAAGTGATCAGCGTGTACAATAAGGTCATCAAAAATGATTTTGAGATCAACAAAAGCCGGAAAAAAGAAAAAGGAAAAACGTCAGAATCGGAATAATACGAATATCGGGAGTCACCCCTAAGTCTCAGAGGTGACTCCCGATATTCGTGGCACTGTCTATTTCAGAAAAGAAATGTTACTGCCGCTCATTCTCTGAAATGTTTGATTTCGTTTGATCAACGCATCCAATCCCTGCAGTATAGGCGGTTCCATAACATTCTTCATATTGCTTGCAAACTCCTTTAAACACAAAAGTTCTTCCGATGACAGTATCCCTTTTTCCAGGCAAAGATAAGCCAGTAAACAGGCCTTTGAAGTATAATTTTCAGCTTTTTCGCAATGTTAATACCGTAACCAGTCATTATTATTATGGAGGTTGTTATGGATAATAAGAAAACATTGTATTGGGCGATTGGCGTGGTCATCGTCCTGCTGGTCCTCTTCATGTTCTGGGGAGCAAGCCGGAACAAACCAGGCAATCCGCAGGATCCCACATCTGCCCAGTCTGGGAGCCAGGCAGAGAGCGGCATGAGCGCAGGATCAGATTCCCACGCCGGAATGAACCATGGAACTGCCCAGGAATCAGCCGGCAACGGAGCGGGAAGTACAGGCGCCGGAACCGGCACAGACAGTGCGGATCCCGGATATACCCGGTATATGGAGGAAGAGACCGCCATCATGGACCGTATGATGCGTGATATGAATCTGCCTGAGGAAAGCGGCAACGCGGCTCTGGACTTTATCGACGGCATGATCCCCCACCACGAGGCAGCGGTGTCTATGGCGGAAAGCTATTTAAACAACGGAGGGGACCACGCAGAGCTTAAACCGCTCGCCGAGGATATCATCACAGCCCAGAAATCAGAGATCGCCCAGATGAAGGACATGAGAAAATCCATCGCTGATTCCGGCAAAAAAGACCAGGAAAAAGCAGACGCCTACCGGGCAGAGTATGAGAGAATGATGGCAGGCCACCATGACGGGCATGGCATGGGGCATGACGGCAGTACTGGAGGCAACGGTAATGCGGGCGGCAGCAACAATGGCAACGGCAGTGCAGGCGGCAGCAACAATGGCAACGGCAGTGCAGGCGGCAGCAACAATGGCAACGGCAGTGCAGACGGCAGCAATGCAGGCAACAGCAATAGTACTGGCGCCACCCACAGTATCGACGCAGCCTTCGCTGCCGGGATGATCATGCATCATCAGATGGCTGTAGATATGGCAAAAGCCATTCTTGACAACACCGATGAAGAGGATGTTCTTTCCCTTTCCCGCCAGATCATTGACACCCAGGAAGAAGAGATCTCCCTGATGGAGAAGGTACTGCAGGAGTCGTAACTTGATCAGAAACAGCCACTCCCGGCGCACAGAACACTTATCACAGGTTCCTGCACGCCGGAAATGGCTGTTTTTTCCTTCGGCTCATTACTCACGCCTGAATTTAAAATCGCACAGATCCCCTCCCGTTCCCAGTGTTTTCGTCCTTATGAAGCTTATCCCCGGAAGGCTTCCGTAAGTATACTCATCATTTTTGCAAAAAATATGGGTCAACTCCGGGCAGCCCTCCATCTCACAATACTTCTGATATGGACATTTTGTAATATTGAATTCAAACGCATTTTTATTGTTGGTGATCACTTCATGGCTAAAGTTCGCCGAATCTCCAAATGACTTATTTACTCCAACGAAAAACATCTTTAAAAATATATTTTTCATTCCAGGGAATTTTACTGCTGCCGCATAGAATCTCCCCTTCTTACGCGCTATGTCTGCGGCCCCTTTTTCCAGTATCCCCATGGCTGGTTCTATATTGTGACACTGAAATGACCGATAAAATGCAATTGCAGGAAAAATATTGGAGTAGGCGTGAGCTTTTTCCTCTTTCAAAAGATCCGGATATTTTGAAAGAAGTGCATCAAACACCTGCTCTGCCGTACGCACTGCCTCCTCAGACCTGCACCTCCCCAACAGGGCTTCCAGTTCCGCCCGGTAGGAAACGGCATATCTGCTGTCAAAGAGCCGTGGCCGTTTTCGGTCAGTGCGTTTTATTTTACTGTCCATGCTGATTCTCCTTCTAACTTCTATCCGGAAAAATATGAAATATGGTTCGCAGTCCATATTTCACAATTTTTACAATCCCAACAGTTCTGTCAAAAAATCCTGGATCCGCTGCTTCTGTTCCCCGCTGCTCATACTCCTGTCCATAAGGATACCAATCTGACCAAATACAATAAAGTACGCTGCTGTTTTCAGATCGGATAACTGTATCTCGCCCCGTTCTTTTGCCGTCTCCAATAAACTGGTGACCACGGGAACCAGCTTCTGCCCCACCAAAAGAAAGAGCTGATCATGAAGTTTTTTATTCTCCGGCTTATGGAACAACTGGTACAGATCGGACTGCCCCTTTTCCGCCGCTTCGCCGGGCATCCCCTGACCACTCATTATACAGATCAGTTCCTTTAAGGTCTTGCCCTGAACATGATACTGTTTCAAACTCTCCCGGACTATAAAATCCGCATATTCCTCAATGGCTGCATCATAAATCTCTTCTTTGGACGCATAATACCGGTAACAAAGTCCCTGAGAAATACGGCTCTCCGCCGCTATATCAGAAATAGCTGTCTTCTCATACCCCTTTCTGGCAAAAACACGGATAGCTGCCTCAAGGATCTCCCGCCTGCGTTCCTCCGGATTCTTTATTACACGCATAATCAGATCCTCCTTATGATCTGTATCATAACATTTTGAGCCAGAATTGTCAATGAATGAAATTCATTTAAATGTTTTATAAAATACCTCTGCATCTATTTGCTGTAATCCTGATACCTGCCCATCGCCCAATTCCATAATGATCAAGGAACCATCTTCTTTTCTTGCAAGGTCAACCGTAACAAAATTGCTCTTGACTCTTTGGGCGATTGACTCCATCCACTGATATTCTTCAGTTGAAAGATTTACATCCGAGTCTTCCAGCCAGTAATCATCAACTGCAAGAATTTTCCCTGCATAAATGAATACCCTGTATTCTTCTGACAAGGGCATGCCACTGCGTTCATGATACCCAATTTTCTTCAATTTTTCAAATTTCCTTAAGACAATGCCTCCAACCAGGTCAATACCCTGCCGATCAATAAAATTGCCGATCACCCTGGCTGCATTTTCCCGATCATCTATGCTTTCGATAAAACAGGCATCATACCATTCGTGCTTTCTGCTTTTCACATAATCCTTTACGACATAAGGGCCTTCCAGCTGTTTTGCAATCTGCAGAGCAGCTTCCAGTTTCCCCTGCAGCTCCCAGACAGTTTCAGGCGTTTCCGTTTTAAAATCGTTATACCATCCCGGCAAAAGATGATATTTCTCATATTCGTCCGGTGTATTGATCAGGATAATCCCCTGCTCCTCTAAAAGCGAGTAGAAGCTTCTGTACATATCCGGATGCATCATCCAGCCGCGGTAAATGGTAAGGCCAGAAATCTTCTCTTCGTACAAAGAAAGTTTACCCTGCTGTAAATCCTCATAGCTGAACAATGCACAGGCATGCTCCAAACCAGCAGCCTGATACTCAGCTCTATAATCCACATCAACTTCATGCTGGTATAAAGGGTGATTGCAAAACAGGAAATTTATGGCTGCCAGATCTCTGACCAGAATCCTTCCCCCCACCTCCGCACCACATATCGATTCAAAGCAAAGTCCTATGGTTGCATCCGTTATATGGATAGCATCTGATCGTTTTCTAATCATCTCTATCCCTTTTACCTTAAACTGGCTGCCATGAAGATCATACAAAATATCACCCAGGCGGATTATGGTGTCCTTATCATTTTCTATTGTATATATAATTCCTCTCCCAGTTATCTTAAACCGGTCCGTGATTCTAAAAATATCTGACATAACAATTCACCACCTTTTGTCTTCTTATTCTATCACAAAAACAAAAGAGACTCCATGACCATCGTCACAGAATCTCCATTTTGTTACTCTTATTTCCGCTTATAACATCTTAATACAGCTTCGCCCCCGCCGGAATCCGGTCGTCTACCATCAGAAGGTTCAGGCCTTCTCTACCATCCTCCTCATGGACTGCAGAGATCAGCATCCCACAGGAATCAATGCCCATCATCTTTCTGGGCGGCAGGTTCACGATTGCGATCGCCGTCTTTCCGATCAGCTCTTCCGGCTCATAATACTCATGGATCCCGCTTAAGATCGTCCGGTCTGTACCTGAACCGTCATCCAGAGTGAACTGGAGCAGCTTCTTGCTCTTCGGCACAGCAACACAGTCCTTGACCTTCACCGCGCGGTAATCGGACTTCGCAAAGGTATCAAAATCTACCATTTCTTCAAACAGCGGTTCAATCTTTACCTTGGAAAAATCAATGGTTTCCACAGGCTTCTCTGCTGCAGTTCCATCCGCCTCAGAAGTTCTGGATGCAGCCGCAGCTGCCTTTTTGGAATCGCCGGAACCGCCAAGGCTCTTCATCGTCGGGAACAAAAGTACGTCTCTGATCGCCGGTGAATTGGTGAACAGCATCACCAGACGGTCAATCCCGTACCCGATTCCGCCTGTCGGCGGCATACCAATCTCCAGAGCATTTAAGAAATCCTCGTCTGTGGTATTGGCTTCCTCATCCCCGGCTGCCAGCGCAGCTTCCTGGGCGCGGAAACGCTCTCTCTGGTCGATCGGGTCATTCAGCTCTGAGTACGCGTTGCACATCTCGCGTCCATAAATGAACAGCTCGAAACGCTCCACCTGCTCCGGCTTATCCGGCTTTCTCTTGGTCAGCGGGGATACCTCCACCGGATGGTCCATAATAAAGGTCGGCTGGATCAGATGCTCCTCCACGAACTCCTCAAAGAACAGGTTGATGATATCGCCGCGCACGTGGCGCTGCTCGTAATGGACCTCTTTTTCATCGGCAAGCTTCTTCGCTTCTTCAGTAGTCTCAATCTTATCAAAATCAATACCGGTATATTTCCGGATCGCATCGATCATGGTCAGCCGCTCAAACGGCTTGCCCAAGTCAATCTCCACCTCTGCATAAGGAACCGTGGTAGTACCGCAGACTTCCGTCGCAATATGGCGGAACATATTCTCAGTCAGATCCATCATGCCGTTGTAATCCGTATAGGCCTGATACAGCTCCATCAGCGTGAATTCCGGGTTGTGGCGGGTATCCAGTCCCTCGTTACGGAACACACGGCCGATCTCGTATACACGCTCCATTCCGCCTACGATCAGGCGCTTTAAGTAAAGCTCCAGGGAAATGCGCAGCTTCACGTCCTCATCAAGCGCATTGTAATGGGTCTCAAAGGGTCTTGCGGCAGCGCCTCCTGCATTGGATACCAGCATCGGCGTCTCCACCTCTAAAAAGCCCAGGTCATCCAGATAACGACGGATGCAGCTGATGATCTTTGAACGCATCACAAATGTCTTCTTCACATCCTCATTCATGATCAGGTCTGTGTATCTCTGACGGTAACGCATATCGGTATTGGTCAGGCCATGGTACTTCTCCGGCAGGATCTGCAGGCTCTTGGAGAGCAGGGTCACAGTATGGGCATGGATGGAGATTTCTCCCATCTTGGTGGTAAACACAATACCGGTAACACCCACGATGTCACCGATATCCATGCGCTTGAACTCCCTGTAAGCTTCCTCGCCCAAGTCATCCCTTGCCACATAGCACTGGATATTGCCGTTTAAATCCTGGACATTGCAGAAGGACGCCTTACCCATCACGCGTTTGGACATCATACGCCCTGCGATGGATACCTCTTTTCCTTCCCACTCGCTGTAATTGTCTTTCACGTCCATGCTGTGCACGGTCACGTCGTATTTGGTAATGAGAAACGGATCTTTGCCTGCTGACTGCAGCTCCGCCAGTTTCTCACGGCGCACCTTTAAAAGCTGGTTCAAGTCCGGTTCCTGATTCTGCTTCGCATTCTGCTGCTTTGCATTCTGCTGCTCTGCCATTTTCCTATTACTCCTTCTATCCTCTTTTATCTGTCCGTCCAGGGCAAAACCTTAATTATGATACTCTCTGGATCTCCAGGACCTTATACTGGATGATCCCGGCCTGGGTCTCCACATCGACCATATCTCCCACGCCTTTTCCAAGCAGTGCATGGCCTACCGGGGACTCATTGGAAATCTTATTCTGCAGGCTGTTCGCCTCAGTGGAACCTACGATACGGAACTCCATCTCCTCGTCAAAATCCACATCATAAACTTTTACCTTGCAGCCGATGCTGATCTTATCCAGATCGATCTCATCCTCGTCGATGACTTCAGCATTCTTCAAAAGCTTTTCCAGCTCCTCGATACGCAGCTCGATATCACGCTGCTCATCCTTTGCTGCATCGTACTCCGCATTCTCGGATAAGTCGCCCTGCTCCCTGGCTTCCTTGATCTTCTCAGCAACCTCACGTCTGCGGTTTACCTTCAGCTCCTGCAGCTCATCCTCATACTGTTTCAGTCCTGCGTAGGTTAAAATGTGTTTCTTCTCTGCCATGATGCTCATTTCCTTCCTTTTTTACTGGTCCTCTGCTAAAATCGGACCTTCCCCCATACATACCGGTCCGTTGCATTCAAAGCCCTTGGCTCGTTGCATTCACAGTCCCGGCGCGCCCTGCGCCCCGGGCTATGGGCAGTCGCCAAGAACATGCAAGCATGCCCTTGGCTCGTTGCATTCACAGTATTATATCCTAAAGAATTGTAGTTGTCAAGAAGCGGAAAACGTCAGTTTTCCGCGTTCCTGCATGAATCTTCCCACATCTGGCTGTCCTGGAGAAGTTTTTCCAGTTCCTCCAGGGTTTCCAGGGTGTTGCAGGCCCTGCGGATGCCGGCTGAATGGGGTAGTCCGGCGGTATACCAGGCGATATGCTTGCGCATTTCCTTCATGCCCAGATCCTCCCCTTTTAACTCTGCCTGCATCCGCGCATGGCGCATGATCATACGGCCAATCTCGGGTGCGGAAGGTACGGGAAGCAGCTCGCCGGTATCCAGATAGCGGTTGATCCGCCTAAACAGCCAAGGATTCCCTCTGGCCCCTCTGGCCACCATCAGGCCGTCGCAGCCGGTCTCTTCCATCATCCGTTTTGCATCCTGCGGTGTGAAGATGTCCCCGTTTCCGATCACCGGGATCTTGACCGCAGCCTTGACCTGACGGATGATATCCCAGTCGGCGCTGCCGGAATAGTACTGCTCCCTGGTCCTTCCATGGACAGCCACTGCCGACACCCCGCAGCTCTCGGCGATCCTGGCTATCTCCACCGCGTTGACGCTCGCATCATCAAAGCCTTTGCGGAATTTGACCGTCACCGGTTTCTTCACACGGTTGACCAAAGCCGTCAAAAGCTCCTCCACCAGCTTCGGATCCTTCATCAGTGCGGAACCTTCTCCGTTGTTCACCACCTTCGGCACGGGGCAGCCCATATTCAGGTCGATGATATCGTAAGGGCCATCCTCGATCTGGTGGGCCATGCTGCTGACGATCTCCGGGTCTGAGCCAAAAGCTGCACCGCGATCGGGCGCTCCTCCTGCCGCACCGTGAGAAGTTCCTTCGTATTGCGGTTTTTGTAGAGGATCGCTTTTGCACTCACCATCTCTGTATATAAAAGGCCGCATTCCTGTTCCTTGCACAGCATGCGAAATGGCAGGTCAGTTACTCCTGCCATGGGCGCCAGTATCAGATTGTTCTCCAATTCCACATTTCCTATACGTAATCTCATTCTGCCCCGTCTCCAACTGTCTCTCCGAGATAAAACGTCCTGTAGTACAGCTCCAGCGCCTCCAAAAACTCCTGCCCTTCCTGGCGGAACTGCTTGATCTTTAGATCCGCCCCGATCTCGTCATAGTATCCGTCATATTCTGAAGTGGCATGTTTAAACTCCAGTGTGCCGTCCTCCGTAAATTCCAGTGTCAGGATGCCTCCGCACTCCTCTGTGAACCAGACGCACATGACCTTTAGCTGCCGCTTCACATCCTCCGGCAGATTGTCAAACTCTTCATTAAAATAGTACTTCCGTTCATAGCCATTAGAACCGCAAAGCACCATGTTTCCTTCATTTCCTGTCATTCTTTTTCCCTCTTTATAAATTCGCAGCTCTGCCTTTGCCCGCTGCTTAAAGATTCTTCCACAGACTTAAGAATGCCCGGCGGGTTGTGCCACCGGGCGTTGTATATAATCTCTGTCATGCTGTGCCGACGTCTTTGGGAGCTTCTCTTAGCACACCAGCATTTTGGCGATCTCGTACTGGTCTTCCGGGATATCCTTCTTCATCTGCAGGGCTTCCTGGATATCGAAATCCACGTATTCGCCGTGCTTGTATGCTACCAGGCGGTTGCTCTTGCCGTCACACAGAAGCTCCGCTGCCTTGGCGCCCATGATGGATGCATAGACACGGTCCTTACAGGTCGGCGTACCGCCGCGCTGCATGTGTCCCAGGATCGTCGCCCTGGTCTCAATCCCTGTAGCCGCCTCGATCCGGCGTGCCATGGAGGTGGAATGTCCGATCCCCTCTGCATTGATGATGATATTGTGCTTCTTTCCGCCCTTCCGGTTCTGGATGATCCGGTTGATCAATGCCTGCTCATCGCCGTCATAGCGCTCCGGCAGCAGAATATCCTCCGCGCCGTTGGCAATTCCGCACCACAATGCAATATAGCCTGCATTGCGGCCCATTACCTCGATGATACTGCACCGCTCATGGGATGTGGAAGTATCACGGACACGGTCAATGGCTTCCATCGCCGTGTTGACTGCCGTATCAAAGCCAATGGTATATTCCGTACAGGCAATATCCAGATCGATGGTACCCGGCACGCCGATGGTGTTGATCCCCAGCGCCGCCAGCTTCCCGGCTCCACGGAAGGATCCGTCGCCGCCGATCACCACGATGCCGTCAATGCCGTGCTTCCGGCAGATCTCCGCACCAGCCTGCTGGCCCTCAGGGGTTGTGAACTCTGTACATCTTGCCGTATACAGGATCGTTCCGCCACGGTAAATGATATTGGATACGCTGGTGCTGGTCATATCCACAATCTCCTCCTGCAGAAGCCCTGCATATCCACGCATAATGCCTTTGACATTCATGCCCTTGTTGATTGCAGTGCGGACCACCGCACGGATCGCAGCATTCATGCCTGGTGCATCTCCGCCGCTCGTCAGGACACCAATCGTTTTAACCTTCTTTGCCATAGCCGTTTCCTCCTGTCACTCTATCGACTTTTCCCCTTTGGGTATCATTACGTTCTTTTTTAAATACAAAGGTTATTCTAAAACATTTTCCCTATCTTTTCAATCCCTTTTCCACAAGTTTGATATTTTTTTCACCAAGTATCTGTTCCAGCGCCAGGATCATCGGTTTACCAGCCCCCACTTTCCAGTTGGCCGGAAGGACTTTTTTGGCCCGCTCCTGTTCCAGATATATGATCACCGTGTTATTCCCCTCATCCATTCTCAGGGTATCAAACACCTGCTGCTGCTTCTCATCATACTCCGCCTTGTCTTTAAACTTCAGCCACAGCTCCTTCGGGACCGCATCAAACGGGACGACCTGCTCACAGATCAGCTTGCCCACCGGGTCGTCGCCAATGGACGTCCTTCCCTGGATGAATACCTTGGCGTCCTCGATCAGCAGATTCCGCTTGTTCTCATAATCCTTCGGAAATACCAGGACCTCCACAGAGCCTACCATATCCTCCACCGTGACGAACGCCATCATTTTGCCGGTCTTTGTAGTTTTCACCACCTTGCCGGTTATCATACCTCCGATCGTCACACGGGCGCCGTCCTCCACAACTGCGCGTCCGGTCTCCTCATCCACCATAAAATCAGTGGTCTTCGCCGTAATGCTGTTTTTCCAGGTCTCCAGATACTCCTCCATGGGATGTCCGCTGATATAGATCCCCAGGATCTCCTTTTCAAATGCAAGCAGCTCCTCCTTCGGGAACTCCGGCACATCCGGCATAGTGATCTGAAACTGCTCCTTCTCCTCCTCGCCTGCAAAATCAAACAGGCTCAGCTGGCCGTCCAGGGCATTTTTCTTTTCTTTGTTCTTCTGGTCCATCATCTCCGGGGCGATCATCGTCTTCTGCCTGCGGTTGCCCGGAAGGCAGTCCAGGGCGCCGGACTTGATAAAGTTCTCAAGCGTCCGCTTGTTGACCTCCTTGCCGCCCATCCGCTCCACAAAATCATCCATGGACACATAAAGCCCGTTGTTCTCCCGTTCTTTTATGATGGCATCCACCACGCTGCGGCCCACGCTCTTGATGGCTGACAGACCGTAGCGGATGGCATTGCCGGAAACGGAAAAACCGCTCTGCCCTTCATTGATATCCGGAGGCAGGATATTGATGCCCATCTGGCGGCAGGTCAGGATGTACTCGGACACCTTCGTGATATTATCCATGACTGAAGTCATCAGCGCCGCCATGAACTCCCTCGGGTAATAGTATTTCAGATAAGCGGTCTGATATGCAACGACCGCATAACATGCAGCATGGGACTTGTTGAACGCATATTTTGCGAAATCCGTCATCTCGTCATAGATATGGTTCGCCGTCTTTTCATCAATCCCGTTGTTAACGCAGCCCTTTACGCCCTCCGCTTCATTGCCGTAGACAAAATTCTGACGCTCTTTCTCCATGACAGAAGTTTTCTTCTTGGACATGGCGCGGCGCACCAGGTCGCTCCGGCCCATGGTATATCCGGCCAGGTCACGCACGATCTGCATAACCTGCTCCTGGTATACGATACAGCCGTAGGTAGGCGCCAGGATCGGCTCCAGCTGCGGGCATTCGTACGTGATGGAGGTCCTTTCATTCTTCCCTTTTAAATATCTGGGAATAAAATCCATCGGACCCGGGCGGTACAGGGAGATGCCTGCTATGATATCCTCAAAATTCTCCGGCCGCATCTCCTTCATAAAGCTCTTCATCCCGGAACTTTCCAGCTGGAACACGCCGTCGCACTTGCCTGTGCCGATCGCTGCCAAAACATCCTTGTCATTGTAATCAATGTGATCCATATCCAGACGGATCCCATGACCGCGCTCCACCTGCTCCACCGCATCCTGGATCACCGTCAGAGTCCGAAGCCCCAGGAAATCCATCTTTAACAGCCCCAGCTCCTCCAGGGTCGTCATGGTGAACTGGGTCGTGATCGTACCATCCGAGGACCTGGACAAGGGAACAAACTCGTCCATGGCCCGCTGGCCGATCACTACGCCGGCCGCATGCATGGAGGTATGCCTCGGCAGCCCCTCCAGGCGCTTTGCCATATCGATCAGGTACTTGACCTCCTCATCCTGCTGGTATGCTTCCCGCAGGTCGGGGCTTTGCTTTAATGCCTTATCAAGGGTCATCCCCAGATCTCCCGGGATCATCTTGGCGATGGCGTCACAGCGGGCATAGGGCAGGTCCAGAACACGCCCCACATCCCTCACGACACCCTTCGCTGCCAAAGTACCAAAGGTGACGATCTGCACCACCTGGTCCTTGCCGTACTTCTCCACCACATAATCAATGACCTCCTGCCTCCGTTCGAAGCAGAAGTCGATATCGATATCCGGCATGGAGACACGTTCCGGGTTCAGGAACCGCTCAAACAGCAGGTCATAGCGGATCGGATCGATATCCGTGATCTCCAGGCAATAGGAGACAATACTTCCCGCCGCAGACCCCCGCCCCGGGCCAACCATGATCTGATTGGACTTGGCGTAGTTGATGAAATCCCACACGATCAGGAAGTAGTCTACATATCCCATGTCATGGATAACGCCCAGTTCATATTCCAGGCGCTTCTGGAGCGTGCCGTCATCATCAGGGTAACGCTTCGCCATGCCGTCCTGACACAGCTTGTTCAGATAGCCCCAGGAATCATATCCCTCGGGCACCTCGTATTTGGGCAGCTTAGTCACGCCGAACTCAATCTCCACGTTGCAGCGCTCCGCAATCTTGTGGGTATTGTCAATGGCCTCCTGGGCATAGGGAAACAGCGCCCGCATCTCCTCCTCAGACTTGCAGTAATACTGACCGCCCTCATAGCGCATCCGGTTCTCGTCGCTGACCTTCTTGCCGGTCTGGATGCACAAAAGGATATCGTGGGGCTTGGCATCCTCCGCCAGGATATAATGGATATCGTTGGTGGCGACCAGATCCATCTCCAGATCCCGGCTGAGCCGCAGAAGCCCCTGGTTCACGGTCTTCTGGGTGGGGATCCCATGGTCCTGAAGCTCCAGAAAGAAATTGCCCTTCCCGAAGATCTCCTGATAATGGAGGGCGGACTTCCCCGCCTCCTCATACATCCCACGCGCCAGATACCGCTGCACCTCGCCCGCCAGACAGGCGGACAGGGCGATGATCCCCTCATGGTATGTCTCAAGCACCTCATAATCCACACGGGGCTTGTAATAGAAGCCGTCAACAAATCCCTTGGACACGATCTTCATCAGATTGTGATAGCCCGTGTCATTCTCCGCCAGCAGGACCAGATGATAATACCGGTCCTCACCGCTCACCGTCTCCCGGTCAAACCGGGAACCTGGGGCAACATATACCTCACAGCCGATGATCGGCTTGATCCCGGCTTCCTTCGCCGCCCGGTAAAAATCGATCACACCGTACATGACGCCGTGATCCGTAACCGCCATGCTGTCCATCCCCAGCTCTTTTGCCCGGACCGCCAGTTCTTTTATCTTACAGGAACCGTCCAACAGACTGTACTCTGTATGGACGTGTAAATGTGTAAATGCCAACTTGGTTCTCCTTCTTTTCTAAGTACTGATACCAGTATAGCACAAACAACCGGGGTTCTGCAATTTAGTTTTATCTTTCCAGGTCTTTCGCAGGAACGCAAAAAGCAGGCCCCGGATCTCTCCTTCTGGCCTGCCCATAATCTATACCATATGTCTATGTGTAAAGCGCCATACCGGTTCGTCATATCCGGAACAACACCTTAATTCTTCCCAATCAAATAGTTCTCGATCTCTTCTAACGCCGTAGCCTCGTCGGAGCCGTCGGCAGATACGGTGATCTCTTCGCCGCCGCCCATGCCCAGGGTCATCATGCCCATAATACTTTTGACATTTACCCGGCCGCTTGACTTTTCCACATAAATGACACTGTCAAACTGGCTGGCAATCTGTACCAGCATCGCTACCGGTCTGGCCTCAAGCCCAGATGCAAGTCCGATTGTGATTGTCTTCTTTAACATAATTATCCTCCTCATTTTCGCGAGCGCAACCTACGCTCCTGTGCCTGAACGCTGTTCCCGTAACTTCTCCGCCATACTTCCCAGTTTCCTGAGACGATGGTTGACGCCGGATTTGCCTACCGGCGGGTCGAGCGCCTCTCCAAGCTCTTTTAGTGTTGCTTCCGGTCTTGACAGCCGAAGCTGCGCAATCTCCTGGAGATTCTCCGGCAGCCTGCCAAAACCAACCGTATCCCTGATGTAGGTGATGTCCTCCATCTGCTTGACCGCCGCCGATACCGTCTTATTGATATTGGCCGTCTCACAGTTGACCTGCCGGTTCACGCTTCCGCGCATCTCCTTTAAAATCCGGATATTCTCCAGCTCCATAAGAGCTACCGGGGCCTCCATCACATTCAGGATATCTACGATCTGACTGCCTTCCTTGATGTACACCACATAATATTTCTTCCGCTGCACGATCTTGGCATCCAGTCCGAACGCAAGAATCAGCCCCTGAAGCTGGACCGCCTTGCCTTCCGTAGCACAGGCAATCTCGAAATGATAAAACTTTTCCGGATCACTGATGGAGCCTGCCGCCAAAAATGCGCCGCGGATAAACGCGCGCTTGCAGCAGTTCTGCATGATCACTACGTTTTGTGCCAGTGACAGATTCTCCTCAATCTCGCCGTACCGGTCGATCAGTTTGGATGCCTGCAGCACCCGGAGCGCATCCTCATGCCTGCAGACACCGACCGTATAGGTACGGTTTCGATGGTTTTCCACCCCTTGACGGATGGAGACATCAATTCTTATATTAAATGTTTTTTTCAATAATGTAAAGTACTTTCTTGCAACTGCCGCATTTTCTGTGTGTATTTTTACGCAGTATCGTTCATTTTCGGATATCTGAATCCGTCCGCACAGGCTGATGATCGCTGCAATCTCCGCGATCTGACAGTGTCTGGCCGGGCTCAGCTGATGGGACAGCTCATCCTTTACCTTTGAAGAAAATGACATCTCACACCTCTTTTTCCTTCCGGTCCTTTCTGATATCGCGGTGCTCAAGCTTCAAGCCGAACTCCTCGTGCCTGCTCAAATGCTGGTACAGGTCGTTCGCTATGGTCACAGAGCGGTGCTTCCCTCCGGTACACCCCACTCCGATCACCAGCTGGTTCTTCCCCTCCTGGACATAGTTCGGGATCAGAAATTCCAGCATATCGTAAAGCTTCACCAAAAAAGCGTCTGCCGTGCCGCCCTTTTTCACAAAGGCCTGCACCTTAGCCTCCTCCCCCGTGTGGCTGCGCAGGGCCTCCACATAAAAAGGATTGGGCAGGAAACGCACGTCAAACACCAGATCTGCATCCGCCGGGATCCCATATTTAAATCCAAAGGAAAGTATGGTAATAAACAGGTTCTGGTATTCCCGGTTCTCCAGAAATATCTTTTCCAGTTCCTGGCGCAGCTCCCTGGTCAGAAGCTGGCTCGTATCTATGATATAATCTGCTCTCTCCTTGATAAACTCCAGACGCTTCCGTTCCGCGCGGATCCCGCTGTCCACACGGCCCTTGCCTGCCAGAGGATGAGAACGCCTGGTCTCTTTATAACGTTTCACCAGGGTGTCGTCACTGGAATCCAAAAACAGGATCTCGCAGGGCAGGGAATGCTGCTTCCAGTTGTCTAACACATTTTTAAGCTGAGGCAGATCCTCACCGCTGCGGATATCGATGCCCAACGCAACCAGCTCATGAGGCGCCGGCTTCTGCAGCGCCAGCTCCGCAAATGGCTCCATCAGCGGGATCGGCAGATTATCCACACAATAAAACCCGATATCCTCAAGCATTTTGAGGGCGCTGGTCTTGCCCGCCCCGGACATGCCTGTCACAATGACTAATTTCAACAGTTGCTCCTTTCGTCTCCCCTGCCGGAGATCAAAACTCTCCCAGCAGCTTCACTTCCATCTCCAGGTTCACGCCGGACTGCGCCTTCACCCGCGCCTGTACCTCCCGGCACAGGTTTAAGATATCCGCCGCCGTCGCATCCCCTCTGTTTATGACAAATCCGCAGTGCTTCTCTGATACCTGGGCGCCGCCCACGGAAAATCCCCGCAGCCCTGCATCCTGGATCAGCTTCCCGGCAAAATACCCCTGTGGGCGTTTAAAGGTGCTGCCTGCACTTGGGAATTCCAGAGGCTGCTTGCTCCTGCGCTGGCCCGCCAGTTCTTCCATCCTGGCCCGGATGGCAGATTCATCCCCCGGCTCCAGCTTCATCTCTGCCTCCAGCACCACGTAACCGTTTCTCAAAATGCAGCTGGTCCGGTAACCAAGCTCCAGCTCTGAAAGCGGGAGCGTCCGCACCGTGCCATCCTCCGTCAAAACCGTTGCAGAAGTAAGGACGCAGCACATTTCCGATCCATAGGCGCCGGCATTCATCACTACGGCGCCGCCCACAGTCCCCGGGATCCCCGCTGCGAACTCCAGCCCGGTCAGAGCATGGTTCAGGGCCTGCCGCGCGGCTGCTGACAGAAGCGCGCCGGCTCCCGCCCGGAGGATGCTCCCCTCCACAACAATCTGGCTCCAGGATCTGCCAAGCGACACCATCACGCCGCGGTATCCTCTGTCTCCCACCAACAGATTGCTGCCGTTTCCAAGAATATAGAAAGGAATCCCTTCCTCTTTACAGAGCTGCAGGACTGATCTCAGCTCTTCTGCGGTCTCCGGCTCCACAAAGTAGTCTGCCGGTCCGCCTACCCGGAAGGTGGTGTGGCGGCTCATGGGTTCCTCTGCTTTCACGCGCTCCGGCGCAAGTATCTGGGTCAGCTTATTTCCTATATTTTCCATAAAATCCTCTTTGCTTCCTATTTCAATCACGTTTCATTCACTGCTGTCTGACAGCCATGTTCATCACTGCCTCAATCTGAATTCTTGCTGATATTGGCCTGGACGCGGTTGTACAGCTCCTGGGCCGCATTGTAGCCCATCTTCTTCTGACGGTAGTTGACCGATGCGGACTCTACGATGATAGCCAGGTTCCGTCCCGGACGGATCGGGATATTGTGGCATACCACCCGGTTGCCCAAAAACTCCGTATACTGATCCTCCAAACCAAGGCGGTCATACTCTTTGTCTTTATCCCAGTCCTCCAGTTTGATCACCATGTCAATGTTCTGGGTGTCTTTCACACTCTCAACACCGAACAGCGCCTTCACATCGATAATACCTATGCCGCGCAGCTCGATAAAATGTTTGGTGATATCCGGCGCGCTCCCCACCAGGGTCTCATCGCTGACCTTTCGGATCTCCACCACGTCATCGGTAACCAGGCGGTGCCCGCGCTTGATCAGCTCCAGAGCCGCCTCGCTCTTGCCGATCCCGCTCTCACCCATGATCAGGACGCCCTCGCCGAATACATCCACCAGCACTCCATGAATGCTGATACAGGGCGCGAGCTTCACCTTCAGCCAGCGGATCACTTCTGCCATCAGATCCGAAGTGCTCTTTTCCGACACCAGGCACGGAACCTGGTAATGGGCGCACAGATCCTGCATATCCTCATCCGGCATCTGCCCGCGGCTGTACAGCACACAGGGAATCTCGCTGGAGAGAAGCTTCTCATAAACCTCCACCTTGCGCTCCCTTTGCAGGGTCTTGATATACTCCTGCTCCACGTAGCCGATGATCTGCACCCGCTCCCGGTCAAAGTGGTCAAAGAATCCTGCCAGCTGAAGCGCCGGACGGTTCACATCCGGATGGGACAGCACAACCTTGTCCGTATCGATATCGGGAAGGATATTCTTTAAGTTCATTTTCTCAATTAATTCTGTAATCGTTACACCATACATGGCTTCCGCTCCTTTATATTCCGTTTTTTTCATACTATCATATCCTGCGTGGATTGTCATCCGGTTTATGCCTTGTGTTTCCGCATTTTGCGGCGGCGCCGGCTCAGAACCAGAACCGCACGGTTTTGCGACTTTGCAGGCCATTAGAAGCTGCTGGTATCCGGAATTTTCTGTTCTGTCAGGGTAAGGGGTTGTCTGAGCGTTAGCGAGTTGCCCCTTACCCTGGCAGGTTTTTAAGAAAATTTTGGATACCTGCAGCTTCTTATGGCCGAAACCGGAACAAAACCGTGCGGTTCTGGTTCTGAGCCGGCGCCGCCGCAAAATGCGGAAACGCAAAGTTTATGCCTGCTCCGTCATCATCGCTCCCTGCTCCTCCACGATCACCGCGTCCGCCTGGTGCTGCCCGTGGAAGAATCCCCAGACACTCTCCGCCGCACGCCGGTTCATCCCCGGCGCCTGGGAAAGCTCTTCTACGGTCGCCTCCTTCACCGCATCCAAAGACTTAAACTGCCGCATCAGCGCCTTCCTTCTGGTATCCCCAATCCCCGGGATATCATCCAGGATAGAGCGCACCTGGCTCTTGCTGCGCAGGCTCCGGTGATATTCGATCGCAAACCGGTGAGCCTCATCCTGGATCCGTGTGATCAGCCGGAACCCTTCTGAATGCCGGTCAATGGGGATCTCCACATTCTGGTAATACAGTCCTCTTGTACGGTGGTTGTCGTCTTTTACCATGCCGCAGACCGGGATGTCCAGGTTCAGTTCATGAAGCACTTCCAGGGCGATATTGACCTGTCCTCTTCCACCGTCCATCATGAGCAGATCCGGGAAACGGGTAAAGCTGCCGAATTTCTCATCCACACCCTTTTCCTTTATCTGGTCGATCTCCTCCAGGCCGTGGGTAAATCTTCTGGTCAGCACCTCCTTCATGGAAGCATAATCATTGGGTCCTATCACGGTCTTGATCCGGAATTTGCGGTAATCGCTGCGCTTGGGCTTGCCGTTTTCAAATACCACCATGGAGCCTACCGATTCGTAGCCGGAAATGTTGGAAATATCAAACGCCTCCATACGCCGCACGGAATCAAGTCCCAGCCATCCCGCCACCTGGTTCATGGCGCCGATGGTGCGCAGTTCTTCCCGCTTGATCCGCTCATTGTCCTGGGCCAGCACCAAAGCCGCATTCTTCTCCGCCAGTTCCACCAGCCGTTCCTTCTCGCCTTTTTTCGGCACCACGATCCGGACCTTCTGCCCCTTTCTTGCACTGAGCCACTGGCCGATGACCTCGCTGTCCTCCAGTTCTTCCTGCACCCACAACTCCTTGGGAAGGAACGGGGTGCCGGCATAAAACTGCTTTACAAAGCTGGTGAGGATCTGTCCGGTATTCTCCGCGGTGGCAATAGTCACCCGGAAATGATCCCTTCCGATCAGCTTGCCCTCCCGCACAAAAAACACCTGCACCACCGCGTCCCGGTCATCCTTCGCCAGGGCGATGATATCCCGGTCCTCCATACTGCTGCTGGTGATCTTCTGCTTCTGCGCCACCTTTTTCACACTGGTCAAAAGCTCCCGGTACTCGATGGCCTTCTCAAAATCCATAGCGTCTGAAGCGGCCTTCATCCGGTCCTCCAGAGTCCGCAGGAGATTATCATATCGTCCGTTTAAAAATTCCAGAGCCTGGTTCACATTCTCCGCGTAAGCCGCCTGATCGATATAGCCCTGGCAGGGAGCGTCGCACTGCTTGATATGATAGTTCAAGCAGGGACGGTCCTTCCCGATATCTTTGGGCAGGCTGCGGTTGCAGGTACGGATCTTGTACAACTTGTGGATCAGGTCTATCGTGTCTTTTACTGCCCCGGCGCTGGTATAGGGGCCAAAATATTTGCTCTTATCCTTCTTCATGGTCCTGGCGAACATGACCCTTGGAAACTCCTCTCCGACCGTCACCCTGATATAAGGATATGCCTTGTCATCCTTCAGCATGGTATTGTAGCGGGGCTGATGCTCCTTGATCAGGTTGCACTCCAGAACCAGCGCTTCCAGCTCCGAATCGGTGACAATATATTCAAACCGCGCGATCCGGGACACCATCTGCTCGATCTTTGCGGTCTTGTTCCTGCTGCTCTGGAAATATTGGCGCACCCGGTTCTTTAAGCTGATGGCCTTGCCCACATAGATGATCTCATCCTTTTCATCATGCATGATATAAACTCCCGGCTGGGCCGGGAGCTTCTTCAGTTCTTCCTCGATGTTAAACAATGCTGCCTCCTTACCGCAGACGGTTCCCGTCAAAATGATTCTGCATGGTCAAGAAACGCCGGATGGCCTCCACCTGCTCCTTCACCGTCCCTGACTCCGGCTTCATATCCAGCACCAGATAGATACTGTCAAGCTCCGTCTGGGTACCGCTCTGTTCCAGATATTTCAGGCACTCAAGGCGCAGCTCATAGCAGTCCACCTCAAGAAAACGCAGAAACGCCGGACTGGGATCACGATGGACCGCCGTGCCGGCCGCGCCACAGCTCCCGGCCGTTCCTCTAAAGCCGCTCCCTGCACCGTCCCCATCCTGAAGAACGGCGGCTTCCAGCCTGGCCTCTCCTGATTCGTTCCCCGCATTCTTTGGACTGTCCGCCGGCGGCAGCTCAACCCGCTCAAAACGGTACTTCTGCATCACCTCCGGATACTTTTCATGGTCTACTTCACTGACAAACATATCATAAGGACGCACATAGGTCTTATAATCCCCATAAAGCGCCTGATACACCACCATGGCTTCGCCCGTCTCCGAATGGGACGCCACAGTGATAATCTGGTACAATCTATTCTTAAAATGGCGGTAAAATTCGCCCGGATACACCGTTCTTTCCATCTTGACTGCCCTCACTTCTTTTCTTCTGCCTGTATATTGTTCTTTTCATATCATACATGGATTGTCATAGATTTTCAAGACCGGCTTTTATTAATGGAAGGTATCCGGCCTTGGAACCGCCATCGCCCGGAGCCGCTCTTCATCTTTGATCACCAGTTCTCCGTTCTCACGCCCTATTATCCCCAGTTCTCTCAGCCTGGAAGCAATACGGCTGGCTGTAACAGGATGCATGCCAAGGTAATTTGCCGCGTCAACGAAAGAAAAATCAACGGAAAACATATGATTTTTGTACTTTTTGACATGATAGTCCAACAGACACTGGCAGAACTGGGTTGTCTTATCGCTGGACAGCATACATTGAAGCTTGTCCACCAGCTCCAGATAATTTAAAGCGGTAGCGCCAAGCACACCCTGTGTAAAACCGTGAGACGAATTCATCAATTCGTCAAACTGCTTTTCATGCATCGCGTAATAAACACAGTCTGTTTTTGCAAGAATCCAGAACGGGGCAGGCGCAATGTTCTTTTCCCAATCATAAGGGAAATAATGAAGCAGGGCCTTCACAAATCCGATCAGCCGTTTTTCACAGAAATACAGATAGATATTCTCAACACCCTCTTCGTTGATGTGTGTCAGCGCTGCGATTCCCTGGTCTAAAAAATAGACAAGGCTGCTGTCGTCTACCGTGGGGTCTAAAAGATAATGATTCTTTTTTATTGTCTTTCGGATACCATAGCGAATAAAATCTTCCCTGATCTGATATGGTTCCATATGATTCCTCCCGGGCCGTATATTTTATCGAAATAAGCGTCTTTATATTATACCTCATTTATATGGCAACCACAATTAATTTAATTCCCATATCCGGCGTATTCTTAGCGCCTGCTATTTGAAGAGCCCATATCAGCATGTTAATATTGTAACAATAATAATCAATTAGGGGGAATAACCATGAAACAAAAGAGAAACATGTACCTGATTCACTGTCTGATCGGTATCTCGATCATGCTCCTGTTCCGGTGGCTGCCGTTTGACATGCCAAAGATCACCGATCTGGGAAAGCAGATACTTGGTATTTTTGTCGGAACACTGTATCTGTGGACTACAGTGGATCTGGTCTGGTCCAGTGTTATCTGCATTTTCATGATCGGCGCAACTGCTTATGCACCTATGCCTGCAGTGCTGAGCAGTGCCTTTGGCAATCCTACTGTTGTCCAGCTGTTCTTTCTGATGATCCTGATGAGCAGCCTTCAGACCAGACGGATCAGTCTTTATATCGGCCGCTTTTTTCTGACCAGAAAATTCATAATCGGCCGTCCGTGGGCCTTCACCGCGGTCCTGTTTGTGGGTTCCATGCTGATCGCCGCATTTGTCGGCTGCTACGCTCCGATCTTCCTGTTCTGGCCGATTCTCTATGATGTGTTTGAGGAAGTCGGAATGGAACGGCACGAGGCATATCCCACGATCATGATCATCCTGATCGTTGTAGCCTGCACCCTCGGCTTCCCGGTGCCTCCTTACATGAACAATGGCCTGGCCATGATCTCCAACTATGCCACGGTATCCCAAAACTTATTGGGAACGAGTGTGATCATCAACAATGCAGAATGGCTGGCGGTGGCTCTGATCTATGGGTTCTGCAGCTTGCGGCGCCGTCATCCTGTTCATCAAATACGTCCTGTGTCCAGATGTGAGCAAGCTAAAGAATCTGACGCTGGAGCAGTTAAACAAAAATCCTCTGCCGCCCATGAGCAAACAGCAGAAAGCCGTTTCGGCAATCTGTGCCGGCTTTCTCCTGAGTATGCTTTTGCCCAGCATCTTTCCGACGTTTCCAGGCATGGCATGGCTCCGCGCCAACGGCATAGGCATGTCGCTGCTGTTTTTTGTCATTATCTTTGCTGTAAAAATTGATGGGGAACCGATTGTTGTTCTGGAAGATAATATCAAAGTCTTTGCATGGGGCACCTATTTTCTTGTGACAACCGCGATTCTCTTAGGCGGTGTTCTCACAAATGAAAGTACCGGGGTAACCGCATTTTTAAATACGATCCTTTCTCCTGTTTTCACGAATATGAGTCCGTTCGTATTTGGAGTGGCGCTGCTGGTGATCGCCTGCTTCCTGACCAATATCTGTAACTCGCTGGTGGTCGGCATGATTCTGCAGCCTGTGATAGCCGCCTACTGCCTGCAGGCCGGGATCAACTCCGCTCCGCTTGTTTCCATCATGGGGATCTTTGTTCTGTCCTGCGCCATTGCAACTCCGGCGGCATCTCCGTTCGCTGCCCTGATGTTCAGTAACAAGCAGTGGCTGAAAACGAAACATATTTACCACTATTCTGTCATGTTCGCAGGACTGGAGCTGATCGTTGCGCTGCTGATCGGACTTCCGCTCGCCAATGCACTGATTCACTAGCCTTTTAACAGGCTCACCTGCCCAGAGCTATAGAGATTTTAACAAAATAAATGCTGACATCAAACGATGCCAGCATTTATTTTGCTCATCCATACTTAACCATACTTAAGCGGCACCTTCTGAAGTTACCTCCGCGGGAGCCGTGTCTGCCGCCGCCGGAGGCGCCGTCGTCTCAGGCGCATAGGTGGTCTCAGGCAGAGCCGCACGGGACTCCTCGATCCGCTTTGCCTCGGCCTCGGCCGCTTCCGGGGTCAAAAGGCCGTCCCAGTCGTAGGTACAGGCCGCATCCCACAAAAGCCACTCGTCGTAGCCGCAGTCATAGGTCGCCTGGATCTGCTGGCGCACCTGGGCTCCGCCGTAGGGGATGTGATTGGCCAGCCAGGTGGCCGTGAAGTCCTGAAGCCACGGGCGCACATCCGCGATATGCTCCTCACCCAGGCCTGCAAAATACAGTTCTTTTTTGGAATCCTGAAGCGCCGCTGTGATCGTCTCATAGGGATGGATATCCGGATGGTCTATCCCATAGTTGCCGTCCGCATAGTGGGACGGATAGATCATGGGGCTGATATAATCCAGATGCTTCGCCATCTCGCCGTAGATCTGCCCTACAGAATCCGCATTGACACTGCTGTTGATGATGGCGCCAAATACATCAGCCGAGACAAACAGACCTTCTGCTTTCAGCTTCTCATATGCATAAGACATGAATTCCAGGATAATATCCGTGCGGGAACGCCCCTGCACATCCGCCTCGTCAAAAACAGCTTCCTTCATGCCTTTTTCCGTGCAGAACCTTACATAGTCAAACTGCACTTCCTCAAACCCCAGCTTCTTTGCCTGGATCGCGATCTCAATCAGGTAATCCCATGCCTCCTGCTTGTATGGATTCACCCAGGCGTTGCCGTCCCGGTCCTTAAATACCGTACCGTCCGCCTTCTTGATGCACCAGTCGGGCCTCACGTCTCCCAGCCATGCATCGCGGAATGCCGGGATACGGGCAATCGCGTAGATCCCGTGCTCGTCCAGCTTCTGCATCAGACCTTCTATATCCCTGATATAAACCTTCGTGGAGCCAAGCTCCTGCACCAGAGGAGAATCCATCTCACAGGCCACGCGCCCGAAATCGTCCTTTAAGTCGATGACCAGAGCGTTCACCTCGGTCCGGTCGATCTCTTCAATGAGCTTGTCCACCATGCTGGAAGTTCCCGCCACATATGCGGAAATATAGATCCCCTTCACCTTCACGGGAATCCGTTCCGGCGCCGTATTGATGATGATCTCTTCTGTCTGTAATTCTGGTTCTGTTTCCTCTTCCCCGCTCTCCTTTGGCGCCTCCGTCACTGCCTGTCCACGTTCCACTACTACAGGCTCCGGTGTGGTAGCAAGATCCTTTACATCCTTGAGCTTGCCACACCCGGACAGCATACCGGCCAGAAGAAGGATGCTCAGGAAAAGCCATACATATCTTCTTTTCATAATTTTCCTGTCCTTTTATCCTTTGTTTCTGCTTGTTTCGTAGTTACCTATAAACTTTAGTATACCACATATTCCCAAATTTAGCAAAATTTTAGGTCCCCATCCCCCACTTTTGAGTAAAAAAAGCTGTTTTTTTGACATTTTCGTTCTCGTGCGTCATTTTCTCTGCGCCATTTTCCTCAAATTTTGTCAAATCCTGGTGCAATTTAACTGTTCCTGTGATACAATCATTAACAGGGAAAGGGGTATCACAATCATGAAAATTGGATTCGACAATCAAAAATATCTGTCTATGCAGTCCGAACACATCCGCGAGAGGATCAGCCAGTTCGGAGATAAATTATATCTGGAGTTCGGCGGGAAGCTGTTTGACGACTTCCACGCATCCAGGGTCCTTCCGGGATTCGCACCGGACAGCAAGTTAAAGATGCTTCTCCAGCTTGCCGACCAGGCGGAGATCGTCATCGTCATCAATGCCTCAGACATCGAGAAGAACAAGATCCGCCACGACCTTGGCATCACCTATGATGTGGATGTGCTGCGGCTGATCCAGGAATTCCGGGACAAGGGGCTTTACGTGGGAAGCGTGGTCATCACCCGCTATACCGGACAGCCCTCCGCCGATCTGTTCAAGAGCAAGCTGGAAAACCTGGGGATCAGGGTCTACCGCCACTACCCGATCGAGGGGTATCCGAATAACATTTCCCATATCGTCAGCGATGAGGGCTACGGCAAGAACGATTATATTGAGACCACCCGTCCACTGGTGATCATCACTGCGCCGGGGCCGGGCAGCGGCAAGATGGCCACCTGTCTCTCCCAGCTCTATCATGAGAACAAGCGGGGGATCAAGGCCGGCTACGCCAAGTTCGAGACCTTCCCCATCTGGAACATTCCGCTGAAGCACCCGGTGAACCTGGCATACGAGGCCGCCACTGCGGATTTAAACGATGTGAATATGATCGACCCGTTCCATTTAGAAGCCTACGGAGTCACCACCGTCAACTACAACCGTGACGTGGAGATCTATCCGGTGCTTGCAGCCATGTTTGAGGGCATTTACGGCTACTGCCCGTATAAGTCGCCCACCGACATGGGCGTGAATATGGCCGGCAACTGCATCATCGATGACGAGGCCTGCAAAGAGGCGTCCCGCCAGGAGATCATCCGCCGGTATTACCAGGCCTTAAACCGCCTGGCTATGGACGAAGGTAACAGCGATGAGGTCTACAAGATCGAGCTTCTGATGAAGCAGGCAAAGATCGCCGCCGATATGCGCACAGTCGTCCCTGCCGCCAACAGCCTGGCAGAGAAGAACAACTCTCCGGCGGCGGCTTTGGAGCTTCCTGACGGCCGCATTGTCACCGGCAAGACCACCGCGCTCCTGGGTGCTTCCGCCGCTGTCCTGCTAAATGCCGTAAAGGAATTAGGCGGGATCGCCGACGATGTACACCTGATCTCCCCCACCTTCATTGAACCGATCCAGGGGCTGAAAACAGGCTACTTGGGCAGCAAGAACCCGCGGCTGCACACCGACGAGGTGCTGATCGCCCTCTCCATGTGCGCTGCCACCGATCCCAACGCCAGGCTTGCCTTAGAGCAGCTCCCGAGGCTGCGCGGATGCCAGGTGCATACCTCGGTGATGCTGTCTACCGTGGATATTAAGATGTTTAAAAAGCTGGGATTGGAGCTGACTTCGGAACCGATCTATGAGAGTAAGAAGCTGTATCACTAATATATCGCTGCATATAGAAAAGTCCTCCAGGCAAAACCCGGAGGACTTTTCTATTTTGATCTTTTGTCAATCAATCAAACCGATTTCTTTATAATATTTTTCTGCACCTGGATGCAGCCTGGCTCCTGCCATAGCCTCCTTCTGATTGTCCTATGTTGAATCTGCAATGCAGATACTAAATATCCAGAAACAGACCCAAAAGACGCTTGCAGAGATTGCCGGAAGCCAGAAGGGCCGGATCAATCTTGGGATCACCCACGGCTGCGCAGAGATGTTCTGTCACGTGTTTCCCCTGTTCCATGAGCGGTATCCACAGTTTACCATCAATCTTGTAGAAGGGAGCGTACATACGCTTGAGTCCTCTCTGCTCTCGGGAAAGACCGATATTGCAGTCATTGGACACGCTGTCATCAGCCCACCTGAGCTTGAACATATCCCCATCCATCCCTGTGAAGTCGTATTGATGCTCCCTCCGGACCATCCTCTGGCATTCGGGGACCAGAACTGCCGCACGCCGCATGGGGTTTTGGATCTAAGGCTGCTTAAGGACTCCCCCTTCGTCCTCATGGAAAAGAACACCGGCATCCGTACCATTGCGGACCAGCATTTTAACGCAGCAGGTTTTACTCCCATTACGCTTGTGGAATTTTCCCAACGGCAGATGGCATATCATATGGTCCAGGCAGGGGTAGCTCCCTCAATCCTGATGAGCAACTGTATGCCGAAAGAAAATGACGGCGTTACCTGCTACTCTCTTACTCCCAAAGAGATCTGGACCCAGAGCCTTGCATTCCGCAGGGGTACCGTATTTGGAGAAGCCGAGAAATGTTTTATTGAAATGATAAGAGATTACTATAATTCCATTGAACTTTAGAAACGTGTGCCGTCGGGTGCACAACAAAAACAGCCGGTCAGACGCCAACGCATCTGACCGGCCACAAAAACCACCTTACCCAATTCCTTCTATCATCTTACTCACATCCACCCATCCCTTCGCCTTAGAAGCCTTCTCAAGCTCCTTAAGCGTCAGCTCCACCGCACTGCTGGCGCTTCCTGCGGCCGGGTAGACTACCTCAAAGCGCTTCAGGGATTCATCCAGATACACATCCACCGTGTCCTTCACATCAAACGGGCAGACACCGCCGATGGGATGTCCGATCAGCTCCTGAAGCTGGTCCGGTTTCAGCATCACTGCCTTTGTATGGAATTGTTCCTTGTACTTGTGGTTATCGATCTTCACATCCCCAGCCAGCAGGATCAGCACAGCTTTGCCGTCCACCAAAAACGACATGGTCTTTGCGATCCTCGCAGGTTCACAGCCGACCGCCTGGGCCGCCAGCTCCACCGTTGCGCTGGAAACCTCAAATTCTTTTACTTTGTCCTGCAGATCCCACTGCTCCAGATACTTTTTTACCTGAGCCACCGACATATTCCGCACCTCCCGTTTTCTGCGCTGCATTTTCATATAATAAGTCCATCAAAATGTATGCGTCCGTAAATATTCTGCCGCATACTCCTTATCCTTTTCAATCCTTGCCTTCAGCTCCTCAAGCGTCCCAAACCGCTGCTCCGGACGCTCAAAGTTCAGAAGCTGCACCTCTATATTTTTCCCATACAGATCTTCATCCAGACCCATGATAAAGGTCTCCACTCCAACCGGGTTTTCGCCCTGGATCGTGGGCTTGCGTCCTATATTGCTGACCCCGCCATACCATTTTCCATCTACCAGCACCCGGGATACATAAACCCCGAAACAGGGCAGATGCTTCTCCGGCGGAGGCAGGATATTGGCGGTGGGGAATCCCAAGAGCGTGCCGCCGATATGGTTTCCATGGACTACGGTACCATGGATCGTATACGGTTCGCCCAGCAGGGCATTGGCTTTCTCAATGTTCCCGCGGTCCAGCTCTTCCCGGACATAGGTGCTGCTGATGTCCCTCTGCTCATCCTTTTCCTTTTCAATGATAATGGCTTCAAAGCCGTATTTTGCGGACAGCTCCTGCAAAAGTACCGCATTTCCTGCGCCCTTGTAGCCAAAGCTGCAGTCCGGTCCGGCGATCACAGCTCTTGCGCTCATCTGCCTCACCAGCACCTCAGCTACAAAATCCTCCGGCGTCATATGGGCGACCTCCTGGTTGAACGGGTATTCCACCAGATAATCCATCCCCATTTTCGCCATGTTGCTGCGGCGCTCCTGGTTGGTGGTGATCACGGTCTGCCGACGCCCCGACACAATGCCGGACGGAGCCATGGCAAAGGTAAACACCGCTGTCTTGAGACCTTTCTGCTCCTTCTGCCGCAAAAGCTCCCGCAGCAGCTTTTGATGTCCTTTATGGCGCCCGTCAAACTTGCCGATGGTCACTACTGTCGGCTCTTGAATCTGAAAATCTCTGGTTCCTGTGATTATCTCCATCCTCAGCTGCCTCCCAGAAATACTTTCTGCGGCTGATACCGCTTCTTCTCCTCATGGTAACCATATATCCCGATAAACTGACCGGCGCTGTCATACACCCTCGCCTGAGGAAGCCTGTGCCTGGCGGCGATTTCCACGGCGATGTCTGCCGCACCAGGTCCTGAGCCCGGACCTGCATCTGACCGCGCAGAACCGGCTTCCGTCTTCTCGGTCTCTTCGTCATAGCCACTTAATGCCGCCAGCTCCGGCACAAACGGATTTCCATTATGTACCAGCTTGTCCCCGTCGCCGGGCATCATGGTAAGCTTTGGCAGATCCAGGAAAACCGCGTCAACCGGCATCACATGCCGCTCTACCTCGCCTTTGTCCCGAAGCGCTTCAATCTCAGAAAGCGTCAGGCTGTCCTCCAGTACAAACCGGTCCACCCTGGTCCGCAGCAGGCTCTCCATACATCCTCCGCAGCCCAGCTTCCTGCCGATGTCATAACAGAGGGTGCGGATATAGGTGCCTTTGGTGCAGGTGACGCTCATGGTCACTCGGGGCAGGTCCACGCGCTCCACACAGATATCCAGTATCTCCACCTGCCTCGCCTGGCGCTCCACCTCTTTCCCTGCACGGGCAAGCTCGTAAAGCTTTTTTCCATTGACCTTGAGCGCGGAATACATGGGAGGCACCTGCATATAGACGCCCAAAAAGCTCATCACAGCCTCTCTCACCTGCTCTTCTGTCACAGAGACAGGATACTCGGCTGTCACAATTCCTGTGGTGTCCTGGGTATCCGTTTCCTGCCCCAGCAGAAGCACCGCCCGGTAGGTCTTGGTCCGGTCTGTCAGCATGTCGCACAGCTTGGTGCCGCGCCCCAGGCAGACCGGGAGCACGCCCTCCGCCGCCGGGTCTAAGGTCCCTGTATGGCCTATCTTTTTCATTCGCAAAATACCTCTCATTTTCGCGACAACGTCATGAGAGGTATAGCCTTTTTCTTTATATACGTTAATGATGCCGTCCATCATGCCTCATATTCCTTCATCTGCTTCTCAATGTGTCCGGACAGGTTGTTGATGACGTCATGCACGCTTCCGCTCATGGTACATCCAGCCGCGCGGATATGTCCGCCGCCGCCAAAATACGCAGCAACCTTGCTCACGTCCACAATGTTGTTGGACCGCATGCTGACCTTGTACACATGGTTTTCCGTCTCATGCAGGAAGATTGCCACCTCCACGCCTTCGGTGATCCTAAGCTGATCCACGATCCCATCCAGGTCAGAGCTTTCCACACCGTAAAAGTCCATATCCTTCCGGCGCACAACGCTGAAAATGCATTTCCCGCTCTGGAAAGTCACGCTCTCCAACAGCGCACGCCCCAGGATCTGGTTCTGTACATAGGTTTTTCTGTAAAAACTGTCATCAATGATCCGGGAAAAGTTTATCCCTTTTTCCATCATGGCGCCAGCCATCTCCATGGTCTTTGCCGTGGTATTGCTGTTTTTGAACACATTGGTATCATGGATGATACCCGTATAGATACACTCCGCCGTCGCCCGGCTGATCTTCTCCAGATCCAGGAAACCACAGAGCACCTCGCAGGTAGAGCTGACTCCCGCCAGCACAAAATTCTCCTGTGCATAGCCTGCATTGGTGATGTGATGGTCCAGGCAGATACTCTTTGCAGCCGTATCCAGATACACCGCAAAATCTCCCAGACGCCCCTTATCGCCGCTGTCCAGACAGATACACAGATCATATGTCCTGCCGGAAACCGCATCCTGGCTGATCTCGTCAAAGCCGTTCAGATAGCTGAATTTTACCGGGGGCTTCTCCAGATAGACATTAACTGTCTTCTCCGGATACTGCTCCCTCACATAGTTACAGACAGCAAGGCAGGAACCTACGCAGTCTCCATCCGGGCGCACATGCCCTAAAATTACGATCGTCGCCGCTTCCTGTATCATCTCCGTCAATCTGCTCATCTGCACTCACCTCTTTTTCTAAAACGATCAATCCTTTAAATCCCTGGTAACGTCATCGATCAGTTTGGACATGTTCACACCATACTCGATGGACTGGTCCAGAACAAATGTGATCTCCGGTGTATTTCTCAGATTGATCCGATGGGCCAGCTCGCGGCGGATATAGCCCACCGCGCTCTTTAATCCCACAATTGCATCTTTTGCCTGCTCCGCATCACCCAGGATGCTCACATAGGCCTTGCAGTACTTGAGGTCCGGCGTCACTTCCACCGCCACAACCGTGGTCATGGCTCCTGACACCCGCGGGTCCTTGATCTCCGTACGGATGATCTCGCTTAACTCCCGCTGTACCTCCATGTTGATCCTTGTATTCTTAATGCTGTTTTTGCGCATATTTTATTTCCTTCCTGATCGTTCTGCCAGCCGCACGGAATGCGGCTGCAGCTTAGGGGAAGCTTCCGGCCTAGCGCGGCACCTCGACCATGATATATGCCTCTACCATGTCGTCCTCCTGAAGATCATTGAACTTCTCAAAGACAAGTCCGCACTCGTACCCGGTTGCCACTTCCTTCACATCATCTTTAAAACGCTTGAGAGATGCAAGGGCGCCCTCGAATATCTGGTCGCCGCCGCGGGTAATGCGGCAGGAACAGCCTCTCTGGAACTTACCGTCCATCACGTAGGAACCGGCAATAGTACCTACGCCAGAAGCCTTGAAGGTCTGGCGCACGACCGCGTGGCCGATCACCTGCTCCTCAAATACCGGATCAAGCATGCCCTTCATGGCCGCTTCCACATCCTCAATGGCCTGGTAGATCACGCGGTACAGGCGAAGATCAACCTTCTCCCGCTCTGCGATGGACTTGGCAGTCACATCCGGGCGCACGTTGAAGCCGATGATGATCGCGTTGGACGCGGATGCCAGGGATACATCGGACTCGTTGATCGCGCCGACGCCGCCATGGATCACCTTGACCACGACCTCCTCGTTGGACAGCTTCACAAGACTCTGCTTCACTGCCTCCACAGAACCCTGCACGTTTGCCTTCACGATGATCGGCAGCTCCTTAACGTTGCCTGCCTTTATCTGGGTGAACAGATCATCCAGGGACAGCTTCGCCTTGGTATCCTCAAGCAGCTTGTTCTTGCTCTCTGCAATGAACGTCTCTGCGTAGCTTCTTGCTTCTTTCTCATTCTCTGTTGCCATCAGGACATCGCCTGCGCCCGGAACGTCATTGAGTCCCAGGATCTCAACCGGCATGGACGGACCTGCCTCTTTTACTCTGCGGCCCTTATCGTCCATCATGGCGCGTACTTTACCGTAGCACGGACCTGCGGTCACATTGTCGCCTACGCGCAGGGTGCCCTTCTGTACCAGGATCGTAGCCACCGGTCCTTTTCCTTTGTCCAGCTCAGCCTCGATGACAAGGCCTCTTGCCCGGCGGTTCGGGTTGGCCTTAAGCTCCCTTACCTCCGCTGCCAAAAGGATCATCTCCAGAAGCTCCGGGATGCCCTCCTTAGAATGTGCGGATACCGGCACGAAAATGGTGCTTCCGCCCCAGTCCTCCGGAACCAGCTCATACTCGGCAAGCTCCTGTTTTACCCTGTCAATGTTGGCGCTCGGCTTATCGATCTTGTTGATCGCTACAATGATCTCTACTTCCGCGGCCTTCGCATGGTTGATCGCCTCAACGGTCTGCGGCATCACGCCGTCGTCCGCAGCAACCACCAGGATCGCAATATCCGTAGACTGGGCGCCGCGCATACGCATGGCGGTGAATGCCTCATGTCCCGGAGTGTCAAGGAATGTGATCAGCTGGTTCTTCACCTCTACGGTATATGCACCGATATGCTGGGTGATGCCGCCTGCCTCCCTGGAGGTCACATTGGTCTCACGGATCGCATCCAGAAGGGAAGTTTTACCATGGTCAACGTGTCCCATGACGCAGACTACCGGCGGTCTGGAAACCATATCGCCCTCATTCTCATCATCTTCCTTCAGAAGCTCAGCGATCACGTCGACCTTTACTTCCTTCTCGCAGAGTACATCGTACTCCATGGCGATCTCTTCTGCCTTCTCATAATCGATCTCTGAGTTCAGGGTCACGATCTGTCCCTGTAAAAACAGTTTCTTCACGATCGCGGACGGCTGGAGCTTCATCTTCTCAGCCAGTTCCTTGATGGTCAGCACCTCGGGAAGAGTGATTACTTTTACAACTTCCTCCACCTTCTCCTCCGCAGTCTTCTGCGGCATGATGAACGGATGCTTGGATATCTTTGTATTTCTGCTTCTTGGGCCGTCCTCCACCCTCTTATTCTTATCGTACTTATCGTTCTTATACGCGCCTTTTACCTGGCGGTTACTGCTCGGTTTGGTCTGAATCGGGGTATCGAAGCTTCTCGGCGCTCCATCTCTCTGACCCGGTCTGCCTGCGCCGGTGCGGTTTCCACCGAAACCACCCTGGCCCTGCGGACGTCCGTCGCGGTTGCCCTGATAGCCGCCCTGGCCCTGCGGACGGTTGCCCTGATAACCGCCCTGGCCCTGCGGACGATTGCCCTGATAGCCGCCCTGGCCCTGCGGTCTGTTACCCTGGTAGCCGCCCTGGCCCTGCGGACGGTTGCCCTGATAGCCGCCCTGGCCCTGCGGTCTGTTGCCCTGGTAGCCCCCCTGGCCCTGCGGACGGTTGCCCTGGTAGCCGCCCTGGCCCTGCGGACGGTTGCCCTGGTAGCCGCCCTGACCCTGCGGACGGTTGCCCTGATAGCCACCCTGGCCCTGCGGTCTGTTGCCCTGGTAGCCGCCCTGGCCCTGCGGTCTGTTACCCTGGTAGCCGCCCTGACCCTGCGGTCTGTCGCCCTGATAACCGCCCTGGCCCTGCGGTCTTCCATCGCGGTTGCCCTGATAGCCCTGGCCCTGTGGTCTTCCGTCGCGGTTACCCTGATAGCCGCCCTGGCCCTGCGGTCTTCCGTCACGGTTGCCCTGATAACCCTGGCCCTGCGGTCTTGCCTCACGGTTGCCCTGGTAGCCGCCCTGGCCCTGTGGTCTTGCCTCACGGTTGCCCTGGTAGCCGCCCTGGCCCTGCGGTCTTGCCTCACGGTTGCCCTGATAGCCTCCCTGGCCCTGCGGTCTTGCCTCGCGGTTTGCCGGTGCACTGCCGGTATTTTGTCCGCTCTGGCTGGTCTGGCCCTGCGGACGGCTGGCCTCAGCTCCTGCCGGAGCGCTGCCCTGTGCCTGCTGAGGTGCACGCGCCGCTGTTCCCGGGGTCTCCTGAGCCTGGACCTGACCCTGCGGGCGTCCTGCGCCCTGCGGCCTTGCAGCCGGATTCTGGGGACGCTGAGGCGGCCTCTGCTGGGAATTCTGCGGACGGTATACCGCCGCGATCTTCTTCTTTGGAGCTTCTCCCTCTGCTGCGCCCGCCGGCTTCTGTGCGGAACCTCCCTGGCCTGCTGCCTGTGCCGCCGGAGCCTGCGCTGCCGGCTTCTGTGCCGGCGCCGTATGGCCTGCCGCCGGAGCTGCGTGATTCGCCGCCGGAGCAGTGCGGCCCGCGGAACCTGCACCCTGTCCGCCCATGGCGCGCTTTACTATATTGATCTGCTCATCATTTACACTTGAGGAATGCGTCTTTACATCCTGATTTTTCTTTTGCAATATGTCCAATACCTCTTTACTTGTCTTTCCTAACTCTTTCGCCAGTTCATTTACTCTCATACTCACTACCTCCGATTATATTCATTTGTTTCACGATTGCCTTTGCAAGCCCTTCATCCACGACGGCCAGAGATGCCCGCATCTCTTTTCCCATGGCATGGCCAAGCTCATCCTTACTGCCAAAGTAACAGATTGGAACCTTATAGTAAGTACACATATTGGTAAACATCTTCTTCGTATTGCCCGACGCTTCCTCCGACACGATGACTAAGTGGGCCATGCCGCCCTTCACCGCTTTCTCCGTGGAAAACTCACCGCTCGCCGTCTTCCCCGCCTTCGTCGCAAGACCGATCAGGTTAAGGATCCTCTGCCTATTGTCCAAGCTGTTCCATCTCCTTTTCCAGCGCTTCGTACACTTCCTTCGGAATGGCCATCTTAAACGAGCGTTCCAGCCCCTTCGTCCTGATCGCCTTCTTTAAACACTCCATGGACAGACACAGATATGCTCCGCGTCCATTCTTTCTCCCGGTCGCGTCCAGGACAAATTCCCCTTCCGGAGTTTTTAAAATACGAATCATCTCTTTTTTGTTTTTCATCTCTCCGCAGCCGATACACTGTCTCTGCGGAAACTTCTTTGTACTCACCAATCGTTCACTTCCTATCTGCTTTTCATTGACTGCCTGTTATTGCTTACTCTGAAAAATCGGCCGAATAATCCTCGGTAGCGGAAATCTCAAAATCTGTTTCCAGGTTGTCATACACCCCTTCCTCCTGATAATCGATCCCCATCTCTTCAAACAGCCCCAGCTCTCTTGCCTGGGTCTCGCTCTTGATATCAATCTTATATCCGGTCAGCCTTGCTGCCAGCCTTGCATTCTGTCCTTCCTTGCCGATGGCGAGGGACAGCTGGTAATCCGGCACAATGACCTGCGCCTCCCTTGCTTCCTCGTCTGCCACAACACAGATGACCTTTGCCGGACTTAACGCATTTTCGATCAGGAATGCCGGGTTCTCATCCCAGGTGATAATGTCGATCTTCTCTCCGCGCAGCTCATTTACAATGGAATTGACACGGGCGCCGTTCATACCTACGCAGGCGCCTACCGGATCTACGTTGGGTTCGTTGGACCATACCGCGATCTTGGTTCTGGAACCGGCTTCCCTTGCGATCGCCTTGATCTCAACGGTGCCGTCCTTGACCTCCGTGACTTCCTCCTCAAACAGGCGTTTCACCAGGTCCGGGTGTGTCCTGGATACGGAAATACGCGGTCCCTTCGGGGTATCCTTCACCTCCAGCACGTACACCTTGATACGCTCGGTAGCCTTAAACACCTCGCCCTTCACCTGCTCCGCCTCATTTAAAATGGCGTCCACCTTACCTAAGTTGATGCTGACATTCCTGCCCAGGTAGCGCTGCACGATACCGGTGACCACATCCTTTTCCTTCCGGTACCACTCGTTAAACTGCATGTTGCGCTCTTCCTCACGGATCTTCTGAAGGATAACGTTCTTTGCATTCTGGGTCGCGATACGTCCAAAGGATTTGGACTCGATCGGGAACTGCACTGTATCCCCCAGGTCATACTTGGGATCCTTCATCTTTGCTTCCGCCAGGCTCACCTGGGTAATCGGGTCCTCGACCTCTTCCACAACCTCTTTCTCCGCATAGACGGAAAAATCGCCGGTGTCCGGATTGATCACTACCTTTACATTGTCTGCCTTTCCAAAATGGTTTTTACATGCGGTCAGCAGAGAGTTCTCAATCGCCTCCAGCAGGGTTGCCTTGCTGATATTCTTTTCCTTCTCCAGCAGGTCCAGTGCCTCGATCAATTCTTTATTCATGGTTTTATCCTCCTAAAATCATTTCCATATTGTAAAAGAGCGCGTTAAAAATCAAACGCCAGCCGGATGAGCGCCAGCTCCGTACGGGCAAACACTTCCTCGCTCCCATCCTCAAGCACGATCGTCACAGTCTCTTTGTCATAAGCCTTGAGCATTCCGGTAAACTCCTTCTGCTTGTTGCGGGGCTTGTAAAGCCGGATCTCAACCTCATCGCCCAAACTGCGCTCAAAGTCCTTATCTTTCTTAAGCGGCCGTCCCAGTCCCGGGGAACTGACCTCCATGATGTAGCTGTCCTGGATAAAATCCGTCTTGTCAAGCCAGTCGCTCAAGATCCTGCTGATGACCTCGCAGTCATCCACAGTGATGCCGCCCTCCTTATCAATATAAGACCGCAGATACCAGTTCCCGGCTTCCTTCACATATTCCACGTCCACCAGCTCAAACTGATGCTCCGCCAGAATCGGAAGCAGAAACTGCTCTGTCTTTGATTCATATTCTTCTCTCCTTGTCATCCAATCACCTCTTTTCATTCTCAATGCCATATGCTGCCAAAAACTCCCGGATGCATAAAAGTAAGAGTGGACGTATGCCCACTCTTTATTAGTCATTCTATCATGTTATCATATGTATTCTACCACAGGATTATGTTAATTGCAAGCGTTTTTTACCTGTACATGGCAAAAAGCCCGAGTATCGCTCTACTATGACGCAGCTTTACTTTTTCCGATCAGGTTCTTCAACCATTGCCCCAGCCACGGCCATACGATAAACAAAACCGAAATGATCACCAGGACCAGGCTGATCGGGCGCTGTAAAAATATCAGAGGCGATCCTGTATATGCCAGGCTGTTGATGTAATTGGACTCGATCATACCGCCGAGGATGCTCGCCAGGATAAACGGTGCTGTCGGGATACTGAATTTATAAAAGATATATCCCACGATACCGAAGGCGATCGCAACGCCAATGTGGAAAATATTGTTCTTATAAGCAAAGGAACCCGTAACGCACAGAGCCAGGATCGCCGCTGACAGGATCTTCGGGTTGATCTTTAGGATCTGGGCCGCAAGATACTTGCAGTATAAAAGCGCCAGCGGCAGCATGATGATATTTCCTAAAAGGAATCCGACAATGATCAGATACGCCATCTGTGGGCTTTTGGTAAACAGTGTCGGTCCCGCAACCATCCCATGGATGGTCAGAGCGCCGATAAACAGGGCCGCTGTCGAGTTTCCGGGAATACCCAGCGACAGAAGCGGCACCATGGAGCTGGCAACAACCGCGTTATTGGCTGCCTCCGGGGCGGCAACCCCTTCCCACACCCCTGTCCCGAATTCCTTTTCCGGATGCATCCGTTTCTCTACATCATAAGCCGTAAAGATCGCCATGGTCATGCCTGCGCCCGGCATACAGCCCAGGAAATTGCCGATCGCCGATGCCCTCAGCCAGGTGGGAAGCAGACGTTTGCACATGGAAAGAGAGGGAAAAGCCACCCTGTCTTTTGCATTCTTATGCACATCCATCTCCGCCTTTTTTACCATACTGGCATCCCAGCCGTCCTTCTGCCCGACCTTCTCTGCAATTTTTAAGACAGAGAGAATCCCAAACAGGCCAATCATACGCGGGACCAGGGGAATTCCGTCCATCAGGCTCATGCTGCCAAAGGTAAACCTCGACATGCCTGTAGATGCGCTGACCCCGATGCAGGACAGCCATAACCCGAATCCCATGGAAAGATAATGTTTCCAGCAATCCTTACCCGCCATTCCAATGACTGTTGCAATACCAAGCATCCCCAGCATACAGTACTCCGGCGGACCGAATTTCAAAGCAAAGGTTGCCAGGACCGGCGACAGGAACATCAGCACCAGAGCGCTTGTGATCCCACCGAATACCGAGCTTGTCATACATACACTCAGGGCCTGCAGGCCATGCCCTTTTTGCCGGAGCGGAAACCCGTCATAGGAAGTTACCACGGCAGACGCCGTACCAGGTATCTCCAGCAGGACCGCCGGGATGGAACCGCCGCAGGCGGACGCCACATAGATCCCCACCAAAAGTGCCATGGCAATGGTTGGCTTCATGCCAAAGGTCACCGGGATTAAAACCGCGATCGTAATACTGTCGTTAAGTCCCGGCAGAGCGCCTACCGTAAGCCCCAGTGCCACGCCGCAGAACAGCGTCAGTAATACCAGAGGATCCGCAAACTGTCCAAAGCCCATAATAATATTTTCAATCATATGCTCAACCGCCTCCCTACAGCCAAATCGTGGGCAGCGGCACCTTCAAAAGATAATAGAAGATAAAAAACACCACTGCGGTTATCAGTACCGATATCAGAGGGAGCAGCTTATAGTTCCTGTAGTCCAAAGTCCACATGGTGAACGCCGATAAGAGAAGGGTATCGATGATAAACCCTATTTTCTTTAAAAGGATCACATACAGAAACATAGCTGCCAGGCTCTGAAACAGTTTCAGGGTGTTCACACCCTGAAACCGGTTCTTGTGCTCCGTTTTGCGGTACACAAAGATCAGGTCGATGATACTGACCACGATCACCATGTAAGCCACAAGATTTGGAAAAACGGAATCCCGTTTTGTCATAGACATGGTCGAAACCCGGATCCATATCCCGAATACCAGAAAAACAAGCGGGGACGACAAGGCGATCAGTTTGTTCTTATTCATAAGCCCCTCCGTATCTCTTATTCCTCACCGGCCAGCAGATAGTCTTTTAAACTGGTGACCAGTTCCGTCTTAAAATCAATAAATTTCTGATATTCCTCCGCCGACCTGCATGCAGGGACCAGGTTCGCATCCGTCATGGCCTTTATGAACTCTTCACTGCTGCACAGTCTGGTGAATTCCCCAACCAGGTATTGATAGACGTCGTCCGGCACCTTAGAGGAGCAGGAGATCGCACGGTCTGCACCGTCAATAAAGCCTTCATAACCCAGTTCCTTGAAGGTGGGAACGTCCGGCAGGCCCTCGAACCTTTCTTCTGTCATGATCGCGATGGCTTTTACATTTCCCTCTAAAATAGCCTCAGAACACTCCCCTGCCGTAAGGCAGGTCACATCCGCATGGCCTCCCATCAGCTCTGAGATCTGCATATTGCCGGAATCTGCATGAATGCTCTGGTACTCTATGGTCACTCCGGCAGCCTTCTCAAGCTTGCCTGTCCAGTCCAGAGTACGGATATGGCTGGATGTCCCAAACCCGGAATCATTGATGATCAGTTTATTGGTCTTTGCGTACTCTAATAGCCCTTTCACATCATCAAACGGCGCATCAGCCCTGGCGATCAATATCGCAGGATCCGCATTACAGCAGACGATCGTCTTGAAGTCATCAACTGAAAACGGTACATCCTTAAGAATCGGGTTTGTAACGCCGGATGCGGTAAAGGTCAAAAGCGTATATCCGTCCGGCTCTGCCGTGTTTGCGACGTATGCCTGTCCGATCGCCCCTCCGCCTCCCGGCTGGTTTTCAATAATCACGTTCTTCCCGCCAAAATACCCTCCGTCCATGGCGACCTTGGCGATCAGACGGGCCACAATATCATTTCCGCCGCCTGCGTCAAAGGGTACGATGATCGTGATATCCTTTTCCGGGAAGGACAGCTCCGCCTGCGCTGTCCCAGAGCCTTTCTCTGCCGCTCCGGCTTCTTTCCCCGAGGCCTCTGTCTGCGCCCCTGCTGCTCCCTGCTCAGCTTTTCCAGAACACGCCGTCATGGACATTATCATCGCCACCGCCACTGCTGCCCCAACTGCTTTCCGTAATTGTTTTTTCATGTTTTTTTCCTCCCTTATAGACATTCATATTGTTTTTTGATCCTGTTTAAAGCCGTCTCTATGGTGGACCTTGGGCACCCTACATTCATCCTGACAAACTGTCCGCCGGAAGGCCCGAATCCGTCACCCCGGCTGATCGCGACCAGACACTGGTTGACAAAGAAATCCGCCAGCTCATCCGGAGTCTTATGAAGTTCGGTGCAATCCAGCCACATCAAGAAAGTCCCTTCCGGTCTTACCAGTTTTATCTTTGGCATATACGTTTTGAGGAACTCATCTAAATATGCCACATTCCCTTCCAAATAAGGTACCAGCTGTTCCAAATAATCATCGCACTGTGTGTAAGCTGCGATGTATGCCGGCAATGCAAATATACTCTGTTGGATACTCCTGTTTTTCTTAAACCGCTGCTCCAGCCTGTCTTTCATTTCCGGATCAGGAACCACCAGCCCTGACCCCCTTAACCCGGCACAGTTAAATGTCTTGGAAGGCGCATAGCAGGTAACGCTGTTTCTTGCGTAAGCCTCATCCAGAGATGCCAGTGGGATATGATGATTCCCCTGGAAGATCAGATCTGAGTGGATCTCATCGATCACCATGATCACATGGTTCCTGATACAGATATCTCCCATCCTTCTCAGTTCGTCCTCCTGCCATACTCTTCCTACCGGATTATGAGGATTGCAGATGATCATGAGCTTCGCCCTGGGGCTTTCCGCCCTCTGTTCCAGGTCTTCAAAATCGATGGTATATCTCCCATCCCGGTAAATCAGCTGATTGTTGCTGAGCACCCGGTTATTGTCATGGATGGCAAATCCAAACGGGTGATATACCGGCTGCTGGACGATGATCTCATCCCCCTCCTCTGTGTATTCCTGGATCATGGTATTCATAACCGGGACGATCCCCGTGGCAAATACCAGCCAATCCTTTTTCAGTTCCCAGCCATGCTGTTTCCTGATCCACCGGATCGTCGCATCATAGAATTCCGGTACCACAAAGCTGTACCCATAGATGGGATGGCGCGCACGCTCCACAGTACTCTCCACAACCGGGTCCGGGCACCTGAAATCTGTATCTGCAACCCACATGGGCAGCGCGTCCGGATTGCCTACGCGCGCCCCCACATTATCCCATTTGGAACTCTGCGTTCCTTTTCGCCCGATTACTTCATCAAAATTGTAAACCACCAGCCAATCCTCCTTTTTTAGAAACATCTTGTGTCATTCTTCTCTGCAGCTGCAGAACCAGATTTTAGGAAGCCGGAAAGCCTCTTCGATCCTTCCAATAGCCTGGATCAGACGCTCTGCCTCACAATCAGGCATTGCCACCCCCGCCAGGTCCCTGAATTTCATGATCTCCTGCTCCTGTGTGAGCGGGCAGAGGACACTGCCGGAAATATCATCAATCTGTTTTACCAGGGTCCTTCCATCAGCCAGCCGGATCGTCATGCGGCATCCCCAGCGATTCGGATAACGCCCGCTGAACATGGGGTCGCTGACGACAGATACTTTTTTTGCCAGAGCTTCTATTCTGGCATTCTTCACCACTTCCTCCGTAAATTCCGCCTGTGTTACTTTTCCTGCCACAAGTGCAGCGGCCACTGTGTAGGGTATGCTGAATTTCGCTTCCACAGGGCTTTCCGGGTATCGTGTAAAACCACATTGCAGGACTCCGACTTCATAGGTGTCGATCCGGATATCAACAATCTTCTCCCGCCCCTTCTGACCCAGCTCTTTTCTCAAGGCAAGAGCAGCGTCGATGGCATGATGGGTGGTACGGCAGCAGGGATACGGCTTTTTGTCAATCCTCAGTATCTCAAATCTCCTTCCCAGCCCGTCCGCCAGCACGCTTAAATCCCAGGAATCTGACACCGCCCGGTAAAGTCCGCCGTCCTGTGCATCCAGGATATGTTCCGGCCCTGTCATCCCCGCCTTTGCAAGGATCGCAGCTGTCAGCCCGTTCACTGCGGCCCTGGCCGGATGCAGCTTCTTGCAGGTCGCCCCTTCCGCCAGAAATGCCCAAAGTCCGGAAGACTGGGTTCCCGCCATCCCAAATGCGGATACCATCTCCTCCTCGTCAAGCCCCAGGAGATGTCCGGCAGCGGCAGCCGCGCCAAAGGTCCCGATCACACCAGTGGTATGCCATCCCCGCTTGCGGTTGCTGACTACATCCATCGCCATACCAACTCTTGCCATTATCTCATATCCGACGATCACTGCTTCCAGGAAATCTTTTCCATTTCCACCCTGCCCGTCCGCCAGTGTCCATGCCGTGGTGACCACCACCGCTCCAATATGGGATTTTGAACCGGTATGTACATCGTCCAGTTCCAGTGCATGTCCCATCATACCGTTGAGCAGCAAAGCCTGAAATACGTCCAGTTCAAATCCCTGCCCCCATACCTGGGCCTGCAGACCGGAACTGCTCTTTGCCCACATTTTGATTTCCCGGCACACCCGGGGGATCTCATCACAGCCTACCGCTCCCAGGGCCGCCCCGATACTGTCCAGCACGCAGGATCTTGCCGCCTTGAGGACGTGCTCCGGAGCCTGTTCCAGACGAAACCCGGACGCAAACTGTGCAAGCTGCCTTAACTCCTTCATTGATCTCCTCCTATTATTATCTTGCTGCATAGTACCGGCGTCTCACTGCCGCCGAATCAGATATCCAGTGAATTATATTTTTCGATATAATTCAGGAGTCCGCCCTCACTGACAATCTTAATCTCTTTGTCCGATAATTGAAACTCCATCTCAAAAGAAGAGTCATTTTCTTTCCGGATCACCCGGTTTTCTATGTCTATGAGCAGTTCGTCCCCCTCCTCGATCCGGTCCGTGTCACACTCGATAAGCAGCATCCCGTTATTGATCGCGTTTCTGTAAAAAATCCTTCCGAAGGTTTTTGAGAGCACTGCACCCACTCCGGCCTCCTTGATGATCAAAGGCGCGATCTCCCTGCTGGAGCCGCAGCCAAAATTGCGGTCGGCCACAATAAAATCATCCTGTTTCACATTTCCCGCAAATTCCGGTCTGGCATCCTCCAGCACATGCCTGGCATATTCCTTTGGATTCGCCCTCAGTGAGATCAATCGCCCCGGAGCGATAGAATCTGTGCTCACATTACTGCCAAACTTCCATGCCCTTCCTTTAATGCTTTGTCTTATCATTTTGTTCTCCTCCTCTGTTTCTTTACATGACCTCCCTTGGGTCCGTGATATAGCCTCTGAGTGCCGTCGCCGCAGCCGTCGCAGGGCTGGAAAGATAGATGCTTGCCGTGGGGTTGCCCATTCTTCCTTTAAAGTTCCGGTTCTGGGTAGCCACGACCACCTCATTATCACCCGGTATCCCCTGATGGACGCCCATACATGGTCCGCAGTTGGGGGCCTCCACAACGGCTCCCGCCTCCGCGAGGGCAAGCAGTGTGCCATCCTTCATGCACTCTTTATACACATGGGTAGAATTGGGGATCACCAGGAGCCGCAGCCCCTTTGCAATCTTCTTCCCTTTCAATATCTCCGCCGCAATATGAAGGTCCTCTGTCCTCCCGTTGGTGCAGCTTCCGATAAATACCATATTGACCTTCTGATCAGAACAGTTGCGTGCGAGATCCACATTTTCTACATAATGAGGTCTGGATACCAGCGGTTCTAAGGACGCGGCGTCAATGTCGATCACGCGCTCATAGGACGCTTCCTCATCCCCCCTGATTTCCCTGTAATCGTCTTCCCTGCCAAATTGTGCGAGAAACGCCCTGGTTTTCTCATCGGTCTCCATGATCGCGTTTTTCGCTCCCACATCCACACCCATGCTGGTAATGGTCAAACGCGCGTCCATGCTCAGTGAATGGATCGTATCCCCGCGGAATTCAAGGGACCTGTAGATCGCCTGGTCCGATTTAATGATACTTGCCAGCTTCAGCATGATGTCCTTGGAGTATACCCCTTTGGGAAGCTCCCCATTTACATTGATGCGGAAGGTCTCCGGGACCTTGATCCAGGTTTTTCCGTAGCGGACCACCGCCACCATATCGGTAGAACCGCAGCCGGTGGCAAAGCTTCCGAACGCCCCGTGGACCGTGGTGTGGGAATCTCCCACAATACAGATGGAGCCGCATTTTAAATATTCCTCATACACATGAGCATGTACATGCCCGGTGCCGCCTTCTTCCCAGTGGCAGCTATGGCTGCATGCATATTCCCGGGTAAGAGCATGTTCATTGGCGATCTCCCGGGTGGGGACTGGCCCGAATTCATTGGCAAACAAAACCCGTTCCGGATCAAACACCGGTGCTCCCTCATATCCACGCTCTTTCATCAGTCTCACAAGCAAAGGGCCTGAGCCGTCATGAAGCGCCGCAAAATCCACGTCCACCACGACGGTTTCCCCTGCGCGGACCGTTCTTCCCATCTTCTCACTTAAAATCTTTTCTACCAGTGTTTCTCCCATTGATCTCTTCCTCCTGTTTTTCATTCTCTGCATCGTTCCGGTTTTTTGTCACCTGAAGGCATTTTAAAAGCTCCCCGATCTGATTTAGCCTGTCAATCCGCTGAATGGTATCCGCAATCTGCCCGATCTGCTCATCCGTATAAAAATGCTCCAGATTATTTCGGAACTTTTCCATGACCGCATCCATGTCCGCCGGATTTTCCGGAGTCCCGATCTCCCACCTCTGGTCGTATACCTGTTCCGTCCCATCCTTTAAAAACAGCTTGATCCATCCAGGAAAATATCCCGGATTGCTTTTGCTGTCATCTGCGATGCAGACCACTTTTGACATCAGCTCCCGCACTTTCGGATCCTGCGCCAGCCGCATGTCGATCTCCCATGGACTTACCTTTCCCTTTAATATACTGACCGCCACCACGTAGGGCAGGCTGAACCGCATCATATAATCGGTCTCCGGATTCTTTTTTGCCGCTTCCGGTTCACATACGATATGGTAACAACGTTCCTCGATCCGGCACTCGATCCGATCAATATCCTCTGTACATACCTGAAACTCATTTTTAGCCCGGAACATACAGTCGATAAAGGAATGGGTCATATGGCAGACAGGATACATTTTAAAGGTGATCTCCGGTGTATGCCAGACCCTGCCCAAGTCATCAAACTCATCGAGACCTTCCGTTGTGCCCAAATGAGTCTTCCAGACTCCAAATTCCCCTTCAAATACCTTTCTGGGTCCTGTAAAACCAGCCTGCGCAAGACGGACCGCATAGACCGCGCTGTGGGCGCCCCAACCAGGATGCAGTTTTTTCACCCAGCTTCCATCCCGCAGAAATTCCTGGATCCCAGCCGCCTGGCTTCCGCATATTCCCAACGCATTCACCAGGACATCCTCTGTCACCTTCCAAAGCTTTCCCGCTACGCAGGCCGCGGCAAACGGAGCCACGACTGCCGTGCCGTGATACCCTGTATCATGGAACTTTCCTCTTGCCGCCAGCGCCAGCCTTACGATGATCTCCCAGCCAACAATCACAGCCTCATAGATCTCTCTGCCGGAAGCTCCTACGGATTCCCCCACAGCCACGGCCGTACTTAACACCGACGCGCTGGGATGGACAATCCCCGCCACATGAGTGTCATCATAATCTGAGCCGTGGATCAAGCCCCCATTGTATAAAGCGGCATCAGAAACCTGAACCCGGTCCCCGGTCCCCCACAAGGTGGATACCGGTTTTTCCTCCATCCCCATCACAACCCTGCGGATTGCCTGAGCATGTTCCTGCTCCATATTTGCCATGGCCACCCCGAAGGTGTCCATCAGCAAAAGTTTTCCGTATCCGATCACATCGGGAGGAATCTGATCCATTTTCTGCCTCAGCGCAAACTCCGCTATTTTTTCAGAAACCGTCTTCATTTTTCTCTCCTCATCAGTTATTTTGTAGTTTTATTATAAATGCATAAAAGGGCGAAAGCTAATACACAGATAATATACATTTTATTCAAAATTCCTATTGGAATATTTCGGCAATTTCTGATATATCTATATTATATGCTGACTCAATTATCAAAACTTGACATTTCTCGTTCAATATTTTACACTTATCCTGTTGCGTAATATGATTGGAACTGTTGGAGCTGCCGAACCGGCTAAGAGGAAATCTACATGAATTTAAATATACGTGATATTGAATATATCCTGGCGATCGCAAATGAAGGAAGTGTGACCAAAGCCTCCCAAAAACTTTACATCGCCCAGCCCTCCCTGAGCCAGACCCTCAAAAAGGTAGAAGCCGAACTGGGCGTAACATTGTTTACACGTGTGAAGGGCCGGCTAAAGCTGACCCCGGAAGGAGAATTTTTTATCAATGCAGGAAACCGTATTATCGATATCACCCGGGAATTGGACACCAATTTTTCCTGTCTGTCCAATGTGACCGGCGGGAAACTGGTAGTTGGAGTCCCTTACCTGTTGGGCACACTGGTGGCGACCTACATCATCCCCTTGTACAGGAAACGTTTTCCCCGTATTGACATACAACTGGTGGAATCCTCTTCTACTGAGCTGGAACAGCTCCTCATGGAAGGGGCCATCGATATCAGCGTCATGCCCCTCCCCTTTAAATTCAACGAGTTTCCATACCATATGTTCCTAAAGAGCAGAATGGTTTTTCTTGCTGCTAAAACAAGTGGGATAAAAGATTACTGCTACTGGAAGGACAAGAAAGACCGCTTTCCTTATGTCGATATCACACAACTGAACAACGCCCCGTTCATCATCGGACATCAGGGTCAGCGGATCCGGACCATCAACGAAACTATTTTTAAAAAAGCAAAAATTTCTCCCCGCATAGTCATGACCAGCCGCAACCAGGAAACCATCAAGCGTATGGTTTCCAACAATATCGGCTATACCTTCATTCCTGAACATTATCTGGAAATATTCGGTTCTTTTGATTACCTGGACTGCTACTATCTGGAACCAGATGTAGACTATGAGTGGAAGGTTGTGATCGCCTATTATGACAAGAGCCATATCTCCACAGCCATGAAACATTTTTTAGATATTACAGATGAGTATTACAAGGATTCCATCCTTGACAGCAGCACATAAAAACGGCAGAGGCGCTGATTGATTGCACCTCTGCCGCTTTTACGTACAGGATTGCCAGTACAAGATCCCATCCCGTTCCGTCCGCTCCACAAATCCCTCCCCGTACATATACTCCAGGCAGGAGAAGGTTTTGATCCAGATCTGGGTACAGGACAGGAAATGCCGGTAGTCCGGCGGCCCCTGGCTCCGCCCATAGGCGCGCACCCCCACGTCCCGGGTGGTCAGCGGCCTTCCTTCTTCCTCCAAAACCCTTTTCATTATCGCACATTTGTCCATGTAACCAAGCACGATCCGGTCCACCTCTCTGCCGATATCCTCAATGGGGCCATAGTGAGCTGTCAGATACAGGCAGTCTGCATACTTGTGCTTCATCTCCTCCATAGAGGCAAGGTAGCTCTTTAAAAGGCCCAGGTCCTTCTGCTGGCTCCCCACATTGGGCACGATATTGGTCATGATCTGGTCGCCGCAGAACAAGAGGCGGTGCTCAGGCTCGTACAGCCCGCACTGACCGTAGGTATGCCCTTTCATGGAAACCACTTCAAACCGGTATTCTCCATAAGCGAGGACCGTCCCGGGCGGCGCCGGAATAAACGGGAAGTCTCCGTCCCTGCGCCACTCTTTGTGCGCCCGGTCGGTGTAGTCCATAATAGCCTCGTACACCTCCGGCGTATCCTCCTTCGTGACCCCCACCGTCCGCAGGCTCTCCTTCCGTGTACGGTCATCCGACAGATAGCAGTGCAGCAGATCCGCCCGCCGCCGGGTCTCATCCGGGTTCATGAACACTTTAGCGCCCAGCGCTTCCAGCTCCGGCACCAGCCCTGTGTGGTCGGGATGGTCGTGGGTAATAAAAATATCCAGATCTTTATAGTCAATCTCTAAGGTCTTCAGCATTTCATGGACAAACTGCCGGTCCTGGGGCAGACACATGGCGGTATCCACCATCAGGCTGCGCCCCGGCTGCTTCACCACCAGTAGATTCCTCGGAATGATGTGCTGCCCCGGATAAAGGATCGTTTCTTCAAATATATTGTGATAGAGTTCTTTCATGTCATATTCTCCCTGTTCTATTGTAAGAACTCCTGACGGAAATGTCAAACGAATTTCTGAAGTTGAAAAATCCCGGCAGGTACATCATCCCCGATCGGAACATACGTTATTATATGCCCCTTATCCTTACAGAGCAAGGCAATCCACCACATTATCCATTTAGGAGGTCAGTCCATGAAACCCAAGCTGGAGGCATGCGGGGTCAGTTATTCTTATCATTCGCTGGAAGGCGAGACCCCGGCCCTTTCCAATATATCATTTACTGTTACAACCGGAGAATTTCTTGCGGTAGTCGGTCCGTCCGGCTGCGGCAAGTCCACCCTTTTATCCCTGCTCAGCGGTCTTTTAGAGCCTGAGGAGGGCGCAGTGCTGATTGACGGCACTCCCATCCGCCAGTCCGGTGCGAGTATCGGCTACATGCTGCAGAAAGACCATCTGTTTGAATGGCGCACCATCTACGGCAATGTTTCACTCGGATTGGAGATCCAAAAAAAATTGAATGAAGCGTCACGCACCCACTTATCAGAAATGCTGGGCGCTTATGGCTTAAGCGGCTTTGAGACCGCTCATCCATCCGAGCTGTCCGGAGGGATGCGCCAGCGCGCCGCCCTGATCCGGACTCTGGCACTAAAACCAGACCTGCTGCTTCTTGACGAGCCTTTTTCCGCTCTGGATTATCAGACAAGGCTCTCCGTCTGCGACGATATCAGCAGCATCATCCGAAGCACCGGGAAAACGGCGATCCTGATCACCCACGATCTTGCGGAGGCTATCAGTGTTGCTGACCGGGTCGTCATCCTGTCTGCACGGCCGGGACAGGTCAAAGCCATTTTCCCCATCACATTCGGCGAAGAATATGACAGTCCGTTAAAACGCCGGAATGCTCCGGAATTCTCACAGTACTTTAATCAGGTATGGAAAGAACTAGAGCAGTGACCGTTGGGGCTGCCGCATGGATGATCAGTGCGGCAGCCCCAGACTGTACGTTAGCTGTTTTCTTTACACTTCCGACTCGTTCTCTGCCGTATTCTTCTCCGCCAGTTCATACCGCACGGACTTCATCTCAGGACTATATTTGCAGAAGGCGCCTTTCCCCTTCAGTTTGGCGGCAAACAGAGCGACGTCCGTCTTGCCGTAAAGGTCATCAAACTCCGTACCCTGCTCCGGTATCATCACATACCCGGCAGAGGAAGAGAAACGGATGGACTGCCCCTCCTTTTCATGCATGATGGTCATGGCGTTTATCACCTTCGCCAGCTTCCGGAGCAGATCCTTCTCCCTGATATTTTTACAGAGGATCATAAATTCATCCCCGCCGATCCTGCAGATGATATCATCCTTCCGGAAAAACTGTTTCAGCTTCCTGGCATTCTCCACGATCATTGTATCCCCAAAGGAGTGGCCGAACACATCGTTGGCCTGTTTAAAATTGTCCAGGTCAAACATCACCATGGCTGCCGAGCTGTCACCAATGTTCTGGATATACTCCTCGATCCGCGGAATAGCCGCCTGACGGTTGAACAGCCCTGTCATGGCATCTGTTTCCGCCATCTGGGTCAAGTGCAGTACCTGCCTGCGTTCCTCGCTGATATTCCGGTAGTATCCCACCGCTTTGACCGGTATCCCGTTCTCATCCCGGAGCGTCTCACAGGCCGCCGTAAGCCAGACATGCTTTCCGCTCTCTATCTCGATCGGAAACTCACAGTGTATACTGGTGCCCGGCACATTATTTCTCACACTTTCCAGATATTCCTTCACATTCTCTCTGTATCTCTCCGGCATATACCCGTCTTCCATGATCACTTCCGAAAAATCCTCAAGCACCATCTGGCCGTTTTCCTCCTTAAACCATCCGCGGCTGAATGCAGGAAACAGCGCTGCCGAACCAGATATCCTCAGAGTATTTTTCTTAAAATCCCAATCCCAGCTGTTGATTCCCGCCTGCCGCAGGATGCTCTCCAGCTTCAGGCCTGTCAGCATCAGCTCATGCTCTTTCTGTTTGATATTGGAAATATCGCTGTATACACAGAGATAGGTTACGCCGTCCTGGTCCAGCAAAACCTTTCTGGCAAGAAAATTCGCCCAGATGATCCTTTCATCCCGCAGCCGGAACCTCACCACATCCTGATAATCCTCGCCAAGCCTGATCGCCTTTTGTAAATTCTCGCGGACCCTACCGGCATCCCCTTCATACAGGAACTCCTGGTAATTGCCGTCATTTAATATCTTTTCTATGTACTCCGCCGCGTATCCATATTTCTGCATCAGCCCATTGGCTATGACTTCATAGCTGGCTCTGTCCTGCTTCCACCGTAGCAGGATCATGCTGTCCGGCATATATTCCACCAGCATTTTCATCCTGTTGCGGAGAATAACTGACTCTGTAACATTCAGAACAACTCCCTGGATAAATCCCCTGCCTTCAAACTCGGTATAACGGCTCTGGTCCATCACCCAGATGTATCCCCTGCTGCTGAGCATACGGTATTCCAGACTGCCGGCTTTGTCATACTCCACCAGCTCCTTTACACCAGATACCACACGTTCACGGTCGTCCGGATGGATCATATTGATAAACTTGCTGCCGAATTTTTCCTGGATCTCTTCCCTGGTATAGCCAAATACCTCAAGGAACCGCTCGCTGATATAAATAAAATCGTAATCCGGCGTATTGGCACACCGATGGTAGCCGCCAGGCATGACTTTATTGATATAAAACAATTCTTCATTCTTCCGCATCAACAGTGCATTCCGTTCCAAAAGCTGCTGCTGTGCTGCCATCGCTTCCGAAATGTCCGTGCAGGCGCTGACGATCGCCAGACGCCCGTCCTCTGCGCGGATAACTTTTCCCTTGTCCAGCGTCCAGAACCAGGTGCCGTCCTTCTTTGGCATCCGGTAGCTGGTCATATACTCCAGTCCCAGATAATATTCCGGTCCGATATCTGCTGCCACTCTTGCCCGGTCATCTGGATGAATGGTGTTTTCCACCTTCTGGCCGATCGCCTCTGCCAATTCCTCATAAGTATCGTAACCCAGAAGCCGGACCATCTCATAATTGGCAAAATACAGTGGAAATCCCGGTTCACAGTAACCGCCAATCATCCCGCCCGGCGACATCTGTGCTGCGATCGTGGCTGCAGCCCGGCGGTTCTCCTCCGTCAGCCTCATAAAAGACTGGTCGTCATTGGAAATATTCACCACAGATGCCAGAGCCCGCTGGAAGGATTCCAGCTGATCCTCTTTCTGCTTCTGACCAGTCACATCGCTCAATGAACCATAGTAGATCCGGTGTCCATCCTGCTCTCTCAGATAAAAGAGCCGTATCCTGATCCAGAGATAGATCCCGTCTCCTGTCCTGCGGCGCACCTCTCCTTCAGCGCCCTTTGTCTGGTTTTCACGCGCCCTCAGGAACAGGCCGTGCAGGGTCCCCCGGTCCTCCGGATAGATCTCCTGCAGGATTTCCATACGCTGTTCTTCCAGCTCCACCATGCTGGTACGGGTAACAACACAATATTTTTCATTGGCTCTCACAAGCTCCAGCCTGTCACCATGGACATCGTAAAAGCTGCTGCTCCCAGAATGTTTCCTGCCATGGTATCGCTGAGCACATCCTCATTGAACAGATCCCGCATCCGCACCGGCTCCATCTTCTGCAGAGTGATACCCCGGTAGTCTACATTTTCCTCATGGACGATCAGATCCTCCATATCCATCGGCGGCATCGGACGGTAGAAATAGTATCCTTGTCCATAACTGCAGCCCACATTCAGCAAAAACTCCACCTGTTCCTTTGTCTCCACACCCTCAGCGATCAGCTTCAGACCCATGATATGCGCCATCTTGGCGATCGCCTCCAGGATGCTGACGCCACGTCCAAGGCTGTTCTCGTTCAGGTCCAGGAACTTCATATCGATCTTCAGGATATCCACGCTCACATCCTTCAGCATGTTGAGGGATGAGTACCCGCTGCCGAAATCGTCCATCAGAACAGTAAACCCGGCAGACCGCAGGGCCTCCACAATACGGATGACCTCATCAAAACGCTCCACATACGCGCTCTCGGTTATCTCGATCTCGATCAGCCGCGGCTCCAGATCATAGCGTTTCACCAGCTGCCGGAACGTCTCCACCACATCGATCGCAAAAATATCTACGCAGGAGACATTGACTGAAATCGGGATCGGCTGCCTTCCCTGGTCGATCCAGCTGCGGACCTTTTTGCACACGGATTCCCAGATAAATATATCCAGGTTGGTGATCAGTCCGTTGCTCTCCAATAAGGGCAGAAACGTCCCGGGAGAGATCACCCCGCGGACAGAGTGGTTCCATCGAACCAGCGCCTCCAGCCCCACGATCCTGCCTGTGCTTAAATCACACTTGGGCTGGGTATAAAATACAAATTCCCCGTTCTCCATCCCCCGCTGCACTTCTGACAAAAGCAGGTGGTCCTCCTCCATCCGCTGCTTCATACGGCGGTCATAATAACAGATCCGCTGCGCATAATTGCCCTTGATGGAATTGGCGGCAATGACCGCCCTGTCATACATGGCGCTGAGGGAATGCTCCCGCTCCTCTATCTCGTAGACGCCAAAGGTGGGCAGAAATCCCGCATTCTCTCCATACGCCTTCACATATTCTGTGAGGCTCGCCTGAATCCTGCAGATCTCCTCTGCATCATCCGGCATCAATATAGCAAAATCATCTCCGCCAATATAACCGGCGACGCCCTTTCCCTCCTGCTGGAGCTGCAGAAGACGCCTGCCGATATCCACAAGGAGCTTATCCCCCTCCTTCTGTCCATACCAGTCATTGAACAGCTTGAAATGTTCAATATCTATGGCAACCAGGCAGTAGCGCCCTTCTGAAGCCTCATCCAAAAACTCTTCGCCCTTCTGGAAAAATGCGCCGCGCTTGTACAGCCCTGTCAGCGGATTCAGCAGCTCCTCGTACAGAGCGTCATCTTCGTGGATCGAGGTGGCAAGAATAATATGGCACCTGTCCTTCCCCGGCCAGGCGAGATCTCCCGTCCCAATGTTGATCCAGCATTTCATCAGCCGGTTATAATACAGGGTCTCGCTGCCGCTTTTTCTGGCAAGCGGACAGACCTGACAGGGCTGTTTCTCCCCACAAAGCCGCTCATAACAAAAATCGCCTGTCTTTGCCTGCGGATACTTCTCCTGCAGCACCTGATTGAAATATACCAGACGGTACTCATCATCAATCACATAGATGCTGGTATTTTTGTTCCCTGATATTGCTGCCATACACTCACCTCTTCCCCCTCGGATGAACGCCTCCTAATTCCTGTTCTTATTATAATATTATATGAGGGGTTTCGCAACTGCATATTCGATGCGGCATATTCAATGAAGAAAAAGAGTGCGGACAAAAAAGGAACAGCAGGCAAAAGCTCCACTGCTCCCGCCTGCTGCCCCACTCAATCATCCTTTTCGGTTACCTTACGCTTCCCTTTCACTTCATCAAGATAACTGTAAATCGTAACCTTGGAGACCCCCATCATGGACGCCACCTTGTCCATAGCTCCTTTCACCAGGAATATCCCCTTTTCATCCATAAATCCCACGATCTCAACACTCTTTTTCCGGGACAGGTTCTTTACATCCACAGTGCCTATGATCTTAAGGATCAGTTCATCAATGACCGCCATCACATTCTGGTCCACATCCTGTTCCGCTTCCACAGTCTCCTCTGCCGTACACAGAAACGCCCCCAGCTGGGACTGCATCACCTGGGCCGCCGTGATATCAAAATTGATACACAGCATGCCGATCACCTCGCCCTCCCCGTCCCGGATCAGGGCGGAAGAGGACTTGATCTTCCTGCCGTCGGAAGTCTCGACCCGGTAATTGATCATCCGATCGTCCTTAAAATTCTTGTTCAGCAGTACCTGTTTGACCAGATGATCAAATGTCTGGCCTACCTGCCTCCCCGTGACCGCTCCGTTCGCCACATGCACAACAGAGCTTTCAGGCCTGGACAGATCATGTACCACCACCTCACACTGTTCCCCAAACGTTCCTGCAATTGTATCCGCTATTACAAAATAAGATTTTAAGATTGGATTCATATTCCACCTGCTTATAATTTTATATATTAATCGTATACCATTTTATAAAAATGTGCAACAGGAATCCATTCTCTTCTATTCTATTTCTCAGGCATATCCCATGACTGTTGCAATGACTAACAGCACACTGCCGATCACACACCACAGACCGAACAACTTAATTGCATACTGAAACCATTTGCCGAACGGTACTCCCAGAGCTCCCACAAATCCCATGGTTGCCGCAGCGTGGGGAAGGATAAAGTTACAGAACCCGTCGCCAAAGTTAAATGCAAGTACTGCGGTCTGTCTCGAAATACCGATCAGATCAGCCACCGGTACAAAGATCGGCATGGTGGTCGCCGCCTGTCCGGAACCGGATGTCACAAAGAAATTGATGATGATATGAGCGAGGAACATCAATGGCGCCTGAAGAAGCTTTGGCACCTGGATCAGCTGTCCCGCCAGAAAATGTACGATGGTATCCAGCACATTCCCCTGCGTCAGGATCAGCGAGATCACATAAGCGAACCCGATCATCATCGCCGTACCGCACATGCTCTTGACGCCCTTCATAAACTCCCTGCATATCTCGTTGGGCGTCATGCGGTAGGTGATCCCTGCCAGAAGCCCCATATACATGAAGATTGCCGACGCCATCGGATTGGTCAGCTTCCCCTGAACAGCAACATAAATCATGTACAGCAAACTCACCAGCGTCACAAGGCCTGGAAGCAGATGCTTTTTCTCCAGCTTGGGAGCCTTTGACAGGTCAAAACTCATCACCCCTGACGTATCCACCCCATACATATAGCTCTTTGTGGGATCTGCCTTCACCTTGTAAGCATAACGGATGATGTACACCACCGTCACCGCGTAAAACGGTATCATACAAAACAGCCGGTACCCCATTCCGGAGAAGGTCGCCAGTTCTGCCACCTGCTGGGCGGTTCCGGTATTGGATAAGTTCATCGCGCCGCAGGAAAATCCGACCGCGCCTCCCAGCATGATGATGGATACTCCCACAATAGCGTCCATCCCCATGGACGCTGCGATCAAAAGCCCCAGCGGAGCCAGCGGGATAAACGTATTCAAGTTGACCGGCACACACAGGACCGCAAATACTGCAGTCACCAGCGCAATGACCATCCATTCCTTTCCCGACGCCTTCTGGCTTAAGGAGGATGCCAGCCCCTGGAACATGCCGGTACTCAAGACGATACCGAGACCGCCGCCGCTGCATAAAAGTACAAAAATAACATTTCTGGCATTATTAAGACCATCCGTCACATAATTCAGTACTGTGATCGGATTAACCGGAGATGATTCGATATAATGAAAGCTTTCCGCATCCACCACGGTCTGCCCCGCTTCATTGGTCGTCCTGACATATTCCCCCGCCGGGATCAGATAGGTAAGCACTGCTGCCAACAGCATAACGACCACAATGATCACCAGAGAATCCGGTATCGCAAGTTTCTTTTTTGATAACTGCTGTTTCTCCATAGTATTTTCCCCCATAGTAATTTCCCCGTTTATTTCACACGATAGTCCTTCAGTACCTCATAGTTGATATCCAGTCCGGTTCCCGGCTCCCTGTTTGGCGCCACCATCCCTGTTTTGGGATCGAAACGGATCGGATTCTTAAATGATTCATAAATCTTTGCATCATACTGCGGTGGATAGAATTCTGCCATTACCACATCTGGTACAGCACAGTCCAGCTGAATGTGGATCTGCTGCTGTCCATGGGGGCTCAGAGCCACATTGTCGGCGCGGGAAAGGGCCGCTATTTTCAGAAACTCTGTGATCCCTCCCAGACTGCCCGCATCCGGATTCAGGATCGCCGGCTTCCCACGCCCGATCAGATCCCTAAACCCATAGCAGGTGTATTCATTTTCACCTGTAGCCAGGGGGATCGGGCTCTTTTCTGAAAACATGCGCATCCCGTCATAGTCGTCCGGCATCACCGGCTCCTCAAACCAGTAAGGCCGGTACTCTGCGATCATATTCGCAAACTCCACCGCCTCATATCCGCGGTATGCACAATTTGCATCCACCATCAGGCGCACATCGTCCCCGATCACCTCGCGGACCGCCCTGACGCGGGCTGCATCCTCCTTCATACTCAGGACACCGACCTTCATTTTTACATTTTTTACGCCCCAGCTTAAATACTCCTCCATCTCTTTCTGAAGCTCGAGGATCCCTTTATCCTTCGCATAATACCCCCCGGCGATATAGCAGGGGATCTCCTCCCGGTACCCGCCCAAGAGCTGGTATAACGGGATATTGGCCGCTTTGCTCCTGATATCCCACAACGCAATATCCAGAGCCGAGATGCTTCTGGTTGAAATGCTCCTCCTCCCCAAAACCTTTGTCTCCCACATCTTGTCCCATAACCGCTCCACACAGAATGGATTTTCACCGATCAGGAATTTTTTCAGATATTCCACATAATCCACACTGTAGCTGGTCCCATAACCAGTGATCCCCTCATCGGTCTCAATCACCGCCAGGTTCAGCTCATTGTGTGTGAAAATATGCTTTCCATTCTGAATTGGTTTTTCCTTCGGCCATCGGTAGCTCTGGGAATACACATCAGTAATCTTCATATAACCCCTCCTTAGAATTGACAAGCGGGCGCGCTCCGCTTTATCTGTTTTTTATTTTAAAGAAAGAATCCTTCCGTGTCCAATTTGTAATTCGTCAGTGAGTTATAATAAAAATATTATATCTATAAAAATAGTTCTTGATTAATTAGAGTTTGTTCATATATAATAAAAGCAAATAATTATAACTTGCCACGGAGGAATTTTATGGACCAGTTCGACTATATCCTTGCTGTCGCAGAAGAACGGAATCTGACAAAAGCGGCAGAGCGGATGTTCATCAGTCAGCCAGCTATGACTCTGCGTATCAAACGCCTGGAGGAGGAGCTTGGGATCAGGATCTTTGACCGATCGAAGATCCCGCTTGAGATCACTCCCGAAGGAGAGCTCTATCTGACTGAGATGAAAAAGATCAGGGCTATGGAAGAGAAATTGTTCTATACCCTTCTTAGCTACAGGCACACATCTCCACGGAACCTGGTTCTGGGAATCGGGATCAACCGAGGACGTTTCTGGCTTCCCTTATTGCTTCCAGAGCTATGCAGAATCCATCCCCAGCTTTCCATCCAGACACAGGAAGGTCCTGACAGCGAGACAGAGGCCCTGATAAAAAATGGATCTGTGGACCTTGGCATTCTCGCCACAGCAACCGTGTCCCAAGAACTTTATGCCGCTGCACTGTCGACAGAAGATGTCTTCCTGGCAGTCCCCAGGAACCACCCTGTCCTAAAAGGCCGCGACCTATCCGGAAATAGTACGGAAAACCCCTGTATCCTCACTCCTGAATGCTTAAATGGCCAGAGATTCATCCTGGGGCAGCCGGGGTATGGACTATCCCGGTTCAGCAATTTCATTTTTTCACGTTACCATATCAAACCGGGATACACATTAAATATCAACAACAGCGAAACATCTTACTGGCTTGCAGGCGCCGGCATGGGGATTGCTTTTACGCTCTCTGTTTACCATCAGAACTCATCTTCCATGGAAGGACTGGAGCGCCCTGTTCTCTGTTCCATTGAAAACACACCTTTGAAACGCAACATCTCTCTCGTCTGTAAGGCCTCCCGCAAAGACGACAGCATGATCCAGGCGGCAATGGCTAAAATCACAGAGATCATGGGACGAGCCCGGCTTTAACCTGACCTACAATGCCGCAATCGCCTCAATCTCAACTTTAAACCCAAAGTGCAGTTCCTTTGCATTGACAATGGTACGGGCCGGCCGGTGTTCTTTAAAGAACCCGGCATAGGCTTCATTTACCTCCCCCCAGTCGTCCATACTGCATACATAAGCTGTAGTCTTCAATATTTTACTGCGGTCGGAGCCCAATGCTTTCAGTATCAGCTCAATATTATCCAGTGCCTGTTTTGCCTCCTCCCGCACCGTACCGAATTTCCGTTCCCCCGTATCTGCATCCACGGAAAATTGGCCGGATACATAGATCGTTCCATTATGTACAGTTGCCTGGACATAGTGTCCATTAGGCTGTATATTGCATACCTGTGCGACAGTTTCCATATTATCCATTACCTCTCTTTAAAAATCTCCCGGAGCTGCATCCCCAGGGAGCAGACTCCGGTAACCTCCGCTGCCCGTTTCTTTCTTAAAGTCTTCCCTTACCTGTTCTCTCAGCCCACTGTTTTCAAACAGCTCCGCCGCCACTGCCGCCATGACACAGGCCGCCAGGTGCATCCCCTTCTTAGCGACAGAAGATTTCCCCTGGGCCGTGCTGCGCCAGGAATGGAGCGCTGTACCCGCCGCATAAGCAGTAATACCCAGAGAGAGTGTTGGCACATTCCAGCTCACATCACCTACATCTGTAGAACCACTGAACGGCGCATTTTCCTCAACCACCCTCTTGTTGATCGGCTCAACCGCACCTCCTTCCTGATACGCTGCTGCGTATGCCAGTTCCTCCTCCGTATAGTACAGAGGACAGAACTCCCGCATTTTTTCCAAAGCCAACTCCCGCAGCGTACGGTTGGGAATGATATTGGCATACGCCGATACCACCTGGATATCCACCCTGGTATCTGTCATCAGTGCAGCTCCCCGCGCCACATTGCAGACCCTTTCAAATATCTCCTCAAGCTGGTCCTGCCCTGGCGCACGGATACAATATATTTCTTCCGCATAGGCCTGTACCACATTCGGCGCTGCTCCTCCTGTATTGGTCACTGCATAATGAAGCCTCGCCTCCGGGATAATATGTTCCCTGAGATAATTGCAGCCCACATTGGTAAGCTCTAACGCATCAAGGGCGCTCCGTCCCATATGGGGGTTGGCGCTGGCATGGGCGCTGACCCCATGGAACCTGAAGAAAAATCTCATGTTTGCCAGCGTATGGTTCATAACCCCGTTGGCGTCCATAGGATGCCAGGTCAGGCAGATATCGGCATCCCGGAACACTCCGGCGCGGACCATAAAGCCTTTTCCTGCCCCGCCTTCCTCCGCCGGACAGCCATAATACCGCACTGTTCCCTTTAAGGCTCCGCCCTCTATCAGTTTTTTTACCGCATATGCCGCTTCCAGGCTTCCGGTCCCCAGCAGATGATGTCCACATCCATGTCCACAGGCTCCCGGTACAAGAGGTTCCTGAACGGTCGAATCCGCTTTCTGGCTCATCTCCGGCAAAGCGTCATACTCCCCCAAAAACGCAATGACTGGCCTGCCGGTCCCATACTCCCCCATGAATGCCGTCTCGATCCCGGCGATCGGCCTTGTGACCTGAAAACCGCATGCATCCAGGGTCCTGCAGAGCAGCTTTGCCGACTCAAATTCCTGGTACCGCATCTCCGCAAATTCCCAGATCTGGTCACTGATCTGTTCAAAAGCTTCCCGTTCTTCCATGATGATCCTTTGTATTTCCCGTGTGTCCGCCATATAGGCCCTCCTTCCTTTTTCTACTGTGTTTTTCCCCTGCAGAGTATCGGCACGGTCCCAACGACCAATCCGTCCGAGATCAGAGCCGCTTCATCGTAAAGATTGACTGTCGGACAAATATGGCTGGGTATGATCCGGACTTTATCCCCCAGGGAAACCCGGTCGTGGAAATCCTTATTTTCTATCAGCCCATGTTCGTCGAACATATTACTGATCACTACATCTTCCTCCCCCAGCACACATCCAAATCCTCCGGTGGCACAGATTCCTTCACTCCTGTTTTGAGGCACCAGCGCCTTCGCCCCTGTATCCAGCACAACCCGGGTATCTGTCGGCTTGCTGATCACGGTTGCCAGAATGGTGGCTGCACATCTGCTGTAATCACCGACCGCCCTGCTCTGCCCCATATCCATGAAAATATAGGTTCCCAGACGCAGTTCTGTGATCCCCTCCAAAAATGCATGGTTCATAATGCTGGGCGTTGCACCAATACTGATGATCTCTGGTTCAACCCCGTGGCTGCGGATCAAGTCTGCCGCCCGTAATGTGCGGTGATAGCTCTCCTCTGCAAGATGTCTGCAGGCTCCAGCATCCGGTGCTTTATAGGTATGGCCCTCATGGGAAAATATCCCTTTTAATATGACATGTTCTTTTTTCTTAATGTGTTCTACAAGTTCCGTCAAATGGCTGTCTGTAATGACCCCGCTCCTGTTTTCTCCCACCTCCAGTTCGATCAGGACTTCTAACGGTTTTTCCGCTCCGGAAAAAACCTCCTCGATCTGGTCAATCTGGAAAGGGCTGTCCACACCGCATCGAATGGTTATCTTCTCATGAAGCCTTAAAAGCCTCTCATATTTCTGAATCCCCACAATCTCATTGGCAATAAATATATCTCCGATCCCATTCTCAGCCATAACCTCCGCTTCTCCGATCTTCGCGACCGCGATCCCGCAGGCGCCTGCCTCCATCTGCAGCTTCGCAAAATAAGGCATTTTATGGGTTTTTGTATGTGGACGTAATGTTACCCCCAGTTCATCCGCCAGCTTCTGCATTTCCAAAATATTCTTCCTGGCCTGCTCTATATCAATCAGCAGCGAAGGTGTATCCAACTTCTCAAAATGTATCATTGTGAAATCCTCCCCTCCGGAACACTGCCTGCCATTGGAAATGGCGTCCTTACCACCAATATTGGCAGATATTCATCTTAATTATTTTTATAAATTTATATATTTTTTTATAATACAATCATATACGGTACTACTTCAAATGTCAATACACGATTTTTATTTTTTTATATATTTATATATTTTTTTATAAAAGCAAAAAGAGTCCCCAATGGAACTCTCCTGATAATATCTCTGTCTGATCCGGAATATTTCTCCCCAAATATCCGCACACTAAAGACAACCGCATTTACAATACCTGAAAAACTAAAAAGAATGGTCGTGATAATATGATTTCCAAATGGTCTGATTCTGTTACATTACCCCGTTTCCCACACCTGGAAAAAGACGTCCGCACAGATGTGCTGATCATCGGCGGAGGGCTGGCAGGAATCCTCTGCGCCTATATGTTAAAGGATGCCGGTGTCAACTACATCCTGGCGGAAGCAAAAACCATAGGCAGCGGCATCACCAAAAATACCACCGCAAAGATCACCTCCCAGCACGGGCTGATCTACCATAAACTTGCAAAAAGCGCAGGCGCACAGAACGCTGCCCTCTATCTGCGTGCCAATCAGGAAGCCGTAGCCGTCTACAAAAAACTGTGTGGGGATTATCCCTGCGATTTTAAGGAGATGGACTCCTATGTCTACTCCACAACAGGAAACGAAGCACTGGAAAAAGAGGTCCAAACACTTCTTAAACTGGGGTTTCCTGCTGAACTGGTCCGGGATATCCCACTGCCGTTTCCGGTCACCGGCGCAGTCCGCTTTCCAGGGCAGGCCCAGTTCCATCCATTAAAGTTTCTGGGAGGGATTGCAGAGGATCTGAATATTTATGAAAATACCATGATAAAAGACGTCGCGCCGCACAGGGCGGTCACCGACTACGGTGATATTACCGCGGACAAGATCATTGTAGCCACCCACTTTCCGTTTATCAACCGGCATGGCAGCTACTTTTTAAAAATGTACCAGCAGCGCTCCTATGTGCTTGCGCTGGAACACGCCGCAGATGTGAACGGTATGTACGTGGACGCGGCGTCAGGCGGCCTGTCGTTTCGTAACTGCGGCGGACTGCTGCTCTTTGGCGGCGGAGGACACCGTACCGGCAAAACAGGCGGCGGCTGGGATGAGCTGCGAAAACTTGCGGGCGAATACTATCCCAACGCAAAGGAGCTGTACCACTGGGCCGCCCAGGACTGCATGACCTTAGACAGCGTTCCTTATGTCGGACAGTATTCCAAAAATACTCCCGGCCTCTATGTGGCTACCGGCTTCAACAAATGGGGGATGACCGGGTCCATGGTCTCTGCACGGCTTCTGACCAGCCTGGTCATGGGAGATACGCCCGCCTACAGCTCCGTCTTTTCCCCATCCCGGAGCATGTTAAAGCCCCAGCTTGCCGCAAACGCCATCCAGGCGACCGCAAACATACTGACCCCCACAGTACCCCGCTGCCCACATATGGGCTGTGCACTAAAATGGAACCCGCAGGAGCATTCCTGGGACTGCCCGTGCCACGGTTCCCGTTTTGCTGAAGATGGCGGGCTGATTGACAATCCTTCCCTCCACAGCCTGAAACGCCGATAACACGCAGGCTATTGGCCTTCCTGCGTTCCAGAGGATAACGGCTCATCCTGCCCGGCAACCGCATCCGACCCTGTGGCGGTCCCGCCTGCCACTATGACCGGGGCAGTCTCCGCATACGTCTCCCCTTCCTGCGGTATGATATGCCCCTTGTCATCCAACTGGTAGCTGCGGCCCTCCTGATCTGTGATCCACCTGCCGCTCTCCATATAACCGTCCGGTCCGAAATAATACCACTCGCCGTCAATCTTCTTCCATTCATCCTTCGCATAACCGCCGCCGGGATATCGGTACCACCAGCCTCCCGCATCGTAGATCCAGCCCAGGGTCGGATTGCCATATTCATCCGTCAGCGGCGTATATTCCAGTTTTGCAGCCTCTGATCCCTGCTCTCCTTCCAGGCTGCCGTCCTCCAGGTAAAGCGGCTCCTCATAAACATAAGCCTCCGTCAGATAATCCACGCCATTGACGTAATGCTCATAGTATGCCATTGCATATGGGATCCGCACCGTACCCAGCCGGGCTTTGGCCTTGTTTGGACGCTCCCAGTTATTGCACCATGCGATCGCCGCCTCCGCCGGTGAAGAAAAATCAGTTTTCATATAGGTCCTTACATAAGCCCCCTCCACCGGTTCCACCGTCAGATAGTCCAACTGCATATACAGATCATTGACCGGCTTATCCAGGCCTTTTGCATAGGCCTCCAGGCCTGTCCGCCTCTCAAAGCTCCACTGCCCCAGTCCAAAACCAATCCCGTTGCTCTCCACCAGGCTCGGGCTCAGATGGCTTTCCTGCTGGAAATTCCCAAGCATTCCCGCTATGGCCGTATCCGTCCAGCCTTTCTTCTTTAAATATGTCCAGATAAGATCTGCCGCTCCGGTATTCAGCCTTAAGTTTTTGTCGGAATACCGGAAGCCCTCATACCCGCTGTAACCGTCGTCTATGATATGCCCATTCTCATCCATGAGATAACCGTCCGGTGTGATGTCATTCTTCATCACAAGGCCGCCCTCATCCACATAGACCCAGTCTTCACCGTCCATCACCCAGTCGGAGGAATAAACCACGCCGTCCTCATTGGCATAATACTCCCGGTCTCCTGCATAAAAACGCCCCCGGTCGCAGGCCCCTCCCTCTCCAACATGATAAATCAACCCCTTGTAAACAAGAAAAGAATCCTTCACCAGCACGCCGTTCTCGCCCAGATAATAATCGCCGACCCATCGGTCCGTGACTGCGCGCCCACGGTCATAATAGACCTGCACACCAAAACGGACCGCCCAGCCGGTGCGCGGCTGCCCGCCCTGCGCGGCTGCGCTACCGTCCAGGGGCCTTAAAGAGGAGGGCGCCCCTGTCTGGTCCTCCCCGGTCCCCGCTTCTGCTCCTCTTACCGCCTCAGAGCTGCCCGCCTGCATTTCAACAGCAGCAGCAGCGGCCACTCCTTCCTGCTGCATATCAGCCAGGAAACAGAACGCGGACATGACAATGGCAGCAGCGACAGACAGCCAGACTTTTTTTGATCTTATTATTTTCCAATCCATAGATGTTTCTCCCATCGTGTACTATGGGATATTTTACCACATCTCTTTCATTTTGGCTTCCTATATTCTGTCGCCCAGCCATTCCTGAATTGCGCAGGCAAGTTGCCCGCCATGTAGTGACACGCCTGTTTAATTCCCTAAATGCGATCCCAACCGTTTCTCCACCAGGGCGATCACCTGGTACAGCGCAGCAGACAGGATACACAGGATGACGATGCTCATCATGACCATATCCAGCTTAAACACCTGCGACCCATAAATGATCAAATACCCCAGCCCCTTCTGCGCAGCCAGAAATTCCCCAATGATGACCCCCACCAGGCAAAGCCCGATATTGACCTTCATATTGCTGATAATGAGCGGTAGCGATCCTGGCAGCAGTACCTTGGTCAGCACATCCTTATTTTTACCGCCCAGCGAATAGATCAGCTTGATCTTATCCGGATCCATATTGATAAACCCATTATGCAACGTAAGTATAGATCCGAAAACTGCCACAGACACCGCCGCCACCACAATGGTATGCACATGGTTCCCCAGCCAGACGATCAGGATCGGGGCCAGGGCCGACTTGGGCAGGCTGTTTAACATGACCAGATAGGGTTCTAATATCTCCGAAGCGCTGCGGCTGGACCATAAAAGCACAGCCATGGCTACCCCGATCACCACCACCAGAAAGAAGCTGATAAGCGTCTCAAACAAAGTGATACCGATATGCCCGAAGATACTGCCGTCCAGCACCATATCCCGGAAACAGAAGAAAACTCTGGACGGAGAGCTGAAGATGAAATCATCGATGATCCCCAGTCTTGCACAGAGTTCCCAGATCGCAAGCAGCAGTACCAGCAGCATGACGCGGCAGGTCGCTACCCTTTTCTTATGCAGTCGTTCTCTTTCAATATATTCCTCCTGAAGCCTGGTAGAGGGCATCTGAGTGCTCGGTTCCATAGCGTTCCTCCTCATACAGCAGAATGCTGCTTTACTGATACCTTTACTATATGCAAATCAGGCGGGGAACGTCCCGCCAATGACGGGAAACTGCCCTGCAAACAGAAATGTTAAAAAAAGCCCCCTTATGTTAATCCCCTCACCTTTCGACAAATAATTATCAATGTTATACTGATTTCATTAGACACTTTGTCAAAGGAGGAGAAACATACTATGAAAAAACGATTCCTGGCCTTATTGTTAGGGGCATCCATGCTGGCTTCCATGACCGGATGCACTCAAAGCCAGCCGACTGCAAACCAGACGACCGCGGATGCGGTCCAGACCGGCGACGAGCAGCCAGGCGCCGCCGCAGGTTTATTTAAGCCCGGTACCTACCAGGCCGAAGCCAACGGCATGAACGGCCCGGTCAAGGTAGAAGTCACTGTGGATGCAGAAAGCATCCTGTCCGTAAAGATCCTGGACCATGCTGAGACCAAAGGTATTTCTGATCCGGCCATCGAGCGTATGCCGCAGGCGATTGTTGACGGCCAGAGCATCGCCGTTGATACGGTTTCCGGAGCCACCATAACAAGCGGTGCCATCCTGGCTGCGGTAAAGACCGCGCTTTTAGATGCCGGCGCCGCCGAGGATGCGATCAGTAAAGCGGTTGAAAAGAAAACCCAGGCTTCCGGGACCATAGAACGCACTGCGGACGTGGTCATCATCGGTTCCGGCGGCGCGGGGATGAGCGCTGCTTTAGAAGCCATCAAAGCCGGCGGCAACGTGATCGTCATCGAAAAAATGGCTTCCGCCGGAGGCAACACGATCCTTGCCGGAAGCGCCATGAACGCAGCTGATCCGGAGCAGCAAAAAAAACAGGAAATGACCTCTGCCCAGTTAGATACCATCGACAGCCTGCTGGAGCTTCCTGCTAAAAATGATCACATGAAGGCATGGCAGGATGCGATCCGCAGTGATATCGAAACATACCGGGCTGAAAATGATACCTGCCTCTACGATTCGCCGGCGCTCCACAAGCTTCAAACCTACGTGGACGGCGATTATGTTGCTAATCCGGAGCTGGTTGAGGTTTTCGGCGACAACGCTCTTGAAGGAATCCACTGGCTGACAGAGCTGGGGACCGAGTGGTCCGACACGATCACGGCAGCCGTAGGGGCCACCTGGACGCGGTCCCATACCCCGCTGCAGACCTTCGGGTCCAAGGGCGCGGGATTTGTTCTTCCGCAGCTTCAGGAGGTAGAGAAACTGGGCGGCGAGATCCTTCTGGAGCATACGGCTCAGGAACTGCTCACCGAAAACGGGCGTGTCGTCGGAGTAAAAGGCGTCACTGCCGACGGCTCCGAGTTTATTTTCAAGGCTGAAAAAGGCGTGATCCTGGCAACCGGCGGTTTCAGCGCCAACGTGGAAATGCGGGAAAAATACAATACCCACTGGGCAACCCTGGACGAATCCATCCCCACCAGCAACGGTCCCCAGGCAACCGGCGACGGGATCATCATGGCAGAAGCCATCGGCGCCAACCTGGTAGGAATGGAATGGATCCAGATGCTTCCCACCACAATGAAGAGCTTTACCCCTGCCATTGACAGCACGATCCTGGTCAATAAAGAGGGCAAACGCTTCGTCAAAGAGGACGGACGCCGCGACGAGATCTCCAAGGCCACCCTGGAGCAGCCGGAAACCAAATACTGGCGGATCGTAGACGCCCATGTGACGGAAGATATGTTAAACGGAGTTGCCTATACCGGGGAAGTGATTGACGAAATGGTGGACAACAAAGGGGTATTTAAGGCTGACTCCCTGGCGGAGCTGGCAGACATGATCGGCGTCCCGGCGGATGAGCTTCAGAATACCGTCGATGAGTTTAACGGATTTGTGGAAAGCAACGGAAAGGGAGATCCCACCGGCAGAACGCTGTTTGACCAGAAGATAGACAAAGCGCCATACTATGCCCTTGTAGGGCTGACGAAGGTCCATCACACCATGGGCGGAGTGGAGATCAATGCAGACACCCAGGTCATCGATAAAGATGGAAATGTGATCGAAGGACTGTTTGCAGCCGGTGAGGTGACCGGAGGAATCCACGGTTCCAACCGGCTGGGCGGAAACGCCATCTCCGACGCGATCGTCTTTGGACGGCTTGCCGGGATCAATGTTATGAAATAAACTTTTTTATCAGTCAAAAACAACATACTTAAACCGGCGCTGTCTCTAAGTTATTTTCAGGCTATTCCTTAGAAGACAGGCGCCGGTTGATTTTATCCTGTTTTTTTGCTAGTATGGAAACACCCGTAAACACAGGCTGCATATGGAGAACCTATAAAATGGAAAAGTATGGACCTTTTTACTATTACGAGGTTGACAGCGACCACTATTTTAAAATAGCGCACTTAAATGAACTGCTCATAGGCCAGGACAAAGCACAGATCCAGGGGATATGGGCAAGCCACGCTAAAACGCTTCCGGTACAGCTGGACAATCTTTATCTATGCATCGGCGGACTGCCCCGCGCCATATACCGGACCTTCTATGGATGCAATGCAAGCCGCTACATGAATATCATAAATGCCGTAAAGCAGGAGATGGCCTCTATCCTGCATAAGCACCGGTGTCATGGAGAGCTCTTTCTGTTCAACTATGGGCAAAAACAGATAGTGCTCCTCTACTCTCCATCTGGAGGCGATACACCTGATCACCATGAAATCGCCAGGCAGTTCAGCGGACAGATCCTTGCAGCCTATAAAAAGCAGCTCTATGAAGATCAGGAACAGCTCCAGCCCTTTACTGTTTATTCAGAGAAGATCACGGATTTCGAGGATATTTCCAGAACCTATGACCGCATGCTGCAGATACATGCCCTGAATTTTTTTGTCAATGAACCGTGGGTGATCTCTGTGGATGATCCCCGTTTTCATCAGAATCCGGTCCCTTATAATGATCTGCTGCTGATCCTGGACCTGTTAAAGCATGCAGTCATGGACCGGGATGAGAGCCAGGCCGGACTCTGCATCCGTCAGTTATTTGACAAGATCCGCCTTTCCCTGAATCAGGATTACCTGCAGGATATCCTGCATGAGATCAAAAGCCTGATGTTCAAAGTCGCCAAAACCTATCAGTGCAGTGAGGCTGGAATCCGCAGCAGCTGCCAGCTTGAGAAGTCCCCCACCCTTCACGCCCTGGCTGACGCCCTGTGCAGCCAGATGGAACGCCTGCTCCTGGAAGCAAAAAAACATCCCAGATTAAATCCCCTGACCCAGAAGGTCATCGGCTACATCCAGATCCATTATCGGGAAGACATTACGCTTCCGCTGCTGGCAAAAAAAGTCCACGTGGCGCCAAACTACCTCAGCCGGGTATTCAATCAGGATATGGGCATGAGCATTCCCGTCTACACAAACCATGTCCGGATTGAAAATGCCGCCCGGCTGCTTCAGGACGACGGACTGCGGATTTCAGATGTGGCCTTCCAGGCAGGATTCTCGGATCCCCATCACTTTACCCGCATTTTTAAAAAGAAATACGGCATGACACCTACCGCCTATCGTGAATCCTTCCACAAAAACGTCTAGTTGGTCAAAAAACCCTTCCCAATGATCTCACTGGAGTTGGAGATCAGGATAAATGCCTCCGGCTCCACTCTCTTGATATAATTGCGCAGCTTTACCGCCTGGCTGCGCTTCATGGTCGTCATGATGACCGTCTTGCTGTGATGGGAAAATGCTCCCTTCGCCTCATATACGGTCGCGCTCCGGTGCAGCCCGTTGATAATAAAATCACAGATCGGATCCGGGTCGTCACAGATGATATTGAAGCATTTGCACATGTTGATGTTCTCGATCACACCGTCGATCACCAGGGATTTTACCATAAGGCCCAGGGAAGAATAAAGCCCCGTGGTCACCCCGAATACAAAAAACGCCATCGCCACCGGCAGTATATCCACAAACAACAGTGCCGTTCCAATATTCATGCTGGTGTGCTTTTTCAAGATCATGGCGATGATATCCGTCCCTCCGCTGGAAGCGCCGATATTAAACAGGATCGCAGATCCTATAGCCGGAAGAAAGATTGCAAAAACCAGCTCCAGCATCGGCTCCGTGGTCAGCGGAACCGGCATCGGGCAGATCCGCTCCAGCGCCGACAGTCCAAAGGACATGAGCATGCTGGCATAAACCGTCTTGATCCCAACATCCTTCCCCAAAAACAGAAAGCCCAGCACCAGCAAACCATTGCTCACAATAAACGTAAAATCACCGGCTGACCACCGGGTTAACTGGCTGACCACCGTTGAAAAACCGGTCACGCCTCCAAACGCAAAATTGTTCGGGAATTTGAAAAAATAAATTCCCACCACCATGATCAAAATGCTGACCGTGATCAGCCCATACTCCGCAGCCTTTCGCAAAGCCGGATTCTCTATCTGCCGTGTAGCCATTATCGTTCCCCTTAAAGGCACAGAAAAAGCACAAACTGCGGGGTCCTTCCCGGCCGTCTGTGTAGATTTCGTAACGCCTTTGTTACTCCTCTTTTACTATTGTATTTTGTCCGGCCAGCTTTTGTCCCGACATAGCTGTTAAAAAAAACTGACCGGCAGGAATCGCTCCCGCCAGTCAGAATATACCTCTTTCCATATAAAAACACAAACACTATTATAGTTGGTCGCCTTACAGTCAGAATACTGTACACGCTCAGCCTGCCCACATGATCCGCATACCCGGCTCACTCCCCTGGTTCACGCTGCTGATATACTCACCGGATTCACTCTCCTGGTTCACGTCCCCTCACCGGTACCGCTTTTCTGCCATCTGCACCAGCTCTAAAAATTCCTTTCTGTAGCTGTCCGAATCCGCGTGGACACACGGTTCTGCCAGGGCCATCACGCTGTCAAAGGTGGCATTTCCCCGGTTCTCACTGTCTCTGAGTACCATGCCGAACTCTGCTACCGCAGAGGCAAAGGCCAGGTTCTCAGACATGGTTTGCGCATAGCTGTCCGCCTCCACCGGATGACTGATCAGCCTGCTCTTGTCACCGTTTGGCGCTTTGTACCGCAGGCTGACTGTCAGAAGCTCACTGCTGCCCGCGGTCTCCCCGGACGTCTGGTATTTAAGCTGTGTGCTCTGTGCTCCCGCTCCTTTTGCCGGTACGATCTCATACAGGGCGGTCATCGTATGCCCGGAGCCGATCTCCCCCGCGTCCACCTTGTCATTGTTAAAATCCTCCTGGTTCAGGAGCCGGTTTTCATAACCCACCAGCCGGTAACCCGCCACCTTCTCAGGATTGAACTCCACCTGGATCTTGACGTCCTTCGCAACGGTGATCAGGGTTCCGCCCATCTCATCCACCAACACCTTCTTTGCCTCAAAAACGCTGTCGATATAATTATAATTGCCGTCGCCGTTGTCCGCCAGGGCTTCCATCTTGTTATCCTTTAAATTGCCGGTGCCCACGCCAATGACAGACAAATGCACCCCGCTTTTCTTTTTTTCTTTGATCAGCCGGGTCAGCTCTCCCTCACTGGTGAGCCCCACATTCAGATCCCCATCCGTAGCCAGGATCACCCGGTTGTTCCCTCCCGGTATAAAATATTCCTGTGCCAGCTCATATGCCTTCTGGATGCCTGCCGCTCCGGCAGTGGAACCGCCTGCCTCCAGACTCTCCAGCGCGTCAATGATCACCGGGGTCTCACTGCCCCGGACTCCATTTAAGACCACCGATTCATAGCCCGCATAGGTCACAATGGAAACCCGGTCCTTTTCCGTCAGATTTTCCGCCAGCATGGAAAATGCCTTCTGCACCAGCGGCAGTTTATCGTCCGAATACATGGATCCGGACACATCCAGCAGGAAAACGAAATTAAAGGCCGGACGATTGTCAAAATCGATCTCTTTGGCCTGCAGCCCGATCATCAAAAGACGGTTTTCCGGATTCCACGGGCATTCTGAATACTCGGTCGTGACGGAGAACGGGTCGTCACTCTCCGGCTCCGGATAATCATAGTCAAAATAATTGATCATTTCTTCAATCCGGACCGCGTCCGCCGGGATGTTTTCCCCATTGCGGATCATACGGCGGACGTTACTGTAGGCAGCCGTATCCACATCGATGGAAAACGTGGACAATGGTTCCTCCATCACATTTTTATATCCGTTTTCGGAAATATAGCTGTACTCCTCTGTGTTAAAATCCTCATTTTTGTAAGCTTCCTGGTATTTCATGGACAGGGAAGGATTCCCCCTCCGGCCAGTCCCCTCCGGGTCCGCTTCCCAGGTCTCCGAAGCGCCTTCCATGGGCCAGGCTTCATCCGCAGCAGCTCCGGCCGCCGCCGCCGCTGTTGTGGCAGCTGCCATGGTTGGCGATGCCGCCCTGGTCCCTTCCGCCACATGCGAGGGAGCGCCTGCACATCCGCAAAGCAGAGCTGCCGCTGTCAAAAAACAGGTCCCTTTGTAAATCCGGTTATTTTTTCTTTTCATAATTACTTCCTCCCTTGCGCCTCGCGCTCAACAAGTGAAATCAGGTCGGAAAGGAAATTGTCATCATCTCTTAAAAGCATCCGGTCATAGTAATAATCGCTTTCGCCCTCCTGGCTGCCGATCACCACGGACGCCTCGCTGCTTACAAGGCTTGCATAGCCGGAATGGAACAGATAAGCCCCATCCCCGGTCACCTGGATCTGCGGGGCAAAGGGGTATAAAAGCTCCCACACGCCGTCCTTATTCTCCAGCGGCAGCAGATAAGTGCCGCCCTTCTGGAGCTGGTACAGGATGTACGCCTCATCCCCCTGCGTCTTTACGATCGGGCTTTTTACCGTAAGGTTCTCCATGCCGGTGGTATAATCCTCCGAATAATACACCCGGTCCAGGCTGATCTCATAGACCACCTTCACTGCCCTTCCGGCCTCATCCCGCTCCAGGTCCACATCCGTCACTGTGCCGCCGCACAATAGTCCGGTATCACCCAGGATCGCCTCCGAGAAATACGAGGAGTCCTCCGGCACAGTCACGGCCTCATCCGGTACAGTAAGAGGCTGGTATGCCGCCAGCTCCAGATCCGCATAGGAGAGCACGCCGTCTGCGCTGCCTGCAAAAAATCCATTCTCCGCAAATGCTTTGCTGCCTGCGCCGGCGGCTATCTCATCCGCTGCACCTGCTTCTTCCTGCTCAGGGAGCATCGGTGCAGCTTCTGCCGCTGCCATGGTCTCCTGCATCATCATCTCGGGTGCCATGCTTTTATTGCCCGCCTGACGATTGGCAAAAACCGACACAACCACCAATGCTGCCGCCGCTGCCACTCCGTAAGCCGGTCTCCACGCCGGGATCCGCCGCAGGGTCTTTCCCCGCCTTCCATACTCCACATGTTCTGCCGCCTTTGTCACGGTCATCGGCTCTGCTGATCCAGTCTGCCCTTTTTCCTGCGTCTGCACTGCCTTCGCTTCCCGCTCCGGGTGCTCTGCCAGATTCATCTCGATCCTGCTCCAAAGGTCCGGTGCAGCCTGCTGCTTTAATTTTTTATATTCCTGCTCTAACATTTTCTCGTCCATTAAAGCTGCACCTCCTTTAACTTCTGGATCGCCGTCCGGTAACACCAGGCTACGGTGCCCTGCGGCTTTTTCAAAAGACCTGCGATCTCTTTGAACGTCAGCTCGCCCATGATCTTTAGATTGACAATTTCCCTTTCTTCCTCCTTCAGTGTCTTTAATGCCTGCTCAAGGCTGAGCTTATGACAGAGACGGTCCTCCGGGAAGTCCTCGCCCGCCTGCAGATAATCCGGAATTTCCGCAGTCAGGTCCTCTTTCCTGCGCTTTCGCAGATGATCAATAGCCATGTTCCGGGCTATGGTCAAAAGCCATGCCCGGTGCCCGTTTCCGGGACGGTAACCGGGTGCGATATCCCACAGCCGGATGAAAAACTCCGAAGCCACATCCTCCGCATCCTCCCGGTTTTGCACAAGCTCCAGAACTACAGAATAGATCAGGGGGCAGTAATCTTCATAGATGTTCTTAAGCCCCTCCCTGTCGTTTCTGCAGATCCGGCCGATGTTGTCCTCAAACTGCCGGTCATTCATACTCTTATCCTCTCTGTCTGTTCAGCCTTGTATTAACGATACGTTTCTGCAAGGCAGATTTATGGTTATTCTGGAAAATTCTTTTTTGCTTTTGGGGTTCGCTTCATTTCCCCGCCCTTTTTGTCATACCCTGAATGCATCCCACAACGCAGGCCCTTACCTGGCAGGCGAACTGTGCGCGATAAAGGATAGACCAAAACGGCAGCCACTGAAAGAAGGATCAATGCAGCATTGGCCGCAGCCGTTCCCGCCCAGGTCATAGTCGCTGTGCTGAATATGGGAGCCATTGCATTGAACATAGTATGAAAAAGCACAAATACAAACACATAGCCTTTTCCTGATATTTTGTAGACTGCCCCTCTGAAAAAGCTGATTGCCATTACCTGGACCTGAAACATCCAAAAATGAATGGATCCCTCATAATGACCTGTTCCGGGGATAAAGAAAAGAGGTATGTGCCAAAAGATCCAGATTACTCCAGCAAACAAAGATGCTAAAACAAAACCATATTTTTTGTCCAGCTCTGGCTGCAGCACATACATCCATCCCGCTTCCTCCATACCGCCGATCATCAGCCCTCCCGGCAGAAAGAGAAAGAACGTATAAAATGGAAGCGTCATCTCCGCGCGATCAGATACAGCCATATGCATACCAAAATACAGCGCAAGGCCTGCTGTTACGATCAGGTAAACAGAGACATTGTTTTTTACATAAAAAACGGTTTTGAGCCATTCTTTCATACCTGTTACCCTGCTATTCTTCTTCAAAACAAAATATGAAGCAATCGCAGGTAATAAAATATAAATGGAAAAAGGGACATTTATAAGGAACTGTTGAAATGTACTGACCCAACCGAAAACTGAATAGCCAAACTTCCCTGCAATAACCAGGATACCTGCCACACTATAGGCAATGAGAAATGTAAGCGTCGTAAACTGTATGCTGATTTTCTTATCCATTCCATTTCCCCCCTTATTCCCCCATTCTACCATAACCATCCCATTCCGTCCATCCTGCCCTTGTACTGCGTATAAGCAATATAAGTCCTGCAATAGAAGAGCAATAGAAAATACAATAAAATGCCAATATTGACATAATTCTTGACATGCATAGATAATCTAAGTATAATAATCACATACCTTGATTATCTATGTATAGAAATCCTGTATGATGATAGATCAATCGACAATCAAAAAGGAGGGTCTTTTATGGACAAACGTTATATGGCGCTTGGCACATCCATGCTGGTGCTGAAGCTTCTGGAACAGGAACCCATGTACGGCTATCAGATCATTAGAGAGCTGGAACAGAGAAGTCAAAATGTATTCCGGCTTAAAGAGGGCACGCTCTATCCGATCCTTCACACCTTAGAACAGCAGGGTGCGGTGACCTGTTTCCAGAAGGCCGCTGAAAGCGGGCGCATCCGCAAGTATTATTCGATCACTGCAAACGGGAAAAAGCTGTTGGCGGAAAAATCCGAAGAGTGGGACGTGTATCAATCCGCAGTCAACCAGGTGTTGGGAGGTGTGTTGTTTGGATAAGCATTTAGACGAAAACAATATGTCACATTTTCTGGACCAGGTGACAGAACAGATTTCCTACAAACCGCTGCGCCCCTCCATCCGTCAGGAGTTAGAGGACCATTTAGAAGATCGGATCCAGGATTACGAGGAGTGTGGGATTTTACATCATGACGCGGAGCGGAAGGCCCTTGATGATATGGGAGACGCCGTTATGATCGGAACAGAGTTAAACGCGGCCCATCAGCTTCGGAAGGCTCCGGCGCTGGCAGTGGCCTACCTCCTGCTGCTCCTGACCGGGTTTGCCGCTGCTGCCTATATGCAGTGGTCGCCGGAACAGAACGCCAACGGGTATCTTTACTACCTGCCGGGCATGGCCCTGTTACTCTTTACCAGCCTAGCCGGTTTTCCGCTGTTTGTCCGTCACTGGAAAAAGCTGGCGGCGCTTACCGCGCTTTTGTACCTGACCCTGATCGTCTTATCCCTGTATCTGTCAATTGGCAGGAACATTCCCCCGGCTGTTTTCAGTCTGACCGGACTGGCCTACTTTGCCACCCTGAGTCTGGGGCCTGTAGTTGCTATATCCATCTACAGGAACAGCCATCATTTAAAACTGGCATTGCTGACTGTCATATGTTTCATAATCGGTTGGGTCGTCCTGACCCGGAGCATGTATTTTGCTAACAATACCGCCACCGCCATCCTGCTCCTGACAGCATTTGGCACCGTCTGCTTTATGATCTACAGAGGGATCCTTCCTGGGAGAAAGCTGTGGCTCTACGGTGGCTCCCTGATCTGCTTAACGGTTCTGGGCAGCTCGATCTGGGCTTTCCCGTCCGGCAGATACGATATCCAGGCATTTCTCACGCCCCAGTCCGCAATCCAGGACACCTGGGACGATGCCTACAATGGGGTTCTGATCCAGGAGCTGCTGGAACGGACGCCTCTGACCCATGGCCTCGAACTGACACCGGAGGAAATGCTTGATTATGGACGCGGCTCCTGGTATTTCACTAAGAAAGATTCCAACCTCTGGCGTTACGATTTTTTTCAGTTTTATGATGAAACGAATATAACCCTGTGGAATATCCTCCCTCAGCACTATCACAACAACTACCTGATCGCCGTGTGCATTTTCCTGTTCGGCTGGCTGCCGGGACTGGCGATGGTAGGGGGACTCCTGCTGTTTTACTGGCTTTTATTTTCCTGTATCAGAAAGATCCACGGAAAACTGGCATCCTCCGTTGCCTTTAGCTGCGGCCTGTGCCTGCTCTGGCAAGCCATATTCTACGTGCTCGGCAATTTCGGTTATCAGTTTTCCAGGTTTCCCAACCTGCCGCTGGTCTCCGAAGGGCGATTAAGCATCCTCTTTAATATGCTGCTTTTGGGCCTGGTATTTTCCGCATACCGGTTCGACTGCGTCGTGGAAGAGCCGGAGAACTTTAAAGCATCTTCCGCCGGATAAGATGCGTTTCCCGGCTGGCAGGGACTTGCCGGATCATTATATCTAAAAAGATCCCGTGCCGGGTTTTCACACTCGGCACAAGATCTTTTATAATTAATAGTAAATATCCCTGTCTATTCCTGATCCCGCTCATCCTCCGCGAACCGGTCAAAATACCCCTCAGCCTTTTCTCTGGATAAAGAAAACCGCTTTTCCAGCTTCTCCAGGATCCGCGTCTTCTCAACATGATCCTCCAGATGATCAAGGATAAAAGCCTGTATCCCCTGCTCGAGGCCCTGCTCCAAGCCCTGCTCCAAGCCCTGCTCCAAACCTCGCTTCTCTGCCCGCTCAGCAACTCCCTCACTTAGATTGCACACGACACGCACCTCCTTCTCTAACTTGCTGCTCATCGGTATCTGAAACTCCTGTTCCAATATCTGTTTTTTCGTTTCCGCCGACTTCTCGTCGGACAGAAGCACGCTCAAAAGCTTAATGATGCCGTCATAGTTCGCCTCGTCTTCTGTGCCGAGGCAGATCATAATAACCGACATGACATCATAATTTTCCGGTATATCTTCCGTCTCACCCACCAGGTCCTTCCTTGACACATAATACTGGGTGATGGTATTCCGCGCTTTCCTGGCTGGATTTAAACAGATCCAGATGGAATAAACTTTCTTAATCTCGTCGTAATGCGGCTCTTTAAATTCCGTATTGTACTGGGCGGAAATCATCCGGCAGCAATAGAACAGACCTCTCTTGGAAATCGCATAGCCGGGATAAAAATCCTTCTGCGCCTCTACATTTATAAAAATCTTGATACGGCGCCTTCCCCGCGGGTAAAAGCTGTGGAACCGGATATCATAGGTAATCTTTCCCTCCCCATGAACGGTGTCCTCATTATTCATCCCTGAAATCTTTGCATTGCTCTCACCGGGATTCACCAGGATCTTCGATACCTGGGGCATTCCTTCTATATACTTCCCGGCAATATCCCTGACGCTGCACTGCGCATATTCTTTCACCGTGGATCTTAAAATCCAGGCTAATATCTCCTTATTACTGAGCAATGTCTTACAGGCCTCATCATATCTGGCATGCATCTCCGTTACATCGATGTTGTCAGCAATGGATGTCTGTTTTCCCATCCTTCTCCCCCTTATTATACGATAATCAGAACTATAAGTAAACTGAGTAAAACTTAATACCCGGATTTTCTTTGTGGAGACCACAAATGAATAACACTAATGAATAAAGAACCCTGTCGGAGTGAACCTCCGGCGAAGATTATGAACTGAGTATAGCTTCATTGCCGGTATTTGTCAATCGGATTTTATCTTGAATTTCCGCCTTTGCAATAGCTTTTGCAGCAGCGACGGCAAAGGAGCCGGCTCGTCCTTATGACAAATGCCGGCCCCGCCGTTCTTTTCTCTTTGCTGTCCTGCATACCGAAACAGCAATTCTCTTCCCCTACTTCTCCAGCTTCCAGATATCCCGGTTATACTCGGCAATCGTCCGGTCGGAGGAGAAAAAGCCCGCCTGGCTGATATTCACAAGCATCTTTTTCGCCCAGGCTTCCCGGTCCTCGTAGTCCTTGTACGCCTGCTCCCTGGCCTTCACATAGCTCTTAAAATCAAGCAGGGTCATGAACCAGTCCTTGTTAAGCAGTTCCTTGTAAAGCCGCTCCAGATTCTCCTCCTGGCCGATTGAGAGCAGCTCATCGCCCACGATGAAGTCCACCGCCGCCTTGATGTCCTCGTCTTCCTCATAGTACTCTTTGGACACATAATCGGCCTTTTCATAATGCTCGATAACGGTCTCGCTGGACTCGCCGAAGATGTAGATATTATCCTCGCCCACCAGCTGGGCAATCTCCACATTAGCGCCGTCCATGGTACCTAAGGTCACCGCGCCGTTTAACATAAACTTCATGTTGCCGGTGCCGCTGGCTTCCTTGGAGGCCAGGGATATCTGCTCGGAAATATCGCAGGCCGGGATCAGCTTCTCCGCCATGGTCACGTTGTAGTTCTCCACCATAACCACTTTTAAATAAGGGCTTACCTCCGGATCACTGTTCACCAGCTTCTGCAGGCAAAGGATCAGATGGATAATGTCCTTGGCAATCACATAAGCCGGGGCCGCCTTCGCGCCGAAGATCACCGTGATCGGCGTGGTCGGCGCCTTACCGCTCTTGATCTCCAGATATTTGTGGATCACATACAGGGCATTCATCTGCTGCCGCTTGTACTCATGCAGCCGCTTCACCTGGATATCATAGATGGAAGTCTCATCAATATCGACCCCCTGGTACTCTTTCAGATACTGCTTAAGCGCCGTCTTGTTCTGCTGCTTGATCGCAAGCAGCCGCTCAAGAGTCACTTTATCATCAAACGCCTCCAGCTTCTTCAGCTGTGAAGCATCTTTTTTGTAACCATTACCAATCTTTTCCGTAATGAAATCCGCCAGCGGATGGTTGCAGTGCAGAAGCCAGCGCCGGAAGGTGATGCCGTTGGTCTTGTTGTTGAACTTCTCCGGATAGAGATCGTAAAATTTCTTCAGTTCGCTCTTTTTCAAGATCTCTGTATGCAGGTAAGCCACGCCGTTGACGCTGAAGCCGTAATGGATATCCATGTGGGCCATGTGCACCAGGTCATTGGAGTCGATGACCGCCACTTCCCCGTCGGCAAATTTCCTGCGGATGCGGTCGTCCAGGATCTCGATGATCGGCACAAGCTGCGGCACCACCTCTTTTAAATAGGCGATGGGCCATTTCTCCAGGGCCTCCGCCAGGATCGTATGGTTGGTGTAAGCGCAGGTCTTTTTAACGATCTCCACAGCTTCATCAAAGTCGATCCCCCGCTCGGTCAAAAGCCGGATCAGCTCCGGGATGACCATGGACGGATGGGTGTCGTTGATCTGGATCACCGCGTAATCCGGCAGGTCATGGAGAGTGCAGCCTTTTTTCACGCACTCATCCAGGATATACCGCGCGCCGTTGCTGACCATAAAATACTGCTGATAGATGCGCAGCTTCCGCCCCGCCTCGTCGCTGTCATCCGGATACAGGAACAGGGTCAGGTTCCTGGCGATCTCCGTCTTGTCAAAGCTGATCCCATCCTTGACCATGGTCTCGTCTATGCTCTCAATGTCAAACAGATGCAGCAGATTGGTCCGGTTCTGGTATCCGGTCACCGCAATGTCGTAGAGCCTGGAATGCACAGTCAGACCGCCAAAGGATACGGGATAGCTGACTTCCCGTTTTATCAGCCAGCTCTTCGGCTCGATCCATGGATTGGGCGTCTCCTGCTGAAGCTCCTTTGAAAATCCCTGCTTGAACAGCCCGAAATGATAGTTCAGGCCGATCCCGTCGCCATTTAAGCCCAGGCTTGCCATAGAGTCCAGGAAACAGGCAGCCAGACGGCCCAGGCCGCCATTTCCCAGGGACGGCTCCGGCTCCACTTCCTCTACCTTGCAGAGGTCCTTTCCATTTTCCGCAAGGACCCGGCGCACTTCATCATACCAGCCCAGGTTGATCAAGTTGTTGGACAGAAGCTTTCCGATCAAAAACTCCGCCGAAATATAGTAAACCTTCTTTTTCCCATCGTTCGTCTCACGCTTCGCTGCCTCCTCCTGCACCAAAGTCAGAAGCGCCTCGTAAAGCTCCCGCTCCGAGCTCTGTGCAATCGGCTTCCCACATGCTGCAGCAATCTTTTCAGATAGATTCATATTACCACTCCTTTTAATCTCAATCGTTCTATATTTAAATGTCAGATCCCATGATGTACTCGTAAATGTAGATTCCGTACTATTGTAAATGTTTTCCATGGAATCCGTCAATATGGGAATTGCACAGATTTCCGCCGTTTTCGCCCAGTTTCACACAAACAATGCCACCAAAAACAATGCCCACCGCACTAGCGACAGGCATCTGCAAAGGCCGCAAACAGTCTGCGGCTGTCTTCATTCACTTCATAAGAAAATTCCGGATGCCACTGGACCGCCGCCACAAACCGTCTGTCCGGCATCCATACGGCCTCCACCAGGCCATCCCGGGAAAAGGCCATCGCCTGCAGCCCCGGAGCCAGCTCTTTGATGGCCTGGTGATGATAGCTGTTTACTTCCAGTGTCTCTTTCCCCAAAAGCCGGTACAGCGGGGAGGTCTTTTCTACAAAAACCTCGTGGGCCGGCAGGTGATAAGGCGGCGTCATGTGATGGTCCACATCGCTCGGATACTGGGACGGCAGATCCTGGTACAGGGAGCCGCCCAGATATGCATTGATAAACTGGATTCCACGGCAGATCCCCAAAACCGGTTTATCGGCCCCGAGCGCTTTTTCAAACAGTAGCCGTTCCATCCCATCCCGCCGGGCGCAGAGCGTCCCGCATCTGTCCGTTGGCATTTCCCCGTAAAGGGCCGGATCCACATCATGGCCTCCGGTCAGAAGGAAACCGTCAAACTGTTCCACCAGCTGTCCTATGACTGCTTCATCCTGCGTAAGCGGCAGCATCACCGGGACCGCTCCCGCGGCCTCAAGGCCCGTCATATAACCGGGCAGCATCCAATAACTCTCTTTCTTTTCATCGTAGAGAGGTATGAGGCCGATGACTGGCCTCCCTCCTGTTTTTCCCATGGTATCACTCTCCTGTCTTATGGGTCTTCCACTCATGCAGATCTTCCCGCGTGTCTTCGATCATCTGACCGATCTCGGCGGTATATCTCCCATCCGGGTCCACCCGCTGCCACAGCCGGTATCCGGCCGTGGCCTCCACTTCATCCCAGGACGTCCGGTTGCCTGCGCAGTAATCATAGTACAGTTCCGCATACAGACGGGCCATCCGCTCTTTTAAATCATCCGGCACCAGGGTGATCTTCTCCATCACCTGCGCCGTGATCACCTGCTTTAAATATTCTGCGGCATATTCCCCAAATCTTAAAAGCTCCATATTTTCAGAACCATCTTCCGCAGCAAAAACCGCCACATCCACCTGTCTTGTGGTAAACGCCATATCCTCCGGCGTATTCCAGTACAGCTCGCCGTACTGGTTGGGCGCAATGGAATAGGGGCTGAGCACGATCTCCGTGATCCCATAGGTATCCTCAGGCGCTCCCGGCTCCTCTTTATGCTTCTTGATGCGCTGCGCGTGGAGATGGCCGCTGATATAGAGCGGCGTTTCAAACTGCTCTAAAAGCTCCACCACCTGACCGTGATTTTCCAGGGTACAGTCCGTGGTGTACAGGCGGCTCTCTGACAACAGGTTGTGATGAGCCACCGGGAGCACCTGGATCTGGTTCTCCTCTGCCACCTCAAGATGTACCTTCAGCCAGTCTAAGGTCTCCTGTTTCAGCCTGCCGTTTACATGGCTGCCGTTTTCGTATTGGCAGGTGTCAAGCATCAATAGCCAGTGGGACGCATCCACCGGGTACACATAGCTTAAGGAATTAGGATCCCGGTTGGGGGACTGGTCGTAACCGAACTCGTGGTAGATCTCAAGAAAATCCTCACCGGTCTCCAGATACTCTGCCTTTTCCCTTTTATCGCCGAAATAGGTTGCCGCATTCCTGTTATTGATATCGTGATTCCCAGGGATGACCACAACCGGCACACCGGCCTCCTGCACCCGCCGCAGCTTCCGGGCAAGCTGTTCATGATTTTCCCGCTCCCCGTTTAAGGTAATGTCCCCGCTCAGCACAAGGGCGGCTGGCCGGTTCCTTATGGCGGTTTCAAGCAGCGCATCCGTCATTTCCTCGCTGTACTGGTTCACCTTGCCGTCGTCTCCGGCTGTCATCTTCCAAAAAGCCGATCCCCCGTCATGAGTGGTTTTGCTCATAAAATGCAAATCAGAGGCAAGCATGATGGTAGGCGGAACGTAAGGCTCTTCCTCCGGCTCTGCCGGTCCTTCCGCTGCGTTCGTCTCCCCGGCCCAGCGTCTTTGCTGCCTGATCCTCCGGTTCCTCTCTGCATCCAACCATGCTTGTCTCTGTCGTTCTCTTTCCTCTGCTTCCGCCTGTCCCGGGATTGTTTCGTATCCATAGCCCGTCTCATGGCCCTGATCCGTCTCACCCGGCTTTAAGCCATCGGGCAGCCCGGCATCAGACGGCGTCGCCCTGCCGCCTCCAGCCCCCGGCTCCATCGCAGTGTCCGGCGGCGTACTTTTGCGGCGGTCCTGCGGGTCTGCCAGATATCCTATCAGCCATACGATCCCAATGCAGCCCAGAAGCATTAAAACATCTAGTAGTACAAGTAAGTATTTTTTCTGTCTCATGATTAGTCTTCCTTATGTTCGACCGTCATCATATCATATTTACGGTCAAAAAGAAAGACTTAGATTTGATCATTCACACAGATCGCGCCATAAGGACGGATGCTCATGCGGTATGCACTGCCTTCGCCCAGGGCCTTTTCTATGTAAGACACGTACTCATCCACCAGCTCATTGGGCAGCATCGCCATGATCACGCCGGCAAAACCGCCGCCATGGATCCGGCATGCCCCCTTCTGCTTCTCAGCGATGAACAGCTCCGTGAGGGCCAGGGCCACGGAAATCCCCTGCTCCTGGTAACTGGAATTGGTGTAGCAGTTCTGGAGCCATTTCCAGGAGGAGTTGCCGGACGCGGTGATATTGTTTAAAAAGTCCTGGAAACGTCCTTCCTTCAGGGCTGCAACCTCCGCCTCCACCCGCTTGTTCTCTTCAAAGAAATGCAGGGCGCGCATCACGGAACGGTCGCCCGCATAGGCGCGTACTTCCTTTAAGTTATCGATCACCTGCTTCTCGGTAATCTCCGCACACACTTCCCTGCCAAAGTACTCCGCCACCTTCTTCATCTCATTGGGCACAGAGGAATAGTCAGCGCTCAGATCTGCGTGGCCTTTTCCTGTCTGAACAATGATCAGGCTATGGTTCTGGGAAGCAAAATCAAAATCGATCTTCTCCACCACCGGAGCGGTCGGCTCCAAAAAGTCGATGGTGATCAGGCCGCCCACCGCGCAGGCCATCTGGTCTAAAAGCCCGGACGCCTTGTCCCAGTACACGTTTTCGGAATATTTCCCAATGTGGGCGTAGGCTACCGTATCCATGCGTCCCTCATTAAAGAACTTGTTGATCATGGAGCATAGAAGCATCTCAAAGGACGCGGAAGAGCTTACGCCTGCGGAGCTGATCACGTTGCTGGTGATATAGGCGTCAAATCCGCCGATCTCATAGCCGGACTCCGTAAATCCTTTCAGAAGCCCCTTCACCAGATCGATCGTCCCCGCCTTCTTCTCGCTGGGCTCCAGCTTATTTAAATCAATGCTGAACTTCTGGTTAAATGTCTCGCTGACAATGTTCACTTTGGAAGAATTGTTCTTTGCCGCGATCCCTACGCAGTCCAGATTGATGCTGCCGGCCAGTACCTTGCCGTGGTTGTGGTCCGTATGGTTCCCGCTGATCTCGGTCCGGCCCGGTGAACTGAACATCAGGATATCCTCATCTCCAAAGGTATCCTTAAACTTGGCGACCAGGTCACAGTAACGCTCCTTATTCTCGCCGGCCTTGTCTGATCCGTACAACTGCCCCATAAGCGCATCTGCCTGCCCTGACTTCAGTAACTGCAATGTCTCAACTGCTTTCATCTTGCACCCCTCCAGAATTCTTCAAAATTACCCGGGATTAGCATCCGGGATGTTGACTCAAGTATATCATATCTGTGGTTGGGGGAACAATACAATATTCTTCGCTCTTTCTATATTTTTTCGCAAGGAATGTGCGGGAAGTTTCCGCGATTTGCAGCGGCGGCGGTGGGGGGACCCGGCAGCAGGGGTTTTGTTCCGGTTTCGACCATAAGATGATGTAAGCGTTCGGGCTTTTCTTAAAAGCCTGTCAGGGGAAGGGGCAACTCGCTGTCGCTCAGACAACCCCTTCCCCTGACAGAACAGAAAATCCCGAACGCTAACATCATCTAATGGTCTGCAAAGTCACAAAACCCCTGCTGCCGGGTCCCCCCACCGCCGCCGCTGCAAATCGCGGAAACGCTAAGGTTATTTCGGTTGCTGATGTGAAGAAAGTCCGGTATAATTCATAGAAAGGAAAAGTTGCAGAGGAAAGGGTATGGAAGCTGGCATATGGGGACATCTGATATTATAACTGAATGGGGTGGACGGCCCTGGCATTCTTTGGATTTTGAGATGAAAAAACGGTTTGGTGCGAAGGTTTATAAGATCGCGCTGGATGGAGGAATGACTTGTCCGAACCGGGATGGGAGACTGGGGACGCGGGGATGTGTGTTTTGCAGTGAGGGCGGTTCCGGGGATTTTGCGGCGCCATTTTTCTCTGGCTTGCAGCTGGCGCAGTGTGTGGACAGGCAGATCGACCTGGCTGCCGGGCGGGTCAGCAACAAGCTGGGGGACCGGCCTGGCGCTTATATTGCGTATTTTCAGTCTTATACCAATACTTATGCACCTGTATCTTATCTTCGTGAGCTTTTTACTGCGGCTATAAGCCGCCCGGAGGTGAGGGTCCTGTCCATCGCTACCCGGCCGGACTGCCTTCCGGATGAAGTGCTTGACCTGTGCGCGGAGTTAAATGCCATTAAACCAGTTTGGCTTGAGTTGGGACTGCAGACTATTCATGAGGACACGGCTGTACTGATCCGGCGGGGATATGGACTGGAGTGTTTTGAGGACGCTCTTTTTCGCCTCCGCAAGCGGGGACTGGAAACAATCGTCCACGTGATCCTGGGGCTTCCGGGTGAAGACCGGGAGCGGATGTTAAAGACCGTATCCTGGCTGTCCGGTCAGGACATCCAGGGGATCAAGCTTCAGCTTCTTCATGTCTTAAAGGGCACGGATCTGGCGGAGCTGTATGCCAGATCCCCATTTCCGGTCATGTCTATGGAGGAGTATATCGATCTGGTCCTGGACTGCATCGCCCTGCTGCCCCCTGACCTGGTGGTCCACCGGATTACCGGGGACGGGCCTAAGAGCCTGCTCCTGGCTCCTTTATGGAGCGCAAATAAGCGCCTGGTCCTTAACACACTGACCAGACGCTTCAAAGAACGTGGTATCTTTCAGGGCTGCGGCATTTGCTGAGCTTTGCCGGGATCTACTGATTCTGCGGGATCACCGTCCCATCGGCCCCAATGCTGATGCCAAAAGAAATACTTTCTATATATTGATAAAATTCCTGAATCTTTCCAGCGTCATTGAGCATCCTGGTATAGCCCGCGCCGGAGGTTCCGGGGATCAGACGAAGGCGCAGTGGGGCGTCCTCTTCCGGCAGCTTTACTTCCAGCAGCATAGTCTTTGGTATGGAGCTGCCAAACACAAAATTCCCTAAACTGTAGACGATCGGTTTCCCTTTATAATATTCAATGCCCTGAAGCACATGGGGATGGGAACCGATGACCAGATCCGCGCCTGCATCAATGTACTGCTGCCCCAGAGTCCGCTGGTACTCCTGGGGGTTTTCATCCCGCTCGATTCCCCAGTGCACATACACGATCACAAGCTTTCCCTCATCCTTTTGCGCCCGGATCTCTTTAAGAAGCTCTGTGGCGTCATAGGAGGACAGCATCCCCGGATGGTTCTTCCCTGCCGCCCAGGACGATTCCGGTATGACCCGCGTAGCGCCGATCACTGCGATCCTCTGTCCGTCAATCACAATCTCCACCGGCTTTCTCGCTTCCGTAAGATTGGCTCCCGCCCCGGTATGCAGGATCCCTGCTCCATCCAACACAGCAACCGAATCCAAAAGCGCTTCCTGTCCAAAATCCAGCGCATGGTTATTGGCCAGTGTCACCGCATCGATCCCCATCTCCTGAAACATGGAAACTCGCTCCGGCTCCAGCCGGAAGGTGTATTCTTTATCCTCCGCCTGCACGCCCCGGCTGCTGAATGGAAACTCCTCATTTACCATGAAAAAGCCTGCGTCCCGGATCACCTTCCGGTAACCTTCATCCAGTACACCGTGGATTCCTCCGGCACTCTGATAGGCGTTTAAAACATGGCTGGACAACAGTACGTCACCGCCAAAAAGGAGTGTCGCAGCATCCTGATTCCCACTGCGGGCTGCATCCTGGCCCGGCACATCGCCGTCAACGTTTTCCTGACCAGAGGGAGCCTTACCGATGATATCCTGGCTGCTGGATTCCTTACCAACCGGTTCCTGATCAATCACAATTCCGGCGTCCTCATCCCCAGAACCGTCTTCTATATTGATGTGTATCTCCTCCTGAACTGAGGTTTCCAGTTCAATCCGGTCATATTTATGCGCCTGACAGCCAGTCAGCACGGTCGATGCCAATATTATCATGCATACGCCAAAAACCATGCTGTTCCTATGCCCCCGTCTTCTGCCCTTCCTCATGAACCAATCAATCCTTTCCCGCCTATCCATATCTCAGGTCTGCTTTTCACTATGGTACCTTACCAGCTATCAATTGTCAAACAAAACAGCCAGGCTGATCGAAACCAACCTGACTGCACCTGTTACCATATATGCTGCATCCAAATAATCTGATAGTCAATTTGATAGTCCGCGACCGAATACCTCTCCGCCCGCATCACGCCTAAACCACGCCCAGAATGATCCCGCCGTCCCCGGCATAGACCGTCGCCACACCTGCGGTCTCAGTAACCACGACCTCCCGGAATGTGCCGCGCTTCTCAAGCTCCGCCTTCACCTGCTCCGCCCGGTCCGGACAGTTGCAGTGAGCGATCACAACACGCCGCTTCGACGGATCCTCCGCCTCACGCACTGCGATCTCACTCATCCGCGCAAAGGCTTTACCGATGCCCCTGGCCTGGTCGAGCTTGATGATCACCCCATGGTCCGCGCCCATCACCGGCTTAATATTGAGTGCTGTCGCAAAAAATGCCTGCAGGCCGGTCAGCCTTCCATTCTTGCGCAGCGGTTCCAGAGAATCGATCACAAAATAAGTCTTCTGCCTGTCCCGGATCTCCAGGATCCTGGCGGAGATCTCCGCAAACTCCATCCCGGCATCATACATATCCCGGATATTCAACGCAAGATTCAATTCCCCTGAAGATGCAGACTCCGAGTCGATGATCAGGATATTCTTATCATCCGCCCCGTGCTCCTCCTCATACAGATTCTTCCCGACCACCGCACTGTTATAAGTACCGCTCAAATGGCTGGACAGAGTGATCACATAGATATCCTGCGCCTCACACTCAAAAGCCTCCTTGAACGCCTCCGGTGACGGACACGCCGTCTTCGGGCAGTTAGGACTCGCCTTCACCAGCGCCAGAAACGCCTTCTGGTCAAAGGTCTCGTCATCGATCACCATATGGTCATCCACCTGCAGTGTCAGAGGAATCATCTGAAACCGCGGGTCCTTTTTCATCATATCAGTTAAATCCAGGCAGCTATCACCAATGATCTTATAGCTCATATTGTTCCTCCTGAAATATTTTCTCCACATAACGTAGTTTTCATTACTACTTATTATAACATATATTCAGAGGATTTCAATACTTAATAACTCCCGAGCTTCAATATCCTGAATTTTCATAATAACGTTTCATACAGCAGAAAAATCAGATTTCCAAATGCTACAACCATTTACCGCCAAACTCCCCAGCCGCCTTTTCCCAGCGGCAGAAAAGCGGGAGCGGGGGCGATGGCAGGGAGTGAGGGCGGCATGGTTTTTGTGACTTTGCAGGCCATTAGAAACTGTTAGCATCCGGGATTTTCTGTTCTGACAGGGAAAGGGGTTGTCTGAGCGACAGCGAGTTGCCCCTTTCCCTGTCAGGCTTTTAAGAAAATCCCGGATGCTTACAGTTTCTTATGGCCGAAACCGGAACAAAAACCTGCCGCCCTCACTCCCTGCCATCGCCCCCGCTCCCGCCCTTATTCTCCGCCAATTTACTCCGCCATCATCAGCATGATCTCATTGCTGCGGCTGATAAAATTGGTCATTCTCTCCGGTGACAGGGTTCCGTGAGAAAGAAGCGCCAGATCATAGAGCTGCTCACAGATCTTCGGCGTATTCTCATCCTCGCCGTGTCCTAACACATACTGTACCAGCTTATTGTTGGCGTTGAGCACCAGCGTCTCTCCCATACCGCCAAACATAGCCGGATCCATCCCGTACATGTTGTACATCTTCATCATATCCTGCATCCGGCGGCTCTCCTCCGCCACGGTCAGCATGGAAGAAATATTCTCGTTTTTCAGCTTTTCAACCTTGACCTCCAGCTTGTCGTTGTTTAAGGCTTTCTTGAAGATGCCGGTCAAGGTCTCCGCATTGGTCTTAAACTCCTCGTCGTCCTCCTTCACTTCCTCCTTGAAGGTATCATTAAGCTCCGCATCGATCCGCAGGAACTTCAGCCCCTCGTTCTTCTGCTCCAGATGTCCGATGAACGGGCTGTCGATGTTGTGGGGCAGGATCACCGCATCCAGGCCCTCAGCCCTAAACATGTTGATATACTGGCTCTGCTCCTTCTCATCGGTCACATAGAAAATGGTATTCTCATGCTTTTCCTTGTTCTCCTCCAGGCAGTCCTTCAGCGTTAAATATTTGCCCTCCAGGTTCTTGAACAGGATGTAATCATTCATCTTCTCCGCAAACTTCTCATCCTTTAAGCAGCCGAATTTGATGAACGGAGCGATATCGTCCCAGTATTTCTCATAGGTCTCACGGTCTGTCTTGCACATTCCGCTTAACTTGTCCGCCACCTTCTTGGTGATGTAGTCGGAGATCTTTTTCACAAATCCGTCATTCTGCAGCGCGCTCCGGGAAACGTTGAGCGGCAGGTCCGGACAGTCGATGGCGCCCTTTAACAGCATCAGGAATTCCGGAATCACCTCTTTGATATTGTCGGCGATAAATACCTGGTTATTGTACAGCTTGATGGTCCCTTCAATGGAATCATACTCCGTGTTGATCTTCGGGAAATACAGGATTCCCTTTAAGTTGAACGGATAGTCCATATTCAAATGGATCCAGAACAGCGGCTCTTTATAATCCATAAATACCCTGCGGTAAAATGCCCGGTATTCCTCCTCGGTACACTCGTTGGGATGCTTGCTCCACAGCGGGGTCGTGTCATTTAACGCTACCGGGCGTTTTAAGATCTTGTAACGCTCCTTTGCAGGCTCGATCTCAACGGTCTCCTTCTCGCCGTTCTCATTCTCCTTCTCCTCGGTTTTCGCTTCCTCCACCACGGTCTCCACGATGGTGTCTTTGTCGGTCAGCTCCTCTTTATCAATCGTCTCATACTGCGGCTCCCCTTTGGCATTGTCCAGATAGATCGGCACCGGCATGAAGGAGCAGTACTTCTCCAGCACCTCGCGGGCGCGGTACTCGTTGGAGAACTCATAGCTGTCCTCATTGAGATACAGGGTAATGGTGGTCCCCGGCTCCGTCTTGTCCCCGTCCTTCATCTCAAAGGTCAGTCCGCCGTCAGACTCCCAGTGCACCGGTGCGCTGCCTTCCTGATAGGACAACGTGTCGATCGTCACCTTGTCCGCCACCATGAAGGAAGAATAGAAGCCCAGGCCGAAATGTCCGATGATCTGGTCCTCGTTTGCCTTATCCTTATATTTCTCCAGGAAATCCTGAGCGCCGGAGAATGCGATCTGGTTGATATACTCCTCCACCTCAGCTTCGGTCATGCCGATACCATTGTCCGTCACGCGGATAGTCTTATCCTCCGGGTTCACGGTCACCTGAATCTTGTATTCCATCCCCTCCGGCTTCGTATACTCGCCCATCAGCTCCAGCTTCTTAAGCTTGGTGATAGCGTCGCAGCCGTTGGAAACCAGCTCACGGTAGAAAATGTCGTGGTCGGAATACAGCCACTTTTTAATGATCGGAAATATGTTTTCACTGTTAATGGATAAATTGCCTGTTCTTTCGCTCATGATCATGCACTCCTTTTTGTGGTTATTTTAGAATCTTCTTTTTTCTCCGCCCCTGCCGTTTACAGGAAGCCCTGAGGATTATTTTAATACGCCTGTGGGCAAATGTCAACAAAAAATCAGCACTCAATCGTGTTGAGTGCTAGTAATTTGAAATATTTTATTCTTTTTTAATAAAATGCCTTATTCCTCGATAAACGGGATCTTCCTGTCCTTGAAAAACAGCCTCGCGGCCTCATCCCACTCGATCTCGATCTGCCTGTCAAGGGTAAAGATATTGAGAGAGGTACCACTGATGCAGTGAATCGCATTGTTCTCATAACGAATATTCATATAAAGTCCGTTGATCTGATCTACTGTAAAATCCAGCTGGGCATTCCTAAGGAACTCCTCCACCTCGGTCGGCTTGAGCTGCAGAGTGATCTGAAAGCTCTCCGGCAGCTCTTTTCCCTTGATCAGCGAATAGCAGATGGGCTTTAGCACCTTCCAGTAGGACAGCTCCTCGATCCGGTTCTCCTCCAGCTCCCGCTCCGAATAATACCCCTGGCGGATATGCCCGTCGATCGTAAAGGCATTAAAAGTGATGATGCTCGCTTCCCGCACCAGCCAGTCGTCAAAAGTATCCCCCACAAACAACTGTACTGTAAAGTTTTTAAGATCCTCCATCTTCAGTGCAACCATATGTGTCTCCCCCCGTATCTTCTCCCTTATGGATTCATAAAATCCTGGTACATCTCAAAAAATCCCGTGGTCGTGGAAGCCGCCCCGTCTGTCAGGGAAATATCATCCCAGATGCTTCCCCGGATCTCCACCGGATGTTCCGCCGCAAACACGTCATAGATCTCCCGGAACGCCTGGTTCTTCCGTCTGCAGCGCCAGCTTCTGCTTCCGCTCCAGGGTGGCCTCCTCATCGTAATCGTTGATGCATTTCACAATGTACCATGCTCCGCCGTCCTCGATGACGGAACTGATCTGCCCTGATTCCAGAGCAAATACCACGTCCTCATACGCCTTCGCCCGCTCGCTGCGCCCCACAGACTTTTCGATACTGTCATCCTCAGAAACAGTGCGGGCTATGGATGAGAAATCAGCGTTCTCTACAGTGACCTGGCCGTAGATCTCCTGCGCCCGGGCGGCGTCCCCCAGCCTGATCTCCTGGACCGTGATGACCTTTGCCTCACTGTCGCTGATCTCCAGGTTCACATCCTTCGTCAGCTCATCCACCAGCTTGTTGGCCCGGTGATATGCCTCATACATCGTATAGATATCATCCTTTCCTGCCCCGGTATAAGCCCGGTCCTCCTCCGACAGGGACTCATAGTACTGCTCAGAAAGCTCCCTGAGACGCTCCTTCTCCTGGCTGGTCAGGCTGATCTCCTCCTGGTCCGCCAGAAGGTTCATGGTCTTCATCTCCCGCAGGAAATCCTGGATCTCTCCCAGAAGATAGTGCTGAAATGTGGTCCCGTCATCGTCGACCTGCACATTCCAGATCTGATCGGTGTAAATCTGACGGTAACGGTTCCGCTCCGTAGCCACGACCAGCATGGTCTGCGGATCGGTATAGCCTTCCGTCTCCCTCACCTCAGAAACGATCGGGATGCCGCTTGAACAGCCCGTTGCGCCAAGGCCCAGGGTCAGCGCCGCCGTCAGTGCCAGCGCCTTCCATATATATTTGATATCTGCCATCTATATTAAACTCCTGTATTGAGTGAACTATGTTAAAATTGGTGCCTTTATGATACCACAAAATTAGTCTTTATACTACTTCCATTATTACTTTTCTCTACAATAATCTGGTTCTCGATCCGTTCCTTCAGTTCCTCCACATGAGAAATGATCCCGATCATCCGCCTGCTGTCCCCGAGGGACGCCAAAATATCCACTGCCTGGGACAAGGACTCGCTGTCCAACGCCCCAAAGCCCTCATCCACAAACATGGTATCTACCTGGATGCCGCCTGCGTAGCTCTGCACCACGTCGGAAGTCCCCAGCGCAAGGGCAAGCGCGGCCTTGAAGGATTCCCCGCCGGACAGCGTCTTTACGGAACGTTTTTTGCCGGTGTACTGGTCCAGTACCTCCAGCTCCATCCCCTCTTTCATACGCCGGTCCTTCCCTTCCTCCAGACGGTACAGCTCATACCGGTCCCCCGTCATAGTCCTGAGGCGCTGGTTCGCCGCCCGCAGGATATCATCAAAATAAACCGAAAGCACATACTGCTCCAGGACCAGTTTCCGCATGTTGCTGCCGCTTGCCGCCCGGGATACCTTCTGGATGACTCCATATTCTTCTTCCAGCCTCTGCCGCTGCTCCATATGTTCCTTCAGCTGCCGCAGGCAGGACTGGTTGATATTTAATATCGTCTGCAGCTTCTCTTTTTCTTTTGCAAGCTGTTTCCTTAAGCTTTCCTGCTCCTGCTCCTGCTTCGCTAAGTCCGCCAGCTCCTCCCGCTCCATGCTTGCAGGCTTCTTTATACTCTCCTTTTTCTGGGCCACGGCGGATTTCTGCTTTTCCAGAAGGATCTGGATATCCTGGCAGGATTTTTGGATGGTCCGGATGGCGTTCTCGGTCTCCCGGCTGCGCCGCTCCGTCTGCTCCAACCGGCTGTTCAGCTCCTTGAGAAGTGTATCTGCAAGCTCCCCTGTCAGCCCTCCTGTCCATTCTGCTGTCAGCGCATTTTCCAGGTTCTGCTCCACCTGCTTCAGCGCTCCAAAGGCTCCTGCAGCCTCTGCCTGGGCCTGGTTTGCCAGGCTGGTCTGCCGCTTTGCCGCCTGCTTTAACTGCTCCAGCTTCTTCTCATCCGGTATCTCATCCGTCAAAAGAGCCGGCGCCGGATGCTCTTTGGAACCGCACACCGGGCAGGGCAGTCCGGCTTTCAGTCCCTGAGCCAGTATCCCCGCCGAGGCCTTCCGGCAGCGGTCGTCCTGCGCCTCGAATTCAGCTTTTTTCTGTTTCGCCTGCTGGTCCAGCAAGAGATACTGCTCCTGCAGCCGGGTCAGCCGCGCACTCGCCCGTTTCCATTCCTCCACCCTGCCGTACTGCTCTCTTAAGCTTCTCTGGGATTCCCTAAGCTCTGAAAGCTCCTTTTCCAGTCCCGGCAGTTTCTTTTCTTCTTTCTGATGCTCCTTTTTCCGGGCTTTTGTCTCCTCCAGCGCCTGCTTCATCTGTTCCAGAGACGCAAGATCCGCCAAGTACAGATCGATCGCCCGGTTGTTCTGCCGCGCCTGCTCCGCTTTCCGCACCAGGGCCTTATATTCCTTCTCAAACTTTTCCTGCTTTTCCGCCAGACTGCTGCGCTCGACTTTCTTCGCCTCGGCATCCGACTCTACAAGCGCTGCCAGCTTTCCGTAGTTCCGGCTTTTCTGGTTCCAGGCCTTCTCCCACGCTTCTGATTCCATGCGGAAGGCCCCGGCAGTCTCATCCATCCGGTGTTTTATCTCGTCCAGCCTGGCATTCAGCGCATGGGCCCGTCTCCCCAGGATCTGAGTGATCCCATCATAGAGCCTGGTCTGGAAAATATCCCGGAAGATCAGAGTCCGCTCCTTCGAGCTTGCCATAAGAAGCTTTGTAAATTCACCCTGGGCGATCATGGATATCTGTTTAAACTGCCTGTAATCCAGACCTAAAAGCCCATTCACGGCCTCCGTCACCTGCTGGCTTCCCACCGCCATAAGCTCCGGCTGCGCTGTCCTGTCTCCATCGGATATGTTCCCACCAGAATTGTCCCCGCCGCAGTGCCCAAGGCGGTGCATCTGGGCGTTCTCATTCTCCGTGGTCGTACCCTCCCCCCGAAGCTTTGCCCGGTCATATCGTGGATTGCGCAGGATCCGGTAGACCTCCCCTCTGTGAAGGAAGGTAAGCTCCACCTGCGTCGCAAAGTCCGCCGCCGCAAAGTCGCTCCGCAGGCTGTCTTTTTCCCGCACTGAACCGCTGACCTCCCCATAGAGGGCAAAGGTGACCGCATCAAAAACCGTCGTTTTTCCCGCGCCCGTAGGCCCGGTGATGAGGAACAGACCACCGTCCGCTAAGGACGAAAAATCAATCTGCTGGTTGTCCTTATACGGTCCCCAGCCGCCTACCTTCAATTTCAGGAGCTTCATGCGTTCTCCTCCTTTGCTTCCCGGATCACATCCTGCACCAGGGCAGCCTGTTCCTCCGTCAGGTCCTGCCCCATCACATATCCAAAAAACTGCTCAAACAGCTCAAAGGGGGACTTCTCCTTCCAGTCCGCGCCCCGTTCCTCCAAAAGCTCCCGCTCCTGCTGCACCCGCTCAAGCTGAAGCTGCATCACGTTGGGGTAGACGCTGCGCAGAGTCCCCATCGGATCTGCCAGCTCCTCCTCATTGGTCAGCACCGCCAACAGATAATCCTCCGCGTCCGCAGCCGACACCATTTCAGGATCTATCAGGTCCTGAAGCCGCCCGCGGATCTTTCTCATATCGTGGACCGGTTTTAAGGGCGCCCGCTTTACCGTCAGCCGCCCATCCTCATGAAACTCCCCTATGATCACTGATTTGTTGTGATGGACTTCCGAAAAGGAATATTTTACCGGCGAACCGCTGTAGTACACAGGACCGCCGCCGATCTGCTGCGGTCCATGGATATGCCCCAGCGCCACGTAATCAAACCTCTCAAAATCCGCCGCCTCCACCTGATCCGCCCCGCCTACGCTCACCCGGGTCTCCGAATCAGAAAGCTCCGGCGCCACGCCATGGTTCACCACAAACTGATGGGTCAGCAGCACATTTTTCCCATCCTCCAGGAAATCCATATGCTTTAAGATCTCCTGCATGGAATCCTCGTAGGATGACGTCTCCACATGGAACACGTCGCGCACCTGGGCCGGTCTGGCATAAGGCAGCAGATGCACCCGCACCGGAACCTGAGCTGCATCTATAGCCGGGGCCGTATCTGCTGCCGGAGATTCCACTCCCCGTTTCGGCATCCAGTCAACAAAACGGATCGTCTCCTTCAGCATCCCTTCCATGTAAAGCCCCTTATGCTCCAGAATCCGGCTGGCAAAGCCGATCCGCTCCCCGCTGTCATGATTTCCCGCAATGGCGCACACCACCACATCCAGATCCACAAGACTGGTCAGGAATTCATCCAGCACCGTCACCGCCTGGGACGGCGGCAGCGCCCGGTCGTATAAGTCACCACTTAAAAAGACCATGTCCACCTGTTCTGACTTCACAAGCTCAAGGATCTGCGAGAGCGCCGCCTTCTGTTCCTCCAGCATGGAAAACCCGCAGACCGTCTTGCCGATATGCAGGTCGGATGTGTGCAAAAATTTCATGTAAGATCTCCTGTTCTCTTATCCCTCAATATGACAGCCAGTTTTCTTCCACTTCTTCTTTCAGAGCGCAGAACATATCATAAAAATCTCTTTTTGCCTGTACGACGATTTCAAGCGCAATCTTCTGGTTATAGGAATGCGTCACATTAATCACCTGTTGTCTAATCCCCGTTCCATTCATATCCTGTCTCCAACTGATCTCAACCTGGTCCCAGGAAACGTTCGCCTACAAAAGCAGCTTCAGCACCTTCAGCACCCCGTCCCTCACATTGGTGTCCGCCTGGAAACGGCAGATATCCTTCACTTCCTGTCTGGCGTTGCCGATGGCAAAGCTGTAATAGGCCTGTTTTAACATCTCCAGATCATTTAACTGGTCGCCAAAGGCCATAGTCTCTTCCGGACTGATATCCAGGCTCTCCTGCAGAAGCTTCACTGCCTCGCCCTTGTTCACGCCCACTGCCATGCAGTCCATCCACATATCTCCTGAGATCGTGATCTTCAGCCGGTCTCCATATTTCTCCCGGAGTGGTCTGGTGGCTTCCTCAATATCTGTCTTCTGATATGCAGATATCTTGATGAACTGGTCCTCCACATCCAGAAGATCATCCACCTGCTCCACACGGAACTTGTACCCGTTCACCAGCCAGTCATAGATCTCAGAATCCTGTCTGTCCACGTAGGCCACATCCGGACCGCTTAAAACTACCGTCAATCCCTCTGCGCGGATATCCCGGATCATCTCACGGATCAGCTCCCGTTCAATGGTGTGCAGAAAGAGATTCCTCCCATAACATCCCACGTAAGCGCCGTTGTCGGAAAGATAAAAGATCTTCTCCTTAATGGGATCAAACACCTGCTCAATGCTTGACCACTGCCTGCCGCTGGCAGCGGCAAACTGCATCCCTTTTGCCCTCAGCTTAAGGATCACATCCAATACTTCCGGATTGATCTCATGTCCGCCGTCCTCCAACAGGGTTCCGTCAATATCCGATACGATTAATCTGATCATCCCGTTCCACCTCACAGCAGGCCATCAAAGCAGATGCGCCCGCAGCTCCTCTCCGCTCTTGTCTGATAAATACGCAGGAGCGATATCAAAAACAGTCTTGCACCCGCTCATCCCCTCCCGGTTCATGCGGTATGCCGCGCGGGCATAAGCCGCGATCACGGAACCGGTAAACTCCGGATTGGAATCCAGCTTTAAGCTGTACTCGATCACATGCTGATGCTCCCGCTCCATGCCGGTCACCCCGGTGCGGATCACACAGCCTCCATGGGGCAGCCCGCTGTGATCCCTTCTCAGCTCGTCCTCCGTAATAAAATGTACCGTCGTATTATAATCCGCAAAATAGTTGGGCATCGTGACGATCTCCTGCTCGATCCGCACAAGATCCGCGCCTTCCTCCGCAACCACAAAACACTCTCGGGTATGCTTATCCCTGGTGGCAAGCTCCGGGTTCTCCCCATTCCTGACGGCACGAAGAGCCTCCGGTACCGGCACCGTATACTGTCTGGCGTCCTTCACTCCTGCGATCCTGCGTATGGCATCCGAATGCCCCTGGCTCACGCCCTTGCCCCAGAACGTATAATCATGTCCCTCCGGCAGAACGCAGTTGGCATACAGCCGGTTCAGCGAGAACATCCCCGGGTCCCATCCGCAGGAAATGATCCCGATCCTTCCTGCTTTTTTTGCCGCAGCGTCCACCGCCGCAAAATGCTCCGGGATCTTCGCATGAGTGTCATAGCTGTCCACCACATTGAACATGGAAGCATACTGCGGAGTCTGCACCGGCAGGTCTGTTGCGCTTCCGCCGCACAGGATCAGCACATCGATGTCCCCTCTCATATGTTCCAGCTCATCCACATGAAGCGCTTTCACTCCCGGCGTCCTGACCTTGACAGTCTCCGGGCTTCGCCGTGTGAACACCCCCACCAGCTCCATATCCTGGTTCTGGGTAACAGCGCTCTCCACACCCTTGCCAAGGTTTCCGTAACCTAAGATTCCAATCCTGATCGTCATATTTTAGTCCTCCCGTTTATCGTCTGTTTTTCTTTGGTAGTCAGTATAACATGAATGAGCCAAAAATGGTATAGAGAGATGATGGAGAAAATAAATTTACAGGGCATTTTTCAGACAGCAGCCAAAGTTCCTTCCCCGTACAAAACAGAGCTGCCGCTCCCGCAGATCATTTCTCTGCGTTTGCAACAGCTCCTCATTTTACAGGGATATATAAGTCCACCTCTGAATCCGGATGGTCATAACCTAAAAATCTCTCATCATACAGTTCAAAATCTTCTCTCCCGTCCACTTCCTCCCTTGTTGTCAAAAACCAGGTCCCCCATATATAATCAAACGTCCGTCGCAGCATACTAAGAGAACCCCGGTGCGTAAACACGGCATACCGCCCCGCCTTCAGCACCTTTGTGACCACTCCTTCCGGCACACCGTCAAAGGAAGACACTTCAATCCCGGCAACCTCCGTGAAGGTAACATCCGCATTCATGGTATAGATCACATTGTCCTTGCACGCCTCACAAATGCCAAATCCCCTGCCTCCCGGAATACGGCCCGGTATCTGCGGGAAGGATGCAAACGCCCTCTCCCACAGCTCCTTAAGCCGGTTGTCCCGCAGGGTGGTCTCCCCCCGCAGCCCGGCAACCAGGATTTCCGGCAGCTCCACGATCCGCGGATGTACTGTCACATTACAGGCCAGATGGTTTAAAAGCCCTTCGTCCAGACGGTCCTTCGCCCCTATAAACGCATCCAGCCTGTTTTTCCGGTATGCCTGCGGGCTGACCCTGTACACTGCCTTAAAAGCGCGGCTGAACGCTTCCGGTGATTCAAACCCATGATCCATGGCGATATGGATGATCTTCTGATCCGAATAAAGCAGTTTTTTTGCCGCGTCTGCCAGCCGCCTTTTTTTAATATAACTGCCCACGCTCTCACCCAGAACCGCAGAAAACTGTCTGTTTAAGTGATAATAGGAATAACCTGCGGCCATAGCCACTTCCTCTACCTTAATGTCTTCTCCCAGATGGTTCTCAATATAGATCACCGCCTGTTCCAATGCCTTCTGGTAATCCACCGCCTGTTCCCTCCAGTTTATTTTGCTTTTTCCCAGTCAAATGTGCCGGGCGCAGCTTTCTCCAGACTGATCTGGGCCATATCCGCACCGCTTGAAAACGGCTGGGCGATATCATAAAGCTTCCATCCGTTTTCCTCCCTGCCGCCCCAGCACAGCTCTACCGTTCCATCTGCGGGAGAGATCACCATGCTCTTGGTGGTGCCAAAGAATTCCTCGTAATAGTGGCAGCAAAGCCCCTCCGGGTATCTTGACAGCAGCATATTCTTAAGCTGCGTCCTGGTTATCCCGCTCCGTCCCGCAAGCTGTTCCTGAATATATGCGTACCGCCTTACAGAATGCTTCATCACTTCCGGCTCCAGCCCTGCAAGCTCCGGCAGCACCGCATGGTTGGCTGCACAGAGCATCTGTTCCTGAGAATCAGGGCCGATCCGTTTTACGGCTGTCTGCCCGTCCATCGTCTCCACCAAAGCTGCGCGCCCCGCCCGGTCCAGCAGGATCAAATTGATATTGAACGAGATCGGCATCTCTTTCAGATACGCAAGTCCTTCCTCCACATCCCTGCAGTTTTCCAAAAGTGCGCGGATGACGGCCCAGTACTGGAGGCCTTTCAGCTTCGGCACTCTCATATAGGGCATCGCTCCCACCGGGAATCCGCAGGAACTCATGGTCACAGCCAGGCCGTGCTCGTTAAAGCCGTCTTCCCGCCCAAAATGCAGCACGCTGGTTGCCATATGGGTATATTTCCCCGTCACGGAGGTCTTCATCAGGCAGAAATCCTCAAACTCATGATTGAACTCATAATTGCGCGCCAGAAGCGGCTTCCCATCCACCGTGACCGACGGCAGCAGCGCCATCTGGCTGCATCTGGGCACCAGGTATGTCATCCCATAATATGTGACCTGTTCCGCACTGACTTTAAGAGCATCAGCAAATCCCTTCAGCTCTTCCACCATTCCCGGACACCAACGGTCAAACAACACCATCGCCTCCCTGGCCTTTTCTGCATCAAATCCCTTCATACCTGAAGTATGGTGCGCTAAGAGCGGCGGAATCCCTTCCACCATCTGCCCCATCCTGTACCCAATCTCATAACTGCTGCCTGCAAGCTCCATAGTGTGTGTCTGTATATTCTGTTTCATGCTCTGTCCTCCTGTTTTCATTTCCTTCAGTTTACCACAGCAGAAACTGGTGCTCATGATATTTCCTGCGGATTCTTCGGTTTCCGTTTCCCGAATTTCCGCATTTTGCTGCGGCGTCCGGCGGGGGATCGGAAACTCAAGGCTTGACTTCCTTGTATTTCCATGTTATACTCATCAAGTATTTTAGATAAATTTTGATTCGCATCGGTGTAGATCAAAGCTTCTAATGATTTACTGCTGGATGCGGTTTTTTTATGGAATACGATACATCTGGATATTGAAAAAAGTCAGAGCTATGTTTCATATACAGCTAAGTCGGCGGGGTTTCTTGTGCATTCCCTGCTGGCTCAAACTAAAAACAACAAATAACGATAAAAATATAATACCCTCTTTTGCCAAAAAGCCGGAATCCCAGACAACTGCCTGGAACTCCGGCTTTCAGTTTTAAGCGGAGACGGAGGGATTCGAACCCTCGTACCGGGATGAACCGATAAACGCATTTCGAGTGCGCCGCGTTACGGCCGCTTCGCTACGTCTCCAATAATATACAACTATAGTATTATACACAATATTTTCTGTCTTGTAAATGGCGAGTTTTAATTTCAATTTAGCTTTTTCACACATCTTCCCATTTTAATCAAAACACCGCTCTACTGCATATATAACTACCAATAAACATTCCAGCTCCAGAGATACACAGTCCGGGAACGGGCGCCGGGGTTTTGGATGCGGGGTGAGACTGCATCTTGCGGAGGCCTGTAAGCACTTAGTTCCTGGCAATGAAAAAAGCAGGGCCGCCTCCTGACGCACAACGTCAGGGGGCGAAGGGACCGGAGAGGCGAATTCATCAAGAATTCGGCTCGACTGTCCCTGGTGCCCTGCTTTTTTCATTGCCAGGAGCTTAGTGCTTGCTGCCGACGGCAAACCAGCAGCCTCACCCCGCATCCAAAACCCCGGCGCCCGTTCCCGGACGTACCCCTCGACTGAATCCACAAAACATTATCTCCCAAAAAACTGATCCACTCCATCCGCCAGCCCCGTCCCCAGCGTATCCAACGTTGAAGCAGAATGATCCGAAGCCTTATCCCCCAGCTCAATATCAATGGACGGGACCGTCGAAAATGAGGTCTGGGTCAGATCCATCTCCATCTTCCCGTTGGAAAAGATCTTAACGCCCGCACCCTTTAACCCGGATATCAGGCTGTCGCCCAACGCGTGATGCTCCTGCCAATGGGAAGCCACCGGCTCCATGGCGCGGTAGGATGCCACATTCGGCACGCTCATATAAAAAGCGCCCTTGTTGCTGGTGGTAGAATCCCAGTGCAGTGCAATATGGCAGTCCGCCATATTATTGGCTATCACGGTGCGGGCCACATTGTCAAGCTGCACATCATCGCTCTCGCGGATCATCAGCACATCATATCCCCTGGCAAGCAGCTTATCCTTCAGCACCTTTGCCATCGCCAGCGTTACTTTCGCCTCAGCTGTGCCATCCGAAAACTGCATTCCGCTGGAAACCGCCACTGCCGTGGTGGCCCCCGCCCCGGTGGTACCTCCGGTCACCTTGGGCGTGCCGTCCGGATGACACTGGGTCTTTACGCTGGAGCCGCCTTTGGTCCCATGTCCCGCATTGACGCAGACCACTTTATTTTTCCGGTTGGACTGTGCGCGGTACAAAACCGCCTGACCGGAATTGATCTTTGAAAATCCCGCGTACTTCCAGTCTGGATTCAATGACACCAGGCCGTCTTCTGATACGCCTGCCCCCGCTGCTCCCGCCTCTGCTGCCGCAGTGTTCTCCGGGACCTGGGGTTTTTCAGAAACCAGATACTGGGAAGCCACATAGCACTCTCTTCCCTGGTATTCCACACGGCTCCAGGAATCGCTGTATCCGGTACGTTTAAGCTCCGCCCCGGTATTTACAACCGCCACAACCTCTGCTCCTGGCTGGGGAGCCACGCGCACGTTGAGATCTGTGGCATTCACATACACCATCTCATCCCGCGCTTCCATGGCAGGTGCAGTCTCCGTGGTCAACGCCGCCTCCACCGAACTGCTCTCCGCTACCGGCGCGCTGCCAGAGAGTCCGCTGTCTGCCTGACCCGCGCCAGCCTTATCACCGTCCGGCGCACCTGCTTCCGACGGTCCTTCAACCGTCTGCACCTGCGGAATCGCCACCTTCTCATATTTCCCTGCTCCGCAGCCGCTCACCGTCAGAGCTGCCGCAGCCAGCATACCAAGCACAACCAGATTCTTTTTCATCGTATCGTTCCTCCGCCTACTACATAATCTCCGTCATAGAACACGACAGCCTGTCCCGGCGTCACCGCACGCACCTTTTCCAGGAACCGGCACTCCACCAGCCCTTCCCCGGCTTCCCGGATCACGCAGGGCGCGCCCTTGTGGCTGTAACGGATCTTTGCCATGACCTGCATTTCCTTTCCATGCAGGCCGTCGACTGCCATCCAGTTGAGTTTATCACAGATCAGGGAATCCGTAAACACATCTTCTGAATCCCCGATGACCACTTCGTTTGTCTCAGGGCGGATCTCCACCACGAATACCGGCCGGCCCATGGACAGGTTCAGGCCTTTCCTCTGCCCCACCGTGTAGTGGGTGATGCCCTCATGACGGCCCAGCACATTGCCGTCCATGTCCACAAAATTCCCCGGTCCCGGGACCGCGTCCGAATTCTCCTCGATGAATTTCGCGTAGTCATGATCCGGGATAAAGCAGATCTCTTGGCTGTCGGCCTTGTGGGCCACGTTAAGCCCAAGCTCCTCCGCCATCTTCCGAATCTCATCCTTGGTGTATTCCCCCACCGGCATCAGCGTGTGGGCAAGCTGGTCCTGAGTCAGGTTATAGAGGGCGTAGGTCTGGTCCTTCGCCGCCGTCGCCGACTTTTTCAGAGCATATCTGCCGCCTGGAAGCTGCTCCACCCGGGCGTAATGGCCCGTGGCGATATAATCCGCGCCAATGTCCATGCTGCGCTTTAACAGCGACTCCCATTTTACATAACGGTTGCAGGCAATACAGGGATTGGGGGTCCGCCCGCGCAGATACTCCTCCACAAAATAATCCATCACACTGGCCTTAAACTCCCGCTTGAAGTTCATCACATAATAGGGGATACCAAGCTGCCAGGCCACCCGTCTCGCATCGTCCACGGCGCTGAGGCCACAGCATCCGCCGTTCTCCTGCTGCACGGTCTCTTCCTCGTCCTGCCAGATCTGCATGGTGACTCCGATCACCTCATACCCCTGCTGCGTCAAAAGCCAGGCGGCCACCGAAGAATCGACGCCGCCTGACATACCTACCACTACCTTTTTATTCTGATTCAATATTCCTCATCCCCATCATCTTCATGTTCACTGATATCGCTGACCGGCTTTTTCAGGCCATCGATCTGGATCCCGTTCTTCTGTGCATAATCCCACAGCGCCGCATGGATCGCTTCCTCTGCCAACAAAGAACAGTGTACCTTAACTGGCGGCAATCCGTCAAGTGCTTCCATCACCGCTTTGTTGGTAATGGTCAGGGCTTCCTGGACGGTCTTGCCTTTTACCAGCTCAGTCGCCATGCTGCTGGTAGCCACAGCCGCCCCACAGCCGAAGGTCTTAAACTTCACGTCGCGGATGACCTGGTTCTCGTCAATGTCCAGATACATCCTCATGATATCGCCGCACTTGGCGTTTCCTACGGTGCCAACGCCGCTGGGGTTTTCAAGTTCTCCTACGTTTCTTGGATGCTCAAAATGATCCATCACTTTTTCTGTATACATAATTATTTTTCTCCTTTATCTTATCATTTTAATCTGTCTGTTCCAGGCCGTGCGTCATATTTCCCACCGCCCCGGCAGTAATACCTGCAATCACTTTACCGCTTCATTTATGCAGGCTTATTTCGCCTGTTTCTTCATAAAATCCTCATAGAGCGGGGACATTCCACGCAGCCGCTCAAGGATCGCCTTAAGGCTGTCAACCACATAGTCCATCTCCTCCTGTGTGTTCTCCTCGCTTAAGGTCAGCCGCAGAGACCCGTGTGCAATCTCATGAGGCAGGCCGATCGCCAGCAGCACATGGGAGGGATCTAAAGACCCGGAAGTACATGCAGAACCGCTGGAACCGCAGATGCCCTTGCTGTCCAACAGGATCAGCAGCGATTCCCCTTCCACAAACTGGAACGAAAAATTTACATTGTTCGGCAGACGGTTGACACGCTGCCCATTGATACGGGTGTAAGGGATCTCAGCCATCACCCGGTCCATCAGGTAATCACGAAGCTGCGCCTCTTTCTCCGCCCGCTCCTCTAAGGTCTCCATGGCGATCTCCGCCGCCTTCCCAAGACCCACGATGCCCGGCACATTCTCCGTGCCTGCGCGGCGCTTGCGCTCCTGGGCGCCGCCGTGGACAAAGGAGCGGATCTTCACTCCAGTGCGGATATATAAGAACCCAATGCCCTTCGGCCCGCTTATCTTGTGGCCGCTGGCACTCATCATATCAATATGGTACTCGTCCACATTCACCGGCACATGTCCGTATGCCTGTACCGCGTCGGTGTGGAACAGGATGCCGTGCTCCTTTGCGATCTCGCCGATCTCCTTCACCGGCTGGATCGTCCCGATCTCATTGTTGGCAAACATGATGGTGATCAGGATCGTGGTCGGCCGGATCGCCTTCTTAAGCTCTTCTAACTTTACCACACCATTCTCATCCACGTCCAGATACGTCACCTCAAATCCGTGCTGCTCCAGGTAATGGCAGGTGTGCAATACCGCATGGTGTTCAACCTTACTGGTAATGATGTGATTGCCTTTCGCCTGGTACGCATCGGCAGCCGCCTTGATCGCCCAGTTGTCCGACTCGGAACCGCCTGCCGTGAAATAGATCTCATTGGTCTTTGCACCAATGGACCCGGCGATGATCTCCCGCGCCCGCGTCACCGCCTCTTTCGACGGGGATGCAAAATCGTATACGGAAGACGGGTTGCCGTAAAGCTCCGTAAAATACGGAAGCATGGCTTCCACAACCTCCGGCCTTGTCTTGGTCGTCGCCGCATTATCAAGATATATCATTTTCTTATCCATATATAAAACTCCACCTTTCCGGAATATTTTACCCACAACTGTATTATACTCTTTATTTCCTAGTATTTCAATATGAATTAACTATTTTTATCAATATTTTTAGCGGTATAGTTATATTCTATGCAAATCAATGAAAAAGTTTTAGGGCAGAAAACAGAGCTGCTGCTCCGGCAGATCACCCATCCGCCTTTGCAACAGCTCTTATCTACTCACTTCTATCTATTCACATATCCCCGAAACACATCCGTCAGCTTTCTGCATGAATCCGCGAAGATCCCTACATCCACAGAATAGGAAATATACTGGACACCCGCGTCAATCCACATCTTCATCGTCTCCTCCGAATCGGTAAACGTGCCAATTACCACACCGTTTTCCTTTGCTGCCGCAATCATCTCCTTCATGGCCTCCACAACTCTCGGGTGGGTGGTCTGCCCTGGGATCCCCAGGCTTTGGGACAGGTCATAAGGTCCTATGAACACAATATCAATCCCTTCCACCGCAAGGATCTCTTTCATGTTTGCGATAGCCTCCGTCCCTTCTAACTGCGCAATAACGAGCGTATCATTGGCATCGGTAAAATAATCCTGGCCGGACATGGTAGAATATCTGGCAGCGCGCACAAACCTGCACACGCCCCTCTCCCCTGCCGGGTAAAATTTTGCGATCTTTACGGCTTCACGGGCCTGGGATGCATTTGTGATCTGCGGGATCTCCACTGCTGCCGCTCCAATGTCAAGTGCTTTTCCAATCGCCTCCTCCGTGATAGCCGGTACCCTGACCACCGGCAGGATTCCCGCCACCTGCGCGCCCCGGATATTGTTTTGCATACTTTCTATGCTGACCGGCCCATGCTCCATATCCAGGATCGCAAAATCCATTCCGGCCCAGCCCGCTGCCTCAACAAATGCAGGGTCACAGGTCTTCATGAAAGGACCAAATACCGGCTGGCCTGAATTTATCTTTTTTCTAAATTCCTGAAGCAGATTTGCATTCATAGTGCCTTGCCCCTCCCTATCTGATCGCTTCCAGCTCTGATTTTAAAGTTGCAATGATCTCAGCGCCCACTTTTTTCTCAACACCGTCCCACACAGAGGCCGTCTTGTCACGGAACACCTGCTTCTGCTCATCCGTCAGCTCCGTCACTTCGCACCCCTCGTCTATCAGCGCTTTCTTAAGCTCCTCTACCTGCTGGCGGTTCAGCTCCCGTTCCGCAATGGTATATGCCTCACCAGCTTCGCGCAGCACCTTCTGGATCTCCGGGTCAAGCTCCTCAAACATCGCTTTAGAATAGAGCATCAGCTGCGGGGAATAGATATGGTTGGTGCAGGTGATAAACTTATTGACTTCCTGGATCCGCGCAGAGTAAAAATTCGGGATCGGGTTTTCCTGGCCGTCTATCGTCCCCTGCTGCAAAGCGGTAAATACCTCTGACCAGCTCATCGGTGTCGGGCTTGCCCCCATATCCTCCCACGCCTCAATATGAAACTGATTCTCCATGGTTCGGATCTTGAGCCCCTTCAGATCATCCGGCTTTGTCACGGTATGCTTTGAGTTTGTCAGATCCCTGAATCCATTTTCGTTCCATGCAAGATTCACCAGGCCCTTTTCATCCAGTTTCTGCGTCAGCAGCTGTCCGATCTCCCCGTCAATGACCGCATCCGCCTCTGCAGGTCCGTTAAACAGAAACGGGATATCAAATATTGCCAGCTCCGGCACCAGGCCCACAAGCGGCGCAGTAGAGGTGTTTACCATCTCAAGCTCCCCTGCACGGCATGCCTCCGTCGCCTTGGTATCATCGCCGATCTGTGCGCCGTAATATACCTCGACCTTTACCCGTCCATTGGTTTTTTCCTCCACCATAGGCTTAAATACATTGATCGCTGCCTGTACTGTAGGCGCGCTCTCATTCGAACCGTTGGACAGCTTGATCACCAGTTCTGCATTTGAAGTGTCAACCCCCGCCTCGCCAGCCGCCGGTCCCTGTGCCGCCGCGGTCGTGCCTGCCGCATCAGAAGCAGCCGGAGCCTGCGTCTTTGCGCTGTCCATTCCACAGCCCGCCAACATCTGAGCTGCCACCATCACTGCCATTGAAACTCCCAATACTCTTTTTTTCATATCCTGTTTCTCCTTTATAATTTATTTTAAATTTCAGTTCCATCATCCAAAGTGTGTCGGCACATACATGATCAGAGCCGGCATATAGGTGATCATAAACAAGATCGCAAACATAACTGCCAAAAACGGCCAGATGTTTTTAATCAAATCCACCAATTTCACTTTTCCAAGCCCTACTCCCACATACAGAACATTGCCTACCGGCGGAGTTGCCAGACCGATGCAAAGGTTGCAGACCATCACCACGCCAAGATAGATCGGATCAAGCCCAAAGGACTTGGCGATCGGGATCAGGATCGGGGCCAGGATCATAATCGCCGGACCGCTGTCCATCACACAGCCCACAAGGATCAGGAGAACATTGACCAGCAGCATAAAGACATAGGCGTTATCCGTAAAGGACAGGATAAGATCCGCCAAAAGCTGCGGGATATTGGCTGTTGTGATCAGATATGCCGCAACATTGGCCGCGCCGACCACCATCATCATCACCGCCGTGCCCCTGCATGCTTTCGCTATGATCCGGGGCAGAGAACCGGGCTTCATCTCCCGATAGACAAACAGCGCTACAATCAGCGCATACAGCACTGCAAGCGCCGCAGTCTCCGTGGCGGTCGCCACACCAGTGATAATGCAGCCCACAATAAATACCGGCAGCAGCACTGCCCAAATAGCATTTTTAAATGCAACCGCAACTTCTTTGGCCGTAGATCTCCTCCCCACCGGATAATCCGCTTTTCTCATATTGATAAACCATGCAACCATAAGGCCAAGCCCGATGAGGATGCCTGGAACCATACCGCCGAGGAACATCTTGACAACGGAGACCTCTCCGATCACAGCATAGATGATCATCTGCGTGCTGGGTGGGATGATCGGTCCGATACAGCCTGCCGCACATATTACGCTCGTGCTTTTCTCCTTGTTATACCCACTCTGTTCCATGATCGGAAGCACCACGCTGCCGACAGCCGTGGTGTCTGCTACTGCACTGCCGGATATTCCGGCAAATACCATGCTGGCCAGAATCCCCACATAACCCAGGCCGCCTTTAAAATGCCCAAGAAGCGCATTGGCAAAGCCGACGATCCGCTTGGATATCCCGCCTTCGTTCATGATCTCTCCCGCAAGCATGAAAAACGGGATCGCCAGAAGCGGAACACTGTCACAACCGATAATAAAGCTCTGGGCCAGTTTTAACGTCGTCATATTCCCCTGTGCCAGCATCATGCATACAGCCGTGCCGATAAGGGACAGCGCAACCGGAACCCCGATCAAAATCAATGTAAATAAGCTGAATAAAAATATCCAAATCACGATCTCTCACCATCCTTTCCCAGCATTTCCTGCACACCGCTTATAAACCGTGATAAAAACTGCAGCATCATATAGCACAGGCTGATGGGAGCTATGGCATAAACCAGGCCATGCCGTACGCCCAGAGCCGACGATCTCCAGTCCCACTGCGTCATTGAGTATTTGATCCCGCCCTGAACCAGCATTGCCAGCAGGAATATGGAAATCGCATACGCAAGGAGTTCCACCAGCTTTCTGACTTTTTCCGGCAGCATGTGCACAATGAAATCCAGCCTCATATGCTCCGACCGGTCATTTGCGATCACCACTCCGACAAACGTCACCCAAATGAACAAAAACCTGGACAGCTCCTCCGCCCACGGAATCGTCGAACGAAAAAAATATCTCATAAACACGTTCACCAGGACGGTGATGGTAAGTATGCTCCCTATCATAATAAGGAATTTTTCAATGATATTGATGATCACTGAATTGATACGTTCAAATGTTTTCAATCTCCTGCCCTCCAATACAACAAACAATCATCACCACTCTGCAACAGAACCATCGCTGTGTCTCCACACCGGGTTCTTCCAGGAATGAGGCGTCCTGTTCTCTTCTATCACAAGCGCCTTATTCATCTCCACTCCAATCCCTGGTTTACATGGCATTTTTACAAAACCGTTTTCAAATGCAAAGTCATCCTTATTTGTGACATAATCAAGCACCGTCTTGCCTACATTATAGTGAATCCCCATACTCTGCTCCTGGATCACCGCATTGTAGGAGGTTGCATCCACCTGCAGACATGCCCCCAGCGCGATCGGCCCGAGCGGGCAATGGGGCGCCAGCGCCACATCATAAGCCTCCGCCATACTGGCTATCTTTTTCACTTCCGTGATGCCTCCTGCATGTGATAAGTCCGGCTGGATGATATCCACGCCGCCAATCTTTAAAAGACGTTTAAAATCATACCTGGAAAACAGCCGTTCCCCGGTTGCAATCGGTATATTACAGGCTCTCGCTATCTCCGGGAACTCCTCCATATTTTCACAAAGCACCGGTTCTTCAATAAACATAGGATCAAACTCTTCCAGTTTTTTAGCAAGGATCTTCGCCATCGGCTTGTGTACCCGTCCATGGAAATCCACCGCAATACCAAAATATTTACCGCAGGACTGCCTGATCGCAGCCACCCGCTCCAGCACCTCGTCAAGCTTTTCATATGTATCGATGAACTGCAGCTCCTCTGTAGCATTCATCTTGACTGCCGTAAATCCCTGGTCCATTTTTTCCTTCGCTGCTGCGCCGACATCATGCGGCCTGTCTCCGCCAACCCAGGAATATACTTTTATCCGGTCACGGCATTTCCCGCCCATCAGCTCATAGACCGGGGCATTAAAAACCTTGCCTTTGATATCCCACAGAGCCTGGTCGATTCCAGATATCGCACTCATCAGCACGCCGCCGCCGCGATAGAATCCCGCCCGGTACAGCACATTCCAGATATCCTCGATTCTGGACGGATCGCTGCCGATCAAATAGGACCTCATCTCCCGGACGCAGGAGAGAACTGCATCCGCATGGCCTTCCAGTACCCCTTCCCCCCAGCCGCTTATGCCTTCATCTGTAATAACCTCTACAAACCCCCATCTGGGCCTGACATAATAAGTGTTTACCTCCATAATCTTCATATGTCTCTTTTAAACCACCTTTTATTTTTTATAAAGTCTTCAGACGTCTGTTCTCGATTATAGCACAGGTTTTTCGACATTTCAACCAATTTATCTCTGTTTTTAAGGTAAAAAGTGTACAAATATTTCATTATTTTTTATATACATTATATAATACGGCATCACTCTCTTCAGATCTTCCAGCCATATCTTCAGATGTTTATATTTTATTTTGCAAAAATTGTTCAGATGATTTTACACAACTTTTAAGAGCACAAAAAAACAGACTGCATCGGATCTTCGTTTCCGATGCAGTCTGTTTTCAGTTATGCAGCCTTTATTCGTTCACACTATAATTCTCATCCATCTCCAGATTTCTAAAATATTCACGATTATAGATCAAATGCAGCCGCATGGCGTCCTCCGCCCACAGGGAATCATGCGTTCTGATCGCCTCCATGAGTTCCATGTGCATTTGAATGGTCTCTTTTTTCAGCTGGCGCTTGGTGCGTATTGTAAAATAATTGACCGCTTCCGCAATAAGGGGTGTAAGGTTCGGCACCACAATATTGTTGCTCAGTTCAGCAATTTTTTTATGGAAAGCAATATCATCCTCAATATACTCCTCTTCCAGTTCCACCTTTTTTTTCAGGATATCATGTATCTGTGACAACTCCTCAATCCCTTTTTCCGTGGCATTCTTAGCCGCCATAGCTGCGATGGGCGGCTCAATGATCAGACGGATCTCCATCAGATCATGCGCCAGCTTCTGTTTATCCTTGATAAAATCCATCCCTAACGGATCGTTGGACACCCCCATCCTGGGCGAAACAAAGGTACCTGCCCCATGCCGGACCTCCAATATATTAGAAAATGCCAACGACTTCACAGCTTCCCGGATTGTGCTCCTTCCCACGCCAAACAGCTCTGCCAGCTCCGGCGCTGGTGGGATCTTATCTCCGCCTTTTAAATTCTGCTGTATGATATATTCTTTTATTTCATCTGCCACCGTATCTGCTAATGGCCTTTTGTTATCAAAATCCTGCCTCATTCCATTCCTCCGTACACGCCATACATACCCTTTAAAGCATATACTTAGTTTATATCATGCCGGCAGCAATAATGCAACTTTAACTATTGCTTATCCCAGCACCTGCGGCAGCCAAAGGCTGATAGCCGGCACAAAGGTGATCAAAAGCAGGGTTACGATCATGCACAGGTAGAATGGCAGGGTCGCCTTTACCACCTTCTCCATGGGCAGCTTCGCCACCGCGGAACCGATGAACAGGACTGCTCCAACTGGAGGCGTCAGAAGGCCGATACCGCAGTTGAGCACTACAATGATACCAAACTGGATCGGATCGATCCCGATGGAGGTCGCGATCGGAAGCAGGATCGGCGTTGCGATCAGGATGATGGGCGCCATATCCATAATGCAGCCCAGAACCAGCAGGATCAGGTTTAAGAGCAGGGCCAGCAGGATCGGATTGGTGGTCAGTCCGGTGATCGCATTGGCTGCCAGGTCCGGCACATGCAGACGGGTCAGGCAGTAACCGAAGATGCTGGAAGTGGCGATCAGGATCAGTACGATGGACAGGGTTTCCACGCAGTCCCCCAGCACCCGCCATACGCCTTTCCAATTCAGGCCTTTGTATATGTACACACTGACGATCAGGCTGTAGATAACGGCAATGGCTGCAGACTCCGTTGCCGTGAACAGGCCGCCGACTACTCCGACCACTACGATCAGAACTGCTGCCAGCGCCCAGAAGGAAACGCTGAGCTGTTTGAGCAGGTTTTTCATGCTGAACTTATCACCCTTCGGGTAGTTCCGCTTCACTGAAATAATATAAGATCCAACCATAAGGGACGCCGCCAGCAGAGCACCCGGGATATATCCGGCCAGGAACAGGCTTCCTACGGAAATACCGCCTGCAGTGGTCGCATAGATTACCATGTTGTGGCTGGGAGGCACCAGCAGCCCTTCACAGGAAGAGGTGATCGTAACAGCCGTTGAGAAATCCGCATCGTATCCCTGATCCACCATCATCGGGATCAGAAGGGAGCCAAGAGACGCCGTATCCGCTGCCGCCGAGCCGGAAATCCCGCCGAAAAAGTAAGATGCAACAATATTTACCATCGCCATACCGCCCCGCATCCAGCCCACACAGGCGTTGGCGAGCGCGATCAGTTTTTCTGAAATGCCGCCCGTTCCCATCAGGCAGCCCATAACGATAAAGAACGGCACCGCCATCAGGCTGAAGGAGCTGATGCCCTTTACCATCTGCTGGCAGATGGTGGTCAGCGGCAGTCCCTGGCTCAAGAGGCACAAAACCGCAGAGAGCGCCACCGCATATGCGATGGGAAACCGCAGGAAAATCATTAAAAAGAAACTGGCAAGCAATATAAAAATAGCTAAGGTATCTCCGCTCATCTGTTAATCCTCCTTTCCAAGAACAATCTCTTTGACATGGTTATATAACGCCTCCAATTCAAATATCACCATAGCGATACCTGCAAGAGGAACCGGGAAATACATCCAGAAACGGGAAACGGACGGCATACTCACGTAAGAACCTTTCCCACCAATCTGGACCGCATATTTCCAGCCCACCACGATCATGATCATTGCAAGGATCAGGACGCAGAGATCAGAAAGGATATCCAGGCCTTTCACCGCCATTTTGGGCAGATAGTTATCAAATGCCGTCATCCGGATATGGGCTCCCCTGCGGATCGCAAGGGCAGCAGACAGTACCGCCATATAGCACATACAGGTAAGGACTACCTCCTCCGTCCATGCCGGATCCGGAATGAACGGGGCATAACGCCCCAACACTGACATACAGGTGATCAGGATGTCTGTCACCAACAGCATTTTGCAGAGAAACATGACAAATTGATACACTCTGTCATACACCGGTTTAAACCGGTCAATCCTTTGAAATACAGATACCATAATATTCCCCCTTTTCATGATAAACGGCTGTCGCTCCAGGCAGTTACAGCGACCGCACTTTTATAGCCATATTATATCGGATGAAACTTCAAAATAATATCGTAACATTTTGCGAATCCTAGTAAAATCTTAACTATTTTTATGTATTTTGCACAAAAATAATGCCTGTTAAGATTTCTTAACAGGCAATTTTAACAACATCTTAGCGCATTTCACTAAAATGCATCAAATCTGCTTTCCGTAATGCTCCTTAAATCTTTCTAAAGATTTGTCTTGCTTTCACATTGTATTTTCATAAACCATTCTTTACAGCCATACACTGTAACAATACTCCCACCCTACGGAGTCCCACATGAACCCAAAGTTTCATCTGACCGAAAAAAAGCGTGCTTTCCTGGCAGGCACACTCCTTCTGACCTGCACCGGATTTGCCTGCCGTGTCCTTGGCTTCTTTTACCGCATTTTCCTCTCCCGCACCATCGGCGCGGAAGGGCTTGGCATCTACAACATGATCCATCCGGTATTCGGCATCTGCTTCGCGCTGTGCGCCGGTTCCATCCAGACGGCGCTGTCCCAGTACATAGCCTCCCACATGGAAAAAGGGCGCTCGGTATTCCGTACCGGGCTTGTTCTGTCCATGATCATGTCCTTTGTGCTGGCCTACCTGATCTGCCGCCACTCTGTATTTCTCGCCACCTACATCCTGATGGAGCCTCAGTGCGCGCCCTACCTCCCACTCATGGGGATCTCAGTGCCGTTTGCAGCCTTCCACGCCTGCATCAACGGTTACTATTATGGGATGCAAAAAGCAAAAGTCCCGGCATTTTCCCAGGTCGTTGAACAGGTCATACGTATGGCTGTGGTCTTTTGGATCGCCGGAGCCTGGATAGAAAAAGGCGGCGTCATCACCGTACATCTTGCAGTCATGGGACATTTGATCGGTGAGATCGCTTCAGCAGTCTACACCTTTCTGTGTATGTGCTTCTGTCCGCCGCAGCCCCGGTCAGGGAATGCATCCGCTGCCGCCGGAGGCTCAAACGGCCTGTCAGGCGCCGCCGGGGGTGGTGATTCCGACACATTCTACACCCGCCTGATCGCTTCCGCAGCCCCGCTGATGGCCCTGGCCCTTCCCCTGATGGGCAACCGGCTGGTGCTCAACATCCTTGCCAGCGCGGAGGCCATCTGGATTCCCAGCCGTCTGCAGATGTCGGGCCTAAGCAGCTCCGATGCCTTTTCCGTCTACGGCGTACTGACCGGTATGGCGCTCCCATTCATTTTATTTCCCTCCGCCATCACTAATTCCATGGCGGTCCTGCTGCTTCCAAGCGTAGCGCAGGCGCAGGCAGAAGGAAAAAAGGGCAGCATCGCAGCAAGCATTTCCCTGTCCCTGCGGTACAGCCTCTATATGGGAATCCTTTGCATCGGCATCTTCGTGCTGTTCGGGATGCCTTTGGGCACCAGCGTATTTCACGATAAATCCGCCGGTTTTTATATTGAGATCCTGGCATGGCTCTGCCCTTTTCTGTATCTTGCCACCACTATGGGCAGTATCCTAAACGGTCTTGGCCGGACCCGCACCACCTTTTTGCAGAACACCGCGGCCCTGCTCCTGCGCATTGCTTTTGTTCTTTTTGGAATCCCTCTGTTGGGGATCCAGGGTTACCTGTGCGGAATGCTTGCCAGTGAGATCTTCCTGGCGCTGATGCACCTGTACTCTTTAAAAAAGCTTGTGCCTTTCACCTGGAATGCATGGGAGATGATCGTCAAGCCATCTGTTCTTTTGATGATCTCAGTAGGCATCCATTTTTTCACTGCCGGCATCCATCCTTTTTCCGGGAAGCTGCCTCTGTTCGCCGAAACTGCCGTCCGTATCCTGTTTTTATGTTTCTGCTACGGCGGCCTGCTGCTGGTATTCCATTTTGCAAAAAACGGCAGGGACGCCGGTTGATCCCGCGCTCCCTGCCTGCTTCATTACTCCCCACTGTTTTTCATGAAACCGTCAATCACCTGGTACAGCCACTCCATATTGAGAGGCTTTGCCAAATGACCATTCATCCCGGCTTCCCTGGACATTTCCACATCTTCAGTAAATGCATCTGCGGTCATTGCCAGGACGGGGACCCCGGCCGCATCCTTCCTGTCAAGCGCCCGGATTCTCCGCGTCGCCGTATATCCATTCATTACCGGCATCTGGACATCCATCAGGATAAGATCATAATAAAATTCTGGTGATGCCGCGAACATCCCCACGCCCAGTTCCCCATTTTGGGCATATTCTACCGCTGCCCCGGCAGATACAAGGAATTCCTGGGCGATCTCCAGATTCAGTTCGTTATCCTCCACCACCAGAAATGTTTTCCCTGAAAAATCATACACAGGCCGCTCGCTTCCCCCAATGGCAGTCTCTCCCCTCAAACAGCGTTCCAGGCTGCGGGTCAGTGTAGAGCGGTAGAGCGGCTTCTGCAAAAAACCGCTGACTCCCATCTTCAGTACTTCTTCCTCAATATCCGACCAGTCATAAGCCGAGATCATCATGATCGGCAGCGCCTCCCCCATCTTTTCGCGGATCAGGGCTGCCGTCTGTTTCCCATCCATGCCCGGCATCTTCCAGTCAAGGATCACAGCGTCGTATCCCTCTCCCCGCAGGTATGCTTCCTCCACTTTGGATACTGCATCATATCCGGTAAATGCACTGTCAGCAGACGCTCCGCATTCCCTCAGCACATGGAGCGCATACTCTGCAGCGCACCGGTCGTCATCCGCCACCAGGACCCTGGCTTTTGAAAGCTTTATATCATCCGTTTTGGAGATATCGATCTTTAAAGGCAGATCAACCGTAAAGACTGACCCTTTGTTCTGTTCACTGGTGACAGAAATCGTTCCGCCCAGCAGTTCCACGATCTTCTTCGCAATCGCCATCCCCAGTCCAGATCCCTCCGTCTTGTCCACACGGCTGTCCTCCTCCCGGGTGAACACCTCAAAGATATGGTTTAGGAATTCAGGTTCAATACCGATCCCTGTATCTGTAAACTTGAATATAAACCGGGCTGTCTCCGTGCCGGCCCCCGGCTTTTCCTCCACATCCATAGTCACCGAACCACCCCTGGGAGTGAACTTGCAGGCGTTGGACAGGATATTGATAAACACCTGCCGGATGCGCAGGGAATCGCTGTAAAAGTACTCGTGCTGCACGTTATGGAGACGTACAGAAAAGTCCAGACCCTTTTCCTCATATTCCGGCCGCATGATCGTCACGATATCTTCCGTCAGCTCCGGAAGGTACAAAGGGCTCATGGAAACAGCCATTTTTCCGCTCTCAATCTTTGACATGTCCAAAACATCATTGATCAGGCTTAGAAGATGCTGGCTGGAAAGGGATATCTTTTTCAAGCAGTCCTTCATCCTCACCTGATTATCCAGATGAGCGGCAGCAATCTCTGTCATCCCGGCAATAGCATTCATCGGAGTGCGGATATCGTGGGACATACGGGAAAGGAAATCTGATTTTGCCATATTCGCCTGCTTCTCCCGGCGCAGCGCTTCCTCCAGATCCCCCTGGATCTTAGCATGCTCCTGCTCTACATGCACCATCAGGCTGGTGATATCCTGGAAGGTGCTGTAGATCACTCTGCACCCGTCAATATAATCATCCGTTAAGGTGCCGACGATCTGGATCCAGTGGCAGGAACCGCCCTTCACCGGCATCCTGCAGGTTGCATAATACCTCTGCTCCCCGTTCTCAAGTGCCGTTCTCAGGGCAGCAGCGATCTTTTCGTATTCCTTCTCATAGCCTTCATAATATTTCCCAACGCTCTTGAACAGCCTGTGATATTCCTCCTTGGAGTATCCCGTACTGGAATAATAGCTGTCATTGGCCCACAGAACAGTGAAATCTTCATCCAGCCTGTGTTTGCTCACACTGACGCCTATGGAATTCATCAATGTATCATATTCGTCAATCGTATTTAACCGGGGATTGGCCGTTGCGTCAAACGCGCTTTCCTTATCCGTATCCATACTTTTTCCCTTCTGCCCATCCGGATCACATACCTTCAGTACCTGTCTTTCATAACCTTTATCATCATATCACATTTCTGTTCAAAAGTCTATGGCGCCGCAGGGCGTAGAGTTTTTTTACATACTATGTTATAATGTTGAAAGAATTTACGGAGGTACCGAAGATGGAAGAAAAAAGACTGTACATTTTGATCTACGGATATCTGCTCACCCGCATCCGTTACGGATTTTATCCCAAAGGAGAACATCTCCCCTCCATCCATAAGCTAAGCCATCTGTTCGGCGTTTCCACCATGGCTGTGCGCAAAGCAGTTCAATTGCTGGAACAGAAAGGTTATATTACCACTACGGGGAATCGGCGGACCATCGTCATTTATGACGCCCATGATCCGCAGAGAGCGCTGCCGGACAGCGTTTTCCTCTCCGACCAGGAGCTGAAAACCATCCATCAAAGCTTTGACCTGATCTTTCCGCAGGTTTTTTATTATGGGCTGTCCGCATGTGACCCTTCCATGCTGCAGGAACTTCACCTGATCCTGGACCAGCCCACCAATTCCTGGGACGCCCCCACGGTCGTATTCCTTGCAAAGATCACAGAAGCCCTTCACAATCCTCTTCTGCTGGACCTTTACTATGATGTTATGTTATTTACCTACCCTTCTCATCTGTCCAAGATTGCTCGGGATCCTGTTTTTTGGGAATTGGAATATCAAAAACTGCATGAGAAATTTAAAGATCTGCTGACCCTGAGAGAAAGCGGACATATGGATGCCCTGTGGGACCTGATACAGAAAACTTACCCGGAATTCGGCGTTCAATATTCAAATGCACAGGCAGATATTCACACTGACACATATCACTGGGGAAAGATCCAGATCTGCCATGCTGCTGCCAATAAGATCATCCGCCGGATCTATACAGGGGAATACACCAGCCATACATTCCTGCCGTCCGCCCGGGCCCTGGCAGAAGAGTTCTCCATACCGACGATCACTATGAGGCGTTCCATTGCCCTGCTCAATGATCTTGGCGTTACAGAGTCTGTCAACGGAGTCGGGACAAAGGTGCTCTCACCGGAACAGTCCTTTAAGGTGATCAAATGGGAAAATCCTGCTGTCAGAAAAAATATTATGCTGTATCTGGAGTCGCTTCATATCCTGACTGTCATCTGCCGCCCCCTGATCAGTACTGCCTTTCCGATCATCAGTCAGGAAAGCAGAGAACACGCCATCGAAGAAATCCGCGTCGCGCAGAGCACAGGACAGTATGGCGTGGCGATCGGTGTCTGCCTGATGACACTGATCAGCGCTGCCGGTCTGTCCGCCCTCAGAAGAATCTATGAAAAACTGCTGGATCTGCTTATCTGGGGCCAGACATTGTCCTGCATTGAACCACCGCTCAACCTTGGTCATCATGCAGACCTGCTGGCAAACAGCCTGGACCGGGGAGATTCTCTGCAGTTTGGCGCTGCTCTGGAACAGGCTTTAACCACCACCTTCCTGTCCTCACAAAAAAAAGCCGTTTCCATTGGGATCGAGGAAGCAGCAATGCTGTTCCTCCCCTCTGGCCCCGGCCCTTTTGACGGTCACTGATAAGCATAAAGATCCAGAATGATCTTCGTGGACAGCTCCTTCGCCGTCCCATTCCTCCGGTCGATCTCAAAGGTCCCCAGTGTGCTGGTGACCTGATCGGGCGCTGTCTCCAGCAGCACGGATATGGTCATCTTTCGCGCTGCCGTGCTGTCTACCCGGTAATGCACAGGAAAGGCTTCGTTCTGATACCATCCGGCCCGGTTCACGGCGTTTTCCAGCAGATGGCAGGCGGCAGTCTGGGTCAGCTCCGGCTGCTCCGCCCAGGCTCCTGTATCCGGGTCAAAATAGTACCAGATCCCGTCGATCTGGTGCCACTCTGTCAGATAGGCGCCGTCTTCCTGATACTTAAAGCCTCCATCCTCCTGGGCTTCCCACTGTCCGGCAAAGGCCGTCTGCGCCCCGGCAGCCGCCAGGATTAAAGCAAGCACTGCTCCCGCGAACCTCCGTTTTCTCCTGCAGTTATCTGCTGTATCCTTCATATCCTCAATCTCACTTTCCATATATTTTCCAACTGTCCGATACAGTTATTATAGGCACCTGGCCCTGTGAAATCAATGGATATTTTCTAAAAATTCTGTGAAGACCAAAAGTCCCGGCCCCATAGCCACATTCAGTCACACTACCCGCGTCATCGGCAGGCTGTTGTTGATCCCTTTTGACATCAGGATCTGATGCAGGTCGATGATCCCATTGTGGAAGGTTGCCGCACAGGATGCCAGGTACAACTCCCACATACGTGTAAACTCCTCGCCATAGGTCTTTGCGATCTCCTCCCTGCTGCGGAGAAAATTCTTCCTCCAGCACAGCAGGGTCTTCGTGTAATGCCTGCGCAGGCTTTCCACATCCAGCGTATAGAATCCGTATTCCGGCAGAAGCTCGATGATCTCCCGCAGGCTGGGGATCACTCCGCCCGGGAAGATATAGCGGCGGATCCAGGGATCTCCCGAGTGCTCCTGCTGTGCACTGATATAATGCAGAAGGAACAGCCCTCCCGGCTTCATAACGCTCTCGGCGTTTTCCAGGAAACATTCATAGTTCCCCCTCCCTACGTGCTCCAGCATCCCGACACTGACCACCCGGTCAAACTGGTATCCGCTCTTTTCCAGTTCCCGGTAGTCCATCAGGCGCACCTCCATCTTATCTTCCAGATGCTCCTCTTTGATCTCCTCACAAACCTTCTTGTACTGCTCCTCGCTCAGGGTGATCCCCACCCCTTTTACACCGTAGCGCTTCACTGCCCGTTTGAGCAAAAATCCCCACCCACATCCAATATCAAGCAGTGTCATGTCCTTTTCCAGGCATAATTTGTCTAAAATATGATCCACCTTCCCCACCTGGGCCTCAAACAGCGTACTTTCCTCATTTTTGAAATACCCGCAGGAATAGCTCATGGTCTCATCCAGCCACAGCTTATAAAAATCGTTGCCGATATCATAGTGGGAGGTCACTTCCTTCTTCTGGTTCCGGATACTCATGGATGTGTGGAGCAGGCTGTGGAGCGCCCGCCGGTTGGTCTTAAACTTCCCCATCTCTCCCATAAACAGATCCAGGACCTCAAACAGGTCTTTGTCCAGTTCTATATCCCCGCGCATATATGCTTCTCCCAGCGCCAGGGAAGTGCTGCGCATCAGCTCCCGCTTGGGCAGTTCCCGGTTCAGTTTTACCCGGAACTGAACCGGTCCCGTCCCGACCACATGAAATTCATCCGCTGTTTCCAGTTCAAATGCGACCGGGATCAAGTCCTTTAAATATTCACTGATAAATGGTTTTCCGCTCATACTGTCATCCTCATTTCTTAGATATGATCATTTCACTCATGATCTTCCATGACAGTATTGACGGTTTTTATCCGTCTTAAACCAGCCTGAAACCATCTACCGCCGGCTCGGATTCTCCAGTGTCTCAAACTCCATCCGCACCTTCCAGCGCGCTTCCATATCCAGTCCCCGCTGCCGGAAGCTTTCTTCCATCTCCCGCAGTGCCGCCACCGCCCCGCTCCGTTCCCGGTTCAGATAAAAGAACCCGCCGGTTCCATCATAGATGGAAATATAATCGCAGTAGATCGAGTCTGCGACCAGTTCCATCCGGAGCTTCGTCATGTCATCGCCGTTTTTCCAGACCTCATAGACCGGAGGCACGCTGGCAAGGTGTCCGCGCACCAGGGTTTCTTCCGGGACTGCATCCAGGGTCCCTTTCTGCCAGCGGTTCAGATTATAGGAAGCGATCCTCCCATCCATTCCGCACAGCGCCATGACCGTAAAGCCCGCCGCAAACACACATACGCTGATCCGCATGACCGGGACCCGCACAAACCGGGACGCCGCCGTCAAAAGGAAGACCATCGCCAGGAATGCCATGAACACACTGGGAATCACCCGCAGCGGCGTAAGGCCGTAGGCCTGGATATACAGGTACATTTTCGTCATTGCCGTGGCGATCAAAAACAGCGTGAGGACGCTGATCACCACCGTGTAATATTTTAAAAAGCCGCCGGCTAAATCCGCCTTTTTCCCTGCCGCTTTCCGCCGGTACAGAAGATACGCCAGGCAGATGATGCCCAGATTGAGGACGCTTAACGCCACCAGCTCAAAAAATCCCTGTCTCGCATACTCCGAGTAAGTAAACCCTTCCGGCAGCACCCCGCGCAGCGCATCCAGATAATAACTGCCCTGAAGCCCGATAAAGAGCAGGTACAGGATCACTGCACTGACCAGCGCCGGTATCATTCCTGCCATCGGCACAACCGCCAGAGTCTTTAAATCTTTCTTCACCTTCTCAGCCGTCACTGCATCTGTTCCCCGCTTTTTCGCACAGCCGTACATCTGTCCATAGAGATAGGCGCTGACCGGGACCGCCAGGACGCCTGTCCACAAAAAATGCCCCCACCGCTCCAGCAGATACCAGAAACCATTTGAAAGGATATCGGCAAAATTATCATCCGCACCGCTGAGCAGTCCAATGATCACCGCCAGCAGGGGAATCGCCGCCAGACACCCGGTCAGGCCATACAGGATCTCCTTTGCCAGCGTGAGTTTTTTCAGTCTCTGCCTGATGACCTGCATCTGCGCCGAAAAGTTCTTAAAAGGTACCAGCACCAGAAACAGGTACGAATCAACAATGAAATAATCACCCGTTTTACCACCAATCAGCACTTCCAGTACGACCGCTGTAAAATAAAGGCTCACCAGCCTGAGAAACAGCGCCAAAAACATCATCAGGGAGTGATTGTAAACCCACACATAGGAAAACCCGCACAATCCCATCACCGCAAACCAGAAGATCCCTTCCGCTTTCAGCCTGTGCCCCGACTTCACCACATACGTCAGCACGGTCAGCCCATAAACCATGGTATAGAGAAATACACCCAGTCCGTAATAAGCATGATTGGTTCCGATCCAGAACCATTCCACTGCCATATATGCCACTAAAAACATCCAGACTGCCGCCCATTTGTCTGCCCTTCCTGCTGGAAGCGGCGGCTTTTTCTGTCTGTCCTTCTGCACCTGGACTGCGATACATTCCGGTCCGGCATCCGCCACAGCGGTATCTTCCGCAGGCCCTCCTGCTCCGGTTATCTCCGGCCCGACAGCGTTCATGCCGCCGTCTATTTCTCCACCCCCTTCTGTTTCAGCCGGCAGCCAGTATCCGCTACCCGAAGCTCCTCCTTCATTTCCTGTAGCATTATGCATACCTGATCCTGTTTCCGTCATTTCCTGCTCCTCCTGCATTTTTTATTCCTGCAAATTCCTGCAGGTTCACTTCCATTTTTCCAGCCCCATCTCTCATCTTCCTACCGGCACAGGCGCATGGGGATACTGGACTGCGATCCGGTTCTCCGGCTTTTCATCCACCAGGTAAAGGACTGCCAGGAACAGCCACTCTAATGGTTTCATCACATAATAGACAATATCAGCCGCATACTCTGATCGGATCAGCCTCGCCACCGGGAATCCATACCGGTCATAGAACCGGCGTACAGGGCCATGCAGCCACGCAGCCCGCTCCTCAAGCACCTGCTCAAAGGCATTGGCGATACAGAGCTGACGGTTGACTGTCACCTGATGTCCATGCCGTATGCCGGATCGGATCGGTTTCACAACGCCGGGATGTCCCTGTGCCGCTACTGTACAGAGATAATGCTCATCATAGGAAACACTGGGCGGCGCAGTGCGCTGTGACAGGCTCCAGTCGCTGGTTTCCGTCCAGGCACGAATCACGCTGTCCGGCCGCTGCCCAAACAATACCAGGATCCCGATCATCGTCCCCAGGAGCGGGAGCATCAGGACAAAGGCCGCTGCGGGCCAGTGGGCTGAGTCCAGGAGCCAGCGATTGATCTCTCCTAAAAAACCGTTCTGATATACATTTTCCCGATTCTCTGCATGTTCCCGCCACGTCTCCACCGTGCGCCGCACTGTCTTAGCACCGATCAGAATGCAGTTTAGTGGGAAGAGCCCAAACAGCCACTCTTCTCCTGACACCTGCACCGTCCACAGCACACACATCAGGATTCCGATATAGACCGATGAGATCCCAAGGACCGTCAAAAGCGGAGGCATCCGGTTGATATCCTTAAGCTTCAGCAGCAGGTATCCCGCGATACCCACGCAGGAGAGCACGATCACAGTCAGGGCCGCCTCCGTCCAGACCGGGGTATGCAGCTGTCCCCTGTACAGAACCTCCTGCCAGTCAGAACGGAACTGGATGCCGCTCGTATAGCCGTTAAAGGCCGCGTCGTAGAGGAAGGTATAGCATACCCCCAGCAGGATCGTGATGATCTCTGTATTCCGTTCTTTCTTTCGGAGAGACGGCGTTCCCTTCCGAAACAGGAGCGCCATATTGAAAATGGTCAGCGACAGGGGATGGATCAGGAAAATTCCTGCAAATGCTCCCCAGAACCCTGCCGCTCCCATATATAACCAGAAATCGGCCATTCTGATCGCCTCCCGCGCTCCATACGAAACCATGATCCTCCAACACTCCGTCAGTACGATCCATACCATTGCCGTCAGGACTCCCAACATAATGCATCCTGCAAAAGCCCACAGGTTCGGGTACTTTTTCATCCTGCCCCACATTTTTTTCATACAAAAAACCTCCTGCATATTCTGAAGATCCGGCGTGCAGGCCCCCTGCGCCGCCTTTTTCTCAGAATACCACGGAGGCATCTGTTTTGCAATATGTTTTTATTGTTTTTCGATATATTTATGTTGATATTCAGAATTTCGTAATATTTACAACTGACGTTCCTCGGCCCTGTACTCCAATATATCCGATGGCTGGCAGTCCAGCTCCCGGCAGATTGCCTCCAGCGTGGAAAACCGGATGGCCTTTGCCTTATTATTCTTCAGGATGGATAAATTGGCAGGGGTGATCCCCACGCGCTCCGCCAGTTCCCCGGCTCCGATCTTGCGCTTTGCCATCATCACATCCAGATTGACCATTATCATGGCAGTCCCTCCTTATATGGTGTAGTCATTCTCCTGCTTCAGCGCCACCGCCTCGGCAAACACGTTCTTCACCACGCGGAGAATCAGCCCCATGAACCCGGCCATAAGGGCTACAAACAGAAACGGAATATAGTAAGCGGCCGACAGAAGGCAGATGGACGCCGCCAGATAACAGGCCCAGGACAGCACTCGGAGACAGCGGACATTGGCCTCTACGAACACCTGCTCGCGGCTGATATTGCGCAGAAGCCGGTACAGGCTCCAGAGCGCAACGGCGGTTGGGACCATCAGAGAATAAAAGCTCGCCATGGCAAGGGTGCTCCCTGTCCGTACTTCCATCCCCCGGCGCATCACGATCCCATCCAGTGCTGACGGCAGCATTGCCGCACACAGTAATGCCCCTGCCGCAAATACCCAGACGCAGATCTTGGATAAAAGAATACTGTTGTCCTTACTCCATTTCATAGCCAAATCCCTCCATCAGCTCCCGGCACACCCGCCCCACCGGCAGGCCCACCACATTATTATAATCCCCGGAAATCCCTTTTACATAAGCGGCAAACATCCCCTGGATGCCATAAGCCCCGGCCTTGTCCATCGGCTCTCCGGTTGACACATAGGCTTCGATCTGCCGCAGGGTCATGGGATAGACGTAGACATCCGTCTTTTCCGCAAACGTGACCCGGCGAGATTCCCACACAGGCTGCCCATTGGCTCCGCAGGCGATCAGCGTCACTCCGGTATATACCTGGTGGCTCCTGCCCGCTAACATGCTGATCATGTGTACCGCATCCGCCGCATCCTTCGGCTTCCCAAGGATCTGACCGTCCACTGCCACCACCGTATCGGAGCCGATCACTACCACCGGTTCTCCCTTATGCCGGGCAGCCACATCCTCCGCCTTCTGCCTCGACAGCTCCATCACAACCTGGTCCGGCGCTGTGCTGGTGATCTTCTCCTCCACATGGCTTGGCTCTACAACCGCCACAATCCCTACCTGGCGCAGCAGCTCCTTCCTGCGCGGAGAAGCCGATGCCAGGATAATCCCGCCGTTTTCAAACATGATCTATTCCTCACTTCCGTTATTTGTTCCATTCTACCCTACAATTCCCCGCATTTCAATCCATGAGCAGATTTTTCTCTTATTTTATGCTCTTGTTGCAGTGTGATTAATCTGCTATAATAATCTTGCTATGAAATAGGAAATCCTGCGGCATATGCCGCAGGATATTCGGAAGATCACCCGCCAAGGTTTGAATTCGATTCTATTTCATAGCTTTTTTTAACATTCACTTTCTTTGCTTTCACAAGAGCCGTCGCATAGATAAAGAATATCACAAACAGTCCAAGTGTAGTCGCCGCCAGCACCGGTGTCAGATTCTTAAGGGACAGCGCGATAAACACCCCGCGCAGCAGGATTGCCAGCCCCACACCAATGTAGAATACCGGCTCCTTCACCTTATAATAACGTTTTTCCCATGCCTCCGGCAACATCTTCGGCAGACGGCAGATCGCCAGGAACACGATCAGCTCATTGATGGAGACGATCAGCACAACATTGCTGGTGATCACCTTAATGCTGAGATTTAACAGGATCGGCAGGATTCCCACAAGGTAAACCAGGATATAGATAATATAGGGAATACCGTTTTTGTTGACCGCCGCGATCTTTTCCGGAAACCACCCGTCGCGGGCCGCCTGCTTGATCGGCGTGGACATGATCGCAAATGCGCTGTTTATGGTGGTGCTCAAGGACGCCAGCGGGCCGCCGATGATGAAAAGATAGTACAGCGCTCCCGGCATGATCACCTTTGCCACCTCTGTCAGCGGCTTGCCTGCAACCTGCTCTACCGGAAGCACTCCGCTGTTGACAAACGCGATCCCGATATACAGTACCAAAATGATCGCGGATGTGATTGCCAGCGCCTTCGGTACATCCCTCTTGGGATTTTGTGCTTCACTGGTAAAATTGATGATGTTCTTATGCCCTACCGTGGAAGCGACCAGCAGCATCACTGCCGCCCCAAACCCGCCGGCTCCATTTGTAAAAAAATCCGGCGCTGCAAAGTCCATCGGTTTACCGGATGTCTTGGTGATCCCCAGCAGGATAAAAAGCCCCAGCCCCACAAACAGGATTACAGAGAGCAGATTCTGCACCTTTGCCATTTTCTGCACGCCCGTAAGGTTCAGCAGAAAGAAAAATGTAATGCCCGCCAGCGCCGCCGTCTTTACGGAGACAGCAGGAAACAGCACATTGACATACTGTCCGAAACCACTGCCGAACAACCCCATATTAAAAATGATCAGCACTGCGGAGATCCCGATGAAACCACCCCACCGGTCGCCCAGCAGTGTCGCCGTGATCGTATAATTCCCGCCTTTGGGGATCATGCAGTTTCCCAGCAGCGCGTAAGGTACGATCATCAAAAATCCTGCTGCCGTCGCAACCAGATAAGCAAGCCATGCGGATTTACCTGTAACTGCGATCGCCTGTCCTGTCAGTGTGACCACTCCAGCTCCTACGACTGTACCGAGCGCCAGAGCCACCAGCGCCCACAATCCCAAACCTTTCTTCTGTTCCATAATTCCCCCCAATTATTTTATCACTTCAATCTGTGCCTCTGCCTCCGCCTGTTCTGAGAGGTCCTGCCCAAACCCAGGGGCGTCCGGAATCTCAAAATAACCGTTCACTGGCTGATAATCATGTACAAACTGGTCCGCAACGGATTTTAAAGTGCTGGTCATATGATGCTCGTGGATCATAAAGTTCGGGATCGCCGCTTCCAGATGCAGGGATACTGCCAGGTTCAGCGGACTGGAGCAGACATGGGTCTGCACACTCACATCATAAATATGCGCCATATCACAGATCTTCCTGCACTCTGTCACGCCTCCGCAGTTGCCGATATCCGGCTGTATGACGGAAATGACTCCGGATTCCAGAAGCGGAAGGAAACCCCAGCGGGTATATGTACGCTCTCCTGTTGCCAGCGGGATCGAGACCTTCTCCGCCACTTTTTTAGAAACCGATGGATTGAGCGGAAGGGTGGGTTCCTCATAAAACAGGACATCGTAAGCCTCTGCCAGCCGTCCCAGCTGGATCGCCGTGCTGGCATCCGTATTGGCATGGTTCTCCAAAATGATGTCCACATCATCTCCTGCCGCATCCCGTATGGCCGCCAGCCGTTTTTCTGCCAGGACCATGGTTTTCCTGGACAGGCTTCCTACAAGCTCTGAGTACGGCATCCTTCGTCCATCTTCATCAAACTGGAGGACATCTGCCTTCACCGCAGTATAGCCTTCCTCCACCGCCCTTTTGCAGGACTCCGCATAATCCTCCGGTTTTCCCAGGGACTCCATCTCCTGGCGTCCCCATCCGAACTGCAGCTGGCTGGCATATGCCCGCAGCTTGTCCCGGTGCCTGCCTCCCAAAAGCTCATAAACGGGCGCCTGGTAATACTTGCCTTTGATATCCCATAGGGCAGTATCAATCGCGCTGATCGCCGCCATCACCACCGCTCCGTTTCCTTTTCCCCAGAACGACTGCTTGAACATCCGCTCCCACAGCAGATCATGCTGCAGTGGGTCCGCACCGATGATAAATCTGGACAGATCTTTTATCATCTCTGCTGCCGCGTATGCTCCTGTGACAATCGCCACAGACGCCTCACCCAGTCCGTAGATCCCCGCATCCGTATGGATCCTGCATATCACAGGACGGATCTGGGTCCCTTCCGGGATCCTCAGTTTCAAAATCTCAATACCAGTTACTTTCATTACCTTCCTCCTTTTGTTTTTTTCACACCTCAGGATACGCGGAAATGCTCCTCGATCAGCTGCCTGCATAAAACTTTATCCTTGTCCATGATCGACTGGACAATCTTCGTATGGGACTGGCCTGTGAAAAGCTCCTGTTCCATCTGGTGTTTTCTCCTCAAGTGCAGCGCTGCGCCTGAATACATACGGGCGCCGAAGGCCTGATAGCCCAGCCGGAAGATCTTGTTCCCGGACAGCCTGCACAGCTTATAATGAAACTTCAGATCTGACGCGATGTTCTCCGAAAGGTTCTTGTGCTGGAATGTCTGATCCACATGGGCCCCGAGCTCATAGAGCTCTTTAAGCTCCTCTGCAGACGCCCGCTCCATAGCCAGCAAAGCGCATATATACTCAGTCTCCGTGCGGTACTCAGCCATATCAGTGACATCGCTGTCCTCTATGATCAATTCCCCCACATTGTCAATGTATTCCTTAAAATCAAACTCTTTTACATAGTTTCCATCCCCAAGCCGTGTTTCGATCACGCCCAGGACCGACAGCTTGTGGAGCGCAGTGCGCACAGACACACGGCTCGCATTCAATGTCCTGCATAACTCCGTCTCAGACGGGAGCTTATCTCCGACTGTATATTCGCCGACGATGATCTCATTCTTTAACATTTCAAAAATCTGTTCTGGTACACTCTGCTTATCCAATGCTTTTAATGCCATGTCTGCACCTCCTTTTGTTATATGTCAGTTGTATGACAACTAAACTATACGACAGATCTACTCTTTTGTCAATCCTCAATTTCTGTAATTTCTGACATCCCACAAATCCATTTGTCCTTTCCCCCAAAGCGTGCTAGAATATAAGCAACATGTGATTTCTATACGGAGGTAGCATCCATGGTATTATTTGCCCTGCTTCTGATTATGTGCTGCTTTGCGGAATATTTGTTAAATAAGATGATTCTGACACTGAGTGTACTGGATAAAAAGTACACTTTTTATCATGCGGTGTGCGCCATACTCCGCAATGCATGGATCCTTTTCGGCGTATGGTCTGCGGTCCCGATGCCGCTGTTTCTGTTGGGTCTGTTTCTATTGCTGCTTCTCATGGTAATCCCCTACCCCAGCCACCGGCTGATGATGAATAATTTTACAATGATCATCTTTCTCTTCTACACGTCGATGCTGATGACGATAACCGGCATCCTGGGGCTTTTAGGGTTTGACATGAGCAATTTGATCCAGGACAGAACCATGCTGTGTATTATCCTGACAGCCGTTTTCACCCTGTTCAATGCTGTAGGCGCCCTGATCCTGTACTACTATCCGGAATCTTTGTGGAGAGTGGATTATGATAAATCCAAAGTGATGATCTACACATGCTTTCTTTTTATCTGCTCCATCTATCACGTATTGGATGCCGCGATCCTGCATCTGTACCAGCCTTCCATGATCAGTTACCTGCTCCTGGTAAGCGGGGATCTCCTCATTCTGATCCTGATGTTTAACTTTCTGAATTACAACCATGTCTTTGCCAAAAGCCAGGATATGCGGCGGGAATATGAAGAAAGCCAGGTCCTGATCGCACAGCAGTATTTTGAAAAGATTTCGCTGGAAAAACTGAGCGGCTTCGACTCCCTCACCAATACATATAACCGGAGGGAAATCTGCTCCATAATGGCTGAAAATATCCAGCAGGGCCATCAGATGACCTGTGTATTTATAGATCTTGACGGACTGAAACGGATCAACGACCACTACGGCCATACCTTCGGCGACCTGATGCTGAAACGCTTTGCCGATACCTGTGTGCATGCCATGGCGGGGAAAGGACGGCTGGCAAGGTTAGGAGGCGATGAATTCCTGCTGGTTTTCCAGGATGGCGAGATAAGCCATATCGATACCTGGATCAAGGATCTACAGCTGAAGCTGCTGGAACCTGAAGATGACAAGGAAAAGATCTCCTTCAGTTACGGGATCTCCCACGGCGAAGAATCAGTTGACAACTACATCATTACGGCAGATCAGCGGATGTATGCTGACAAGAACAGAAAGCGGTGTGATAACAGATGAACAGAACAAGTCTGATGCAGATCATTTTGACAGGGGTTTCCTATTATTTGTTCAGCAATGAATTTTTCAAATTTTCAGCTGAAATAAAAACAGGCGCCATATCTTACAAATCCCGGTTTGCATGCTTTTTTATTGTATATTTCTGGTTCGTGACCGCCAGTTATTTAGAACTGCCCCTTGTGGTCAACTGGTTTGTATTTTTAATCCTCCTTGGGCTGGAGATCCGCCTTGTTTTCTCTTTTGATTACCTTGTATCCTATGCATTATCCCTGTTCTGCATCATCATGGGGCTGGCAGTCAATGTGTTTTTCCGCAGCCTTGCTTCGCTGATACTCAACATGCCGCTTCGGGCTTTTGACAATGTCAGGCCCTCTTTAAAAATGTATCCGATCCTTATAGGGTTCCTGGTCATGGCCCTGCTTCTGTATGTCCTGCGGTATATCCACTTATCCGCAAAGCTGGGACGGCTGCTCCACTACCGGAAAAGCCTTCTTTTCTATACATGGACGGAAGTTTTCATATACCTGTTCCTGATGATCCAGCTCCTGGCTTACTCCCAGTCCGGCAACGAGACCGGGATCAAGATGTGGGGGATTAAATCTGCCCTGTTTTCCATTATTGTCCTGATCATCACGATTGTTTATTCATTCCGTGTTGCATCCCTCCAATATTATATGGATAAGCAGTATGAGATCCGCAATAAGCTGATCCAGGACAAACAGGACATCAACAAGCTGTGGGAGCTGGCCTATACCGACATGCTGACCGGCTTAAAGAACCGCCAGCTGTTGGAAAAACGTCTGAAGGAATATGCCGGTTACGGAAGCCATATTACGCTCGCCTTTATCGATGTGAACGGATTAAAGACTACAAACGACCAATATGGCCATTTACAGGGGGATCATTACCTGATCGACGTATCCCGGATCCTTACCAACCTCTCTAACGGGCTTAAAATAGACCTGTTCCGTTATGGGGGAGATGAATTTGTCCTGCTGAGCAACACCTTAAATGAAAAAGAGCTTACGGACCTGCTCATCCGCGCCAATGAACTGCTCCAGGCTGAACCGGCGCCGGGCAGCCGGTCGATCAGCTATGGTGTCGTTCATGGGGACTGCACAGATTATAAGAGCCTGATTGAAACAGCCGACAGCCGGATGTATCAGCATAAACTAAAACATTATGAAACCATGGCCCGGTCTTAAAAAGTGTGAATTTTCCTACACACCGGTCAGTTTCGGCGCATATATCATTTATAAAGAACCCAGTATGAGGCTATCTTAATGAATGAATTTTCTGCTTTACCGCTGACTGCTGCCCAGATACCAGATGAGCCGGTTGACCCGGACTTTTCCGTACCAGATATGGATATTATTATCCCCCCAACCGGTGACATGATCGATCCTGATTTTTCCGTCATGCCTCCGTCGGAGCCGGTTGATCCGGACTTTTCCGTTATGCCTCCGGACTATCCGGTCGATCCGGACTTTTCCGTTATGCCTCCGGTATATCCGATCATACCTCCGTTTATCCCTACGCCTTCTCCAGTGGTCCCCTGCCTGTTCTGCAACAACAACCAGTGGGTCCGCGGCGGGATCCGGCTGCTGAATGCAGCTACCGGCTATAACGCATTTACCGTACTCATCGACGGCCAGACGGTCAGCATGGGGCTCCGGTTCCCTGAGATCACCCGGTACCGTCAGATCTCTCAGGGCTACCATGTATTTACAGTGAGAGGCGCCAACGGATATACTTATCTCCGCAAATCCATGTATGTCGGCGACGGCATGGCTACCGTGGCAATCATCAATGCCCCAAGCGGCCTGGATCTGACTATGATCGAAGACACCGCATGTCCTACCAGCTTTAACTCATCCTGCTTCCGCGTATGCAACCTGGCCTATTACAGCGGTCCGGTCAATGCCTCCATAGGAAATGTGTACTTTAATGCTGTTAATTTTAAAAATGCAACCAGCTTCAGTCCTTTCGTGGCAGGCAGATACACACTGAACGTCTCCCGGTCCGCCCGGCCGGAAACCACACTCGTCACAACCCCGGTAACACTCAATCGCGGTCGTATCTATACGGCTTATGTGCTGAACTGGAATCCTTCCCCTGATACGATCCAGACGTTACTGGTTGAGGACCGGAGAAACTAATATAATTGGCAAAGCTTCTATTTCCCTGCAATACAAAGTATGGCGCCCGGCAGAAATATTTTAGAATATCTCTGCCGGGCGCCAACTTTTTGACACAGCCAACAGGAGCATTTACTGCTGATATTTATTCTCATTTTCTAAAATTGACAATACCGGGAAGGGCAACTATAATAAAAAAGACATGAAACCAAAAGAAGGAGGCTTTGATTTTATGCTTAATCCCATCGTTATTGTTGCGTAAGCAAGGCTGTCGCAACTTTCAAAATTAAATAAGTGTTGTGAATGAGCCTTGCTGTTCCTGTAAAAACAACTAAGGAGCGCAAAATGGGCTATAAAAAAGCAACACAAGTTCTGCCTCAAGAATTATTATTAAAGGTTCAGGAATATATTGACGGGGAGTTCTTATATATTCCCAGGGTTGCAGATAACAAAAAAAACTGGGGAGCAACCACTTCAACACGTCAAGAATTGCGTATCCGGAATGAGTGTATCTATGCAGAATACCTCGCCGGGCAACGTATGGAATCTTTGGCTGATCAATATTTTCTGTCTTTGAAAAGTATTCAGCGGATTATCGGGCAGTTAAAAAAAGAACATAATAAGTAGCGGTGAGCTGGTATGGTTGGCAAGACTATACCAGCTCATTTCTTATGTTTGTTTATGAAAAGAGTATTAGGTTGGGCTCCTCATATTATGATGTTACAATTCTCCTGTAAAAGAAAGGAGCAACCGTATGCTGAAAAAAATCGTGTGGGAGGTACAATACCTTTCCGAATTGCCTGTGTTCCGTTACTGCAAAAAATGCAGAGAAAAAAGAGAATTTATCTGCTCGGGACAATTCCGTATCAATGCACAAAAGAAGGCGCTGGATATTTGGCTGATATACAAATGTTCGTGCTGTAATACTACCTGGAATGCAGCTTTATATTCGCGCATTTCACCTCAATCCTTAAAGCCCGAAGTGTTAGAGGCTTTTCATAAAAATGACGAGGCTCTAATTGAACAATTTGCGATGGATTCTGATCTGCTGCAGAAAAACGGTGCAGAAACAGGCCTTCCTCATTATACGATCACTGGAGAAGACTTTTCTCTCAACGAGGCTGTGACACTTGAAATAAAAAGCAGATATTTTTCTAATTTGAAAGTGGCTTCTATTGTAAGAGAAAAACTGCAGTTATCACAAAAAGACTATTCGCGTCTGATCGATGATAGAAAAATCAAGAGTATCCCGGAAGCCGATCTGCGCAAATGCAGACTTAAAAACGGAATAACCCTTGTTTTTTCAAATTAAATACCGATATTCTGCATTCTTTTTGTAATTTCGCTTACTCTTTTATCAAAATCTCCTCCCGTAAGCTTTGATAATCTGCACTCGTCAACGATCTCCCCATCACACAAAAACAATACCCGCTCTGTCCTGGCGGCTATATTGGGATCGTGTGTGACCAGAAGAATTGCGATACCATCTTCGTTGATCCTTGTAAAAAGTTCCATAATCTCTTTTGCAGTTTTTGTATTCAACGCCCCGGTGGGCTCATCGCCAAACACAATCTCCGGTTCACTCATTAAGGCGCGGCAGATACCCGCCCGCTGGAGCTGTCCGCCGGAAACCTGGGTGATATCCCGCTCCTCCAGATCCTCAATCCCCATCTGCCGCATCAGCAGCCTGGCTTTCTGAGCCAGCTGCTTTACGTTTTTGTGGTGGTCCCGTGTCTGCGGCAAAATAATATTGTCTAAAATATTGAGGTTTTTTAACAGGGTTGGCTGTTGGAAAACAAAACCCATTCTGCTTCTGCGAAGATCTGACAAGGCATCGTCTGACAGATCAGACAGATTCCGGCCCTCAAAAATCACCTCCCCGCTGTCAATATCGTCCATACCGCTAAGGGCATAAAGCAGCGTGGACTTTCCTGAACCGGACGGCCCCATGACAGATACAAACTCACCACATCCAATTGTGACGGACACCTCATTTAAAACCCTGTGTTTTTCTTCTCCCACACCGAAGGATTTTATGATCTTCTTACCGGATAATAATTGTTTCATCGTTTACTCCTTTATGGATTGGCATAATTTCACGTCGCCTGCATGAAGGGTCCCCCATATGGCCGCAAGCAGGCCTACGCACACCAGGATCAGCGGGGAAAATAAATAAGTGGATCGTGGATTGACCGTAAAGCGGAATGTGGCTGCTCCCAATGAGGAGACAGCGGCAGCGGACAGTGTCTCTCCCAGGGTCCCAGCCAGTATCGTTCCCAAAAATATCCCTGCTGACAGTATCAAAAACACACGCCATGCATACTGCCTCTGAATGTCCGCGGCGGTAAATCCAACGGCCCGCAGCACAGCAATGGAATACTGGTCTTTTGCCGTCAGCAGCTTCACAAACAATGATGTTACCAATAATACAATGACTGCTGAAACGAAGCCTGCAATCCGTGACGCTGCCAGAACCGTTCCAAGTGTTCCCCCAAAGGTTTGCGCCATGTACTCGTCTATACTCGAAACTTTTGCGTAGGAAAAATGAGTTGTATACTCATCAATTTTGTCAGACAACCTGCCCTCGCCCGTCAGGTCCGCGCATACCAGACTCCATACCGGCTCTGCAGCGGTATCCGTAAAAACTGCTTTGGCTGTCTTTCCTCCATTGGTGATGTCAGAATAAATCCCGCATACTGTCATCTGTTTTTCCCCTGTGGAGGTCAGAAGCGTGATCTGTTCCCCCACACTCTTTTCCACTTCGCCCGCATAGATGGCTGATAAGGCGATCTCATCTTCCCCAAGAGGCAGGCGGCCTTCTGCATATTGCAGTGGAAATACCGTATGATCGCCAAGCTCCACCTTGAGGTTTTCGATTTTGCCATCGTCCAGTCTGACCGGGAAGATCTTTGAAACAAGCAGGACATAGTTGGCGATCTCAGGGTCCTTCTCCATGTAGCGGCCAATATCCGCTGTTTTTTCGCCGATTTGTCCGGTCTGCTGGATGTCCATACGAAGATCGCATTTGCCAACTCCAATGTATGTGACAAAATCATCTCCGGAAATGGTATAGTACAGATTCTGCGGCACAATCATTATAAAACTTGCCAGGATAACCACCGCCAGCATCGTAATATAGAGGCGCTTTCTCGCCAGGACATCTTTCAGCCCAAGAATAAAATTGGTAGAAAAGACACGGTTCCCAGCCAGCCTGACTATCCTGGAGCTGTGTGCGGAGTCTGCCTGCGCGCCAAACTGGATTGCCTGCACAGCAGATATACTGCGAAAGCGCCGCAGGCTCCCATTCACACACAGCACCACCAGTAAAAATACGATCCCTGCGAAAGCGCCTCCCAGCAGCAAGGCCGGGACACGATTCCCGCCGACGCCTAAATTCAGCCGGATATCCTCCAGCAGCGCGTCCTTTAACAGAAGTGAAAGGAGAAATCCGACGACGCTTCCAACAGCAGCCGTGGCTGCATAGATTGCCAGATATATCCTCCGGATATCAGAGCTTCGCATTCCGATCGCCTTCATAACTCCGATCTCACGGTAATCATCCTCAATTTTCGCCAGGAGCGTAAAGCGGACACAGAGCAGCGCAACAAGGATCACAAGAAGTCCCATTAAGATAAGGATTGCAATCATAACGCCATCTGAAATCGCGCTGATCATCCGAAACAACGGCCATGTGAGTACAGGACCGTTTGCAGGCAGGCCGGCAGCGCTGTAATCAGTCTCGAAAGCGCTCAGCCCCGACAAGTCATGCAAACGAAATTCAATTAAGTATTCCACATTTCCGAGAGGTGCAAGCATGGAATAATCTTCTTCACTTATCACAAACCGTTTGGAAGATGCAAGGGTGGAATTCATTTGAGAATCCAGAAAAAATCCTGCCACAAGAAAGGTTCTGCCGCACAGGGAAGCCTGATCGCCCATATTTACGATCCCATCCTTCCAATAGCAGACGGGTACATATACCTCGCCGCGTTGTGGTTTCACAGGCTGATACTCCAAATCAAGCAGAAGGTCGAACGTTTCGCTTTGGGTGCAGACACCATTGTCCTGCACGCTGTCCGTTAGCATATTCCCGCCAAGAATGATATCCGTATTTTCCAGATTCAGAAAAGAAAGCACCTGGAAATCCTCCACATTGCTGTTGCCGTCTGCAAATGCTTCAAGACTGGCCATGTCGATCGCCCCTGTATGCATCTGCATAAAATGAGGTGTTTTTGCATCTGTCATGAGCCGCTCAACCGCACCAAACAGGTTTACAGTGAGGATAGCCGCAAGTGACAGAAGCATCGCTGCCACGGAAATGAAAAGGATTGTGATCAACGAAACTGCTTTGCTCCTTACAAGATCTTTCCATATCAATTTACGATTCATATACGCCTCCGTTTTCCAGATTGCGGATGGACTTCATACAGAGCAAAATACCCGAAGTGGCGCAGAGCAGCAGTCCCGCCAGGATAACCAACAGGCCGATGCCCCGCCCCGGTCCTGTGCCAAGGATCTCTCCTGCGCTTTCTGAAAGCGCGCCGCCCTCGAGAAGCAGAGGTGTGAACACATAATCCGCCAACAGACCGGAGACCGCATAGGCCGCCACATATCCAAGCTGTGAGATCAGGCCGATCAGGCCCCAGGCGCGTCCCTGTAAGCGGTTTTCAATATTGGTACGGAGCAGATAATCAAGACTGGCATTGGCAATCGGCAGCATAGCGAAAAAAAGAAAGCCGGATGCGCCGATAAATACAACATCCTCCCGCAGTCCGAATAAAGCCATGAATACGCCGGCCCCGAAAAGGGAGAGGGAGAGAAGCCCGGCATAACCTTTTTTGATGCCGGTCCCGCCGAGTATGATACTGGACAGCAGCATTCCCAGGGTCATAACCGTCATCAGCGTCCCCAGGGTGGCGCTGTCCGAAAAGCTTAAGACCATCGGGGAGGCAAGCGTCTGTATCACCCCCAGGCAAAAGGTGATAAGTGCGCCCATGACCACCAGAGTGAGAATTCCCTTTTTACCGGTCAAAGCATCCCAGCCAATCTTCAGATCGGCAAAAAGAGAATGTCCTTTTTCCACTTTCCTGCTCTGAAGACCTTTTTTCACAACCAGCGTTGTAGCAACCGTTACAAAGAAAGTGCAGATATCAAGGAGGAGCAGGAGCCGGATATCGGAAATGGTGAGCAGAAAGCCTGCCAGAACGGGTGAGATCAGATATTTGGCGGAACCGGCGATCTGTACAAGGCCGCTGGCCCTGCTGTACTGTTCCGGATCCAGCAGATCTGTAATGGTAGCTTTATAAGCTGGCTCTAAAAGCGACGCGAACACAGAGCTGATGGCCACACCCACGCAGATCTGCCACAGCTGCGCGCTCCTCTGCATCAGGCCCGCCAGAATGAAGAGCAGGCCCACCGCGGAAAGACTGTCCCCCAAGACCATCAAAAGCCTGCGGTCATACCGGTCAGCCAGCACTCCCGCTATGGGTCCCAGCAGAAGGGAAGGCAGAAAAGCAAGCAATGTTACAAGCGCCATAAACGAAACCTTTCCTGTCTGCTGAAAGATATAAACGCCCAGGCCAAAGGAAGTCAGGCCGCTTCCGATCGCTGAGATCAAATCGCCGGACCAGAGCAGCATAAATTTCCCAAAAGATTTTTCTGTATGATCGTTCATTCCCCCTGCCTTCCTGCAAATGCTTTTTCAAAAGAAGCAAATTCCCCTTCCTCTACCCCGAGAAGCCTTTCCAGATGATAAATAAAAGCCTGGATCTTATGCTGCCCCTGCTCCCGGGTCAGCTCGAATATGTCGTCATCCAGCATCACATCCAAATAACACAATGCCATCTCCATGCACTCCAGAGGATACCTTGTTTGAAAAATCCCCTGTTCAACCCCTTCCATTACGATGCCGGACAGGATTGGCGGAACGCCCTCAAAAATAATCTTTTTTGTCTTCTCATGCATAAGTGTATTCTGGGGCCTGTGCAGCTGCTCCATCATCCTTTGTCCTTCCACCTGCGCCCGGTCTACACGAAGCGCTAAAATGGTCTGGATGATCCTCTCCTTCACAGGAATACTTTTATCCTCTGCTGCTTTTTTCGCATTTGAAAAAATGTCATCGGTTTGACGTTTGATCATCGCATCCATAATATCTTCTTTTGACTTGAAATGATGATAGAGGGTCCCCTTTGCGATACCCACAGCATTCATAATATCTGCGACGCTTGTATTGTCATATCCTTTTTCCGCAAACAAAATCCCCGCTGCATCTAATATTTCATTCTTCCGGACATCTGCTTCCTTTACGATCCTCATAGTAAGGCTCCTTTCATAGACCGACCGTCGGTCTATTATTTAGGATACCACTTATTTTCTTATCTGTCAAGAGAATAAAAATAAAGGTATTATAAGCCATATTTGGCCTATAACACCTTTAGTACACATTTCTCTTAATTAATAGTCAGAACTTTCAGGCCTCATCGTCCCACTGGTAAGGCGTAGTCTGGTATACGTAGAAATTGAGCCAGTTTGCATACAGCGTGTTGGACATATTCCTCCAGGAGAGCACCGGCACGTTGAACGGATCATTGTCCTCATAATAATTGCACGGCAGCTCCGGGTGAAGGCCCTTGTTCACATCTCGGTGGTACTCATTGTTCAGCGTCATCCGGTCGTACTCCGGATGTCCCTGGACAAACACCTGGCTGCCATCCCGGTTGAGGACCAGGAACACGCCCGCCTCTTTTGACTCCGCCACGATCATCAGCTCCGGGTGCTTTTCGATATCTTCCCTGCGCACCTCTGTGTAGCGGGAATGGGGCGCCATGATATAGTCGTCCATGCTTCGCACCAGTGGGACCTTCCTGTCCAGGACCCTGTGCTGGTAGATACCGGAAAGCTTGGTTTTCCGCTGATATTTGGGTATCCCATAGTGATAATAAAGCCCCGCCTGCGCTCCCCAGCAGATATGTAAGGTGGAATGGACATGCTTTTTGCTCCATTCCATGATCGTCTTTAACTCATCCCAGTAATTCACGTCCTCATATTCCAGATTCTCCACCGGCGCACCGGTGATGATCATTCCATCGAACTTCTGCCTGCGGATCTCCTCAAAGGTCACATAAAATTTGTTCAGATGGCTTGCCGACGTATTCTTGGACGTATGGGTGGAAAGCATCAAAAAGGTACAGTCCACCTGAAGAGGGGTATTGGAGAGCGCCCGCAGAAGCTGCGTCTCCGTGTCCTCCTTGATCGGCATCAGATTCAGGATCAGGATCTGCAGCGGACGGATATCCTGGCTCATAGCCCGGTTCTCGTCCATCACAAATATATTCTCCGACTCCAGGATGGCCCTTGCGGGCAGATCGTTTTGTACTTTAATCGGCATGTTCGCTCTCTCCCATCATATCCAGGAAATCCAGCTCCGAAATGATCGGGATCCCCAGTTCTTTTGCTTTTTTATTTTTAGACGAATTGGACGTAGTATCGTTGTTGATCAGATAGGTGGTCTTTGAGGTCACGGACCCGGTCGCCTTGCCGCCCCGGCTCTCAATGGCTTCCTGCAGCGCCTTCCTGTTGGCAAAATGCTCCACAGACCCGGTGATCACAAAAGTCATCCCTTCAAATACTGCGACCTCCGCGGCTTCCGGCTCCTGGGCAAAGGTAAGCTCTGCCAGCAGTTCATCCACAATCCTGTTATTGGTATCCGAGTTGAAATATGCAGTCCATGCATCCGCAAGCACTTCCCCGATCCCGTCCACCTCGATCAGCTCTTCCTTCGGTGCACTCCTCATGCGCTCAAAATCCGAATGGAATTTCCTGCACAGCATCTTGGCGTTGGCAAGACCGATCCCAGTGATGCCAAGTCCATAGACAAAGCGTGGCATCGTGGTCTGGGACGCCTTCTCCACCGCCGCGATCAGATTATCATAGGATTTCTGCCCAAAGCCCTCCATACTGATGATGGCTTCCTGGTGTCGGTCCAGATGAAAGATATCCGCATAGCTGTGGATAAACCCCGCAGCGATAAACTTTTCCAGAGTCGCCTCAGACAAACCGTCTATGTTCAGCGCGTCCCGGCTCACCAGCAGGGCAAAGCTCTTGATCTTCTTCGCCTGGCAATCGGGATTTGTACAGTACAATGACCTTACATCATTCACCTGACGGATCTCCGTCTCTCCGCCGCACACCGGGCAGATCTTCGGGATCCTGATGGTTCCGCTCCTGGTTAAGTTCTCCGCAATCTGCGGGATGATCATGTTGGCCTTATAGACTGTGATGGCATCCCCTTCTCCCAGCTCCAGCGCCTCCATAATACTCAAATTGTGGACGCTGGCACGGCTCACGGTCGTACCCTCCAGCTCCACCGGTTCAAAGATCGCCACCGGATTGATCAGGCCGGTCCTCGACGCACTCCATTCAATCTCCTGGAGGTGGGTCTCACGTATCTCATCCGCCCATTTAAACGCAATCGAATTGCGCGGGAATTTGGCCGTCCGGCCCAGGGATTCCCCGTAAGCAATGTCCTCCAGTAAGAGCACCAGCCCGTCCGACGGGATATCGTAATCCCCGATCTCCCGTGCAAATTCCTCCACCGCCTGGGGCAGGGTATCTTGATCCACCATCCGGTAATCTACCGTGTCAAAGCCCTGTGACTTTAGCCACTCAAACTGCTCCCTGCGCGAATTGTGGAAATCCACGTCATCTGCTTTCACCAGCATAAACGCTTCAAAATTGACATTTCGCTGAGCTGTGATCTGGTTGTTGAGCTGGCGCACCGAGCCGCTGCACAGGTTCCTGGGATTCTTATACTTGGCATCCACATCCTCGATCTCTTCATTGATGCGCTTGAAATCGGAGTATTTGATCACTGCCTCGCCCCGCAGGATCAGCTGCCCCTGGTAAGCGATCTTTAACGGAATGTTGGCAAACACCCTGGCGTTATTGGTGATAACCTCGCCGATCTCGCCGTTGCCCCGTGTAACTGCCTTCGTCAGCTCCCCGTTTTCATAGGTCAGTACGATCGTCAGACCGTCCAGCTTCCAGGACAGGATCGCTTTCTGGCCGCCCAGCCATTCCTGCAGCGCAGCCACATCCTTTGTCTTGTCCAGGGACAGCATGGGCGTCTCGTGGGCTTCCTTGGGAAGCTCGCTCAATATCTCATAGCCAACCTTCTGGGTGGGGCTGCCTGCCAGCACCACGCCGGTCTCCTTCTCCAGTTCCAGCAGTTCATCGTACAGCCGGTCATACTCGAAATTGCTCATGATCTCCCGGCTCTCCTGATAGTAGGTCTTTGCAGCCGCCAGGAGTACTGCCGTCAGTTCCTTCATCCGCTGAAGCTTTGCATCCTGATTTCGTTCCATATTTTTTGTACCTCTCCGTCTTATTTCCCAAACTCCCGCCGGTGCGCCCGCGCCCGGCCTCACTCTTCCGGGGCCGTCCTAATCTTCCAAGTCCGACTCACGTGCTTCCTCCCGAAGCTCCCGGGCACAGGCCAGCTGATATTCCAGTTCCTCCAGTTCCTTCGGCGTCACACGCCGGAAATCTCCTGTATTCAGTTTGCCCAGAAGGATGTTCATAATACGGACCCGTTTCAATGTCACCACATGGTATCCCAGTTCCTCGCACATTCTGCGGATCTGACGGTTCAAACCCTGTGTCAGGATAATGCGGAAGGATTTTGGGCCTGTCGCTTCCACCCTGCATGGCCTGGTGGTCACGCCCAGCTCCTTGAGTTCCACACCCTCCTGCATTTTTTTGATAAATGCGGCGTTGAACGGCTGGTCTACCGTCACAAGATACTCTTTCTCATGAAGATTGCCCGCATGCATGATCTCATTGGCAAGCTCCCCCTGATTGGTCATCAAGAGCAGTCCTTCTGAATCCTTGTCAAGCCTGCCAACCGGATAGACCCTGGCTGGATACTGGATCAAATCCACCACGTTGGGCGCCCGATCCTTGTCCGAGGTGGTACAGACGATGCCCCGGGGCTTGTTGACTGCCAGAAGCACCGGCCTGGCCTTCTTACCTCCCGCAGACCGGCCCACCGGCTTTCCATCACAAACAATCCGCTCCTGGCCTGTGACCTTCTCGCCCATCTCTGCCTTTCTCCCATCTATGGTAACCTTCCCTGCCTCGATCAGACGATCCGCCTCCCGCCGGGAGCATACGCCCTGTTCACTGAGATATTTATTCAAACGCATCGGCTCCATGGCCTGTCCCTCTCTTTCCTATACTTCCCGAATCCGGTTCAACGCCCACACCCGTATATTGACCGGTTCCAATGCCGCATGGCAATATTCGCATGCCTTCTGTCCAAGTGTTTTTACCGGCGCACCGCAATTTGGACAACAAACGCCGACGGCCGTGGTATTCTCCTCCAGCTTGTCCACATCCTGCACATACATCCACTCCTGGTTATAGCGTGTCTGTACCCGCTCCAGTTCCGGGGGATTCTCGCCGGTTTTCAATATGGCGTGACGGTATTCCAGCGCCGACTGCAGCACCAGCAGACAGCTTCCTTCTGTCTTTTTGTAAGTGGTGATCTCGGTCTGATGAATGATGATGTTCTGAAACTGCTCCCGAATCCCCTGCTGTCTGTTATCCTCAATCCAGAGTGCAATCTGTTTTCTCAAATCCCCGGAGCATTCGTCCGGCAGCATAAGTCTCTGTTGATCTACCGCCATCAGACAGGCCTTCAGCTGGTTCTCCGACCGGCTCACAAATTCCGGGAAAGAAAATTCCGGAAAATCCTCCTGTATCTGAGGAAGATAGATCCTGGTCATGCCTGAAACTGATTTGGGTGTGGATTCCAACAGTTCCTTCTGGCTCTCCAGCCCCTCTTTCAAAGAATCCACGCCAAAAGCAGCTCTTGAAAACCGGCGGGCTGCCCGACGGATCCAAACCGCCAGAATCAGCCCGCCGGCAACCAGGATAGCTAGCAGAACCCATAATATAATACTTACAGTCTTCATATACTGACCTCCGGCTTATGCAAACGATATCCTATCGTGTTTCCCCGCAGCGGCCGACATTTTCCGGCACATCACCGGCCAGGTCCGTAATGAAACATGCATCCCCAAAACTGAAAAAACGGTAACGCTCTTTGATCGCTTCTTCATAAGCGTGAAGCACATGCTCCCGTCCCGCCAGCGCTGATACCAGCATCACCAGCGTGGATTCCGGCAGATGGAAGTTGGTGATCAGGCAGTCCAGCAGCTTGAACTGATATCCTGGATAAATAAAGATCTCCGTCCATCCGCTTCCCGCCTTCAGCCTGCCGTCCTCCCCCGCCGCAGACTCAATAGTCCTGCAGCTGGTTGTCCCGACACAGACCACACGGCCGCCCGCCGCCTTTGTGTCATTTACCTTCTTTGCCTCGGACTCCTCAACAATATAAAACTCCGAATGCATGTGATGGTCCAGCACGTTCTCCACCTTGACCGGGCGGAAGGTCCCAAGTCCCACATGCAGGGTCACATGGGCGATCTTCACTCCCATATCCTCGATCTGTGCCAGCAGCTCCTTCGTAAAATGCAGACCTGCCGTGGGCGCCGCCGCCGATCCCTCATGCTTTGCATAGACAGTCTGGTAACGGTTCTTGTCCTTCAGCTGATGGGTAATGTAGGGCGGCAGAGGCATCTGCCCCAGCTGATCTAAGATCTCCTCAAAAATCCCCTCATAGGAAAACTGGATCAGACGGTTTCCCTCGTCCACCACATCCAGGACAGTCCCCTTCAAAAGCCCCTCTCCGAAGACGATGACCGTCCCCGGTCTGCACTTCTTTCCTGGCTTTACCAGAGTCTCCCAAATATCATTCTCTTTCCGCTTCAGTAGAAGCACCTCGATCTTGGCCTGGGTATCTTCCTTCACGCCAAACAGCCGCGCAGGGATCACCTTGGTGTCATTGATCACCAGGCAGTCTCCCGGCCTTAAATACTCCATGATATCCTTAAAACCCCTGTGCTCAATCTCTCCAGTCTTTTTATCCAGTACCAGCAGCCTTGACGCTGAGCGGTCCTCCAGCGGGTCCTGGGCGATCAGCTCCTGGGGCAGATCAAAATAAAAATCCTTTACATTCATGGTTTCCATCTGTTACTTCCTGCTTTCCATGTTATTGCACTATCTGTACCTGCGCTTCGCCGGCATTTGCAGCAGCTGTCTCCGGACTCGCTAAAGTCCCGGCTTCCGGCGCCGCTTCACTGCCCGCAGCATTTCCCCCATCTGCTGAGGATTCATTCCCTGCTGTTTCTCCGTCTGCCGCCGTCTCCCCGGAAGAACCGGAACCTCCGTCGATAATGACCTCCGGCTCCTCATCGCCATCCTGCCATACTGGAGAACCGTCCCTCAGCACGCCATAGACGGAGTTTAAGTCCGCATCCGCAGCCAGCGCCTCTTTCAGCTTCACATTGATATTGGAAGCAAGGCGGCGCACGCCCTCAGAGTGGTTTGCCACGTCGATAAACTGCTGTACATTTTCCGAAAGGGAGGCATTGTCCAGGATCTGGTAATTGCCTTCTGCATCTTTCTTCACATAACACCACATGATCATGGGGGCCGTGGTCTTGACGGAGTGGAACCGGATGTCTGCAATGGCATATACCAGCCACGCATCCCCCGTGGTACCGTTCATTACGTAAGTAGCAATGTTCTCAAACCCTTCCACATACTTGGAATTGCTGCGCATCCGGGTCTTCTGTGCCTCAAGATCTGTCTCCGACACCTCGCCAATGCCATACAGCTGGTTCATGGTCTCCGCATCTGCGTCTGAACGGGCTTTAAAGTAAGTCTTCATCAGATCCCGGATCTCCGGCACACTGTCACGCTTTAACGTATCGGTCTCAAACTCATCCGTCGGTTCGGACTCTGCCGGAACGGTAGTTTCCTCTGGAGACGTTTCCTCATTCCCAGAGTTCTCTCCCTCCGCAGTCTCCATGGTCTCCTGCTCCGGATTCTCAGAAACTGTCCCGGTCGGAGCGGATGGCTCTGTAGCCTTCTTATCTTTACTGTGGTCTGCAACCACGATAATGATCATAAGTATAATTACGATCAGCGGAATGATGACGACTGGAAGGAGTCTTCTCTGCTCCTCGTTCATCCGTCCCTTGCGCTGTGGTCTTCTGTTCTGTTTCATGATTTTGTCCTCCCTGAAACCATCTGCATCTAATCATAACAAAACATAACCAAAAAAGCAATAAATACCCCTTGCAAATTCAAAAAAAATATAGTATGATAATGAAGATGCGTCTGTAGCTCAGTGGATAGAGCAGTGGCCTCCGGAGCCGCGTGCGGAGGTTCGATTCCTCTCAGACGCATTCTTTTATTGCCCTGAAAAGCATTTTCCCTTCTTTTTCACAGCATCCCGCTGAATTGTTCTTGCCAACTCCCCACCACTTATATTAGAATAGAGTTTGTCCCTGCTTAGAACAGCACGAGAAAACAAAGGAGAATCCCTTATATGATAAAAGCAGTAATTTTTGATATGGACGGCGTCATCATTGACAGCGAACCGGTATATTTGGAAAAGGACCTGGAATTTGCCCGGACAAAGAATCCGGACGTGGTATTGAAGGACTTATACGGCATGGTCGGGTCCTCCAGAAAGGACGCATGGAGCTGTATGGCGCGCGCGATCCACAACGGACAGACCTGGGAGGAGCTCCGGGACGAATTCCGCGACAGCCGCGACGTGTATTCCGAGATGGACTACAGAAAGATCTTCCGGCCTGAGATTCCAGGACTCCTGGAAGAACTTAAGAAAATGGGGCTGCGTCTTGCCCTGGCCTCCTCCACCGGCATCGATATCATTGAACGTGTGCTGCGGGAGAATGAGATCCGCTCCTGCTTTGAAGTCGTAGTCACCGGCGCACAGTTCAAGCGCAGTAAGCCGGATCCGGAGATCTATCACTATACAGCCGCGCAGTTGGGAATTCCGGAAGACCAGTGTCTTGCCATTGAGGATTCCACCTTCGGTGTAACTGCCGCATCCCGCGCAGGCATGAAGATCGCCGCACTCATCGACCATCGGTTCCATTTCGATCAGTCCCTGGCTGACTACCGCATGGAAAGCTTAAACGAAGTACTTGAAATCGCCCGCAAGCTCTCAGTCTGATGATGAGAGCCTGCGGGCGATCCGGTTCCCACTGCAAAATGCAGAAATTCAAGATTCTACTTTCTTTTCATCACTTCCTTTGGCACAAATTCAAAATGCAGTGTCATTTCCAAACCCTCTGCAATGCGGTGTAAAAGCTTGATCGTAGGGTTTGTATTACCATTCTCAAGCTTGCTGATATCTCCTTGCGAAAGCCCTGTCCGCTCTGCCAGCTGCTTCTGAGTCATATTCCGGCTTTTCCTTGCATCTAGAATCGCATTGATCAGTTGATACTCCGGTTCTAATGCTTCATACTCTCGCTGAAACTCCGGATCTTTTAACTGTTCGTTCAGATATTCTCTAAAATCGCTCATTTGCCTCCCCCTCTTTTTAGATAGTCCTTACGATATTCTTTTGCCAGCTTTAGTTCTTTTCCTGGAATTTTTATGGTCTTTTTTATAAATCCATTCGTAAGTACTATTTTTCTTCCTTCCGCAAAAAAATATAACACTCTCGAAATATCGGTACCATATATGCTCCTCAGCTCAAAAATCCCACACCCCAGCTGTTTTGACTGTGGTTCCCTGAGTTCGTTCCCCCGCATTTCCAACAGTTCCAAATCCCTCAATACTTTTGCCCGGATTTTATGGCTAAGGTGATCCAAAAAATCCTGAATAGGACATTCCCCATTCTGTTTTCGGTAAAATTCCACATCAAACTGCATAATACCTCCCTCCGACATGGAATATATCCTATATTGATTATATGTAATATACTCCATATTGTCAATTATATTTTCTGCTGCACATACACTCCTGCACATACACTCTCTTGAATACCGGTGAAACACCAGAATTCTGATCACACAAAGATAAATAACGGTTAAGAAAACCGCTGTGAACACAGGATAACACAAATAAACAGTAAGTACAAGATAAAAATCGCCCGCAAGCTCTCAGTCTGATGATGAGAGCCTGCGGGCGATTTTTATCTTACTAATATTCCCTTATTTCTCACTGCTGCTTCAGATACCGCTTGATATACTGTCCCGTATAGGACGCAGGATTCTCTGCCACTTCCTCCGGCGTACCCTGGGCAATCACTGTACCGCCCCGGTCTCCGCCTTCCGGTCCAATATCAATAATATAATCGGCTGACTTGATCACATCCAGGTTGTGTTCGATCACCACCACCGTATTGCCTCCGTCGGAAAGCCTCCGCAGGATCTCCACCAGCTTGTGCACATCCGCAAAATGCAGTCCCGTGGTCGGCTCATCCAGGATATAGATGGTCTTGCCAGTCCCACGACGGCTCAGCTCCGTCGCCAGCTTGATCCTCTGTGCCTCACCGCCGGACAGCTCCGTGGATGGCTGACCCAGACGGATATAGGAAAGTCCCACATCATAAAGCGTAGCTATCTTCCGGTAAATCGACGGAATGTTCTCAAAGAACTTGAGCGCTTCCTCCACCGTCATATTCAGCACGTCGTATATGCTCTTGCCCTTGTACTTGACCTCCAGCGTCTCCCGGTTGTACCGCTTTCCGCCGCAGACCTCACAGGGCACATATACATCCGGCAAAAAGTGCATCTCGATCTTGATGATACCGTCTCCGCTGCACGCCTCGCAGCGTCCGCCCTTTACGTTAAAGCTGAAGCGGCCTTTATTGTAGCCCTTGGCCTTGGCATCCGCTGTGGACGCGAATAAATCACGGATCATATCAAACACGCCGGTATAGGTTGCAGGATTGGACCTTGGCGTCCGCCCGATCGGCGACTGGTCGATGTCGATCACCTTGTCAAGCTGCTCTACCCCTTCCAGCTTCTTATACTTGCCGGGGATCGTCCGTGCACGGTTCAGCTTCCGCGCCAGGGACTTGTAAAGGATCTCGTTCACCAGGGAGCTTTTGCCGGAGCCGGAAACCCCCGTCACACAGGTCATCACTCCCAGAGGAAATGACACGTCAAGATTCTTTAAGTTGTTCTCCGCCGCACCGCGCACAGTCAGATAACCGGTGGCCTTGCGGCGCTCCTTCGGAACCGGGATCTGGATCCGACCGCTCAAATAAGCCCCTGTGATGGACTTCTCACACTTCATGATCTCCTCTGCGGTGCCGACTGCAACCACCTCTCCGCCGTGTTCCCCGGCTCCAGGCCCGATATCTACGATACAGTCTGCGGCACGCATGGTATCCTCATCATGCTCCACCACCAGCACTGTGTTCCCAAGATCCCTCAGATGGGTCAGGGTCGCCAGCAGTTTGTCGTTGTCTCTCTGGTGCAGGCCGATGCTGGGTTCATCCAGAATATAAGCCACGCCCACCAGACCGGAACCGATCTGGGTTGCAAGGCGGATACGCTGCGCCTCTCCGCCTGACAGGGTTCCCGTCGCCCGGGACAGGGATAAGTATTCCAATCCCACGTTCAGCAGGAAATCCAGCCGCGCCTTGATCTCCTTCAAGATCTGCGCGCCTATAGAAAGCTGCATCGGGGTCAGTTCCATATGCTCCAGGAACTCCCGGAACTTTACGATGGACATCTCCGTAGCTTCATAGATATTGATACCGCCCACGGTCACCGCCAGGGAACTGGGCTTCAGCCGCTGCCCCTTACATACCTTACAGGGAGTGATACGCATAAAGGTCTCATACTCTGCCTTGGACGCCTCCGAGAAGGTCTCCCGGTAACGCCGCTCCACATTTTTAAGAAGCCCCTCAAACGCCACATCGTACACGCCTTCGCCGCGCTGCCCCTTATAGTGTACCTTGATCTCCTTCCCATTGGTCCCATGGATCAGGACATCGTGGACCTCCTGGGGATAGTCCTCAAACGGTGTGTCCAGATCAAAATGGTACTCCTTCGCCAAAGCCACCAGGATCGCATTGGTAAAGCTCCCCTTGTCTGCACAGGACTGCCACCCCATCACGGTAATGGCTCCCTTTGAGATGCTTAAGGACTTGTCCGGTATCATAAGATCCTCGTCAAATTCCATCTTATAACCCAGGCCGAAGCACTCCGGGCAGGCTCCAAACGGATTGTTGAAGGAGAAGCTTCTCGGCTCCACCTCCTCGATACTGATCCCACAGTCCGGACAGGCAAAACTCATGCTGAAATTGATCGGCTCCCCGTCGATCACATCCACGATCATCAGCCCATCGGATAAGCTCATCACCGTCTCGATAGAATCGGTCAGGCGCTTTTCAATGCCCTCCTTCACCACAAGCCGGTCTACAACGATCTCAATATTGTGCTTGATATTCTTCTCCAGCTTGATCTCCTCAGAGAGCTCGTATAGATTCCCGTCGATCCGCACCCGCACATAGCCGCTGCGCCGGGCCTGATCCAAAAGCTTCACATGCTCGCCCTTGCGCCCGCGTACTACGGGAGCCAGAAGCTGCAGCTTCGTCCGCTCCGGCAGCGACATGATCTGATCCACCATCTGATCGATGGTCTGCTTCTTGATCTCCCTGCCGCACTTGGGGCAATGGGGAATACCGATACGCGCATAGAGAAGACGCATATAGTCATAGATCTCCGTCACGGTCCCCACGGTGGAACGGGGGTTCCGGTTGGTAGACTTCTGGTCAATGGAGATCGCAGGAGACAGCCCTTCGATGCTCTCCACATCCGGCTTCTCCATCTGACCCAGGAACTGTCTCGCATAGGAGGAGAGGGATTCCATATACCGCCTCTGTCCTTCAGCATAAATCGTATCAAACGCCAGCGAGGATTTGCCCGACCCGCTTAAGCCCGTCAGTACGACCAGCTCGTTGCGCGGGATATCCAGGGAAATATCCTTTAAATTGTGCTCATTGGCACCTCGTATCTTAATATATTGCTTCGCCATGGTTCCCAAACCTTTCTGTAAATCCGTCCTGTCCATAAGGTGCCTGAAAACAGGCTGCCTTATTCCTTTTATGATAGACAGGTATATTCTATCACAATCCGGCAGCTTTTGCAAACATTTGTTCGATATAATTATTCCTATAATTATTCCCTCTATGAAAGCCCCTGTCCCTTACCCAGAGTGAAATAAAGGATCATCAGGATCACAGCCGGAGCCAGGAACCGTATGATAAAGGACCATGCATGACGGAAAAAAGCCGGTACGTTCCCATCCGGGCAGATCTCTTTCCATGCTTTTTCCGTCCCCCAGGACCAGCCCACAAAAAGGCAGAATCCCAAGGCCCCCAGCGGGATCATCAGATTATCCGTGAATTTCTCCATGACCGCATTCATGGGCAGCATCTGGATACCCGAGGATAAGTCAAACCAGGGCAGGTTGATATTCCTGGCCGCGCTCTGAGACAGGGAATACCCGATGCTCAAAACCGCCATGGGAATGGAAAAGATCACCGTAGCCCTGCGCCGGGACATATTCCATTCCTCGATCATAAACGCCACACAAGTCTCCAGCACGCTCAGCGCACTGGTCAGAGCTGCCAAAAACAGCAGGATAAAAAAGATCAGCCCGAAGATGCGGCCTCCTGGCAGGCTGTCAAAAACATTGGGCAGAGCCATGAATGCAAAGCCGCCGCCCATAGTCAGCCCATCCTGTCCCAGCGTCAGGATCACCATTGGGATAATGGCGGAAGCGGACAGCAGGGCTGCCAGGGTATCCAACCCGCAGATCCACATGGCGCTTTTTATCATACCGCCTTCCTTCGCCGCATAGGAACCATACGTCACCAGGATCCCCATACCCACTGAGATCGAGAAAAACGCCTGTCCCAGCGCGCCTACCAGCGTATCCGTATTAAAACTGCTCCAGTCCACCCGGAACATAAAAGAAATGCCTTCCTTTGCACCCGGGAGTGTAAAAGACCGCACCACACAGGCGATCAGAAGCACAAAGAACAGCGGCATCAGCTTTTTACTGACCTTCTCAATCCCATCCGACACCCCTTTTACGATAATTACGATACAGAGGATCAGAAAAACCAGTCCCCAAACGAGCGGCTCCACCGGCTTTGATATAAATCCCGAAAAATATTCCTGATACGTGACGGTTCCCGTATAAAAATCTGCATCTGTCAGATAAGCGATCACATATTTCAGCACCCATCCGCCCACTACGCAGTAGTAGGACATGATGACAAACAGATTCAGGATCCCAATCCCTCCCACAAACGACCATTTCCGGTTCAGCACGTGAAACGCACCTACCACATTCCTCTGGGCGGCACGCCCGATCGCAAACTCTGCAAGCATGATCGGCAGGCCGATCAGGATCACGATCAGAATATAAGTTAATATAAAAGCTCCTCCGCCATAAAGCCCAACCTTCCCCGGGAACTTCCAGATATTCCCCAGTCCGATGGCGGAGCCTGCCGTCGCCAGGACAAACCCCAGATTGCTGATCCACTGTCCTCTGTTATGTTTCATGTCAGTCTTCCTTTTCCTGTTAAATATAGTATGATACCCGGGCCAAAAGACCTTTGGCCCCAACATCGCAGTATTGGCCCGGAACACATTTTCCGGCCTTGTCTATATTACCGTAGAAAGGATTTAAAGTAAAGAGTTTCTCCAAATAAAAGGCAGCAAAAAAGCTGCCACAGGCTGATAAATCCAGCGCCTGTGACAGCCAGTCCGTTTTACTTCTTATATCCGCATTTCGGGCAAACGCCATTTTCATTTAACGCGATCCCGCATAACGGGCAGCGGTCGATGTTGTTTCTGGTCTCAAACTCTGCTGACGCAGCGTTGACCCCGCTTGAAAAGGTAATCTTCGCGATGTTCAGCTTGTCCTTGAGCAGATCATAAACAATCTTGATCATGCCTTCCACTGTCATCGTTTCTTTTGTCACCACCAGCCGGCAGTCGGGATATGCGGTAGCAAGCTCAGTTTTAAAAGCCGGTCCCTTCATCTGGTTGTGCGGCGCTCCGTCCTTGATCCCCTGCTTCTCGTACACATCGAGGATCGCCGGCAGCAGCGGGTCGTCTTCCCTCAGAATCAGCGCATGGTCAAAATTTTTCAGTACCTCCCATGCAGTCTTCTGAATCTCGTTGCAGGGAAATACCATATTGACGCCGGGTTCCACAGAATCCTCCACTTCAATCGTCAATATCCCTGTATGTCCGTGCAAATACTGAGCCTCACCCTTGAAGCCGAAAAATCTGTGTGCATATTGCAGATCCAATGTTGTAATACTTCTCATACCTGTTCTCCTTCGTATTTATATTTACGGGGTGTTTCTATGCTCCCGTATGCGCACCTGATCATGTCCTCCGGCTCGCAGTCCTTAAACCTGCATGTTTCTTTTACATTCCGGGCAAATGCCTTTAAAAACAATATCATGTCCGGTAAATGAAAATCCGTGGGCATCTCTGACCGACTGCTCCAGATTCGGTATGTATTCCATGTCTACATCAAACACGCGTCCACACTTCACACATCGAATGTGATAATGATCGTCGCAGAGATGATCGAAACGGTCAGCCCCGTCAGGGATCTCCCTTTTCCGTATCTCTCCCGTCTCACACAGCCGCTGGAGATTCCGGTAAACGGTCCCCCTGCTGATGGTCGGGTATGTTTTGATGATCTCACTGTATACCTCGTCCGCAGTGGCATGGCACTGTAATTTCCTCACGGTCTCTAAAACCAGAGAGGACTGAATGGTGTTTCGCTTCATTTTGAAACATCTCCTTATTAGTACTATGTCCTATTTAAGACTTTATCACACATTGTGCACTTTGTCAACAGATAATCCTGCGCAATAAAATTCTGTTCAAAAAAAGAGCCTCATACCACGAAGGTGGCGAGGCTCTCCATAATAATTGCGATACGTTTCCTACTGTTCCTGCCCTGTTTCCTGCACTTGAACTGTCCGGTGGTCTTCCTCCGGGTCCTCCTGCTCCGCTCCAGCTTCCGTCCCCTGCTTCAGGATCTCCATAAATTCTTCTCCCGTGATAGTCTCCCGCTCCAGCAGATACGCAGAAATCTCATTGAGCTTCCCGGCATTCGCCTTCAGGATCTTCATGGCTTTCGCATACTGCTCCTTCACGATGCGGATGACTTCCTCATCCACCAGCCGCGCCGTCTCCGGAGAACACACCATAGAAGTGTCGCCGCCCAGATATTGGTTGGTCACTGTCTCAAGCGCCACCATGCCGAACTGGTCGGACATGCCGTACCGGGTCACCATGGCCCTGGCAATCTTGGTCGCCTGCTCGATGTCATTGGCCGCGCCTGTGGTAATAGAGCCAAACATGAACTCCTCCGCAGCCCGCCCGCCGGTAAAGGTGGCGATCTTGTTGAGGGCTTCCTCCTTGCTCATCAGGAAGCGTTCCCCTTCCTCCACCTGCATGGTATAACCCAAAGCGCCGGAGGTACGCGGGATGATCGTGATCTTATGCACCGGAGCGCTGTCCGTCTGGCATGCTGCCACCAGCGCATGGCCCACCTCATGGAATGCGACGATCCGCTTCTCATTGACGGAAACGCCTGCATCCTTCCTCTGGTATCCGGCGATAACTACCTCAACACTCTCCTCCAGATCCGCCTGCGTTACCGTGACACGGCCCTGGCGCACCGCACGCAGCGCGCCCTCATTGATGATATTTGCCAGTTCTGCGCCGCTCGCTCCTGAAGTAGCGCGTCCAAGCGCATCAAAATCCACATCATCAGAAAGCTTTACCATTTTGGCATGTACCTTCAGGATTGCAATACGCCCCTTCAGATCCGGAAGCTCCACCGGGATACGGCGGTCAAATCGGCCTGGACGTAACAGAGCTTTATCCAGAGAATCGGGACGGTTGGTGGCTGCCAGGATCACAACACCCTTCTTGCCGTCAAATCCATCCATCTCAGCCAGGAGCTGGTTCAATGTCTGTTCCCGCTCGTCATTGCCGGAGAAACCGCTGCCGTCACGCTTCTTACCGATCGTATCAATCTCATCGATAAAGACAATACACGGCGCCTTCTCATTGGCCTGCTTAAATAAATCGCGCACCTTCGCCGCGCCCATGCCCACGAACATCTCCACAAATTCCGAGCCGGAAATAGAGAAAAACGGCACATGCGCCTCACCCGCCACTGCTTTTGCCAGCAGGGTCTTACCGGTACCAGGAGGTCCCACAAGGAGCGCGCCCTTCGGCAGGGTCGCCCCGATATCGGCATATTTCTGAGGGTTGTGCAGGAAGTCCACAATCTCTTTCAGCGCTTCCTTGGCTTCCTCCTGGCCTGCCACATCAGCAAAGGTCTTCCCGGTCTCCGATTCTGCATAGATCTTCGCATTGGACTTGCCAAAGGTCATGGCATTGCCTGCGCCGCCCATCCGCTTCATCATCATTCGGCTGAGGAGCTGGCCCAACACCACAAACATGATGATCGGCAGCACCCAGTTAAAAATGAAATTCTGCAAAGGCGTCGCCTTTGTAGGGATCTGGCTCTCGAAAGTCACGCCGCGCTCCAGAAGACGGTCTGTCAGCTTCTCATCTGGCCACAGACCGGTCTTATAGATGACCTCGCCCGGCTTCAGCCTTCCTTCCTCCGTCAGGGAACCCTTCAGCCAGAACTGCATCTGGTCATCCCCGCGCACCACGCCTTCCACTTTGCCCTGGTCCACCATCTCTAAAAAGCTGTCATAAGAAACCTTCACAACCGCTTTCTCCGCAATCTTCGGCAGCACCAGTGCATTGAGCAGCACTGTGATCAATAAAATAATTCCATAATAATACAACAGCTTTTTCGGCGGTCGTTTTGGTTCTTCGTCTTTCACACCCATATTTAATCTCCTTCTATCTTTTCTTCAGTATCAGAAATGTTCTTATTTCAAATATACCCAGTTTCAGATAACTTTAAGTATACAACAAGAGCGAAGGTTTTTAAACCCTCGCCCTCCTAAAATCTTTCTAAATTTTATAAATTCCTTAAATTCCCGAATATTCTGAATTCAAGAAAATCAATCCGGGACCACCGGCACCGCATCCGCCGGGATCGGGCAGACATACCCTGCCGCCGTCCGTTTATCAAACTCCGCACGCGCCTTTAAAAGCAGCTCCGGCTGGTCGATCAGGTCGATCGCCGCCGCCGCCAGCACCTTACCTGCATGGACAGCCGCCTTGTGACCGATGTCCGTGCGGTCGCAGGAAACATTCTGCCAGCTGTGTCCCGGACAGCCGTTGGGCCATGCCGCCACATGGATCTGCGCTGTCGGCGTCTGCCAGCTCACATCGCCCACATCCGTGGAACCAGCCGTAAATGCCTCTCCCTGATACAGCGGAGCCAGAAACGCATTCATCGCATGTCCATTTTCCTCACGCATCCGGATGACTTCATCCCGCAGCTTATCATCGTTGGCAGCCGCAACCCCCGGGACCTTGTCGCTGCCCGCATAGGTTGCCGCCAGCTGATCCGCGTATGTATGCTCCGCCTCCGTGTAGGACGGGACGCCCAGCTCTTTATAATTGTCATACAGGATCTGCTCCAGGGCAAAGTTGCTGACCGTATCCGACAGGCCGTCGATAAACTGCCGCTCAAAAGTGGTGTCGGTCATCAGCGCCGCGCCCTCCGCGATCCGGTCTACCCGTGCCTGAAGCTCCACCGCCTCCGCCACATGGTTGGAACGGACCATATAGAGCACGCTGGCCCTTGGCTGCACCACGTTTGCGCTGCGCCCGCCCGCATCGGTGATAGCATAGTGGACCCTGGCCTTATCGCTCATATGCTCCCGCAGGAACTGCACGCCGATATTCATCAGCTCCACCGCATCCAGCGCGCTGCGCCCCTTCTCCGGCGCCCCCGCCGCATGGGAGGCAATCCCGGAAAACTTATACTGCACCTGGATACAAGAATTTGTGGAACCGGTGGCCACCTCATTTACATCCTCCGGATGCCAGGTCAGTGCGGCATCCAGACCCTTCCATAAGCCTTCTCTTGCCATAAATGCCTTGGCTGCTCCGCCTTCCTCTCCCGGACATCCGTACAGCACCACGGTCCCCTGCCGCCCGGTCTCCTCCAGATACGCCTTGATACCAAGCGCCGCCGCAAATGCGCCTGCTCCCAGCAGATTGTGACCGCAGCCATGACCGCAGCCGCCCGCAACACGCTCCTTCTGTTCCAGGAGGCCGCCCTCCTGAGACAGCCCTGACAGCGCGTCATACTCCGCCAGAATGCCGATCACCGGGCGTCCGCTTCCGAAGCTTCCCGAAAATGCGGTGTCAATATTGCAGATCCCGCGCTCCACCGTAAATCCCTCTTTTTCCAGAACCTCACAATACAGTGCCGCAGATTTCTCTTCCTGAAGGGAAAGCTCCGCAAAGTCCCACACCTGGTCCGCCACATCATGGATCAATCCGGCCTTCGCGTTAATGGCCTCCACCGCACGCTGTTTTTCCTGTTTCATATCTTACCTTCCTCCTTTTCTGCTTCTTGCCGGTGAATGTCCGTCACCGGCATCGCTCCGCCCTCCAACCCATAACAAACCGGGCAGATATTACAATGCAGGACCGGAAAACAAGTTCCGCTCCTGCATATTTTATAATGTTGGGGGCAAAAAGTCTTTTGTCCCCTTTGATATCGGCTGAAATCATCTTCAGGCTTCGTCATTTGCGCCAGCTTACAGAACCTTTGCCAGGAAATCCTGCAGTCTCGGGTTCTTCGGATGGTCAAAGATATCCTCGGGAGTCCCTTCCTCCACAAGCATCCCATCCGCCATAAACAGCACCCGGTTGCCTACCTCGCGGGCAAAGCCCATCTCGTGGGTGACTACCACCATGGTCATGCCTTCTAAGGCAAGCTCCTTCATAACATCTAAAACCTCGCCGACCATCTCCGGATCCAGAGCGGACGTCGGCTCGTCAAACAGCATCACCTCCGGCTCCATGGCAAGCGCGCGCACGATCGCAACACGCTGCTTCTGTCCGCCGGAAAGCTGGATCGGATATGCGCCCGCGCGGTCCTTAAGACCCACACGGTCCAAAAGCTCCAGGGCTTTTTTCTCCGCCGCGGCCCGGTCCATGCCCTTTACCTTGATCGGCGCAAGAGTCATATTATCCAGGATCGTCATATGGGGGAACAGGTTAAAGTGCTGGAACACCATGCCCATCTTCTGGCGCAGGCTGTCGATATCCACCTTCACAACGCGCCCGTTTTCATCGGTGTATTTCATTTTCGTGATGTCCACACCGTTGAAAATAATAGCGCCTCCCGTAGGCTCCTCCAACAGGTTTAAGCTGCGCAGGAACGTGGACTTGCCGGAACCGGACGGCCCGATGACCGCCATCACATCCCCTTTGTTGATATCCACGGTCACACCGTCCAAAGCCTTGATGGTACCTGACTTATAATGCTTTTTAAGATCCCTTACCTGGATCATGCTATCGTTTGTCGCCACGGCTCATCCTCCTCTCAAAATATGCGATGATCTTGGAAGTCGGGAAGCACAGGCAGAAATAGATCGCCGTTGCCACCAGCAAAGGTTCAATGATAACGAAAGTTGCACCCTTGACCGCATTCACCGCAGACATGATGTCCTGCACACCAATGGTGTAGGTGATAGCGGATTCCTTGATAATGACCACAAATTCATTGGCAATGGCCGGCAGGATGTTCTTCAGCGCCTGCGGCAGAATGATATAGCGCAGGTTCTGCCACTGGGAAAGTCCCAGGGAGCGCGCCGCCTCCGTCTGCCCGCCGTCGATGGACTGGATACCGGAGCGGATGATCTCACAGAGATACGCGCCGGAGTTCATACCCAGGGCCACCACGCCAGGGAAGAAGCGGTTGAACTTGATAAAGCCGAACATCTGAAAATTCGGAAGCTGTACGATGCTGAACACGCCGTAATATATGATGAATACCTGCACGATCACAGGCGTGGACCGCAGGATCTCCACATATGCCGTTGCCAGAAACGACAGCGGGTTAAAACGGCTGACCAGCGCCAGGAATCCTTTTTCCCTCAGGTGTCCGTCCTTGTCGATGCCAAGGGCGCGGAACGGGCGGACGTTAGACATCCGCATCAGCGCCAGCGCCAGCGCCAGACAGAATCCGATCAGGACCGTGAACAGCGCAAGCAGCACCGTAACGATCATGCCCTGCTGGAACAGCTTGGCGTAGGGCGCGATCTTGGAAAAATTGTCCATTTGAATGAATTGACTCATAGGGTGCTCCTTTCGTAGGGAAACTCAGCGCAGGGTCTTACTGCTGCACATTTCCCTGCTCATCTAACAGACCTTCATACTTCTCACCGGATGCCTGCTCATTGGCGTCGGCAATGAATTTCTCCAGGCTGCCGTCTGCCTTTGCAGCAGCGATCGCCTCATTGACGCCTGCCAGCAGTCCTGCATTGTCCTTGCATACGCCGATGGAGGAACCTTCCTGCTCATACGGTACGTCCATGATGATCTCCAGCTCCGGGTAATTCTTCTGGTAGCTCTTGGCCACATCGGTCTCGATGTAAGCTACTTCCATCTTGCCAGCCAGCAGTTCAGAGATGATATCGGTCACCTTCGGCAGGGAAATGATATCTGCATCCGGGCTGTTGGTGTTTGCCAGGTCAAGCTGGATAGAACCGGTCTGAGCGCCCACGGAAACTTCCGGTTTGTTGGTATCGTCAAAAGATTTATATTTGTCTGCGTTTGCCTTTACAGTCACCAGAGACTGTCCGCCCATGTAATAGATGTCGGAGAAGTCCATGATCCCCTCACGCTTCGGGTCCGGGGAAAGGCCTGCCATGCCCAGATCCACAGACTTGGTCTGCAGCTCGGTCAGAACGCCGTCGAAATCTACAGTAACAACCTCCAGCTCCAGATTCAGATAATCTGCGATATACTGGGCCAGAGCCATATCAAAACCTGCCAGCTGCGGAGTCCCGTCCTCGCCGATCGCGTAGAACTCATAGGGAGCAAAGTCCGGGCTGGTGGCTACAGTCAGCTTGCCTGCTTCCACTGTGGTGATCTCAGCCGCTGCCTCAGCCGCTTCTGTGCTCTCTGCTTCGCTTCCTGCCTCAGCGCCTGCTGCGGTAGTTGCCTCGGTTGCTTTCTCAGTTGCAGCGGTGGTCTCCGCCGGTTTGCTTCCGCCACAGGCTGCCAGGGAAGCTACCATACATGCTGACAGGGTCAGTGCTAAAAATTTCTTCTTCATAATTGAATCCTCCTCATACTGCATTTATTCATTAAAAATGAATATTATGCATAAATATAAAAAACTCTGTTGACAAATATACATTATAAACGTTTTTCGGAATTAATCAAGTGGAAAGTTTAGAAAAAAGCAGGAAATGCATAAAAAAACATTGGGGGCAGGCAAAAAGTAACTGGCGAGGGGGATGAGTATAAAACCCTTATCCCCCTGTTCTGTGTCTGCAAAACCTTGCAGATAGCAACTTAATCAACTTCTACTGCGTAACGTTTTTCTATGATATATAGAGGGCGGCAGCAGTCCTTGCTGTCGCCCCTTGATTGCCTACCAGTAAGGACAGGTGGGGCTGTCAACTGCGAGCGCAGCCCGTTCATTTTGACCGTTGACCTGCTCAGCTGGCTTTACTATTTACTAACTGATTTGTGGAATAGTACAACATAACAAGTGTTGCACTAAGCAATATTCCACCTACAATATCAGTAAACCAATGCACACCAGATAAAACCCGCCCAATGACCATAAAACTTGCATAGATACCGCAAAAAGCATTTACTATATTCCTTAATTTTTTGCTTGAAATCAAGTAATGAAATTGCATAATAGCCGTAGGCATAATGCACATCATAAGCATTGTTGTAGAGGACGGATAAGAGGATTCCAAAACACCTTCAATCAAAACAGGCCTGTAATTTACAACAAAAAACTCAAAAAAGAGATATGCCAAAAATACAAGCACATAAAAACCGCCTAATACCAAAATACTGCTATCTACACGAAACAGACTTTTTCTTTTTATAAGTTGCACAAGACCTAACATTGCAAATCCGAACATGATAAACAGTACAGCAATGCTCAACCAGTCCGTTATACTATATAGCAGCATATTCACACCAAACAGCGTATGAAAATATTGATTGACTTCCGCAAAACCGACAGATGAACCCTGTGGGCCGATTGGTTGCACATCAACAAACATAATCGCCACTGTGTAGAGAATGAACAAAACCAACAGTCCGGCAGCTACAATAAAATTGTTCTGAATTTTTTTCTTTTCTTCTTTCATTTCTTTGCTCCTTTGTTATTAATGTATTTGGCTCTTGCCTAATCACACTTTAACTTTGGAGTGAAAAAAACGTAATAATTTGATCGTCACATCATTGGTACGGTTGGTGTCATGGGCGTTTTAGCAGCAAAGCTCCCTTGATAATCAACAAAACAAATGTAAAAAAGGCTACATAAGGTTGAAGGCTTGCAATAAAGATAACAACGCTAATGGTAGTCAATATCATAGATAAGACAGTCTTTGTTTTTATCCAAATAATGCTGGAATAATTTTGCAAAGCTAATGTAGCAATGCCACAAGCAACTGTTAATAAAATGATTGCAAAATATGTGGCTTTTATGAACAATGATGTTTCCTGTAACGATAGCAAAGATACTTGACGAATTATCTCGCCCCCTTGCTGTCCATAAAGAGGGATAAAAAACAACATTCCAACAGAGCAATCAATCAAGCCAAATACTAAATCACGCATATGCTGTGTTTTTTCGTGACTATCTTTTTCTGCAATACAAATCAGTTCTCTATTGGATAACAGTTCATCTATTGTTACCCCGAAAAATTCTGCAATTGCTTTTAAGGAGTCAATACTTGGATAACCACGCCCTGATTCCCATTTTGAAATGGCTGTTCGTGAAACAAACAGTATTTCAGAAAGTTCTTCTTGTGTTAATTTTTTTTGTTTCCTAAGTTCTTGCAGCTTTTCATGAATTTCCATAAGCGTTTACCACCTTGATGTTTTTGTTTTTATTTTACCATATGGATACAACTTTTTATAGCTGGTCTCTCAAATTAGGGACTAGGGGTTGCTGTCTATAAAATTCTTGTGTGTTACTTTACCGCACATGAGCATTGCTTTATGGCTTCTATCGCACCACATTCCCCTCTGCTTTTCCTCTTCTCTTGATAAGTCTCACAGTGGATAACCATTTGCGAAAACACAAGCAGGGTTTGGGATACTTCCCAGCAAAAAGAATTTAGGAAAAGGGTACCCTCTTCCTATGCTTGCTAATCTAAAAATCATTCTGAAAAATGGGAACGGAATGGAAAGGAAGAGATTTTCAAACAATATCCTACACAGGTTCTAGGTGCCCAAATGGTGCCCGGTCTTACAAAACCACCTGGTACGGAGATACAGCAAGATACATGACGATATGCGGAAAACCTTGATTTTATGCCATTTTCTCATGGTGCCTTAAACACTTATGAGGGCTTATAAGAAGATTTCCGTCTTTCAAATCAATAAAAAGGCTGGGAACGTGACGAAGCCCTTTCTTTGTGTGAAGAGCTGGAAAAAGGCTTCAGAAGTATACAACGTGGCGAGGTTTATACCATCGAAGAAGCATGGAAGGAGATTGACAATATATAATATTTATGAACAATCCAAAAAAATACATGGTTCTCATATCTAAAAATGCCCTTCTGGACATTAATGAAAACCATCACTACATTCTGACTACTTTTAAGTATCATGTCTATGTAGACAATTTTTCAAACAAAATCAAAAAAGCGTTAAAGTCACTGGAGTATTTTCCTACTGCCTACGAAAAGACCGGTTATACCATAAATAATCTGGATATCTGCATCAAACCATATCAAAGTTATTTAATCTTTTCGTACATCTATCATGCAGCGCAAAACAACGCTTTTTTCCTTCTATTCTCTATGACTGACCCAAAAAGCAGAGCCGGACAAACATTCTTTAAATGTCTGTCCGACTCCCCTCTTTTTTCTTGAAATACATAAAATCAATTTAGATTATCTTTTCAAATACTTCCCTCGCCTCATCGATCACATACTGCGGATGATAGCTCTCCAGTTCCTCCCGGTCCCGGAAGCCCCAGGTCACGCCGACCGTGGTCACGCCTGCGCCAAGACCGGTCTTCATGTCGGTGTTGGTGTCTCCGAAGTACAGGCATTCCTCCGGCTTGGCTCCAAACTCCTCAAGGATCTGATGCACGCCCGCCGGGTCCGGTTTTCTCGGGATATCCGGCCGCTCCCCGGCCACAAAATCAAAATAACCTTTGCCAAAAACTGTATCAATATTCTCTACCGTCTGCTTATGAGGCTTGTTGGACAATACTGCAATTTTGATCCCGCGATCCTTTAACCCTTTTAAAAGCTCCGGAATCCCGTCATAGGGCCTTACGTTGTGCATGGAATGCTTTGCGAACTGCTCCATGTACACGCCCTGGCTCTCCTCGAAATGTACCAGATCCTCGTCGCCGCTGAACTTCAGCGCCCGTTCCAGGAGCATCTTGTAACCGTCTCCCACAAACTTTTTCATATGGGCCTCGTCCACCGGGCCGTAGCCGAAATGTTCCATGACCAGGTTCACAGTGTAGTTCAGGGCCTCCAGCGTATTTAAAAGGGTCCCGTCCAGATCAAATATGCAGCATCGTATCATAATAATCTCCTATTCTTCCACGTTTTTCTTAAGTGCTGCTAATATTATACAACCAACTGCCGAACCAATCAAGACAGCAGCCAGATATCCAAGCGGATTTCCAATCGTCGGCAGCACGAAGATACCGCCGTGAGGCGCCCGCAGGGTGCAGCCCAGGAACATGGACAGGCCGCCCGCCAGAGCGGAACCGACAACGCAGGAAGGGATCACACGCAGCGGGTCCTGAGCTGCAAAGGGGATTGCTCCTTCGGAGATAAAGGAAAATCCCATGATATAGTTTACAAGGCCGGACTGGCGCTCTTTCTCCGTGAATTTCTTTTTAAAGAAGGTGGAGCACAGCGCGATCGCCAGCGGCGGGACCATGCCGCCCGCCATAACGGCAGCCATCACCTCGAAGTTGCCCTCTGCAAGCTGCGCCGTACCAAACACATAAGCCGCCTTGTTCACCGGGCCGCCCATATCCACGGACATCATTCCTGCCACTACCATGCCAAGCACTACGCGGCTGGTGCCGCCCATGCTGTTTAACAGACCGGTCAGACCGTCGTTGATCATACCCATATAAGGATTGATAAAGGTCGTTACCACAGCTGTCAGGAAGATACCGATCACCGGATATAGAAGCACCGGCTTGATGCCTTCCAAGGATTTGGGCAGCTTGCTGAACAACCGCTTCAAGCCCAGGATAATATAACCGCCTACAAAGCCTGCAAACAGAGCCCCCAGGAATCCGGCGTTCACATCGCCGCCCGCCGGGTTTGCAAAGGTCGCGCCCATCTTCGCGATCAGGCCGCCTACGAAACCAGCCGCCAGACCGGGACGGTCCGCAATGCTCATGGCAATATATCCGGCCAATACCGGGAGCATCATTCCGAACGCCTGCTCACCGATGGTCTTTAAATACGCTGCCAGCGGCGTGTTCTTACCAAAGTTGGACGGATCGATCTCATAATTATCAAATAAAAATGCCAGCGCGATCAGGATACCGCCGCCGATCACAAACGGCAGCATATGGGAAACACCGTTCATCAGATGTTTGTAAATGGTCCTTCCAATCCCATCGGAAGCGCCCGCACCGCTGCCACCTGCGGCACCGCTCCTTGAGCTGCTTCCCGCCCCATCGCCGGAACCTGCATGATGATAGACCGGGACTTCACCGCTCACAGCGCGTTTGATCAGATCCTCCGCGTGGTGGATCCCCTCGGAGACCGGAACCTGGATGACCGGCTTGCCGTTAAACCGGGCCATCTCCACATTCTTATCCGCCGCAATGATAATGCACTCCGCAGCTTCGATCTCCGCTGCCGTCAATACATTGTCCGCTCCGGCGGAACCGTTGGTCTCTGCCTTTAAAGGAACGTTCAGCTTCTTCCCTGTATTCTCCAGATTCTCCGCGGCCATGAAGGTATGTGCAATCCCTGTGGGACAGGCTGTCACTGCCAGCACCCGGTAACCCGATGCACCGCCTGCTGCTGTTGCTGCGCTGCCGCCTGCTCCTGCCGCACTGCCGCCTGCACCTGCCGCACTGCCGCCTGCGCTCGCTGTAGTGCTGCCTGCTCCCGCCGCGCTGCTGCCTGCGCCTGCTGCATCTGCTGCATTGCTGCCCGCGCCATCCGCAGCTTCCTTCTTCTCGTAACGTGCCCGCTCCGCGTCGTCGATGATCTTCATAAATTCCTCTTTTGACTTCGCAGCGACCAGCGCATCCTTAAATCCCGGATTCATCAGCAGGGTGGACAGCTTTGCAAGGGCCTCCAAATGGGTGTCCGCCTCCCCGTCCGGCGCAGCGATCATGAAGATCAAGTTTGCCGCAGAACCGTCAAAAGCCTCATAATCCACGCCGTCCGGCACGGTGATGGCCGCAAGCCCCGGCTCCTTCACAGCCGCTACCTTTGCATGGGGTATGGCGATGCCGTCCCCGACCGCCGTACTGCCAAGGCTCTCCCTTGCCAGGATTCCCTCCTTATAGCCTGCCCGGTCATTCAGCCTGCCGCCCTTTTCCATCAGGGACACCAGACGGTCTATGGCGGCTTCCTTATCCGCCGCCTTCACGCCAAGCTCAATACTTTCCTTTTTCAAAAGCTCTGTTATCTTCATCTCAGCCCTCCATCAGATTTTTTCATACAATGCCGTGATCGCTTCGCCCGATGCCAGCCCGTCGGAAAAAGCGCTGGCGCTTCCTGCCGCTGTTCCCAGCTTCAGGGCTTCCTCATAGTCCCCGGACTTTAAATATCCTGCGACAAATCCCGCAACCATGGAATCACCGGCTCCCACAGAATTCTTCACAACGCCCTTCGGCGGTTTTCTCTTATAGATCTCACCGTTTTCAGCGATCAGGATCGCCCCGTCTCCCGCCATGGAGATCAGTACGTTGACCGCTCCCCGCTCCTGGAGGACCTTCGCATAATGCACGATCTCCTCCTCCGTCTTTAACACGGTACCAAACATTTCCCCCAACTCATGGTTGTTGGGCTTGATCAGAAACGGATGGTACTGGAGCACATTTAAAAGCAGCTCCTTTGTGGCGTCCACCACGATGCGGATCCCTCTGCCGTCCAGCCGTTCCATGATCTCCTCATAAATGGTATCGCTTATAGAGGAGGGGATACTTCCCGACAGCACCAGCACATCCCCCTGCTCCAGCCGGTCCAGCTTTCCAAACAGCTCCTGTACATCCTCCGCCAGGATCTCCGGCCCGATGCCGTTGATCTCCGTCTCATCCTCCGCCTTCAGCTTCACATTGATCCGGGACATGCCCTTTTTCACGTGAATGAAATCACTGTCGAATCCCAGGGTCTTTGCCCCCCGCTCAATCTCTTCCCCGGTGAATCCTGCCACAAACCCGAGCGCCGTGTTTGCAAATCCAAGATTCGCGAGAACTGCCGATACGTTGATGCCTTTGCCCCCATAGAAGATATGTTCCTGCACCGTCCGGTTCACCGCTCCCAGAGTGAATTGATCTACTCTCACTACATAATCCAACGCCGGATTAAATGTTACTGTGTAAATCATACTTCATCTCTCCTTGTTGTTGTGAAATTTAATTTCATGTTATGGCTATATCATAATATGATTCCATCATTTCGTCAATATCATTTTCCATAAAATTCCGTTTCATGCTCATTTTCAGCATATCATCTAAGAAAGCGCACCTGTTTTTGGTCAAAATGTCAGCTTCCTTCTGCTCCTAGCATTCCCAATTGTCCCCAAATTATGATTTTCCGGATTCAAATATAAGCATCCGTCCTGGTGATCCTGTATGGCAGCACAAAAAAACAGGCAGGTGCGTAAAAGCATCTGCCTGTCATAAGTCTATGCATAAGTCTATGGATCATGGCCCCGCCAAACAGGATCGGGCCGCCGGTCAGCCCTCCTGCATAAAAAGAGTCTGATAGTAAGCCCGGCAGTCTTCCGGGGTGACTAAAACGCCGGAGAGCAGGATCAGCGGTTTTTCTTCCAGCGTCATCCGAGTGATATCCTCGAGATCTTCAGGGTTGATTCCCAACTTCTTCAAACTGGGAATACCGATGGAGGATGAGAATCCCATAATCCAGCCTGCCAGTTTGTCTGCCTGTTCCTGCGGGGAACTGCCTCCGCCTTCCAGCCCCACTGCCCTGCTGATATCAGCGATCTGCCCACAGGCGATCTCCTTACAGTTTTGGACCGCAAAGGGAAGGGCCAGCGCACAGGCCGTTCCATGAGGAATATGCCATTTTGCCCCCATAGCATGGGCAAACGCATGGCCCACATGGGCGCAGGTATTGCCAAAGGCCATGCCCGCCATAGTAGAGGCGGTCATCATCTGGGCCCGTGCATATTCATCCTCTCCGTTCTTTACGCAGTCCGGCAGATATCTGGCGATCAGACGGATCGCCGCGAGCGCGATCCCATCGGTCATGGGATTGTGGCGGATGCTGGTCATGCTCTCCACCGCATGAGATAAGGCGTCCATTCCGGTTGCCGCCGTAATATGCCCCGGCAGGCCAAGCGTAAGCAATGGATCCAGAATGGCGTAAAGCGGCACGAGCTTAGAATCGACCAGGGTGACTTTGCGTCCCAGCTCCGGGTCGCTCACCACCGCAGCGGGAGTCACTTCGCTCCCGGTCCCTGATGTGGTCGGAATGGCAAAATGCGGCAGGGGCGGATTAACAATGGAATCCCTGACATAATAATCCGAGACCGGACCGGGATTGGCCGCCAGGGCCGCCGCCAGCTTTGCGGTGTCCAGCGTGCTTCCTCCTCCGATGGACACGATCCCATCTGCGCCGGAACCGCGCGCCGCCTGAACTGCCTTTTCAACGACCGCCACAGGCGGATCCGGCATCACTTCATCAAATTCCCAGACCTCGATTCCTTTTTCCTTTATTGCCTCAATAACCGGCGCCACAATACCGGCTGACTTGACCCCTTTATCATAGATGCAGAGGATACGGCTGCATCCTGCCGCCTGCAGCAGGCCGGCTATATTCCGGGAAGCGCCCGGTGCGCAGACGATCTTCGGTGCGGTAAATTGAAATTGCATAAGTTTTCTTCCTTTCATTTAAATAGTTATTCAAAAGACTGTTCCGTCCTGGCAATCAGGTCATTCTGCAGGTTGACGCCCAGATCCACAAAGTAGGCGCTGTACCCGGATACCCGGACCAGAAGGTCCGCGTAATCCTGCGGGTTTTTCTGAGCCTCTATCATCGTCTCCCGGTCAATGGTCATGACCTGGACATGCATGGTATTGCCTGCCATATAAGAATCAATGAAATCAATAAAATTCTGCCGCCCGGTTTCCCCGGACATGGTCTCTGTCCCAAACTTGATGTTCAGCAATGTGCCGTTGGTAGCTCTGGCATGGTCAAACTTGGCGACCGAATTGGTCAGGGCGGTGGGGCCAAGCCTGTCATGAGAACCGGAAACCGTATGTACCGGCCCGATATTGTCGGAAACCGGCTCGGTCGCCTTCCGTCCGTCAGGAGTTGCTCCGGTCATCATCCCAAACGGAATGTTCAGGGTTACCGAGTAAACGCCGGGCGTATAGGTGCCGCCGTGGGCGGTGATCCGGTCCTCCACTTCCTCACAATAGGAGTTGAACACAAACTGAGCCATTTCATCTGCATAATCGTCATCATTGCCGTAGTGATGGACTTTTTCACTGTTGACAAGCGTATAGAGAACCTCATGCCCTTCCCAGTTGGCTTTGAGCGCGTCAAGGAATTCCTCGCCTGTCGCCTTGTTTTCCTCAAAGATCAACTGTTTCAGTACGCTCAAGCTGTCGCCGACCGTGCCGATCCCCACGCCCTGAGGGCCGGAACCGTTGTACCGCGCTCCGCCGCAGCTTACATCCTGGCCTTTTTGCGTGCAGTCATTGATAAAACAGGAAAGATAGGGAAGCGGCTTGACCTCCTGATGTGCCAGGTCGATGGTTTCAAGGTTCATCACCATCTGGTCAACCCAGTACTTCAACTGCCTGCGGAATGCCTGTTTCAGTTCATCAAAGGTCTTAAAATCAGCCAGGGTCCCCGTTGGAATTCCAAGCTGTTTTCCCGCGCCCCCACAGACCTTATATCTGGGGCAGCGCTCAGAGCAGTTTATACATCTGCCGTTATTGATCGCCAGTTCAAACACCTTTACCAGATTGAAATAGCTGGAATCATGCCAGCCGTATTCATATCCGGCAGAATCCGGCTCCACACACCCAACGATGGTGTAATCCCGCGCCTCCGCCAGCGATCTTCCTTTATTGCGCATGGTTTCGATGGCAACCCGGTCGTTAAAAAGCTTCGGGTGTCCGTTTCCGCTCCGGATCACTTCCGCTGCCTTGATCTTTAACTCCTCCGGCATCTTATCGTGCCAGCGGAGCATTGGCCAGGGCGCGTCAAGCCTGGTGTGGGCAATGCAGTCTAAAAACATGAACGTCAGATCGTTGGTGGCATCATTTCCAAACTGGTCCACGCCCCCAAGGACCAGGGCGGTGCCTCCCCAGGTGCGCTCGGAAGCCTTCATTTCCGGGATCCGGATGGTGTCGGTGATCTTTACCATCTTGCAGGATTTGATCCAGAATGCCTCCAGCAGCTCCTGCATAAATTCCTTCGTGAATCTTCCGCTGTCTAAATCCCGCTTGTAGAACGGGTGGAATACCTGATCAACCCGCCCGAAGGAAACGGAATGCCCGCTGGATTCGATCAGCACGATCTGATGGATGAAATGGAACAGCTGGAGGGCTTCCCACAGGTCGCGGGGAGGCTCCTCGGCAATATGCTCACAGTTGGCGCTCATCCGGAGCAGCTCCGATTTAAGCCGAGGATCAGCCTGTTGTTCCGCCAGTCCCTTTGCATACTGAGCATATCTTTGGCAGTACCGGGAGGCCGCCTCCAAAACGATCAGCTGCGCGTTATAAAACTCTCTCTTTTCCAGGCCCTCTCTCGTGGTCAGATCCAGTTTGTCAAGCTGTCTGCGGACGTTTTTCTTGATGCCTCCGAAGCCGCAGCAGAGCGCGTAGTTGAAGTCCGGCGTATGGTGCCCGATTCCCTGGCTCAGATACAGCGTTGTGAAGAAAACGCCCTTCCCCAGCTGGCTGCCCTTCAGCTCTTCGGCAGAAAGCCTTGCCTCTACTTTGTCTCTCACATTCCGGCCTTTCCAGAAGGATTCGCAGCTCAAGATATCCTCCTTGACCTGGTCGGAGTGATAGGCCTTGCAGTTCACCCGGTCCCCCAGATTGTGTTCACGCAGCTCATCACACAACCATTCCAGGGAGAATTCCGGATAGACCTGAGCCGTCCAGTTTCCGCCTCCGGTATCGCCGAGCAGAAGCTCATCCTCGCAGTACTGCAGGGAGAAGTTCAGCAGGCAGTGCTCCAACGCCCGGGCGTTTTTGATCAGCGCAGATGCGCCTTCATATTTTTTGAACATTTCTGTGTAATACAGGATTCTTTGGGAATCCAGCCTTGTCTTCTGGCTGAAATGCTCCTTGCGCAGCCGGTTGATTCTCGGATACGGAGATAATTCCTTTCTGTTCTCTGTGTAGCCAACGCCGTAATGCTCGTCGACGGCATCGCATCCGCAGGCTGTTGTTGTGTACTTTTGCATATGATGGTTCCTCCTTATATAATAATTTTTATAAATTTACTGCTTCGTCTTCGTAGTGCTTCCGGCTGCCGCCGGGATACCCCGCTCTGTAAAATGGGACACATAAGCTTTGATCCTTGCCTCAAACTCCGCACGGTCCGGCTGAACCCCGTCCATGGGATTGTCCATTCCCAGTGACGCCCGCTTCTCATCGCCCATCGGGCGGAACCGGAGGATCTGGACCTGAAGGGCGGTATTGTTCAGCTCATGCAGGATAAAATCCCCCATGGCATCCATGTCGCCTGTGCTGTCATTGAAACCGGGAATGACTGGTATGCGGAGAATATAAGGGACGCGGGAAACCGACAGCTTTTTTAAATTCCCAAGTATCCTTTCATTGCCCACACCGGTATGTTCCCTGTGAACGCGGCTGTCCACATGTTTTAAATCCGTCAGGATCAGATCTGTAAAAGGCAGTATTTCGTCAACCGTCCCGGGATCCACATATAAGGCGGTCTCCAGACAGGTATGGATACCTTCCTCCCGGCATCTTCCCAGTACATTTTTACAGAACTCTTTTTGCAGCAAAGGCTCGCCTCCGGACAAGGTCACCCCGCCCCCGGATCGCTCGTAATAGATCCGGTCGCCCAGGATGATCTTCATGCAGTCATCTACAGTCATGACATCCCCCCAGAGCTTCATGGCCCTGCCGGGACAGGCATCCTGGCATTTCAGGCAATTGGTGCAGACAGAGCGGTCGATCCGTATGACCCGGTCGTCCTCCACCACCAGCGCCCCCTGATCAGCCAAAGGACATGCCTGCAGGCACAGGCCGCATTTTGTGACGCCGATGCACTGGTTTTCATAGATTCCGACCTGAGGGAATTTTTCATAGCTTTCCGGATTGCTGCACCAGCGGCATCGCAGGGGACAGCCTTTCAGGAAAATTTCCGTGCGGATCCCCGGTCCGTCATGGATCGTGAACCGCTGGACGTTGATGACCAGTCCGGTATCGTCATTCAAAACCATATCAAACCTCCTATTCCTTTTGTGTTATCGCACACTAAAAATAAGAGCAAGTTCTGTGCCAAAATTTTCACAATAAAGGCAGGAGCTGTCTTTTTATAAAAAAGTACCAGATTATCCGGGAAGTGTTTGGTGAGAAGTAATAAAAATATTTGTAAGAAAACAAATGCGGCTGGAGAAAAAAATCCCCCCGGCCGCATTTGCAGAACGTTATAGAATCATTAACGATATATTTGTATCAGTATTTATCAAATATGAGAAAATCTATCTCAGGCTAATCCCGTATTTCTTCATACGGCGATAGACGGTTGCTTTGCTGATCCCTAAAAGTTCTCCCGCTTTCGCGACATCACCGCCGCTGCTTTTTAAGGCATCCGTCACCGCCTGTTTTTCAGCATCCGCCAGGATCCCGGTGAAATCCGGTGCAGAACGGACAGCCCGCTCCTCCCGCGCCGCGGGATTTATAAATACAGCGTCCTTAATATTGCCCGGCAGCTCATCATCCGTGATCACGGTCCCTTTGCATGCATAATATGCGCGTACCACCGTATTTTGAAGTTCCCTGACATTGCCGGGCCATTGGTAACGGGCGATACGGTCAAGAAACTGCAAAGACAGTTCCTTTCTCCTGGAATCCCCCTTTTCATTGATCTGGTCTAAAAATGTATGTGCCAGAAGCGGGATGTCGGCCCCGCGCTCCCGCAGGGGCGGGATGTCAAATTGGAGTACATTGATGCGGAAGAAAAGGTCGCTTCGGAAGTTGCCGTTTTGCACTTCCTGATAGAGATTGCGGTTGGTGGCCGCGATCACCCTTACATCCAGGTTCTTCTCCGTCCTTCCCCCGATCCGGATCACCTTGTGATTGTCCAGCACCCGCAGCAGAGTAGCCTGGATCTCCAACGGCAGCTCGCCCACCTCGTCCAAAAAAATAGTTCCGCCGTCTGCCAGTTCAAACTTTCCAGGGCTCCCCTCGCTGCGCGCCCCTGTAAACGCCCCTTTTTCATAACCGAACAATTCACTCTCCACAAGGCTCCGCGGCAGAGACGCACAGTTCACAGCGATAAAGGGGCCGTTTCTGCGGCTGCTCTCATTGTGCAGGGAATGGGCAAACAGTTCCTTTCCGGTACCGCTCTCTCCCTCGATCAAAACGCAGCAGTCCGTATCAGCAATATCCCGCATCATATCGATCTGCGCCAGCATCCTGTCATCCTGCGTGATAATATCTTCAAAATGATAGCTTGCCCGGTTGCCGCTCATCCGGCTGGTATAGCGGTTGACCCGCCTGCTCTCGCGGAAAATGATGACGGTTTCACGCAGGTGCAATTCAGAGAAGACCGGCGTTACCTGGACATTGCAGGTGAGCTGATGTCCATCAGGCAGGGAAAGCTCATATTCCGGATAAGAAAAAGGGGCTGAAAAATCTTCTTTTGGAAACAGCCTTCTAAAATCCAGGGAGCGGACAGCCTTCTGGGACATCTTTAAGACGGCGGCAGCCTGAAGGGTAACCTGCTGCACGCGGAAGCTCTCATCCAGCACCACGATACCTTCCGGAAGAATGTCGAATGTATCACTTGCCACATGGGACAAACGGGTATATGCAGCGGTTGATTCGATCAGCAGGGCTGCCATCTTGACCAGCCCCAGCGTGTGGATATTCCCGTTGGAGTAATGCCCGCACATGTTGATACAGCCGATCACAATTCCGTCGCAGCCGTGGATCGGGGCGGCGGTGCCGACCATTTCCTGCATCCGCTCATTGTAATGCTCATGCCCGATCAACTGGATCTCCGTATCGTGAAGCGTACTTAAGTAGGAACTGCAGGTGCCGATGGTCGCGTCGGACCATAGGGTGCCGACGTCGAACCCGCGCGCGGAAAACACCGGATTATCCCCGGCAAAAAGATAATCCAGGATCCATCCCTCCCGGTTGTGGAGCGTGATGACATACTGCGTCCCTTCGGTCAGGCTGACGAGTTTCTGCATAACCGGATGAGCCGCTTTGATAAAAGCATGGTTTTCTTTTAAAAGCCTGTCACGCTCCCCACCCGAAAGCTTTTGGACTGTGTAGGATTCTGAGACGTCATACTGCTGGCAGCGTTTCCAGGACTCAGCCACAAAAGACCTGACATGAGGATCAATATTTCCGGATTCTAAAAAAGTCCTGCGGTAATTTTTCATTTCCTGATATTTTTTGTCATCGACACAGGCTATCATAATGGAATGGTCCTTTCGTATGTTTTATTCTTATCATAAGCACCCCGCCTATGCGGTTTCATTTTTGCAGGCAATCCTCATCTCTTTCCTGACACCCTGAAATTGCTCCGGAAGCCCCTCGATCGGCAGCGAGCTGACCCGCGCCTCGGTCCCATCCTTTATGGCCTCCTCATAATACCAGCATTTAAATTCCAGGATCTTAAGCGTCGCCATCATCTCCTCCATCTGTCTCTGCACTGCTTCTCTACGGGATCGGAACAACTCCAGCCGTTCCCCAAGAGAATCGTCGCCGCGGCTTACCATATCCATATAAGCCCTGATCTCTTTAATCGACAGGCCAGATTTCTTCAGACATTCAATCACCTTCAGCCATTCATAATCCTTATCAGCAAACATGCGGATTCCTCCATTGGAACGCTCCACAAAAGGAAGGATGCCTTCCTGATCGTAATAACGGAGCGTAGAGGCCGGAAGCCCCATGACCTTTGCCATCTCGCCAACTGTATACAGCATAATAATCTCCTCCCAAAATAATTTCCAAAATTTTCACAAACACCTATTGACTTAAAGTTAACTTTAAGTAGTATTATCAACTTACACTCATTGTAGTAGACAGAACTATGAAAGTCAATGAAAACATAAGGAGGATTTTTCAATGAAAAAAGCATTAGTCACGTATTTCAGTGCAAGTGGAGTGACCCGAAAGCTGGCGAAAACACTGGCCGCAGAGATCGGCGCAGATTTATTTGAGATTGAGCCGGAGATTCCCTATACAGACGCCGACCTTGACTGGCAGGACAGCAAAAGCCGCAGTTCCGTAGAGATGAATGACAAAAGCTGCCGTCCAGGTATCCGTACCAGGGTGGAGGATATGGACCAGTACGATGTGGTGTTTGTAGGCTTCCCGGTGTGGTGGTACAGAGAGCCTTCCATCATCGACACCTTTATGGAAGCATATGATCTAAGCCAAAAGACCGTCGTGCCTTTCGCCACCTCCGGCGGCAGCCCCATCGGCAGTTCCGGCAGGAACATGCAGTCGCTGGCGCCCGGCGCAGACGTAGCCGACGGCAAACGGTTTGGTGCCAACCCATCCGGCAAAGAACTTGCAGCCTGGGCCTCCAAGTGGCTGTAACCACCATATCCCCCATTAACACAAACCATGACTGGAGGAAACACCATGAAACATATCAGTAAGATCGTGGTCTTAATCACTGCCGCCTGCATCACCCTGGGAGCCACAGCCTGTCAGAACGCCAAAGCCTTAGCAGGCGAAGGCCCTTCCGCACAGCAGACACAAGCCGCTTCAGCAAACGCCGTAGAGCCGTCTTGGGCAGCACAAGCAACAGCGGTGCCTGAAACAACACAACCCATAAGCACGGAACCCGCCAAAAAAGATACCTTAGTTGCATACTTCTCCGCGACCGGCACAACCAAAAGCATTGCGGAAAAGATCGCTGCCCTTACCGGAGCCGATCAATATGAGATCCTCCCCGCAGAGCATTATTCCAAAGCAGATTTAAACTACAGCGACAGTCAGAGCCGTGCCACAAGCGAGATGAACGACCCGGATTCCCGCCCGCAGATCAGCAGTGATCCCCTGTCCCTGGAGGGATACACAACCCTCTATCTCGGATATCCGATCTGGTGGGGAGACGCGCCGCGCATCATGAGCACCTTTGTAGAAACCCATGATTTTAACGGCATAACCATCATCCCCTTCTGCACCTCCGGCGGCAGCGGAATCGGACAAAGCAGCGATCACCTTGCCAAACAGGCAGGCAGCGGCACCTGGCTTCCCGGCCAAAGATTCAGCGGCAGCACATCAGACGACGAGATAACCTCCTGGCTCGCCGAGCACCAATAAATCAAATAAATTAAATCACATCCCCCTCTCTGCTCCCGCCAGTACCGTCGCCGGGCTAAGAATCCCCCGGTACGGCAGTAAAAAGCTTTCCAAGTGTCCTTCCGTTCGCAGACAGAGCAGGGCCGGAGTCGTGCGGATAGCGGACTGCGCGCACTATGCGCTGTCCGATAGCCACATGACTCCGGCCCTGTTCTGTCGAAGACAGGAAGACACAGAAACTTTTTACTGCCGTACCGGGGGATCCTTAGCCCTCCACAGCCTTACTCCCCGGCCAGCAGTTCCTTCGCGCAGCAGATATAATAATGCCGCCCATTGGCACTGGTCTCATACTCCGCCAGCTTCATCATCCCGTCCGCCTTCAAACGTCCGGCCTCCTTACCAATTTCTCCGCCGCATTCCATCAGCATATCACAAAGCTCCAGGCACCACTGGTACTCTTCCCCTGCAAATGCCTTTCCCGCAGCCTCCAAAACCGCTGCCGCTCCGCCCATCAGACCGATCTCTTTCTCTGCCCGCACCTTCGGTTCAAGAGGATGCAGGCTCGTAGGATTCCCGTCAAACCATCCAAGATAAGCCATATAGATCGCCCGCACCGTCCACTCCACACAGCCGTAATGCTCCCCCAGATAAGGCAGGTCCGCATACTGCTTCGGAAGCCGGATTTCCGCTGCCAGCCGGTCACAGCTCTTCCCTTCATTCATGCCCTTTAACGTCTCAGACAATATGTACTCAATAGCGTCCTTAAAATTCCCCAGGACTTCCCGGATCTTTTCATTGCCATAGATCGGAGCCGTATGTCCCGGCAGCAGATACTCCGCCGGATAGGACCGAAGGGTCTCCAGGCTGTCCAGCCACATGGCAATATCACGGTACTGGCTTCCCCGGATCGCATAGAGGTTCGGGAAACATCCATAATAATTGTCCCCGCAGCAGAGCACCTTCTTCTCCGGCAGCCACACCAGGATCTGGTCGTCCGTCTCACCCGGCACGCGCACCAGTTCCAGAGCCACGCCGTCGATCACCCGCTCCACCCGGTCCTGGGCATAGAGGGTAGTGGGCGGTACAAAGGCCCGGTGCTCTCCATACACCATGCCCTCCCTGCGCCCGATCCCCTGGGAGATATTCTCCTCATCCGTAAGCCCGTAACCAAACTGGCGGGCTCCCCGCAGGTTCTGGACATCCATCAGCTCCCTTGTCCGCGCAAGCACCGGCGTCTTCGGCTCAAAGGCAATGATCTCCGGCTCGCTGCCGGTAAATGCCCCCGCGCCGCCCCTGTGATCCGGGTGTCCATGGGTATAGATAATGGTCTTAACCTCTTTTCCAATCCTCTCCCGGATAAAATCAAGCACCCGCTGACCGCGCTCCAACGTATCCAGGGTATCCACCAGGATCACCCCGTTCTCCCCCTCGATCACGATCACATTGCTGTGCCCCACACTGGCAATATGCCAGATCCCGGGAACCACCTCCAGAAAATTCTCCTGATAATTCCGCTCCGTAAACTCTTTTAGAATCCTTCCCCCACCTTGAACCAGCATTGTTAAACCTCCCAATCCTACATAATAATTTCCTAAAACGACTGCTCTCCCATCATTTCCAGATCATCAATGCGCAAAAAACTTTGACCAGATCCCTTCCAGGAACAATCCAAGGATCATGATCGGAAGAATGTATTTCACATAAAAACGGATCCAGGACGGCACCTTAAGGCCTGCCCCCTGATTGGCCTCCGCCTGATACTTTTCAAAGCCCCAGCCGCTCTTCCAGGTAGCAAACAGCAGATAGATCAAAGATCCCAACGGCAGCAGCAGGTTGCTGACGATAAAATCTTCCAGATCCAGCACCGCGCTTCCCGCTCCCAGCGGCTCAAAGCCCGCAAGAAGATTAAAGCCCAGAGCACAGGGCAGGGACAGCAGGATGATCAGCCCCAGATTCAGCCACGCCGACTTTTTCCGGTCGATCTCAAACAGCTCCATATCACAGGCCAGGATATTCTCAAACACCGCGATCACTGTGGAGAAAGCCGCAAAAGACATGAACAGGAAGAACAGGCTTCCCCATACTCTTCCGCCCGGCATGGAGATAAATACGTTCGGCAGGGTGATAAAGATCAGGCTCGGCCCGCTGTCCGGGCTCACCCCAAATGCAAAACACGCCGGGAAGATGATAAGTCCCGCGGTGATCGCCACAAACGTATCCAGTACCGCCACATTGACCGCCTCACCCAGCAGGGTATTGTCCCTGCCCAGATAGCTGCCAAAGATCGCCATGGCTCCGATACCCAGGCTTAAGGTAAAGAAGGACTGGTTCATGGCCGCCACGATCACATTTCCTATGCCCACTTCTTTCATCTTGCCGATGTCCGGCAGCAGATAGAACTTCAGGCCCTCGGTGCCGCCCTCCAGGAACGCTCCGTGGACTGCCAGGATCACCATCAGGGACAACAGGCCGATCATCATCCATTTGGTGATCCGCTCCACACCTTTCTGGAGTCCCATAGAGCAGATAAAGATACCCACTATGACCACAAGCACCATCCAGAACACATTGATTCCCGGGCTGGCTAACATCTCACCGAACGCAGCCGCCACGCCTTCCGTCGTCTGTCCGGTAAATCTTCCGGTAAAAAAGCTGTAAAAATAGTACAGCATCCAGCCCGCCACCGTAGTATAGAACATCATCAGCATATAGTTTCCAAACAGCGCCACATATCCGTGCAGATGCCATTTCTGTCCCGGACGCTCCAGTTCCTGGTATGCCTTTACCGGGCTCTTTTTGCTGGCGCGCCCCACAGCAAATTCCATGGAAAGCACCGGCACGCCCATAATGGCAAGGAACAGCAGATAGAACAGCACGAAGAACCCGCCGCCATTGGCTCCCACCACATACGGGAACCTCCAGACATTGCCGATGCCGATGGCGCAGCCCGCCGAAAGCAGCAAAAAGCCCAGCCTTGATTTAAAAGTTTCTCTTTGTTTCATTGGTACCTACCCCCACATAATTATTTCCGGCATTTCCGCCGGCTTAGCTTTCTCATATCCGGTCAGCCTCTCACTCCTCAGCAGCTTCCCATCCGGGTCACAGCCTCCGTGATCAATTTCTTAAACAGCGGTGCAACCCGGTCCGCCGTCTCCTTCACTTCTTCGTGGCTCAGAGGCTGGTCGGTCATCCCGCAGCCCAGATTGGAGATACAGGAAATACCGCAGATCTTCATGCCCATATGATTTGCCGCGATCGCCTCGCAGGCCGTACTCATGCCAACCGCATCCGCTCCCAGGATCCGGCACATCTTCACTTCCTTTGGAGACTCAAAATTCGGCCCGGTGAGCTGGATATAAGTTCCCTCCTTAAGGGAGATCCCCAGATCCGCCGCAGTCCCGCGCAGAATACCGCACAGCTCCTTATTATAGATCTCACTCATGTCACAGAACCGTTCGCCCAGCTCTTCAATATTCGGCCCGATGAGCGGTGACGGCACAAAGTTCGATATCTGGTCCGTGATCATCATAAAATCACCTGCCTGGAAATCAAAATTCACTCCACCTGCCGCATTGGTCAGGAACAGAATCTCCGCCCCCATCATCTTCATCAGCCGGGTCGGCAGCACCACGTCCTCCATGGCGTACCCCTCATAATAATGCACTCTTCCCTGCATGATGACCACCGGCACGTCATTCACGTACCCGAACACAAAACGGCCCTTGTGACCGCTGACCGTAGATACCGGAAATCCTTTGATATCATGATAATCCAGTGTAGCCTCGATCCGGATACTATCCGCATAATCCCCCAGCCCCGAGCCAAGGATCAGCGCCACCTTCGGCGTAAAGTCGATCTTCTCTTTAAAACACTGATAACAGTCCATCAATCTCTCATATGCTTTTGTCATACAGCTTTCTCCTTTCAGCAATACCTCTATATTACCTGCTAAACTCTATTTTATCAATCCCCAGATTAAGATAAACGCCACCAGCACCGGAAGGACGTAAGTGAAATATCCCCGCATCCAGTTTGCCACCTTCACGCCCGCGCCGAAGTTTGCCTCCTGCTGGTAAGACTTGAATCCCCAGCCATAACGGCTCACACAGAACAGCAGATACACCAGAGATCCGCCCGGCAGCAGCAGGTTGCTGACAATATAATCCTCCAGATCCAGCACCGTGCTCCCCGCCCCCAGAGGCTGGAACCCGGAAAGCAGGCTGAAGCCCAGGACACAGGGAAGAGATGCAAGGATCATCAGGATGCCATTGACAAGCGCCGTCCGTTTCCGGTTCCATCCAAGCTGCTCCATACAGCAGGCCATCAGGTTCTCAAACACCGCCAGGATCGTGGAAAAGGCCGCAAACGTCATAAACAGGAAGAACAGGGTCCCCCAGATCCGTCCCCCAGCCATCTCCCGGAATACGTTGGGCAGAGTGATAAAGATCAGCTTCGGCCCGCTGCCCGGATTCACCCCGAAGGAAAAGCAGGCCGGGAAAATGATCAACCCTGCGACCACCGCCACAAAAGTATCCAGCATGGCGATCTGAAGAGACTCGCCCATCAGAGAATGCTTCCGGTCCATATAGCTCCCGAATATCTCCATGGAGCCCTGACCCACGCTCAGGGTAAAGAACGCCTGGTTCATCGCCGCCACGATCACATTGGCAACGCCGATCTCCTTCATCTTCCCAAAGTCCGGCAGCAGGTAGAATCTGACCCCCTCCATGCCGCCCGGAAGCAGCAAGCTGTTGACCGCCAACACCAGGATCAGACCCAATAGCCCGATCATCATACCCTTGGTCAGTCTCTCCACGCCTTTCTGAAGGCCCACCGAGCAGACGATAAAGCCGGTGACCACCACGATCACCATCCATATGCCAAGCTCCGCCGGTCTCGCCAAAAGACCGTCAAACGCCCCTTCAATGGCCGCCTGGTCAAGTCCCGCAAAATCACCTTTCGCAAACTTCACCAGATAGGCGAGCATCCAGCCTGCCACCGTGGTATAAAACATCATTAAAAGGAAATTGCCCGCCCAGGCCACATAGCCGTGGATATGCCACTTCTGCCCCGGCTTCTCCAGCACCTTATAGGACAGGATCGTGCTCTTTTTGCTGGCCCGTCCTACCGCAAATTCCATGGACAGTATGGGCACGCCCATCGTTATCAGAAAGATCAGGTAAAAAAATACAAAGATCCCTCCGCCGTAGTTGCCCACCACATAGGGAAATCTCCACACATTGCCGATGCCGATGGCACAGCCTGCGGAGATCAGGATAAATCCCAGCCGTGATTTGAATTGCTCTCGTACTTCCATAAATGGTTTCCCCCAAATTTCTTTCTGTAATGTATTAGCTCTGTTTTATATCCGCCGCAACACAGGGCGGAGACCGCAGACTGCGGCTTCCGCCCCGTGCAATTGCCGTATTTTTTAGTATAACCGTTATTCCGCTGTTCCGTCAAGCAAATGGCGAATTTCTCCTGAAATTCTCCGGAGCCGGCAGACGGTCAGACGGCGGGCTGCCGCCCCTGTCATCCCCCATTTTATTCCGTCCCGAATACATAGGTTTTGTCATCGGACAAATGCTCCAGATACCGGTATCCCATCCGGTCAAAGGCCTTCAGCTGCTCCGGCTCACGCACCTGGTTTTCCGCCATGAACCGCACCATGGCGCCGCGTGCCATCTTCGCCGCGGTCGCCTTGACCTTTACCCTCTGCATATCCCCGGCTCCGCCCTGTTGTTCCGCTTCGCTCCCGCGCACAATCCCTTTCCCAGCCTCAATCTCGCCAAACACACAGGTTATGTACCGCACCTCCGGCGTCAGCCACGGCTCCACCGCCCGGCTATATTCCTTTGAAGCCAGGTTCACAACAGTGATCCCGTTTCCGCCTGCCTGCTGCCCCGCCGCCCCGCTTCCGTCCATCTCCGGACACGCTGCAAGCGCCCGGTACAATCTGTCACCCCAGTAATCATACAGACTGCTCACAGCTCCGCTCTCCTGCTCCCAGGCCAGCCGGGCCTGCATCTCCAGACGGTATGGCACCACACCGTCAAATGCCCGCAGAATCCCGTAAAATCCCGACAAAATATAGAGATGTTCTCCAATATAGTCAAGCGCACTCCGTTCCAGTACTCCCGGCGCCATGCTCTGGTACTGGATTCCCTCATAAGCGAACACAGCCGGCGTCAGCCTCCTTTGCAGGTCCATATCCCGGAGGCGCTCCCAGTTCAGTCCGGCAATCTTGTCATTGCATTTCCAGATCTCCTTCAGCGTCCCATAATCCAACCCGCGCAGATAATCCCTAAGCGCCTCTGACATCTCCAAAAAACGCGGCACAGATGCCTCCACCGGATAATCGTCAGCCACATTCATTTTTTTAGCCGGGGAAATGATAATACGCAGCATAGTCTCCTCCTCTTTTCTCCACTGTACTGTCTACCATTATATCGAAATCCCGTCCTGACCGCAACCGGCTTTGCCGCTGTCTTCCTTATGGCTGTCCTCGCTGTATTCCCGGATTCTCCTGTACAGGGTGGCCCGTGAGATCCCCAGCGTATCGGCTATCTGGCTTTTCGGGTATCCCTTTCTCAGCATTTCCTGTATCTGTCCCTTCGCAGTCTGTTCCAGATCACAGAAGTCTTTCCCCTCCCGGCAGTGGCTCACAATCGGTTCCAGTTCTCTGCACGTCACTTTCCCGGTGCACTCTGCCGCCGTTTTTTCCAGAAGCGTCTCCACAAAATGCATCCCCAGCTCCTCATATCTCTGCCGCAGATACTTTACCGCCTCCCCGGAGAACTCCACATTTTTATTCCGGTAGATCTTTTTGTAAAAATCAAATCCAGACAGCACATATTTGTGAAAAAGAGCGCTGTCCTGGGAGAAGCGTTCAAAACTGATTCGGTTTCCTCCAAGCTGACAGTACAGCTCCATGGAAAACATATGGCTTTCCACCAGCGGCTCCAACTCCGCGTCCGTGCAGAACAGAAAACGCACATTGGACCGCACGGTATATTTGGCAAATTTTACTTTTCCGGTCTTCATAAACTCAGCCAGCTTCCGCTGGATATAGAGCGGAAGCCGTTCCGGCTGCACGACCACCACTGTTGAATTGTCTGCGTTCCGCAGAATGCCGTATTCATCCAGCATGTAGATGCGCAGCAGCTCCCGGTACAGGTTGTCTGCATAGATCACATACAGGTCATGCAGGTTCCGCTCCGAGCTGTTAAAGATCGCCTTTGCAAGCAGCAGGCCCAGCTCCACATCCATACCCTGGATCAGCAGATTTTTGCTCTCCCCGGCTTTCTCCTCGATTCGTTTTAATTCCTCCTGTGGAAAATACTGCTGCATCCACTCAAATGTCACCAGAGAGCCCTGCTCCGATATATTAATGCGCTTGACAAAGTCTGACTGGGGCCGGAAATAGAACAGCGTTCCGAACTCCGCCGCACTGAGATAGATTTTGGCGCTGGATACTACCCCATGGAAAAATTGTCCGTCCTGCTCAAACGTCAGGCGCTCATTGCTGAGATCCTTATAGTTCAAAAAATAGTCCTGGATAATCTGATACGGAAATATTTCACGTATATTTCCACTATCCAGCCTTCTGTCATAGTGCAGAACATCGCAGAACCTCTGGTTTACATGGACGATATTCCCGTAATAATCCGTATAAACCACCGCTTCCAGCATCTTGTCCATAATATTTTCGACTTCCTTCAGCCGGTTCTCCAGACCTATGGTCCTCGTCTCATTTTCAATTTTGTTGGCAAGCAAATCCGCAAAATTCTCCAGGAATGAAACCGTAGAATCCAGACTCTCAAACATAAACCTGGCCCGGTGCCGCGTCAGGATCAGCGCCAGCGCGCCAATCACCTGATTCTCATATCGTATGGGCACACCGACAAAGCTGCTCATTTTGCACTCCCTGAACTGGCTGCATTTGCGGCAGCCCTGCATCCTGCTTTTATCCTCTACGATCAGATTCCGGTTCTCCAGGATGATCGTGGAGATCAGCGTCCCAAAATGAATATCCGTATAGAGGTTCAGATATTTAAACGCACTTCCCACAATGTGCATATTTGTATCTATGATAAGAATGTCCGTATCCAGAGTATCCGACAGTATCTTTGCCAGATGGTTGGTGTAATTCCTGATCAATCCAAGCAGACTGGTATCCATAATCCCGCTCCTTCCACAGCAGATACGCCAAAAAGGGATACTGCACATTGACAGTGTCCCTCTTTGGCTAAGATTCAAAGCTGCTTAATTTTTCTTAAATGTCACTTCGCAGATGTCATCGCCCTTTGCGATTGTCTTTCCCAGGTGGAAATTGAAATCCTTAAACTGTGCGCAGATTCCTCTGTCACCGTCCATCGCGATCTCACACATCTCAGCGATCAGTTCCTCATCATCAGTCAGCTTTCTCCATGCCGCTACCAGCGGGCAGTAATGGAAGGTGACATCCATCTGGCTGTCCGTGCAGCAGGTATCCATCTGGAAGATGTTCTTCACATTCTCAGTGGCAAACTCTTTTTCAAACGCCTTTAAATCGCTGGTCTGCGTGTACTTTGTCTCCCCGTGGAAATTGCCGCATTTTTTAATCGCCTCATGTGCAAACTCACTGTCCAGCCCCCGTTTCTTTGCCTCCGTAAACATGTAGTAGAACCATGTTGCGCGGTGTTCGATCGCATCCCTCAAATCTTTGATATGCTGCCCTCTGTCCTCTGGTGTGTTGCTGTACATTCCCTGTACCTCCTTTAAATGAAATAATTATAATTTTTCTTCTATACAATCCATCAGCGTGCTGATCTGGTAAGACATGGTCACTGCCCCCGGGTCTAAGTGACCCAGGCCTTTATTGGCCTGGTAAGTCGCCCTTCCCCTGACCGCTTCCATATTTTTTGTGTTTTCAGCTCCGTCGATGGCTGCACGCTTTACTAACCCGCAGATCTCTTTTTCGTCTTTTCCCTCCGCAAGCGCCGCCTTATACGCCTTGACCGCCGGTGCAAGGCTGTCGATCATGGTTTTCCACCCTTCCTGGGCCTGTCCCCGGGACATGATCGCGTTCAGCATGGCTTCCAGAACATCGCAGACGCCCTGCCCGTCCAGTGTCTCCCTGCCCTTAACCGCCTTTGCCGCCGCCAGATACGCAGAGCCGTACAGGACTCCGGAGGAACCCCCGATCACTGCCATCATGGTTTTTCCAATCTCTTTCAGCGCATCACTTACCGGCAGTTTTGCCAGCTCCTCCGACCGCTCCACCAGCTTTTCAAATCCCATATTGATATTGGACCAGTGGTCTCCGTCACCGGTTGCCGAATCCAGTTCTGTGACATATTCCCCATTTTCGTGAATCAGGCTGTATGCACGGCGGATATATTCCGCATAATCTCTGCTCGTAAGTTCAAATCCCATCGTATGGCCTCCTCAGTTCATTTTCCATGCCGGGGTATCGCACGGTTCATCTAACAATGTCTTCAATTCGTCATCCAGCTTCATCAATGTGAGGGAACACCCCGTCATATCGATTGCTGTCATATAGTTGCCCACCAGTGTCTTGTAGGCGCAGATATTTTTTTCTTTCAATAATTTCTGTATCTCCATATTCAGGATGTACAGTTCCATCAGCGGCGTACCGCCAAGGCCATTGACCAGGACAGCCGCCTCTGATCCGCTGTAATCATAATCGGCTAATATTTTTTCCAGAAGAATCTCCGCCACTTCTTTTGCGCTCTTGATATTGGTCCGCTCTACTCCCGGCTCCCCATGGATGCCCATTCCGATCTCGATCTCATCATCGCCCAAGACAAATCCCGGCTTTCCCACTGCCGGTAGTGTGCACGGGGTCATCGCCATCCCCATGCTGCGGATATTGGCTATGGCTTTCTCTGCCGCCGCTTTGACCTCCTTAAGGCTTCCGCCCCGCTCAGCCATCGCTCCGGCGATCTTATGTACGAACACCGTTCCTGCGATCCCGCGTCTCCCTGTGGAATAGGTGCTGTCCGGGACAGCCACATCGTCTTTCACCACAACGCTCTCCACCTCAACATCTTCCGCTTCCGCCAGGTCGGCAGCCATGCCGAAATTCATGATATCCCCCGAATAGTTCTTAATAACCAGCAGCACGCCTTTCCCTGCATCCATTTTCTCGATGGCCGCGCCGATCCGGTCCGGACTTGGAGATGAGAATACATTGCCTGCCACGGCGGCATCCAGCATTCCTTTTCCCACATAGCCCGCGTGTGCAGGCTCATGCCCGGCGCCTCCTCCGGAAATGACCGCTACCTTGTCTCCCTTTTCTCTTCTGGAGATCACCTCCGCTCCCGGCGTATACTCCAGTTCCGGATGCGCCAGCTCCATCCCCTGAAGGGATTCCGACACCACATCCATCGGTTTGTTGATTATCTTCTTCATTCTGCTCTCCTTTTCTATCCCAGACCCAGATATGCTTTCTTAACTCTCGGGTCATTTGCAATCTCTTCTGCATTGCCGGACATGGCAATCCTGCCGTTTTCCAGCACATAAGCGCGGTTGGAGGTTTTCAAAGCCATATTGGCATTCTGCTCGATCAAAAGAATGGTCACGCCCTGCAGGTTTATGGCCTGTATCAAATCAAAAATCATCAATACAAAGTTGGGCGCCAGTCCCAGGGACGGCTCGTCCAACAGGAGTAATTTCGGATTGCACATAAGCGCCCTGCCGATCGCCAGCATCTGCTGCTCCCCGCCGGAAAGTGTGCCGGCCGTCTGCTTCACACGCTCTTTCAGCCTGGGGAAAATGTGGTAAACGCGCTCGTAGCTGTCCGCGATCTGCTGTTTGTCGCTCACCGTATATGCACCAAGCCTTAAGTTCTCCTCCACAGTCAGCGCCGGAAAAACCTCCCGCCCCTCTGGTGAAATGCTGATTCCCATTCTGGTCATCATATGGGAGTACGGGTTCGTAATATCCTTTCCCATAAACTCCACGCTTCCCTCCGAGGATCTCGCCAAACCGACGATGGTGTTTAACAGCGTTGACTTGCCTGCTCCGTTGCTGCCTATGAGGGAAACGATCTCGCCCTGTTTGATCTCCAGATTCACACCTTTGAGCGCGTGTATCGGACCATAGTATGTATTCAAATTGTTAATCTTCAGCATCCGTATGCACACCTCCCAGATAAGCCTCAATAACCCGTTCATTGTTCGCGATTTCAGACGGAACGCCCTGCGCGATCGGTTTTCCATGATCCAGCACATAGATGCGGTCCGAAATGTTCATGACAACGCTCATATCGTGCTCGATCAGCAGGATTGTGTATCCCTGCTGCTTTAACGAGCGGATAAACAGCATCAGCTCCTCCGACTCTTTTGGATTCATGCCGGCAGCCGGTTCGTCCAGCAGGATCAACTGGGCGCCCGTGGCTATGGCCCTGGCAATCTCCAGCTTTCTCTGGTCGCCGTAGGGCAGGTTGGACGCATAGTCATCCTTTCTCTCCTCCAGTCCCACAGACCTCAGAAGCCGGATCGCCTGCAGGACCTTTTCGTCCTCCTCCTTCCGGAACCTGCCGGTTCGGAAAATAGAATCGACCAGGGAGTAGGAGGTCTTTATATGTGCGCCCACAAGCACATTTTCGATCACCCGCATATCCGGGAACAGGCGGATATTCTGGAATGTCCTGGACATTCCCGCCTTGACAATGTTCTGCGGCCTCTGGTTCTGGATCTCCGCTCCGTTAAACGTAATGGTTCCTTCATCCACCTGGTAAACACCGGTCAGCATATTAAACACTGTTGTCTTCCCCGCTCCGTTGGGCCCGATGATAGAAACAACCTCACCCCGGTTGACATCAAAGCTGACCTGGTCAACCGCCACGATACCGCCAAACTGTTTGCGTATTCCACGTACAGATAAATATCCTTTCTCAGCCATTGATTCCTGCCTCCTCTGTACTCATCGTTTTCAGCTGCATCTCAACATTCCTGGACAGCTTGTAGGGCATCTGGGATTTCCAGCCCAGGAGTCCCTGGGGACGGAACCGCATCATTACCACCAGGATCACTCCGTAAAGTACAAACCGGTATGACATCAGGAACCGGGAAACCTCCGGCAATCCAATCAGGATCACCGCGCCGAGGAACATGCCCCGGATCGTCCCCATTCCTCCAAGTATCACGATCGACAGGATCATGGTGGATACATCGAAGTTAAAGGTGTTGGGATCTATGTATCCGATCAGTGTGGCATATAAGGCTCCTGCAGCCGCGCAGATACAGGCGGAGATAACAAACGCCAGGATTTTATAATAGGTCGTGTTGATCCCCATCATCACGCTGGCCAGCTCATCTCCCTTGATCGCCTGCAGAGCCCTTCCCGTCCTGGATTTCACCAGTACGATGCAGAACAGCGTACAAACCAACAGCATCACCGCAACCAGGTAATACAGTCCGTGGTTTGCGATTGTGAGTTTTATTCCAAACAACTCCGGTTTGGGAATGTTTTTTACTCCCAGGGTCCCGTTGGTCACGGAGGACCAGTTCATGGTGATCATCTTGATGATCTCGCCAAAGCCCAGTGTGACGATCGAAAGATACGTTCCCGTAAGTCTCAGGGTTGGCAGCCCCAAAAGTATGCCAACCACACCGGCCACCAGCATACCTAAAAGAAAGGAAGGGAAAAATCCCCATCCCAGCTTGACCGCACAGAGAGAAGCCGTATAAGCGCCAACCGCCACAAACCCGGCATGTCCAAGCGAAACAAGCCCCGTATAGCCCGTCAGGATATTCAGTCCCAATCCGAACATGGCATACACCGCCATCTTCACCAGCACCGTCAGAAAATACTGGTTATTATTGAGCTTCGGAAGCAGGCACACAATAAGCGCAAGGGCAATCAGCAAAAACTTCCGGTTTTTTACCATAAAATATTCAAACTGATATAAATAGCTGTGTTTTTCATTCTGTCTATCTGCCATATTCTATACCTTTGTAATCCCTTTCTTTCCGAATAGCCCGTTTGGTCTTACAATCAAAACAAGAATCAGGATGATAAAAGCCATCGAGTCCCGATAGGTTGACCCCAGCATGGTGGCCGCCATCGACTCGGAGATCCCCACGATAAGTCCCCCGACGATCGCCCCCGGCAGGCTTCCGATTCCGCCCAGAACTGCCGCCGCAAAGGCTTTAAGTCCCGCCATAAATCCCATATTGGGATATACGATCTGATAGTAGCTGCCCACAAGGGAACCGGCGATCGCCGCCGAGACGCCGCTCAGGAAAAACGTGATGGAAATAACAAGGTTCACATTGATTCCCATTAAATTTGCAGCTTTGGGATTTTGCTCTGATGCCCTCATTGCAAGCCCCGTCTTCGTGCAGAATACAATCCCGACCAGGACCAGCATCAATACCAGAGAAACCACGCACATTCCAATCTGTGTAGAGGAGATCACGATATTCCCGATCTGCACATTTCCAAAATGAAACAGGGAGGGGAACGCACGCTTCTCACTTCCGAATATTGCAATAAGAAGATTGGTCACAATATTGGAGATTCCGATCGTTGTGATCAGAGAGGCAATCGGAATGGATTTCTTTTTTCTGAGAGGTTCCAGAGCCATCTTGTCTATCACGACTCCCAGCACGCCTGTCAGCAGGATACTCAGCAGCAGACTCGGTATGATGCCAAATTTAATGCTGATAAATACAAGCGCCATCTGTGCACCAAACGCGTAAACAGCGCCGTGTGAAAAATTGACCAGCCTCAGGATTCCAAACACGAGGGAATACCCTACTGCAATGAGCGCATAGCTCATTCCCAATGCAAGGCCATTAAATATCTGTTGAGCAATCATGTAGTCACCTTTCCGCAGAGCAGAGGGGGAAGTTCCCCCGCCGCCCTGTCTGTTATACTAGTTCATTTTTACGAATTTACCGTCCTTGATGGTAACTTTCGTAAACTCTTTATCCACATCTCCCTGTGAATCGAACTTGGTATCTCCTGTAACACCTTTGTATTCAATCTCATACAGCTTGTCCTTGATCGCCGTAGAATCCGTGGAGCCCGCTTCCTTGATCGCAGTCAGGAGCATTCCAACAGAATCATATGCCTGAGAAGTCAGAGCCGACGGTGAACTTCCGTATACCTCGGTAAACTTATCAACATAAGCCTTTACATCCGGATCATCTGACTCAGAGAAAAAGATAACCGGGAAGCAGACATCCTCTACCGCCTCGCCGCCAAGCTCAATCAGCTGCTGGCTGTATGCATTTGAAAAACCTACGATGGCAATATCCGGGTTAATATTTTTATACTGTTTTGCTACCGGAGCCACCAGATTGTACATTCCGCAGCAGATCACAACGTCCGCGCCCGCTTCATTCAGCTTTGTGATAGCCGGAGTGTAGTCATCCGAGCCTTCCATCACTTCCTCATGGGCAACCACCTTCACATCCGGGTCGTCCAGGCCCTCAATCAGGTCCTTGATGATAACCGAAGTATTGGTTCCCCAGTCCGTCATGATTGAAATGATCCCGATGTTTTTCTTTCCCAGATCGTTGACCGCAATGTCCACAGAAGCTGCTCCTTCTTTGGAGATAATTGTATTGTTCCGGAAAATATACTCGCCGATCTGGGAGTAGTCCGGATGGGAAGATGAGGGAGAAATCTCAACAATCTTGTTTTCCTCGTAAATCGGAGCCGCCGTCATACAGACACCCGATGCAAAATGTCCGATCACACCGCTGATATCACCGTCCGATACGATCTTCTGCGCGATGGTTGTGGCCTCCTCCGAGGTATTCTTGTCATCATACTGTACGATCTCGATCTGTCTTCCCAGCACTCCGCCTTTTTCATTCCACTGAGATGCCATCAGCTCTGCCGCATTGTAGAACCCGATCCCGTATTCGGAGTTGTCTCCGGTCATGGGTCCGGCAACTGCGATCTTCACGGCCCCCTCTTTCGAGCCTGACTCTTTCTCTGCCGTCTGTTCTGTTTTTGTTCCGGTCTCCGCAGCCTGTCCGCCGCCTGATCCGCAGCCTGCCAAACATCCTGCCGCCATAACCGCCGCCAATACACAACTCATCATTCTTTTCTTCATCTTTCGTTTCCATCCTTTCCGTTTTTGTTCAGTAAACCCTTTAATCCTGTATCATGATTTCCAATATCACTTCATCCGTTTTCTTCATACCCTCCTTTGCAAGTGTTATTACTCCATCCACCGTTTTCTGAAGGTTGTCTTTTACAATTCCCTCTCCCGGTAAAAATGCATGTCCATTCATGGACAGATAGCTGGACATAACCGCCGCGTCCACACTGGTCGCTATCTTTGCCGCACAGGATGCGCTGGCGCCGTCACAGACAATCCCCGATGTGTCCGCAAGCGTATTTAAAACTGTCTTCTCGATCTGCTGCCGGCTGCCACCCATCAGATATGTGATCCCGGCGCCTGCTCCGGCTGCCGCCGTCACCACTCCGCAGTAGGCAGACAGCCTTCCGATCTGGTACTTCAGATAGATGGCAATGAGATTGCTCATCACCAGCGCCCGGCAGAGCTGTTCTTCGCTGCATTTTAAACTGGCGGCATATTCGATCACCGGCAGCGATACCGTCATCCCCTGGTTGCCGCTGCCTGAATTGATCACCACAGGAAGCTCGCAGCCATTCATCCTCGCATCCGATCCGGCAGCCGTCACCGCCTTCGCCCTCACCCAGACATCCGTTCCATATACTTCCAAAAGCGTCTTTCCCACCTCTGCGCCGTAATGTCCGGAAAGCCCCGCCTGTGCAATGCTGGTATTACATAATATCTGTTCCCGCATCAGGTCTTCAACCTGTCCAATGGGAACTTCCGTTGCAAATGTAAAAATGGAATCCATATTTAAACAGGAATAATCCACCCCGCCTGCATCCTCTTTGGGTTTTTCTGACCAGAGAACCTGTCTGTTTTTTTCAATCCGGATAACTCCAAGATGGGTCCTCATCAATTCTACTTCCACCCTGTCATCTCCTTGCTTCGCCACCAGGATGATGTGGAGTTTTTCCTCTGTATCCAGAAGCTGCACCCTGCACATTTTCTTTTCCAGAAGCCGGGTCATCTGGCAAACATTCTCGTCGGTCACTCCGGTCAAAACCTCCAGCCCTTTCCGGGCATCCCCGCCAACCGCCCCCGCTATAGCGGCAGCTTCGATTCCTTTCAATCCACGGGTCATGGGAACCACAACCGCTTTCGCATTCTTTATTATGTTGCCGCTGCAGCTTACCGTCATCTCCTCCGGTACCGAACCCAGGCAATCCCGCGCCACCGCTCCCGCATAGGCAATCGCGATCGGCTCTGTACATCCAAGCGCTTTCACAAGTTCAGCCTCCAGAATTTTTATAAACTGCGTTTCTGTCGTATTCTGCATATTCCTCCTGTCCGCTAAATTACTGCTAAGATTCTTAAATTTCTCATGAACATAGTATACCATCAAATATGGTGCTACGCAATTTGTTTTTGTGCAATATGTCCTATTTTATTCATTTTTAGTCGTATTTATTATATATTTTGTACATTATTAACATTATTTTATCTATTTTAGATATTTTTTACAGGACAACGTCTCATTTTGATACACTCTCTATTTTTCCATCACAAAATCTTGTTTTCACATTTTATTCAAAAAAGAGCCGCCCTCCGGCAGATCTTTGATCCGCCTTCGTGACGACTGCTGTTCGTTGTACTTTCTTTTTACGTATCCTTCTTACCGGACAGACAACTGGGCACAGTAATCGATTCCATTGACATCCTCATAATGCCCAAAACACACTGCATTTTGAGATAGTTTCTGCGTACAGGATATCTGCATCGACTTTCTCCAAAGTTTTCTTTTACCGTATTTTTTCAATATATCAGATTACAATCTGGTCCACAGCAAAAAGCGTACTATCGGAAATTTAACAATTCTTTCCGTTCTCTTACGCTTCTCTTAAAGCTGTTTACTTTTTAACAAAAGAGATTGCAAAGTAATACAATTCGTTGTAAAATATATTATATTCAGAATATTTATCACGAAAGGAGTCATTATGCTTGACTTTTTATTTCCTACCATTGGCATAGCTGCTGTTGTATTATTTATCATCCTGATCTTCGCCTGCGGGTATGTAAAAGCCCCGCCGGATCAGGCTTATATCATTTCCGGCCTGAAGAAGGACTCCAAGATCCTTATCGGACGCGCCGGGATCCGGGTGCCGTTCTTCGAGCGTATGGACCGCCTGTATCTGGGGCAGATGACGGTGGATATCAAGACAGAACAATCCGTGCCCACCAATGACTTTATCAACGTCAATGTGGACGCTGTCGCAAAGGTCAGGATCTCCCCGACTCCGGAAGGGATCAAGCTGGCGGCAAAGAACTTCTTAAACAAGAAAGCCATCGACATCACTATGGATCTTCAGGATTCCCTGCAGGGTAACATGCGTGAGATCATCGGTACCCTCTCCTTAAAAGAGATCAATACCGACCGGGATTCCTTCTCCGACCAGGTGATGTCCAAAGCCTCCAAGGACATGGATAAACTGGGAATCGAGATCCTGTCCTGCAACATCCAGAACGTGACCGATGAGAACGGCCTGATCAAGGACTTAGGTGCGGACAATACCTCCCGGATCAAAAAGGACGCCGCCATCGCCAAGGCCCAGGCGGACCGGGATATCGCCATCGCACAGGCGGAGGCAGACAAATCCTCCAACGATGCCCGCGTCATTTCAGAGACGGAGATCGCCCTAAGGAACAATGAGCTTGCCATCAAGAAGTCAGAAGCTGCAGAAAACTGCCGATACCAAGCGGGCAGAAGCAGACGCCGCTTACGAGATCCAGAAGCAGGAACAGCAGAAGACCATCCAGATCACGACCGTGAACGCCCAGATCGCCAAGGCGGAGCGCGAGGCCGAACTGCGCAAGCAGGAAGTTGCCATCCAGCAGCAGGCCCTGGAAGCAGAGATCAATAAGAAGGCTGATGCTGAGCGTTACAAGGTTGAGCAGGAAGCCGCCGCTACCCTGGCCAAACGCCAGAGAGAAGCAGAGGCAAAGAAATATGAACAGGAGAAAGAGGCAGAGGCCATGAGAGCGAAAGCTGAAGCTGAGGCAGCTGCCATGAAAGCCAGAGCGGAGGCCAGCCGCTATGCTGCAGAGCAGGAGGCAGCCGGTATCCAGGCAAAAGGTGAAGCTGAGGCAGCCGCCATCCAGGCGAAAGCCCTTGCAGAAGCGGAAGGTATGGAGAAGAAAGCGGATGCTTACGCCAAGTACAACAATGCTGCCATCATGGAAATGCTGGTTGACATCATGCCGCAGATGGCTGCCGAGATCGCAAAACCGCTGTCCACCATTGATAAGGTGAACATCTACGGCGGAGGAAGCGGCGCGGACGGCTCCGGCATCAGCCAGATCTCCGGCAACACCGCAACGGTCATGCACCAGGTCTTTGACACCATGTCCGAAGCTACCGGCATTGACTTCCGTGAGATCTTAAAAGCCCAGACCTATGACGCAAAAGTAAATCACAATCTCAACATCACCGGCCTTCCCGGCGGTAAACCCGAGTCGGCCGACAACGCCAGAACCTGATATTCCGAAACCTGATATTCCGGTACATAAAATGACCGGCTGCAGAATCAAAACCTGCAACCGGCCATTTTTTCTTAGCTTTTCACGCTGGTAAAGCACTTATCCGCATTTCCAGCCCAATTATCACACACTCTCAGTAGTTCATTACCGGATAAACAACTGTGTCCAGTAGTTTGTCCCATTGGAACTCTCATAATGACCGACACCAATTGCAGTAAAGTTAGGATTCAGAATGTTTGCACGATGTCCCGCGCTGTTCATCCACTGATCCATAACCGCCTGCGGAGATCTCTGCCCATAAGCGATGTTCTCGCCTGCGCTGCTGTAGGATACCCCTGCCTCTTTCAGCGCGGTGGAAAAGTCTTTTCCGTTCGGTCTCGTATGGGAGAAAGAGCGGGAGGTCTCCTCCGCACGCACCTTAGCCGCCTTCGCTGCTCCATTATGTACAGAGAGGGCTGCCACTCCTGCTTTGGCACGCTCTGCATTCACCAGGTCAACAATCTGGCTAAGCCATGCATCCTGGCTTGTACCGCCCTGATTACCGTCATCCGGAAGATTGGGCTGGTCCGGGGTTTCCGGTCCATCCGGGGTCGGGAACTCCGGGGTCGGCAGGCTGTTGTCCGGTACATTGCTGCCCGGAATATTGATCCCCGGGAAATTGCCGCCCTGAATGCTGCCTCCGGAAATGATAACGCCCGGAATATCGCAGTCTGCGTTCAGATTCCCCAGCAGCTCTTTGATATCAACATTCTGCTTTCCGCCGGTAATGATCTTATACTGACCATTTCCCGCACTCGTATATCCCAAAGTAGCCGCCATTGCCGTCATTGGCTGTGCCGCCAGCATGGCAAAAGCCGCCGCTGCTGTAAGTCCCTGTATCATAGTTTTCTTCATGGTATTGCCTCCTTTTGTTACGCAAATATTACATTTCTGTTACAAAAGTATAATATCATACAAATACAGGAAATTCTACAGGAAAGGACTGGAAATCCTATTCCGGCGTTACTCGTGCAGCTCTAATGGAAGCCCGTCCGGGTCCCCGAAAAAGGTCATTTTCCGACCGGTAAATTCATCGATCCGTATTGGCTCAACCTCAATCCCCAGCAGCTTTAGTTCCCTTACTGTGTCCTCTATACGGTCCACCCGAAACGCCAGGTGGCGCAGGCCGCAAGCCTCCGGATAACTGGGCCTGGCCGGGCTGTTTTTCATACCAAATATCTCAAGCTCGCAGTCTCCCAGCTTAAGATCCAATTTGTAATCATCCCGATCCGCCCGGTAATTTTCCCGAATGACCTCAAAGCCCAGTTTATTCACATAAAAATCCCTGGACCGCTCATAGTCAGACACGATGATCGCAATATGATGAATTTTATCAAGTTTAATTATAACGCACCGCCTTTCTTGTTCCTATTTTTAGGGCCGTTATTCAGCCCCATGCCCCAGCTCCATAATCCAGCCTCATACTCAGGCCATGCTCCAACTCCACAATCAGGCCTCATACCAGACAGATCCTCCGTCCCAGTGCTCCCCAATCTGTCCCTGCCGCTTCAAATAATCAATGTGCGCAAGGCATTCCCCCAGCGCAAACCAGCGCTGGGCAGGCGGAAAGTTGTCCCAGCCGTCAGCCCGGATCTTCCACTTCATCCGCCCGGTGATATCATAAAGCCGTGCCTTTCCCTTCTCCCGTCCCAGTTCCCGGATGATCTGTCTGCACTCGTCAAGCCTCCTCTGGTGATGTTCTGATATCGCCTTGATCCTGCCGTGAAAATCCCCTGCTGCCCTGTGTCCCGGCAGCGGGATCATTACATCATATTTGTCTATCTTTTTTAAGCTATCCAGATAATCGCCCAGGGAGTCCTCCACACCGGCCCAATCCGTAATATTCGGCGTAATATCGAACAGTACATGATCTCCCAGGATCATAGCTCCCGTCCCCTCAATTTCAAAGCACAGCTGACCAGGAGTATGTCCGGGCACAGAGATCGTATTGAGCTGATAATCTCCCACATGGATCCGATCCCCTTCCTTGAGCGGCGTATAATCTGAAAACATCGGATCCGCGGCCATGGTTCGGGAAGGCGTGGATCTGCTCATCTCTTCCAACATCGCATTTGATATGCCGTTCTGCCTGTAACGTTCCATACGCAGGCGGTGAAGTGTACCGAAACTATGGCTGTCCGTCACTTCCCACTGACCCGCGTGTGGCTTCCGCCCACTCCCTTCCAGCCGACTGCCTAACAGGCATTTTATATCGGTCTCTCCCATGTACACCCGGTTCCCGTCACAGATCAGATCGGCAGCATTTCCCGAATGATCCGCGTGGAGATGGGTCAGAAGGATATCCGTCTCCTCCATATGAATTCCGAGTTCTTTAAGCCCGTCCAATATGGTAGTCCTACATTCCTCTGTACGAAACCCGGTATCGATCAGAAGATTTTTGGCTCCGCCTCCCTTCCCGTTTCCCTTTATCACATAGCTGTTCAGCTCCTTAAGCGGATTGCCGGCCAGCGGCACCGGAATCCGATAGATTCCCGGTAGAACCTCAATAATCCGTCCCGCACATAATGTCCTGTTTATCATCTTATCTCCAATCCCGTCAACCATGTCTTGGCTTGCTGCCGTATACCTTTAACCTTACTGTTTTTCCGGAATCTTGTCAAGCTTCCCAAGAACAGCGTGTTACAAATCATGACTGCTCTAAACAGAGCATTGCATCCTTGATTTGCATCAATAATCGTACAAGGTAACATTGCTCTTGGACAGGGAATACAATAACCTATAACATCGTGAGGCGATTCAATGTTTTTGATATTGAATAAGATTAGTAGCATGGCAATACTATCAATTGCCATGTCAATCAGGAGGAATATGACAGTGAACGGATGCAGATATAATTCCATTAACAGAGGAAATAATTGTGGAGACGCATGTGACGCATGCTATGGTGACTACGGAAATGTTATAGGCTATGAAGGTCCGCCTGGTCCGATCGGGCCGCAAGGCCCCAGAGGAGAGCGGGGCATAGCCGGGCCTCAGGGACCGAAAGGAGATCCGGGATGCCCTGGTCCGATTGGCCCCAGAGGAATGGCTGGTCCCGCCGGGCCAAGAGGCCTTCAGGGAATTCGGGGCGATGCAGGTCCAAAAGGCGATCCTGGAGATCCAGGGACTCAGGGTGTCCGGGGAAATCCGGGACCAGTTGGACCTAAAGGGGACCGCGGCCCGATCGGCCCCAAAGGAGACATGGGGCTGCAGGGACCTGCCGGTCCAAAAGGCGATATGGGTGATATGGGCGAGCGGGGACCGATCGGTGAACAGGGACCCGCCGGCGAACAGGGGATTCAGGGTGTTACAGGGCCACAAGGAGCACAGGGAGAAAAAGGATGCCGGGGCGAGCCTGGACCGGAAGGCGCTATCGGACCAATGGGAGCAACCGGGGAACAAGGAGAAGCCGGACCTACCGGGCCTACCGGTGCTCAGGGAGAGATCGGACCTACCGGGCCTACCGGCGCTCAGGGAGATGTTGGTGCCTCCGGACCTACCGGGCCTACTGGCGCTCAGGGGGAAATCGGGCCTACCGGACCCACTGGCGCTCAGGGGGAAATTGGGCCTACCGGGCCTATCGGCGCTCAAGGAGAGATCGGACCTACTGGGCCTACTGGTGCTCAGGGAGAGATCGGACCTGCCGGGTCTACCGGCTCTCAGGGAGAGATCGGACCTGCCGGGTCTACCGGCTCTCAGGGGGAGATCGGACCTACCGGGTCTACTGGCTCTCAGGGGGAGATCGGGCCTACCGGACCCACTGGCGCTCAGGGAGAGAGCGGACCTACCGGGCCTACTGGCTCTCAGGGAGAGATCGGGCCTACCGGACCCACTGGCGCTCAGGGAGAGATCGGGCCTACCGGACCCACCGGCGCTCAGGGAGATGTTGGTGCTGTCGGACCTACTGGTGCTCAGGGAGAAATCGGGCCTACCGGACCCACTGGCGCTCAGGGGGAAATTGGGCCTACCGGGCCTATCGGCGCTCAAGGAGAGATCGGACCTACTGGGCCTACTGGCGCTCAGGGAGAGATCGGACCTGCCGGGTCTACCGGCTCTCAGGGAGAGATCGGACCTACTGGGCCTACTGGTGCTCAGGGAGAGATCGGACCTACTGGGCCTACTGGCGCTCAGGGAGAGATCGGGCCTACCGGACCTACTGGCGCACAAGGAGTTACCGGGCCTGCTCCGACTATAACTGAAACAGAAAACACGCCAACCAGCTATAAAATTAGCTTTAAAACACATGACCAGGAAATAGTCAGTCCCAATTTGAAAGGCAATATTGAGTACTATAATGCAAACCTCTCTACGTCAGGCAGCTCCGTGAATGTACCTGTCGGAAAACTTATTTTAGTAGCGCAGTATACATCTGCCGCATCGATACGGCTCTCTGTACGTGCAGCAGATACCTCCGCACCGGTCCTGGCAGATATAAGACGCACCAGTATTTATGATGGAGCATCCATCGAATCACAGACGTTTAACAATACCACCATTTCCACAGCAGTTGTGGTGGATGACACAGTCTACAGTAACTCTCAGGAAATGCATTGGATGCGTATCAGGCAGCGTGACCCAGCTACTAACCTATGGTCGATGTGCCAGATAAACACATTTGCTTCACAGGGCGGCGCAAGAACTTCTGTCTGCATTCAGTGGTTTTACACGAATGCAACATTTTAAATACTCTAATTATTCAGAGTGGCGAACTCATCCCACCCTGAATTTTAACCATATCTGAGGAGGTTGCGACATAGTTTTTTCGTAATTGACAAGAAATAACAACTGAATATCAAAAATGTCTTCAAGACAGGGTGCAATTCCCGAGCAGCGATAAAGTCCGTGGGCGCAAAAGTGCTGATTTAGTGAAACTCCAAAACCGACAGTATCGTCTGGATTAGAAGAAGGTGTATTAAAGCCGTCAAAAATTTATTTTGACTACGTATACTCTTTTTCTGTCAATTTGCCAATCCACGCTGTTGACATTTTCAATATACCTGAATAATTAATACCTGAATGGCATTTCGATGCTTTCAGGTGTTAATTTTTTTAGTAGGTATTACAATGTATAGTAAAACAAGACTTTGAAGTACAATCCGAAAGACATTCTTATAGCGATTGGAGAGTTCATTTTCGGCCCTCTCACCTCATTTTTGATTGCTTTGAATGTGGCTTTTGCAGAAATGTTTACAGTCAGTGAAAATGGTATTGACTTATGTCATTGAGAAATTCCATATAAATATCAGTGTTGAAGTGTTCAAACCACTACTTTATCATTACTGCTTATCAAAAATTCAACAACAGGGCATAGATTTTCTGCTTGACTTTGACACCGTGTCGTGGTTTATACTTAAAACACAGGAGGTGGAATATGGAAGAAATGACAGCTCTTTTCATCCAATAGAGGTATACTAAATCATTTTGTGGAAGGACTTGGCAAGGCCATGGAATCGCCGCTAAAAATGTTATCTCTAATGATGATAACATATTAACTGCGATTTAGCTGCTTGAATACTATAATTTATGTGGAATAAATACAGATTATCAATGCAATGCTATTAAAATAAAACCATTTAAGGAGGTAACACATATGAGCAATACAATAGTTCTTGCTGGTGGATGCTTCTGGGGCGTGGAAAAATATCTGTCCCTGATCCCCGGTGTTCTGGAAACAGAGACAGGCTACGCAAATGGTAAAACAAAAAATCCATCCTATGAACAGGTATGCCGCGACAATACCGGACATGCAGAGGCAGTTAAAGTTGTATACGATAATGACCTGATCACATTAAAACAATTGCTCGAAAGATTTTTTGAAGTCATCGACCCCACTTCACTCAACAGGCAGGGAAATGATAGAGGAGAACAATATCGTACAGGGATCTATTATACACAGTCGGAAGATTTAGAAGTGATACAGGAGGCTCTTGAAGAATTACAGGAACGGTATAATAAGAAGGTTGTGATAGAATCACTGCCGCTCCATAATTATTCCACTGCAGAGGAATATCATCAACGCTATCTGGACCATCATCCCGACGGATATTGCCATATCCCTACCATATCATTTGAGCGGGCTAGAAGACCCTTTTCTGAAAAAGCACACAATCCATTAAAGGATCAGTTAACCGATATACAGTTCAGGGTGACTCAGGAAAATGCTACCGAGCCGCCATTCCAGAATGAATATTATAAAGAATTCAGAGAAGGTATTTATGTGGATATCATATCTGGCGAGCCTTTGTTTGTATCTACGGACAAGTTTGAATCCGGCTGTGGGTGGCCAAGTTTTTCCAGACCTATAAACTCTGACTCTATCAAAGAAAAAACCGATACTAGTTATGGGATGCATCGGACTGAGGTAAGAGGCAGTAAAAGCAATGCTCACCTGGGACATGTGTTTGAGGATGGCCCTTCTGACAGAGGCGGACTCCGCTATTGTATTAACAGCGCTGCTCTGAGATTTATTCCAAAGAATCAGATGCCCGCAGAAGGATATGAGAACTATTTGCATCTGCTTTGACCCAAAAGTCAAATGCTCAAGCATTACCAACCCCCGCTCTTCCCCCTAAATAACTGGATAATAGCGTACTTCCGGCAGTTATAGTTATGTAAACAAATAGCGGGCTTTCAAAATAGGAAACCCGCACGACTTAAAAAATAAAGGGCATGAGGCAGGAGGTGAACTCTCCCAGCATTTCTTAAAATATGCAAAAGAAACACTGTCTTCAACTGTCTTCAATTTATAGAAAATACAAAAGGCTGAAACCCCTTGAAAATCAAGGAAATTCCAGCCATTAATAAGAGCGCGAGACGGGACTCGAACCCGCGACCCCGACCTTGGCAAGGTCGTACTCCACCAACTGAGCCACTCGCGCTTATATAAGGTAACACCATGCTCAATGTCGCGCATAGAACGCGCTCGTTTCGCAGGTGGGCTTTCACACTAAGTTCGGCATACCTCACTAAGTGTTCAATGCCAGGCAACACCATGCTCAATGCCTGCATATACCTTCAAAACCACATATTGAATCATCCGTTTTCTGTTTCTCTTTCCTAAACCAACTTGGTCAAGCCCTCGACCTATTAGTGACAGTCAGCTCCATACGTTACCGCACTTCCACCTCTGCCCTATCTACCTCGTCGTCTTCAAGGGGTCTTACTACTTGCGTATGGGATATCTCATCTTGAGGGGGGCTTCACGCTTAGATGCCTTCAGCGTTTATCCCTTCCCGACTTGGCTACCCGGCCATGGGTTTGATACCCAACCGGTACACCAGAGGTCAGTCCATCCCGGTCCTCTCGTACTAAGGACAGCTCCTCTCAAATATCCTACGCCCACGCCGGATAGGGACCGAACTGTCTCACGACGTTCTGAACCCAGCTCGCGTACCGCTTTAATGGGCGAACAGCCCAACCCTTGGGACCTACTTCAGCCCCAGGATGCGATGAGCCGACATCGAGGTGCCAAACCACTCCGTCGATGTGAACTCTTGGGAGTGATAAGCCTGTTATCCCCAGGGTAGCTTTTATCCGTTGAGCGATGGCAATCCCACTTTATACCACCGGATCACTAAGTCCTAGTTTCCTACCTGCTCGACCCGTCGGTCTCGCAGTCAAGCTCCCTTATGCCTTTGCACTCTGCGAATGGTTTCCAACCATTCTGAGGGAACCTTTGAGCGCCTCCGATACCCTTTCGGAGGCGACCGCCCCAGTCAAACTCCCCACCTGACATTGTCCCCCACCCGGGTCACGGGTGCAGGTTAGAAACCCAGTCACACAAGGGTGGTATCCCAACAGCGGCTCTGGAAAGACTGGCGTCCTTCCTTCATTGCCTCCCACCTATCCTGTACATGCATGACCGAATCCCAGTATCAAGCTGGAGTAAAGCTCCATGGGGTCTTTCCGTCCTGGCGCAGGTAACCAGCATCTTCACTGGTATTTCAATTTCACCGGGTGCATTGTCGAGACAGCGCTCAAATCATTACGCCTTTCGTGCGGGTCGGAACTTACCCGACAAGGAATTTCGCTACCTTAGGACCGTTATAGTTACGGCCGCCGTTTACTGGGGCTTAAATTCAAAGCTTCGCTTGCGCTAACCTCTCCTCTTAACCTTCCAGCACCGGGCAGGCGTCAGCCCATATACCTCACCTTTCGGTTTTGCATAGACCTGTGTTTTTGCTAAACAGTTGCTTGAGCCTATTCTCTGCGGCCAGATCTCTCTGGCACCCCTTCTCCCGAAGTTACGGGGTCATTTTGCCGAGTTCCTTAACAATGCTTCTCCCGCCGGCCTTAGGATTCTCTCCTCATCCACCTGTGTCGGTTTACGGTACGGGCACATATCACACAATAGCGGCTTTTCTTGACAGCCCCTACTCCAACTTCCCTACTTTTGTTCGGTACGCATCACACCCTCCCATTGCATGGCGGTTTTGCCAGCCATACTGGTCCTGTGCTTGCCCCGGTCTTTTCATTCCCGGGTTTGGATTCGGTTCTGTGTCCCCACAGTTCTGATGATATGCGGTACAGGAATCTCAACCTGTTGTCCATCGACTACGTCTTTCGACCTCGCCTTAGGCCCCGACTTACCCAGAGCAGATCAGCTTTACTCTGGAAACCTTAGATATTCGGCCTGGAGGATTCCCACCTCCATCTCGCTACTCATTCCGGCATTCTCTCTTCTTAAAAGTCCACAGCTCCTTACGGTACTGCTTCATTCCTCTAAGAATGCTCCTCTACCACTCATACTAAGTATGAATCCTAAGCTTCGGTGTTGTGTTTCAGCCCCGGACATTTTCGGCGCAGGACCTCTCGACTAGTGAGCTATTACGCACTCTTTGAATGTGTGGCTGCTTCTGAGCCAACATCCTAGTTGTCTTTGAAATCCCACATCCTTTTCCACTTAACACACACTTTGGGACCTTAGCTGTAGGTCTGGGCTCTTTCCCTTTTGACGACCCAACTTATCTCGTGCCGTCTGACTCCCGTACATCATCTGGCTGGCATTCGGAGTTTGATATTCTTTGGTAAGCTTTGACGCCCCCTAGGAAATTCAGTGCTCTACCTCCAGCAGACTAATACGAGGCTAGCCCTAAAGCTATTTCGAGGAGAACCAGCTATCTCCGGGTTCGATTGGAATTTCTCCCCTATCCACACCTCATCGCCACCCTTTTCAACGGATGTGCGTTCGGTCCTCCATCACCTTTTACGGTGACTTCAACCTGGACATGGATAGATCACCCGGTTTCGGGTCTACCCATACTGACTTTGGCCCTATTAAGACTTGGTTTCCCTTCGGCTCCGCACCTTTAGTGCTTAACCTTGCCAGTACAGGTAACTCGCCGGACCGTTCTACAAAAAGTACGCGGTTCCACCTTTAACGTGGTTCCACAGCTTGTAAACACAGGGTTTCAGGTTCTCTTTCACTCCCCTCCCGGGGTCCTTTTCACCTTTCCTTCACAGTACTATGCGCTATCGGTCACTAAGGAGTATTTAGCCTTGGGGGGTGGTCCCCCCGACTTCCCGCAAGGTTTCTCGTGTCTCGCGGTACTTTGGATCCTGCTCGCTGCCTATTGCTTTCGTGTACGGGACTTTCACCCCCTGTGGTTGGACTTCCCAGACCATTCCACTAACAAATCAGCTCACTTATTGCAGTCCATAACCCCAGAACGCACGCGCTCTGGTTTAGGCTCCTTCCATTTCGCTCGCCGCTACTCTGGAAATCGAGTTTTCTTTCTTTTCCTCGCCCTACTTAGATGTTTCAGTTCAGGCGGTTCCCGACGTATGGCTATGTATTCACCATACGACGACTGAGGTTTGCTCAGCCAGGTTTCCCCATTCAGAAATTTCCGGATCAAAGGATATTTGCTCCTCCCCGAAACTTATCGCAGCTTATCACGTCTTTCATCGGCTCTTAGTGCCAAGGCATCCACCCTGCGCTCTTTATAGCTTGACCAATTCGACTTCTACCTGCGGGTGCGGGTATCTGTCTAAGATTCATAGCGTTGAATCTCTGGTCTTAGGTTGTTGTTCGATTCCACCAAAAGTGTCATCTCCCAACGAGTTACAGTTTTTTTATTGGTTACATCTCGCGATGTAACACCTCGGATGTCTTGATATTTCGTCCTCCAGATCATTACTGATCCTTCAAACTCATTATCTAGATATAATTCAATATGCAGTTTTCAAGGTACATGCGCGCAGCAATCAGAAGCGTGCGCAGACAGATGGGAAACTGTGTTGGAAGCTTGCTTCCATAAGCAGTTTTTCAGCTGGCTGCATAGGCGTGAAACGCCGTGACCGAAAGCCCAACGGGCTTAAGGTGCGCTTCGTAGCTTACGCGAGTGGAGATGGAGAGATTCGAACTCTTGACCCCCTGCTTGCAAGGCAGGTGCTCTCCCAACTGAGCTACACCCCCACATAATCCGGCACCCACCTACTCTCCCATATCGTTTCCAATATAGTACCATCGGCCGCCTGGGGCTTAACTGTCGTGTTCGGGATGGGAACGAGTGTGACCCCCGGGCGCATCAGCACCGGAAATATCTGAACCTTATAAAAGACTCAACAGTGTGTAAAACCCTTACTTCTTCTTCCTTAGAAAGGAGGTGATCCAGCCGCACCTTCCGATACGGCTACCTTGTTACGACTTCACCCCAGTTATCAATCCCGCCTTCGGCAGCTCCCTCCTATAAGGTTGGGTCACTGACTTCGGGCGTTATCGACTCCCATGGTGTGACGGGCGGTGTGTACAAGACCCGGGAACGTATTCACCGCGACATTCTGATTCGCGATTACTAGCGATTCCAGCTTCATGTAGTCGAGTTGCAGACTACAATCCGAACTGAGACGTTATTTCTGAGATTTGCTCCACCTCGCGGTCTCGCTTCTCTTTGTTTACGCCATTGTAGCACGTGTGTAGCCCAAATCATAAGGGGCATGATGATTTGACGTCATCCCCACCTTCCTCCAGGTTATCCCTGGCAGTCTCCCTAGAGTGCCCAACTTAATGATGGCTACTAAGGATAAGGGTTGCGCTCGTTGCGGGACTTAACCCAACATCTCACGACACGAGCTGACGACAACCATGCACCACCTGTCTCTCTTGCCCCGAAGGGAAGACGACGTTACTCGTCGGTCAAGAGGATGTCAAGACTTGGTAAGGTTCTTCGCGTTGCTTCGAATTAAACCACATGCTCCACCGCTTGTGCGGGTCCCCGTCAATTCCTTTGAGTTTCATTCTTGCGAACGTACTCCCCAGGTGGAATGCTTAATGCGTTTGCGGCGGCACCGAGGAGCTTTGCTCCCCAACACCTAGCATTCATCGTTTACGGCGTGGACTACCAGGGTATCTAATCCTGTTTGCTCCCCACGCTTTCGAGCCTCAACGTCAGTTATCGTCCAGTAAGCCGCCTTCGCCACTGGTGTTCCTCCTAATATCTACGCATTTCACCGCTACACTAGGAATTCCACTTACCTCTCCGACACTCCAGCAAGGCAGTTTCCAAAGCAGTCCGCGGGGTTGAGCCCCGGGCTTTCACTTCAGACTTGTCTCGCCGTCTACGCTCCCTTTACACCCAGTAAATCCGGATAACGCTTGCCCCCTACGTATTACCGCGGCTGCTGGCACGTAGTTAGCCGGGGCTTCTTAGTCAGGTACCGTCATTTTCTTCCCTGCTGATAGAGCTTTACATACCGAAATACTTCTTCACTCACGCGGCGTTGCTGCATCAGGGTTTCCCCCATTGTGCAATATTCCCCACTGCTGCCTCCCGTAGGAGTTTGGGCCGTGTCTCAGTCCCAATGTGGCCGGTCACCCTCTCAGGTCGGCTACTGATCGTCGCCTTGGTAGGCCGTTACCCCACCAACCAGCTAATCAGACGCGGGTCCATCTCATACCACCGGAGTTTTTCACACCGTACCATGCGGCACTGTGCGCTTATGCGGTATTAGCAGTCATTTCTAACTGTTATCCCCCTGTATGAGGCAGGTTACCCACGCGTTACTCACCCGTCCGCCGCTCAGTCAATCGAGAATCCATCCGAAAACTTCATCTTGATCGCTTCGCTCGACTTGCATGTGTTAAGCACGCCGCCAGCGTTCATCCTGAGCCAGGATCAAACTCTCAAATTTTAGTTTGTTCGTTTGTGTCCAGGTTTCAAGATTAACTTGCTAGCTAATCATTAAACCGTTCTACTGTTGTTTGGTTTGTTTTTGTTCTGAAATCTCATTTCAAAGCTGTCCAACCAGGACGCTTTTCATTAGAATTTTCAGGGTTTTAAACACTGTTCAATCTTCTATTTTCAAGGTTCGTTTTCGTTGTTTCCGTTTTCGGCGACAACCTCTAAAGGATATCATATCGTGTCGAATCTGTCAACAACTTTTTTTATTTTTTTCAACCTTTTTCAAGGTTTTTCTTCACCGTTTTCAGCGGCGAGATTTATAATACCAAACCTGCGCAGAATTGTCAACTGTTTTTTATTTTTTATTTTAAAACATAATTCTGCAGAAGTTCCTTGTACCATCATTTTATCCAGCTTTCTTATATTTAAATCACTTTAACAGCTACAATAACCGATATATTTTATAACCAATGTAAAAAAATATTTCTCTCTTTAAAAATTTGAATTTACTTTTCATTCCGACATATCGGCTTGTAGGAGTTGGCGAACTGAACACTTCTAGCCCGAAGTCTTTTGCCATCAGCATAGCTCGTTTCATATGCAACGGATCACTTACCAATATTGCAGTCTCTGCATTTATTTGCTCCATTATCTCCTTCGCATAATAAATGTTCTCCTGCGTAATGGACGATTTTTCTTCAATCAAAATATCCGCCTCGGGCACTCCCTGCGCTTTTACATACAATTTTGCCGTATACGAATCCGAATAGGAATTGCCTGCGCCATAACCACCCGTCAAAATCAATTTTCTGACATATCCATTCTGATACAGCCAGATTCCATGGCGGAGACGTTCCTCAAATACAGGAGAAACTTTACCCGCAGAAGTACCTGCTCCAAGAACAATACAAACATCTGCTTCACGTTTTTCATCTACCATTGCATAATTCCAGATACTGATTGCATTTATCAGTATATCAAGCAAAACTGTAGCAAATATCACCCTTATTGTATACTTTATATGGCTATCCTTTTTCTCTCTCATTTATGCACTGCCTCACTCCTGGCTCCGCCTCACCACAAAAACATAATGGAGCATATCCATACCGTAATAATGCTTTACAAACTGATCCACCAGGCTCATCCCATTTCTCCTGGCTACCTTCTGCGAAGGGATATTATTATCCCGTATGATCGACGCAACCACATCCGCTTTCAATGTCTGGAACGCGTATTCTTTACAGGCAATGGCCGCTTCCGTGGCATATCCCTTATGCCAGTATGCCTTTTGAAAAAGATAACCCACCTCCAGGATTTCTCCATTGTTGCACTCCTGCATGGTAAGGCCACACTGACCGATCAATTCACCACGATCTTTCAGGATCACGGCCCACAATCCATAACCATAATCATGATACCGTTTTATCTGCCTGTCCAACCATGCCTGGACTTCTCCTGCATCAAAAGCATGCTCATAGGCATACATTACTTCTTCATCCTGCAAAATCTTGCAGAGCGCCTCATAATCAGACTGTTCCAGTTCCCGTAAGTACAGCCGTTCTGTTTCTAAGATCATTTTCTTCCTCCTGATATTTGTTAAAAAAATACACATCCATTAAAGCAAACAATATTTTACTTGTTTTTTTTCTTAAATATTGTTATAATTATAACCGTTCTATTTATAACTTTAATGAAAGGGCAATTATTATGAATTATCCAATCCTTGCATGGATCAATCATTATCGGCAATTCCACGGACTTGTTTACGAGGATGTAGCCGCAGAACTGAAGCTTTCGCAGTTGGAGATTGATATTTTACTTTTCCTGTACAATTCACCGGAATGTAATACCGCACGCGACATTGTCGCCTACAGGGGCTTTGCCAAGTCTAATGTCTCCACAGCAATAGATTCTTTAAGGCAAAAAGGTTATCTTTCCGTATTGACGGATCCCGATAGCCGGAAAGTCCAGAGGCTGAGTCTCACCGCTGAAAAAGCAGATGCTGTCTCACTCCTTCGTCAGTGTCAAAAAAGGGAATTTTCCCTGATGTTGCGCAATATTTCTAAAGATGAGTACCAGCTGCTGCGCAGTCTTTTAGAACAGATGGATACCAATGTCATCACTGCGATCCATCAGTATAAAAAAGGAATCGATCCAATATCGAATGGAGGGATGAAATAATGTATAAATTTCTTGTTTGTTTCGTAGCCGGTATTGGCGCAGGGCTGGGAACCGGCTTTGCCGGCATGAGCGCTGCCGCAGTTATCAGTCCCATGCTGATCGCTTTTCTTCATATGGAACCTTATCAGGCAATCGGTATTGCTCTTGCCAGTGATGTGCTTGCCAGTGCAGCTTCCGCTTACACCTACAAAAAGAACGACAATCTTGATATTAAAAATGGACTTGTGATGATGGCCTTTGTACTTTTATTTACTTTAGTGGGAAGCTATGTCTCCAGCCTGCTTCCGGGAAGCACCATGGGCGGTTTCTCCACATTCATGACTCTGCTCCTGGGCATCAAGTTTATTGTGCGGCCTGTCATGACAACCAAGAGCAATATGGAAGCCATTCCAATGAAAAAACGCGTGCTCCAGTCCATCCTCTGCGGCACTGCAGTTGGATTTATATGCGGTTTTGTCGGCGCAGGCGGCGGTATGATGATGCTTCTTCTGCTGACCAGCATATTGGGATATGAACTAAAAACAGCCGTAGGAACCAGCGTATTTATCATGACCTTTACCGCCCTCACCGGAGCTCTGAGCCACTTTTTCATCGGTGGAATGCCAGATATGACTGCCCTCGTCTACTGCGTCGGCAGTACGCTCTTGTGGGCACAGATCGCTGCTCTTTTCGCCAACAAAGCCGCTCCCATCGTATTGAACCGCGCCACCGGTACTGTTTTAAGTATCCTTGGCATCGCAATCCTGTGCGTGCATTAACCTTGAAAACAGGATCAAGCCAGCATATCACAAACAGGGGAAGTCCAACATGGATACTTCCCCTGCTTTTATATTTCATAAAACGCCTTTCTCTTCCGGTATTCATTATACCATCAAATGAAATGAAACAAAATAAGAATTTTTATTCCGTATTTTCTTTCCGCGTTTCCTTCAATGTCATCTTTACATGACGGATCACACGCTCATCCATGCTCTCAATCTCATAATCCGCCTCCTCCGTTGTAATCGTGAGAGGCAGCTCATCCTGGACAGGAATATGTCCCAGCCGTTCCACAAGATAACCGGACAATGTATCACAGGAGCTGTCCAGGCGCAGATGCATTTCCTCCTTCAGATCGTATCGGGAAATGCTGCCGGACACACGATATACCTTATGAGGCTCCAGCTCCAGGATCTCAGGTTCTACCACCTCATACTCCTCATGAATATCACCTACAATTTCCTCGATCAGATCCTCCAAAGTCACCATGCCTGAAACACCGCCATATTCATCGATCAGCACAGCCAGTTTGATCTTATTCTTCTGCATTTCTTTAAACAGACCATCCGTCCTTCTGTTTTCCGGCACAAAATAAGGCGGCATTAAAAGCGAACGGATATCCAGATTGTCAAAAGACTGCTTTCTCGCCTCAATAGTCAGGGCTTTTACCGACAGGATGCCAATGATATTATCAATATCGCCCTCATACACAGGTATTTTAGAATGCATGGTCTGTAAAATATCATCGATATAATCTTCTAATGGGTCGTTGATATCAATCGCAACCATATCCTGCCGCGGTACCATCACTTCCTTAGCCCGTTTATCATCAAAAGAAAAAATGGATGTGATCATCTTTTTTTCAATGTCGTTAAATACGCCTGTCTCACTCCCTGTTTCCAGCATAGATTTGATCTCTTCCTCGGACACATCGGTCTCCAGGTTCTCATTGTGCATTCCAATGAGCTTTAAAACTCCACTGGTAGATAAGGACAGCAATTTTATAAATGGATTCATAATACGGGAGATATAATAAATAGGGCGTACACAGAACAGGCTGAAGCTCTGTGCTTTCTGAAGCGCTATACGCTTTGGTATCAGCTCGCCGAATACCAGATTAAAGTACGCCAGGATCAGCGTTACCACAATACCTGCCAGTGTCTGGCTATATGGCACTTTCCACTCAGCCATTCGGACTGCCAATACCTGGGCAATCCCGGTTGCTGCCGATGCACTGGAAAAAAATCCTGCCAGTGTGATCGCAACCTGAATGGTTGACAGAAAGACTGTAGAATCCTCCATCAGCCGCTCAATAAGCGCTGCGTTTTTATTGCCCTGCTCTGCGAGACGATGTATCTTGTTTTTATTGACCGATACAACTGCCATCTCTGAGCCTGCAAAGAATGCATTGATAAGTGTTAAGATAATTAAAATTGTGATCTGGAATATTATATTGGCCGCTTCTGGGTCAGATTCCATAGTGTTTGATTCCTCCATTATGTTTTTATTTTTGGCTTTGATAGATATTATACATATAGATCACCAGAATGTCAGGTGAATTTTTCATAAAGATTATAAACTGTTCTTTATAAACTAAAAAATCCCTTGATTTCTCAAGGAATTCTTCAGAGCTGCTGACGGGAATCGGACCCGTGACCTCCGCACTACCAATGCGACGCTCTACCGACTGAGCCACAGCAGCATATACAATATTTTGTTGTAGAGAGCGCGAGACGGGACTCGAACCCGCGACCCCGACCTTGGCAAGGTCGTACTCCACCAACTGAGCCACTCGCGCTTATATAAGGTAACACCATGCTCAATGTCGCGCATAGAACGCGCTCGTTTCGCAGGTGGGCTTTCACACTAAGTTCGGCATACCTCACTAAGTACTCAATGCCTGCATATACCTTCAAAACCACATATTGAATCCATCCGTTTTCTGTTTCTCTCCTAAACCAACTTGGTCAAGCCCTCGACCTATTAGTGACAGTCAGCTCCATACATTACTGCACTTCCACCTCTGCCCTATCTACCTCGTCGTCTTCAAGGGGTCTTACTACTTGCGTATGGGATATCTCATCTTGAGGGGGGCTTCACGCTTAGATGCCTTCAGCGTTTATCCCTTCCCGACTTGGCTACCCGGCCATGGGTTTGATACCCAACCGGTACACCAGAGGTCAGTCCATCCCGGTCCTCTCGTACTAAGGACAGCTCCTCTCAAATATCCTACGCCCACGCCGGATAGGGACCGAACTGTCTCACGACGTTCTGAACCCAGCTCGCGTACCGCTTTAATGGGCGAACAGCCCAACCCTTGGGACCTACTTCAGCCCCAGGATGCGATGAGCCGACATCGAGGTGCCAAACCACTCCGTCGATGTGAACTCTTGGGAGTGATAAGCCTGTTATCCCCAGGGTAGCTTTTATCCGTTGAGCGATGGCAATCCCACTTTATACCACCGGATCACTAAGTCCTAGTTTCCTACCTGCTCGACCCGTCGGTCTCGCAGTCAAGCTCCCTTATGCCTTTGCACTCTGCGAATGGTTTCCAACCATTCTGAGGGAACCTTTGAGCGCCTCCGATACCCTTTCGGAGGCGACCGCCCCAGTCAAACTCCCCACCTGACATTGTCCCCCACCCGGGTCACGGGTGCAGGTTAGAAACCCAGTCACACAAGGGTGGTATCCCAACAGCGGCTCTGGAAAGACTGGCGTCCTTCCTTCATTGCCTCCCACCTATCCTGTACATGCATGACCGAATCCCAGTATCAAGCTGGAGTAAAGCTCCATGGGGTCTTTCCGTCCTGGCGCAGGTAACCAGCATCTTCACTGGTATTTCAATTTCACCGGGTGCATTGTCGAGACAGCGCTCAAATCATTACGCCTTTCGTGCGGGTCGGAACTTACCCGACAAGGAATTTCGCTACCTTAGGACCGTTATAGTTACGGCCGCCGTTTACTGGGGCTTAAATTCAAAGCTTCGCTTGCGCTAACCTCTCCTCTTAACCTTCCAGCACCGGGCAGGCGTCAGCCCATATACCTCACCTTTCGGTTTTGCATAGACCTGTGTTTTTGCTAAACAGTTGCTTGAGCCTATTCTCTGCGGCCACATCTCTGTGGCACCCCTTCTCCCGAAGTTACGGGGTCATTTTGCCGAGTTCCTTAACAATGCTTCTCCCGCCGGCCTTAGGATTCTCTCCTCATCCACCTGTGTCGGTTTACGGTACGGGCACATATCACACAATAGCGGCTTTTCTTGACAGCCCCTACTCCAACTTCCCTACTTTTGTTCGGTACGCGTCACACCCTCCCATTGCATGGCGGTTTTGCCAGCCATACTGGTCCTGTGCTTGCCCCGGTCTTTTCATTCCCGGGTTTGGATTCGGTTCTGTGTCCCCACAGTTCTGATGATATGCGGTACAGGAATCTCAACCTGTTGTCCATCGACTACGTCTTTCGACCTCGCCTTAGGCCCCGACTTACCCAGAGCAGATCAGCTTTACTCTGGAAACCTTAGATATTCGGCCTGGAGGATTCCCACCTCCATCTCGCTACTCATTCCGGCATTCTCTCTTCTTAAAAGTCCACAGCTCCTTACGGTACTGCTTCATTCCTCTAAGAATGCTCCTCTACCACTCATACTAAGTATGAATCCTAAGCTTCGGTGTTGTGTTTCAGCCCCGGACATTTTCGGCGCAGGACCTCTCGACTAGTGAGCTATTACGCACTCTTTGAATGTGTGGCTGCTTCTGAGCCAACATCCTAGTTGTCTTTGAAATCCCACATCCTTTTCCACTTAACACACACTTTGGGACCTTAGCTGTAGGTCTGGGCTCTTTCCCTTTTGACGACCCAACTTATCTCGTGCCGTCTGACTCCCGTACATCATCTGGCTGGCATTCGGAGTTTGATATTCTTTGGTAAGCTTTGACGCCCCCTAGGAAATTCAGTGCTCTACCTCCAGCAGACTAATACGAGGCTAGCCCTAAAGCTATTTCGAGGAGAACCAGCTATCTCCGGGTTCGATTGGAATTTCTCCCCTATCCACACCTCATCGCCACCCTTTTCAACGGATGTGCGTTCGGTCCTCCATCACCTTTTACGGTGACTTCAACCTGGACATGGATAGATCACCCGGTTTCGGGTCTACCCATACTGACTTTGGCCCTGTTAAGACTTGGTTTCCCTTCGGCTCCGCACCTTCAGTGCTTAACCTTGCCAGTACAGGTAACTCGCCGGACCGTTCTACAAAAAGTACGCGGTTCCACCTTTAACGTGGTTCCACAGCTTGTAAACACAGGGTTTCAGGTTCTCTTTCACTCCCCTCCCGGGGTCCTTTTCACCTTTCCTTCACAGTACTATGCGCTATCGGTCACTAAGGAGTATTTAGCCTTGGGGGGTGGTCCCCCCGACTTCCCGCAAGGTTTCTCGTGTCTCGCGGTACTTTGGATCCTGCTCGCTGCCTATTGCTTTCGTGTACGGGACTTTCACCCCCTGTGGTTGGACTTCCCAGACCATTCCACTAACAAATCAGCTCACTTGTTGCAGTCCATAACCCCAGAACGCACGCGCTCTGGTTTAGGCTCCTTCCATTTCGCTCGCCGCTACTCTGGAAATCGAGTTTTCTTTCTTTTCCTCGCCCTACTTAGATGTTTCAGTTCAGGCGGTTCCCGACGTATGGCTATGTATTCACCATACGACACTTGAGGTTTGCTCAAGTAGGTTTCCCCATTCAGAAATCTGCGGGTCAAAGGATATTTGCTCCTCACCGCAGCTTATCGCAGCTTATCACGTCTTTCATCGGCTCTTAGTGCCAAGGCATCCACCCTGCGCTCTTTATAGCTTGACCAATTCGACTTCCACCTGCGGGTGCGGGTATCTGTCTAAGATTCATAGCGTTGAATCTCTGGTCTTAGGTTGTTGTTCGATTCCACTAAAAGTGTCATCTCCCAACGAGTTACAGTTTTTTTATTGGTTACATCTCGCGATGTAACACCTCGGATGTCTTGATATTTCGTCCTCCAGATCATCGCTGATCCTTCGAACTCATTATCTAGATATAATTCAATATGCAGTTTTCAAGGTACATGGCTGGTATAAAAACAGTTTTATTTTTATACCGAGTGGAGATGGAGAGATTCGAACTCTTGACCCCCTGCTTGCAAGGCAGGTGCTCTCCCAACTGAGCTACACCCCCACATAATCCGGCACCCACCTACTCTCCCATATCGTTTCCAATATAGTACCATCGGCCGCCTGGGGCTTAACTGTCGTGTTCGGGATGGGAACGAGTGTGACCCCCGGGCGCATCAGCACCGGAAATATCTGAACCTTATAAAAGACTCAACAGTGTGTAAAACCCTTACTTCTTCTTCCTTAGAAAGGAGGTGATCCAGCCGCACCTTCCGATACGGCTACCTTGTTACGACTTCACCCCAGTTATCAATCCCGCCTTCGGCAGCTCCCTCCTATAAGGTTGGGTCACTGACTTCGGGCGTTATCGACTCCCATGGTGTGACGGGCGGTGTGTACAAGACCCGGGAACGTATTCACCGCGACATTCTGATTCGCGATTACTAGCGATTCCAGCTTCATGTAGTCGAGTTGCAGACTACAATCCGAACTGAGACGTTATTTCTGAGATTTGCTCCACCTCGCGGTCTCGCTTCTCTTTGTTTACGCCATTGTAGCACGTGTGTAGCCCAAATCATAAGGGGCATGATGATTTGACGTCATCCCCACCTTCCTCCAGGTTATCCCTGGCAGTCTCCCTAGAGTGCCCAACTTAATGATGGCTACTAAGGATAAGGGTTGCGCTCGTTGCGGGACTTAACCCAACATCTCACGACACGAGCTGACGACAACCATGCACCACCTGTCTCTCTTGCCCCGAAGGGAAGACGACGTTACTCGTCGGTCAAGAGGATGTCAAGACTTGGTAAGGTTCTTCGCGTTGCTTCGAATTAAACCACATGCTCCACCGCTTGTGCGGGTCCCCGTCAATTCCTTTGAGTTTCATTCTTGCGAACGTACTCCCCAGGTGGAATGCTTAATGCGTTTGCGGCGGCACCGAGGAGCTTTGCTCCCCAACACCTAGCATTCATCGTTTACGGCGTGGACTACCAGGGTATCTAATCCTGTTTGCTCCCCACGCTTTCGAGCCTCAACGTCAGTTATCGTCCAGTAAGCCGCCTTCGCCACTGGTGTTCCTCCTAATATCTACGCATTTCACCGCTACACTAGGAATTCCACTTACCTCTCCGACACTCCAGCAAGGCAGTTTCCAAAGCAGTCCGCGGGGTTGAGCCCCGGGCTTTCACTTCAGACTTGTCTCGCCGTCTACGCTCCCTTTACACCCAGTAAATCCGGATAACGCTTGCCCCCTACGTATTACCGCGGCTGCTGGCACGTAGTTAGCCGGGGCTTCTTAGTCAGGTACCGTCATTTTCTTCCCTGCTGATAGAGCTTTACATACCGAAATACTTCTTCACTCACGCGGCGTTGCTGCATCAGGGTTTCCCCCATTGTGCAATATTCCCCACTGCTGCCTCCCGTAGGAGTTTGGGCCGTGTCTCAGTCCCAATGTGGCCGGTCACCCTCTCAGGTCGGCTACTGATCGTCGCCTTGGTAGGCCGTTACCCCACCAACTAGCTAATCAGACGCGGGTCCATCTCATACCACCGGAGTTTTTCACACCGTACCATGCGATACTGTGCGCTTATGCGGTATTAGCAGTCATTTCTAACTGTTATCCCCCTGTATGAGGCAGGTTACCCACGCGTTACTCACCCGTCCGCCGCTCAGTCAATCTGACTTCCATCCGAAAACTTCCGTCAAATCGCTTCGCTCGACTTGCATGTGTTAAGCACGCCGCCAGCGTTCATCCTGAGCCAGGATCAAACTCTCAAATTTTAGCTTCTTTAGAAGCGGCCCAGCCAGTTGCCTGACCAAACCTTTTGGTTGTTTGTGTCCAGGTTTCAAGATTAACTTGCTAGCTAATCATTAAACCGTTCTACTGTTGTTTGGTTTGTTTTTGTTCTGAAATCTCATTTCAAAGCTGTCCAACCAGGACGCTTTTTTATTAGAATTTTCAGGGTTTTAAACACTGTTCAATCTTTTATTTTCAAGGTTCATTTGACCGTTGCCATTTCGACAGCAACTTGATTAGTTTATCACATTGTGTCGAATCTGTCAACAACTTTTTTCATCTTTTTTCAAGATGTTTTCCCGATTATCGGGAACGCAGAAGGAGGGATTTGAACCCTCGCGCCGCTATTAACGACCTGCACCCTTTCCAGGGGTGTCCCTTCAGCCTCTTGGGTACTTCTGCAAAGTACCGATGCCTGAACATCAGTTTTCAATATATAGCATGACCGGCAGGTATTAAACCTGTCCAACGGAGAGGGTGGGATTCGAACCCACGCGCCCTTGCGGACAAACGGTTTTCAAGACCGCCTCGTTATGACCACTTCGATACCTCTCCTCAAACGTGCTTTTCTATTTTAATAGAAAGCTTGCAGTTTGTCAAGCGGTTTTTATATTTTCTTTGTCGCATTTTCAACCTTTTTAAACATTATTGTCTTGACGCGACAGTTAGTAATTCTAACACGGTTTCTTCTATATGTCAATCCCTCTTTTCAACCTTTTTCGTAAACTTTGGCCAAACTTTTCCCCGCTTTCCCTTTACCCCATTGCTATTCTTCATCTCTCTCTATATAATTACAGAAAACGACATTTGATTGTCAAAGACACAGACACAAAATACTTCAAATCGCCTGTCACACAGATGATGAAATCTTGTCTATATAAATAGGAGGTATCAATCTATGCATAAAAAAACAAACGAAGAATTGCTGGCTTTGATCGATAAAGCCACTGCAGGAGACAAACAATCTCTTGAAATCCTTATCACCAGTATCCAGGATATTGTATTTAATCTATCGCTGCGGATGCTCGGGACATTTGCTGATGCAGAGGATGCCACACAGGATATCCTGCTGAAGGTCATCACCCACCTGTCCACCTTTCGCCGGGAATGCGCCTTCACCACCTGGGTCTTCCGTATTGCAGCCAATCATTTAAAGAATTACAAAAAGCACATGTTTGCCCATTTCCCACTGAGCTTTGAATTCTATGGCAATGATATTGAAAAAGCAGAATTAGAAAATTTGCCTGATCTGACTCAGGATGTGGAAAAAGCAATCCTGGCAGAGGAACTGAAAATGTCATGTACCAACGTCATGCTGCAATGCCTTGACCCGGAAAGCCGCTGTATCTTTGTGCTCGGGACCATGTTTAAGGTGGACAGCCGTATTGCTGGGGATATTTTGGGAATCACGCCGGAAGCATACCGTCAGAGATTCTCACGTATACGACGGAAAATGTCAGACTTTCTCTCAGCTTACTGCGGAGAATACGGTGACGGAAAATGCAAATGCCGCAACAGGATCAACTATGCCATTCAGAGCCACCGGTTAAATCCCGCTCATCTGGATTACACTGAAGCCGCAGAAATAGACAGCCAGACTATGCTGGATGTAAAAGATGCAATGGAGGAAATTGACAGTCTGTCGCAGCAGTTTTCTTTCTGTAAATCCTATGGATCACCAGAAAGCCTGAGACAGTTTATTGCGGATTTCCTGGACTCCGCATTGGCTGCCACTGTCACCAACCCATAACAGCACGAAAGGAGCACTGATAGATGGATACAAAGCTTATGATCAATTATTTAGAGGAGTTAAGCAGAAATAACAACCGGGACTGGTATCATTCTCACAAGGACGACTACAGACAGGCAAATGCGGAATTCGAGGCATTGATACAAGAGATGATCCTGGAGATCGGACGTTTTGACGACACCGTGATCCGAAATGTCCCAAAAGACTTAACCTTCAAGCTGGTTCGGGATACCCGTTTCAGCCACGACAAATCCCCCTACAATCCCGCCTTCCGCGCTCACATCTCATCCATGGGCAAGCTGCCTGTTCCTGTGGGATACTATATTATGATAAAGCCGGGCAACCAGTCTTTCCTCGGCGGCGGCCTGTTCGCAGATATGTTCAAGGATGCAACAGCTATGGTGCGGGATTATATCGCTGCACATCCCGAGGAATGGGACCGCACGATCCACGAACCGGAATTTGAGAAATATTTTACAGTGAAAGGTTCAGCCCTTAAAAATGTTCCGGCCGGATATGACAAAGACCATCCTCAGGCAAATTACCTGAAGTTCAAAAGCTGGTATCTGGAATATCCAATCGGGGACGAAGAGTTTCAGGATGGAGAGAGCTTTCTCTCAAAAGCGGTAAAGCTTTTTGAGATCATGAAGCCCTTTAACGATTATCTGAATAAAGCACTCGCCGGATTTCAGATGCCGGCAAGATAAGGCAAATAGAACATATCGGTACCTGCAAGGCGGCTCCAATCGATCAGAGCCGCCTTTTTTTTAGAAGCGCCTCAGCCAGGATCAAATCCTCCGGCGTCGTCACTTTCAGATTCTCATAGCTTCCTTCCACCAGCTTTACTTTACCCTTACCACAGGTTTCCACCACCATGGCGTCATCTGTGATCCCGGTCTGTAAAGACAGGTCCGACATCAATTGATCGTACGCGCTGCGCACCAGTTGGTAGGAGAAAGCCTGAGGCGTCTGGATCTGCCACAGGAGGGCACGGTCCGGTGTGCCTGCCGCATAGCCATCTGCATCCGATATCTTAATGGTATCCTTCACGGGCATTCCCACCACACAGGCATGTTCCTTGATCGCGCCATGGATCGCCCGTTGGATGATATCTGCTGTGACCAGCGGTCTGGCGCCGTCATGGATCAGTACATGACCGCAGCCTTCCAGTGCCTTTAAGCCCTCATAGACCGAATGATAGCGCTCTTTTCCGCCCGGAACCACCGCTGTTACCTTCTTTAAACCCAGGGGCTTTAAAATCTCCCTGCGTACATGCTCTTCTTCCCCTGGGCCGACTACCAGGACGATCTTATCCACCGGACTTTGTTCGAAAGCTTCCAGCGCATAAGAAATAAGCGGCCGTCCCTCAAGCATCATATACTGCTTCTGCACATGGCTGTTCATCCGCTTTCCCTGGCCTCCCGCCAGAACTACCGCTCCGATCCTTAACATTTCCGGTGATGTACATCCCTCCATGGCTCCTGGCCCTCCAAATCTTCCCGTCTTTTACTCTGGCATATATTCCAGTCTTAACGCTCCCCCAGTTTTAAATTAGGTATTGCGTTCAAATCCCAATCATGGCGGATACCCTTTTTATATTCATAATACGCCGCCACTCCGATCATAGCTGCATTGTCCGTACAGAATATGGGGGAGGGATGGTAAAATGCAATCCCCTCCGCAGCACAGGCTTTCTCCATGGCTTCCCGCAGCGCAGAGTTGGACGCCACTCCTCCGGCAATGGCCAGCTTGTCATAGCCATATTCTTTTGCTGCCAGCACAGCGCGGCTCACCAGAGCCTCCACAACTGCATTCTGAAAGGAAGCCACCAGATCCGGCACATTGAATTCCTCGCCGGTCATCCTTGCTTTGTTGATATAATTCAGGACTGCTGATTTCAGGCCGCTGAAGCTGAAATCGTAGGGGGAGCCTTCCACCTTCGCACGGGGGAACTCCACGGCATGGGGATCGCCCTCCTTCGCTGTCTTGTCAATCTTCGGTCCGCCAGGGTATCCCAGTCCCACAGCGCGCGCCACCTTGTCAAATGCCTCGCCCGCCGCATCATCGCGGGTCCGTCCAATGATCTCAAACTCCCCGTAATCCTTCACGATCACCAGATGGGTATGGCCTCCCGACACGATCAGGCATACAAACGGCGGCTCTAAATCCAGGTTTTCAATATAGTTTGCAGATACGTGCCCTTCAATATGATGCACGCCAATGAGCGGCTTCTTTGCCGCATAGGCTATCGCCTTGGCCTCCGCCACACCTACCAGGAGCGCTCCTACCAGTCCCGGACCGTAGGTCACTCCGATCGCGGTGATATCCTCCAGCGTCGTGCCTGCATCCTCCAGCGCCTGTGTGATCACCTGGTTGATCTTCTCGATGTGTTTCCTGGATGCGATCTCCGGTACCACACCGCCAAACTGGGTATGCAGAGCTATCTGGGATGATATCACATTGGACAGCACCTCCCGCCCATTCCTCACCACAGACGCCGCAGTCTCATCACAGGAGCTCTCGATCGCCAGGATCAAAACATCTTTATCTTCTTTAATCTCCATCTTTCATTCCTCACCCGCCGCTGCAGCGCAGCGGCTTCTCCACGTCATAAGTCGTATTCACGGACAAATCTGTGTTACGGCGTCTCCTCCTCGTCAAAGGTCAGCTCCATGGTCCATCCGTCCCTCGCCGCCTTCGCCCGTGGAAATATCTTCCGCACCTTATCAATGAATTCGTCCGGCCTGGTCAGGGACGGGCTGTAATGAGTCAGCCACATCTCCTGGGGCTGAGCCTTCTTTGCCAGCTCCGCCGCCTCGTACATGGTCATATGCCGGTACTCCCGCGCCTTTGCTTCCTTGCCGTCCTCACCGTACATCCCTTCGCAGATAAACAGGTCTGCGTCCCTGGCATATTCTGCGATCACCGGCACCGGCCTGGTATCGGTGCAGTACGTCACCTTCAGCCCCCGCCTGTCCGGTCCCAGCACCATGTCCGGGGTATATACCGTTCCTTCCACCTCCAGGGTCTCGCCCTTCTGCAGACGGCTCCATGCCTTCATCGGCACTCCCTGCTCTTTCGCCCGCTCCACATCAAACCGGCCTGCTCGCGGGATGGAAATGGAATAGCCATAACATACCACGTTATGGTTCACCCGGTAAGCGTCGATCACGTAAGGTCCCAGCTTCATCTGGTGCCTGCTCTCATCCAGCTCTATAAACTGCAGAGGAAACGGCAGCTCCGGCGCGATCGTGCGCAGCGCAGTAACCACCCGTTCCAGTCCCTTCGGGCCGATCAGCGTCAGCGGCTCCGTCCGCTCTGCATTCCCCATGGTCAGGAGAAGGCCTGGAAGGCCGCTGATATGATCCGCATGATAATGGGTAAAGCAGATCACGTCGATGGGCTTCGGGCTCCATCCCTTTTCCTTGAGCGCCACCTGGGTCCCCTCCCCACAGTCGATCAGCAGGCTGCTCCCATCACACCGCGCCATCATCGCTGTCAGCCAGCGGTAAGGCAGCGGCATCATTCCACCAGTTCCCAATAAACAGATATCTAACATAAATGTGTTGTCCTCACTTCTAACATTTGCTGCGGCTACGCCTGGCAGGCGCCATACCACATCTTACCAAATGATAACACACACGTCAGATGAATTCAACCTGTTCCTCCACTTCCGGCTCAATCAAAAATTGGCCGACCACCGTATCATAACATTCCTCGCACAGATCCCATCGATGTGTCTCCCCGTCTTTTTCAGAAAAGAAGTCCCATGAATGGTTCACTGGGAATGCCCCTTCCCGCAGGATTCCATTTTCCACTATCATCTTTTTTCCACAACAATTACAGATCACTGTTTCAAGCACTCCGCTGCTTTTGTATTTTCTCATCTTATTCTCGCCTTTCTTTTTTCATGTTGCCTCATAACCAATATAGGGATACCCACCTTGGCGGATACCCCTACATTATAATCGCAAACGTGACGATTTTTAAGTGGTAAATGTTGTATGCAGGCCTTTACAGATCCCGCTTCCACATGATGATGGCATCCTCGGACGGATTGCGGTAATAGCCCTTGCGCACCGCTTCCGCTGTAAAACCATAGGTTTCATAAAGGTTCCTGGCCGGAAGATTGCCTGCACGCACTTCCAGGCTGACAGACAGAGCATGGTTCTCTCTGGCATAATCCACCATAATCTCCATCATTTTTCTCGCCAGTCCCATGCGGCGGTATTCAGGAAGGACAGCGATCCGCTGTACCTCCCCCTCCCCTGCCAGCAAGCGCAGGTTACAATACCCCAGGATCTGCCCATTCTGTTCGTATACATAATACACGTCAAAAGGGCTGTGAATCCCGGCCTCCAAAATTCCATAGGACCAGCTCTCCGTAAAGCAGATCTTTTCAAGCTCTGCCACCTGCTCCAAGTCAGCAGCTTTCATCAGACGGATCATCAGCATGTCTCCTTCGGTGCACGACCGGGAGCAGCGTCCGCGGCTGTGGCGGTCTTTGCAGGATCAACTTCTGTGTCCCCGGTCCCAACGCTGTGACCGGCTGCAAGCTCACTCATCTTCCCCTGCCGCTTCGCTTCCTCAAGCTCCCGCTCAGCCTGTGCCTTCCGCAGATAATCGGGGGCATGGTCCATGGCTGTTTCCACCTTTCCTTCCGCAAAATAAACCGCTCCCAGGGCTGCTACACTGGCGGCGCGCTGACGGCTCGACTGGGCAGGGGCAAACGAATACTCAACCGTCATAAGCTCTTCTATGACCGGCTTATAGACAGGCACCCCATCCCCCAAAAAGATCACATTCCGACGCATCTCATTGAGTTCTTCCAGCAATTCCCTGATATCCATGGCGCACTGGGGTTTCACGACCCGGAAGTCCTTCTGATACTCATATAATCCCGTATATACCTGATTCCGCCTGGCGTCCATAATGGGGCAGATCACCGACGAAGCCCCGAACAGATTAAAGGCCATGGCATCCACCGTCGGTACGTGGACCAGCGACTTATCAAGAGCCAGCCCTAAGCCTTTGGCGGTAGCAGAGCCGATACGCAGCCCCGTGAAGGAGCCGGGGCCTCCAGAAACCGCAATGGCATCTATCGTCTGGAGATCCAGTTCCAGCATCCGCACTACCTCATCGATCATGGGCAGCAGTGTCTGGGAATGGGTCTTTTTAAAATTCACTGTATACTCTGCTGTCAGGTCATCGTCCGTCACAACCGCCACCGACGCCACCAGCGATGAACTCTCAATCCCTAAAATCCGCATTCCTGTTTATCCTTCCTCTCTCTGACATTTTATTGCTCCCAAAGTCCTTTCGGCAAAACATTCTCCGCCAAAAGACCTTCTACCGTGACCTTCCGGTAGTCAAAGCCCTTGTCCAGATCTTTCTCGATCCGGATGCGGACCACATGCTCCGGCAAAATCTCCGGGATCAGCTGGGACCACTCGATCAGGCAAACACCATCCCCATAAAAACAGTCCTCATAACCGATCTCATCCATCTCACTGACATCCCCGATCCGGTACACATCAAAATGATATAGGGGCAGGCGTCCGTCGTCATACTGCTGGACGATCGTAAACGTAGGGCTGTTTACCGGCCCTTCTATGCCAAGCCCAGCAGCAAAGCCCTGAGTAAATACGGTCTTTCCTACGCCCAAATCCCCGTCGAGGCAGTAAATCTGCCCGGGAGACGCCTGCTGCCCAAGCTCTCTGCCAAGGGCAAAGGTTTCCTCAGGGCTGCTCGTTATTCTCTCCATCCTGTTCTCTCCATTTTCTCTCACTGTCCTAAATCTTCCGGCGCCTCTCCTTCGGCAAATGCTCCCGCGCCATCTTGCACAGCGCCTCTTCCTGATCCCCTGTCACAGACTTCGGAAGCAGGTACGCATGCACCCGGTCCATATACAGCACGATCATCGACGGCATCTTGTCCATCCGCCCCATCTGATCCCAGGTAAACTCCGCCGTCTGTCCGCTCTGCTCCACCGTAAGCCCCTCTTCCCCAAAGGTCAGGGTCATCACATCCCGGATCACCGGGGCCTTTGCCTGCCTCCTGGCCTTGATATATACGAGTAATGGCTGCCACACTGTAAAAAGCAGCACGCAGAGCACCAGCAGAAGCCGCGAGGAAACCGGCAGGCTCCCCCACTTAAACACCAGCAGAAACAGAGCTGCTGCCGTAAACAACAGATTAAAAATACCGCGGAACCCGGCATTGTCATGATACATGGAGAATGTCCACAGATCCTTCACCGTCAATTTCAATTCGAATTGCAGTTCCGCGCCTTTCTTTTTTTCCACACTCGGTTCCATCCTGTCCTCCGTTTTCATTTTATCATCCCTGCCATCACAATTTCATGGTAAGCGCGATCCGTTTTTTTGCCAGGTCCACGCTCAGCACCTTCACCTCCACGATATCGCCGACGCTCACTACCTCCATGGGATGTTTGATATACTTGTCTGTCATCTGGGATATGTGCACCAGCCCATCCTGATGGACTCCGATGTCCACAAATGCGCCAAAATCAATGACGTTGCGCACAGTCCCTTTCAGGAGCATCCCGGGAGTTAGGTCCTTCATCTCCAGCACATCCGTCCGCAGGATTGGTTTTGGCATCTCCTCACGCGGGTCCCGGGCCGGTTTCTCCAGCTCTTTTACAATATCCCGCAGTGTGATCTCGCCTACATTCAGCTCCGCCGCCGTTTTTTTGTAATCATGGATCTTTTTGCCCAGCCCGGCAAGGCCGCCCTTTGCGATGTCCTCCGGACGACAGCCCAGCTTCTCAAGCAGAGCCAGCGCAGCCCCGTAGCTCTCCGGATGGACCGAAGTTCCGTCAAGAGGATTCTTCCCCCCGGTGATCCTTGTAAAACCGGCGCACTGCTCATACGCCTTCGGTCCCAGCTTCGCCACTTTGAGAAGCTGCTTCCTGTCCGTAAATGCACCGTTTTCCTCCCGGTAGGCCACGATATTTTTCGCGATGGCCTTGCTGATACCGGCAATGTATTCCAGCAGGGACGCGGAAGCCGTATTCAAATCCACGCCGACCCGGTTTACAGAAGACTCCACCACGCCCTGAAGGGCCTCGCTCAGATTCTTCTGGTTCATGTCATGCTGGTACTGGCCAACGCCGATCGACTTGGGATCGATCTTCACCAGTTCTGCCAGCGGATCCTGGAGCCTTCTGGCGATGGAAGCGGCGCTCCTCTGCCCCACGTCAAAGTTGGGGAACTCCTCCGTAGCCAGCTTGCTTGCAGAATATACCGACGCCCCCGCCTCGTTGACGATCACATACTGCACCTGTTCCGGGATCTCTTTTAACAGCTCCACAATGATCATCTCCGATTCCCTGGAAGCCGTGCCGTTTCCGACAGAGATCAGGGAAATATGATATTTTTTGATCAGCTTTTTGAGGATGGCTTTGGACTCCTCCACCTTGTTCTGGGGCGCGGTCGGATAGATCACCACCGTATCCAGAACCTTTCCAGTGGCGTCCACCACTGCCAGCTTACAGCCGGTCCGAAAGGCCGGGTCCCATCCAAGTACAACCTTTCCCGTGATCGGGGGCTGCATCAGAAGCTGCTCCAAATTCTTGCCAAACACCTTGATGGCGCCGGCCTCAGCTTTCTCTGTCAGATCATTGCGCACCTCCCGCTCGATGGCTGGCGCGATCAGGCGGGCGTAGCTGTCTGCCACTACCTCCTTTAAGACAGGCCCCGTATAAGGGTTGTCCCGGGTGATGGTCTTTTTCTCAAGATAGCGGAGGATCGTCTCCTCCGGCGCCTCCACCTTTACCGTAAGTAGTTTTTCCTTTTCTCCCCGGTTCAGTGCGAGAACGCGGTGACCGGCGCAGCGCTTCACCGGCTCCTCATAATTATAATACATCTCATAGACGGATTCCTGCTTCTCATCCTTCGCAGAGGACCGGATCATCCCCTGCTCCATGGTCGCCTTCCGGATATAAGTCCGGTAATCCGCATTGTCGGAAATCCGCTCCGCCAGGATATCCTTCGCCCCTGCAACCGCGTCCTCCGCCGTGAGGACTTCCTTTTCCGCTGACACATAGTCCTCTGCCAGCTTCTCCACCGGTTCTTTTGTCATCTGGAGGCTGATCAGGTCCGCCAGCGGCTCCAGCCCGCGCTCCTTCGCGATCATGGCCCTGGTGCGGCGTTTCGGACGGTACGGGCGGTACAGATCATCAACCGCAACCATAGTCATAGCATCCAGGATCTGCTTCTCCAGCTCCGGCGTCAGTTTTTCCTGCTCCCGGATGGATGCAAGCACCTGCTCTTTTTTCTCCTCCAGATTCCGGAGATACCGGAGGCGTTCATCTAAGTTTCTCAGGACTTCATCGTCCAGGGAACCGGTGACCTCCTTGCGGTAACGGGCAATGAACGGGATCGTGTTGCCCTCGTCGATGAGCTGCACCGCCGCCTCGGCCTGCTTATATGCAATCTGCAGCTCCTGCTGCAATACTTTGATTATGTCCATCTTTCTGCATTCTCCTCCTGGTTGATCTGCAGCATCCGCTGCCTACCCAAACAGTATAATCCATTCTTCCCGCTTATGCAAGTTCCCTTGAGTTTCCTGTCTTTTCATGTTACAATGGTACACTGTAGCGTATTTATACTATTGTTTACATCGGAGGAAACCTCATGGAACAAAAACCGGGACAGAAAAAGTCTCTTTATGATAATCTCGCTGTTTTCAGTATTGCGGCTGGCCTTTTCGCACTGTCATCCTGCTGCAGTCCGCCCGTACAGCTGGTATTCGGTGCAGCCGCCGTTATGCTCTCCTGGCTTTCCAAAAACGGAAAACCAATGGCGGTACCTGCGGTCATTGGAATGGTCATGGGCATTGTGTCCATTGTCTTAAGCATCCTCATATTCATTCAGTATATCTGGGCGATGGATCTTATGGCCGATCCCAACAATGCCTCCATGGTGAAGGAAGTGTTCCGCCAGTCCCAGGACGTACTCAATCAGCTGTTGGGAACACCTGTGGAATAGACCTTGGAATTGTTCAAAACTGCCGCCAGCGTGAAAACCGGCGGCAGTTTTGCCTGGCATATCAGATTTTTATATTGTACTTGTCACACATCTCTTTTAAGAACTTCGGATCTTTTTGCAGGAGTAAAACCCTGTCGCCGTCGCCGCCCTGTTCCATCAGATTCATAAGCTGCAAAATACTGTCAATTCCTTGCTCAATCCCTCTACGCTCTGCCCTGTCTAACACCTCACACATTCTGACTGGCTCTCCTTTCCTGCTCTGCTCAGCAATCTCTTCTTCTATCTGCTCATATCTCTCGTCCCCTGCGAACACCCGTAAGAATTCCAGCATCGCTTCCGGATGCTTCAAAGGCTGGTCAATTGGGACATAGTCCTCATTCTTTCGTCCTGCAAAGTAATCTGCCACCACCCTGAAGTCACTGGTCAGCTTTTCTCGCACCTCCTCCGGGAGACGCGGAACATCAATCACATGAATCCGGTAATCTGAAAACATCTCCTGATATTCTTCCGGGACCTTCACAGCTTCCCCAATGGTACAGGGTGCGCGCCATGGGCGGTCTCCATAGTACAGAATCCCGGTGATCACAGGAAAACGGTGTTTTCCAGCATCGATCTGTCCGCGATAGGAGGCATAGTCGTATCCCATAACGCGGAATACCATATCGCAATCTACTGTGGATTGATTCTCCAATCCAATCAGTATGATCCCCACGCCTGCCCTCTCCACATACTTTGCAATGTCCCGCCGCTGTTCCCGCAGGCCATCCTGATGTTCCGCCTTGTAGACGGACTCGGTGGGACCATCCTTTAAATCCTTTGGCTGTACCACGCTCTTTCCCACGATCAGAACGTTTGTGATGTCGGCAAAAACATCCGGGTAAGCCTCCAGATACTTTTCCGTCCGGTCCTTTTCTCCGGACGTACGTTTCTTCAGCATTTCACTCATTAAAAACCTCCTTATGTAATTGTCGCAGGAGGTTTCTTCTGCTTTGAAAACTCCTGCTCAATAGTGTGAATGTAAGCAAGAATTTTCCGAGAAGATATCAGAGATGATGCTTCGATGCCCGAAAGCGCTGCTCCGGACAAATGAATTTAGAAAATCTGCCTGTTTTTATTATATCAGAATAAAAAACGCACCACAACAAAAAAATTGACTTAAGTTTCCACATTTTGCAGCGGCGGCAGGCGGGGAATCGGACAGCAGGGTTTTGGTGACTTTGCAGGTCTTTAGAAGGTGTTAGCCCTCAGGATTTTCTGTTCTGACAGCGGAAGGGGTTGTCTGAGCGTTAGCGAGTTGCCCCTTCCACTGGCAGGTTTTTAAGAAAATTCTGAGGACTTACATCTTCTTAGACCGAAACCGGAACCAAAACCCTGCTGTCCGATTCCCCGCCTGCCGCCGCTGCAAAATATGGAAACTTAAGAAAAATTTGAAGATATCTTACAAGACTTTTCAAAATCCCGGCGGTACAATAAAAGCCAGCCCAGTCGGGACGAGAAAAGAACAGGGAAGGATGATTGGAAAATGGATTTACAAAATGAAAAATGTGTGATGGTGATCGATGAGGCCCTGCCTCTGGGAATGATCGCAAATACTGCCGCCATCATGGGTATCACTCTGGGAAAAAAACTTCCTGAGACGGTAGGCGAGGACGTCTATGACAAGACAGGCAAGGAGCACTTAGGAATCATCGCAATCCCCGTTCCCGTGCTGAAAGGGAATGCCGGGATCATCAAATCCATCCGCCAGAAACTCTATGAGCCGGATTTTTCAGATCTGACCGTGGTGGATTTTTCAGATGTGGCGCAGGGCTGCAACGTATATGACCAGTTTATCGAAGAAATGAGACAGGTGCCCGAGGCGGATCTCAATTACTTTGGGATTGCAATCTGCGGAGCGAAGAAAAAAGTGAATAAATTGACAGGAAATATGCCGCTGCTAAGATAACAGCGGCATTTTGTTTTTCTCTTTTCACACCAGCGGAACCGCCAGCAGATCAATCCCAAATCCAATCAGAAGCACATTCTTTACAACCCAGTTCACCAGGATAATCCCGGCCCCGATATAGATGAACAATGTCTCATGCCCCAGATAGCGGCCCGGCTTTCCCGTCCTTTTAGCAACAAAGGCAGATCCGGTCTCCGCCGCCACCACAAGCACCGTATAAAGGACCAGGGGATGGTACACCATGCTCTGCAGCACCTGCCCTCTCAACAGATATACAGCCGCCCTCGTTCCACCGCAGCCGGGACAATACAGGCCTGTCAGCAGCTGGAACAGGCAGGGCATGTGGAACAAGCCGTACATAATCTCTTTTACATGTATCACCGCTGTCATCATAGTAAGTCCCGCCTCACTGACTGCAGCTGCCTACAGCTCTGCACGGATCATCTGGCGGATACCGTCGCCGCCCGCTGCCATCCATACCGTGTCAAGCTCTGTAGCCTTCTTTTTAAATTCCGCCTCGCTCATCTTCTCCGTCAGAACTGCAAACTCATCCAGTCCATCCAGCACGATCACCTTCAATGGTCCGAACGTCCGTTCCGCCTGAGCCTGTTTTTCTGCATCATTCCCGGCGATCCGTACAAAATAACAGAACTCTGAGGTGTCCATATCTGCAATCTCAAGACGTTTCTCATTCCAGCCCAGCTGCACATTCTGATCCAGGTTCTGTGCAGACTCGATGATATCCGCTACAACCGCGCTGGCTGTCGGCAGTTTGCCCGCGCCGCTTCCGTAGAACATGGACGTACCAAGCATATTGCCCTTTACCAGGATTCCATTGAACACATCACTTACCATATAGAGAGGATGATCCTTCCCGATCATTACCGGAGCCACCCAGGCGTGGACTTCCTCCCCATCCATCCTGCTTGAGCCGAACAGCTTGACCGATGCCCCCATCTTTTCCGCATAACGGAAATCCACATCCGTGATCTTCGTAATACCCTCGGTGTAAATATCCTCGTAATTCACTTCTCTTCCGGTAGCCATAGCCGTCAGGATCGCAATCTTGCGGCAGGCGTCATGGCCTTCCACATCCGCCTCCGGATTGCGCTCTGCATAGCCTAACCTCTGAGCTTCCTTCAGCGCATTTTCAAAGGACGCGCCTTCTTTGTCCATCTTCGTCAGGATATAGTTGGTGGTTCCATTTAAAATGCCGGTGATCTCCTGGATCCGCTCTCCCTTTAAACTGGTATACAGCGGACGGATGATCGGAATCCCGCCGCCTACGCTGGCCTCAAACATGAAGTTCACATGCTTCTCCCTGGCGATTGCGAGAAGCTCGGTACCGTGAGCCGCCACCAGCGCTTTGTTGGAGGTGACCACGTGCTTGCCCGCAAGCAGGCTCACTTTAACAAACGGATACGCCGGGTTTAAGCCCCCCATGGTCTCCACGACCACCTGCACTTCCGGGTCCTCTTCAATGACCTTAAAATCATGAACAAGCTTATCCGCCACCGGACTCTCCGGGAACTCCCGCAGATCCAGCACATATTTCAACTCTACATCAGCTCCTGCTCCATGGGCGATCTCCTTCCGGTTCTTTTCCAGGATCTCCGCCACGCCAGAGCCAATCGTACCATATCCCATGATTGCTACCTGTACCATAATGATCTTCCTCACTTTTTCTTATTTTTCATAATCAGAGACTTAAAGCGCTACTCCCGGGCCAGGATCTTTACATAGTGGATGCCGTTCTGCTCCTCGATCTCCTCCACCATCCGCGACACATTGCCAGTGTTGGATTTAACTTCCACAGAAAGGGTCAGGGTGGCTACACCATTGACCGGAATACTCTGGTGAATAGTCAGGATATTCGCCTTATAAACTGCTACGATATGTAACAGGTCCGATAAAAGCCCCTGTTCGTCGTCCATCTGTACCACAAATGTCACCGTCTTGCCTTTGGCGTTATCGTAAAATGGAAATATATCGTCTTTGTACTTGTAAAAAGAGCTGCGGCTGATCCCAACCCGCTCCGTGGCATCCTGCACAGTCAGCACTTTTTCTGAATCCAGAAGCTTCTTGGCTTCCACCACCTTCAAGAGTACTTCCGGCACTGCTTTCTGCTTTAATACAAAATACTTGCTCTTTTCCTCTGCCATTCCCTGTTCTCCTATTGTTCGTCTCTGATGTACATCTGTACTCATGTGGAAGATATTAGCACAAAAAGAAACAGGATGCAAGCTTTTTATTGCGTACATCCTGTTTTTCAACTATTTGCCGATGTTCGTATTACAGCACAGAAAGCATTTCTTTAATATAGAGAGACGCTTCCTGCCACATTCCATTTTCCCTGTAAACCTTTGGAATAAGTGCTTTCCCAATACCTGCCCCAATAAACCCATTTTTCAGAAATTCCTGAACATTCTCTTTTCCAACACCGCCCACAGCAACATACTCCGTCTCATCAAACGGTCCTTTCAGGCTTTTTATATAAGACAACGGAAGATCTCCCGCCGGAAAAAGTTTCATGACACGGTACCCATATTCCAAGCAGAATGAAACGTCGCTGGGTGTCATCACTCCAGGCAGCAGCGGGATATGGCGTTCACGGCAGTATTCAAGCACCGGAACAGAGACCGAGGGCGTCAGAAAAAATGATGCCCCTGCTGACTCTGCTTCTCTGCAGCGTTCCTGAGTGGTCACAGTCCCAGCTCCAACGGACGCATCATTTCCGAGATGAGTTTTCAGGATTTCAATCTGTCTTGCCGGATGATCTGAATTCATTGCAACCTCAAAGATCCGTACCCCGCCATTGTACGCCGCCTGCGCATAAGGAAGGCAGACTTCATCAGGCAGCCCCCGCAGGATGGCGCAGATCTTATGCTTCTTAAATAACTGTTCCATTCCGTCTCCTTTCATCGAAATGTGTATTCTTTTCCACAGAGAATCTGCTCCAGCCTCTTCCTGGACGGATATCCCTCCGTATCCGAGCTGCTCTCCGTCGCAAGCGCACCTGCGATCCCGGCCATAGCTCCGCACTCTTTCAACGGTCTTGCCTCCAGGATGCCCGCAAGAAAGGCAGCGTGGAACCCATCACCCGCACCGACCGGATCTACGGGAGTACATGGATATGGCGGTATGGTCACCCGTTCCTGCGGTGTGGCCACGGACGCCCCCTGCGATCCATACTTGATCCCTGCATAACATGCATTACCATGAGAAAAGAGTATATCAAAAACCCGCCGTTCTTCACTGGTCCCAAAAAGAATCTCCGCTTCTTCTCTGCCCAGCAGCACAATCTGGGCACGAAGCGCCATCTCCCGGATCTCCTTGCTGTAATCCTGCGACTTCCAGAGTTTTTTTCTTATATTGGGATCAAAACTGATCGCCGTATGAGCACGTTCTGCCATGCTCATGGCCTCCTCCACCGTCTCCATAGCGGAACGGCTGAGCACAGGCGTGATCCCTGTCAGATGCAGGATCTTCGCCGAGCCAATATAAGCTTCATCCAGGTCTTCCGGCTGCATCCCGCTGGCCGCAGACCGGCTGCGGTAATAGAAAACCTCAGTCTCCCCGTTTATCCTTGACTGCTTTATCATCAGGCCCGTAGGCCTCTCTTCAGTAAATTTCACCTGGCTTGTGTCCACGCCTTCAGAACGTATGGTGTTCTGGACCATAGCCCCCAGTTCATCCTGCCCCAACACGCTCCACCAGCCGGCCTCATGCCCCAGCTTACTCAAGCCAACTGCAACATTGCTCTCTGCTCCTGCCGTACAGATACCAAAGCTCCTTGCATAACGCACCAGCCCTGGCTTCTCCGGTACCAGGCAGGCCATGGTCTCACCCAGGGTTATTACCTCCGGCATCGTCATTCCCCCTTTTTCGAGAGATATCCACAGAGGAAATCAACCAGCTTATCAATTTCTGCTTCTCTCACAAACCAGTTGTTGGAGACTCGGATTCCTTCTTTCTTAGATCTTAGATCAACAGTCCGGTATTGTATGATGATGCCCTGTTGTGCAAAGGCATCTCGGACCAGCTTCCGGTGATCGGTTCCCGGAAGAGAGAATGCAAAAATCCCACATTTTAACCGGTCATCCTCTGGTGACAGAATCATCGCCTGAGGAAGGCGCTCTTTCAATGTCTTCCTGCAATAATCATTAAGCTGCCTCTGACGCTCCACGATATGTTCCATCCCGATTTCCTCAGCCAGCGCAATCGTTGTTGAAAAAGCAGTATACATGGGAATATGCTTTCCACCATATTCAAAGCGGCGCGCATCATCCCTGAGGCTGATCGTATTGGTATCAATGTCGAATTCCTTTTGCATGCCCACGCCGCCAAACGGTACACGGACCTTCGGGATCAATTCCTTTCGGATGTAGACCGCAGCGATCCCTTCTGGACCGCACAACCATTTATGACACGAGAAGATATAGAAATCACACCCGATATCCTTCACATCAATGATGGTATTTCCCGCCGCCTGTGCTCCGTCCAAAGCCGTCAGTACCCCCTTTTTCCTGGCAGCGGCGCAGAGTTCTTTTACAGGCATACATGTCCCGACAGCGTGGAGCACATGACTGAACACTGCCAGTTTTGTCTTCTCCCCCAACGCCGCGGCAAACTGGCCGATGATATCCTCATAGCCGCCTGTGGCGCAGAACTTATCCGTGTAAAAGCCCCTTATCTTTTCAGCTGCAAAGAAAGGGAGCAGGGAAGCCGGATTTTCCTGGTCCGATACCAGCACCTCATCCCCCGGACCAAGATCCAGCATATAATCCACCGTGTTCAGGCCTTCCGCGATGCACCGTACAAAGAATATCTCCTCCGGGGAAGCGCCGATAAACGCAGCCACATCCCGTCGTGCCTGTTCCAGGTATTCAAACAGATCATCATGCACCTGTACCTTGATCTGTCCTTCCTCATACATATAACGAAAGACCCGGTCCATCCCCTCCATCACCGGCTTAGGCAGCGGTCCGCACCCTGCCGAATTCAGATAAGTATAACGTTCTGCTGCCGGCAGAAGCCTCCGGTATTCCTCAAATTCTGATACAGTCCTCATTTCCAACATTCCTCCTAATCCACATGCCCGCGGACATGTCTGTCCGGCCGGCTGATCCCGTAGCAGTCCCGGAATGCTTCTTCCGTAGTAAGGCCGGCCGGTGCGCACCCCATGATAAAATGGACATTTTCATTGCCTTTATTTTTCTCATAATAGCCTTTTGTACAGTTTCCCAGGCAGAATAAATGTTCACCATCTTTTAACGGCGGCAGTTCTCCCGGATCATCCCCGTTCATCAAGATTTGCATCCCCTTAAACCCCGGCAGGTGACCGGCTTCCCTGATCCTGGTCAGCGCAATCGTCATGACCGCCCGGCAGCCATAGCATTTTTCAGGCATTTCCAGTTCATAAACAGAGACGCCTTCATACTCCCGTTTTCCGGGTTCCGCTGTCTTGAACGGATAGGTCACATCCCTGATGGTTTCACCCAAAACCAGGATATCTTCTTCCCGGACCGAACCATGCCCAGCTTCTTCTGCCGCCCTTAAGTACTCCAGTTTTTCCGCCTCAAACCCCATCACTCTGGCGGCTGTAGCATCTACAGCCGCAGGACAACTCCCCGCCATGATGATATCCAGTTTTACCGGAGTACCCTCCAGCGGCCCCAGGCCTTCCATCGCCGTCAACCCATCCACAATTGTCAAATACGGCGGTAATGCCGTGGTCAAGTCCACTATAGCTTTTCGCATATTATAGTCATGGAATCTGCGCTTATCACGGGGAGACAGCAGGCCGTTCATATTCTTGTAAGCCACAGTGATCTCCGTCAGCGGATGGGTCTTCATAACCGGGATGTTGATGATTACGTCATACTTCCAGACCATTTTAGCCAGTTCTATCTCATCCATCATACGGAATTCTTTGTTCTTGACTGCAATAAATTCAGTCTCATTCACGTCATACAAAGAGACATCCAGTCTTTTAGCCAGCGCAGCCACCCCCAGCGTCTCATAGATCCGCTTCGTCCCCAGATGAAACGCTCCGGATCCCTCCACAATATCCACCTGTGCAGCCCCTGCCTCCCTCACCAGAGTTATCACACTCTCTATCACTTCATTGGAGGTCACAGCACCGTCATCCGAGCTTAAAGGCCCTGTGCAGTTAGGCTTCAGCATGACCTTCTGCCCCGGCTTTACAAATGCGCTCATGCCGCCAATAAGATCAACGGCTTCTTTTACCGTCTCCAACACAGACTTACCATTTTTCTTAACGATTGAAACTTTTTCTTCCATATACCATCCTCCCCTATACCATCGGCGGAAGCGCAGAACTCTTTAAATACGCCAGCGCTTTATCAATGTGCACCTGTCCGCCTGTCAAAGTAAAACCAAAATGCGCAGGGATCAACGCGTCTATATTCCGTCCCGCAAGCCTTGGCAGATACGTTCTGTATTGCTCCAGGGAGGACCCATAACAATTCTGCAGGCTCAACGCTCCTTTTTTATAAACGCTGTCCCCGGAAAACAGATACCGCCTTCCCCTCCAGTCCACCTGATAACAAACCGACTCAATACTGTGTCCCGGCACCACAACAGCCTCAAGTGTAAGTCCCGACATGGTCATCGTCTCCCCGTTGCTCACAGTCCGGTCCGCTTTCTGATGACGGAAAACATAATCCGCAGGATACGCGCCCTTCACTTTTGCCGCAGTCAGCCCAAGCAGTTCTTCCGTCCCATGTTCCATAAGCTCCGCTTCTTTCTCAGATGTAACGATCGTTACGTGGGGCATGGCTTCCTTCATATCCCCAGCTCCTCCCGTGTGATCTCCATGGCAGTGGGTAATAAATAGGTACTGTATCCCAGACAACTGCATCCCCGTTTCCTGTATATTATTCAAAATGCGGCCTGTGTCCAGACCGCTGCCCGCATCAAACAGAATTCCCTGCTCCCCGTTCACGATCAGATACACGTTACAGTCTTTGTAGGAGGAGATACCTGGTCCGGTATCTCCTCCACCCACTATGTAAAAGTCCTTCTCCAACTGAATATACATTTCCGGCTCCTTTCTTTTAACCGTTTAAAAGCCCTGGCAAAAACAGACATATCTCAGGTATATAGGTCACAAGGAACAGTACAATGATCTCCGCAAGGCAGAATGGTATGATTGCCCGCATGGCTTTCGACAGGGTGACATTGGCCTTGCTGGTTGCGATGAACAGGCACATTCCAAACGGCGGCGTCGCCAGCCCGATGATAATATTCAGTAGAAAGATCACGCCGAAATGCACCGGATCTACTCCAAACTGCACTGCGATCGGGGCCAATATGGGCGCACAGATCAAAAGGATCGCATTGCTCTCCATCACACATCCCATGATCAGTAAAAAGATATTGATCAGCAGCAATAATACAATCTTGCTGGAGGTAAACGACAGCAGGAACCCGGCTATGGCCTGTGGCACCTGGGTCATGGCAACCAGAGCGCCAAAGCAACCTGAAAATCCAACAATCAATAGAACTGCTCCGCAGGAAATGATTGACTGTACTATACAGGTACACACCGTACGCAGATTCAAGGATCTGTAATACAAAATTCCAACAACCAACGCATACACCACCGCAACATCGGCGGCCTCTGTCGGCGTAAAAATACCGCCCAGGATTCCACCCAGGATCAAAACTGGCATGATCACTGCCGGGATCGCCCGCATCATAGTCCTCAATATATCCTGAGGGCTATAGATTTTATCACTTTTCGGATAGTTCCGTTTATGGCTGATATAGGCGGTTGGGATCATAAGAGCGATCCCCAGCATGATCCCTGGTACCATGCCGGCAATAAACAGGTCTGAGATCGATACCATCATGGTCGCACCATACAATACAAATCCAATGCTTGGCGGTATGATGGGGCCAATCACGGACGATGACGCCGTAACAGCCACCGCAAAGTCGCTGTCATATCCCTGCTTCTCCATGGCTGGGATCAATATCCCGCCGATCGCAGCCGTATCCGCAGTTGCGGAGCCGGATATCCCTGCAAAGAACATGGACCCCAGAATATTGGCATGGGCCAGGCTTCCCCTCACCCGGCCAAGCAGCACTTCGCATACCGCCAGCAGATCATCGATCAGCCCCACCCTGCCCATCAAGTCACCAGCCATAATAAACAGCGGCAGCGCCAGAAGAGTAAAGCTGTCCAGCCCCTGATACGTCTGCTGAAACAGGATCACCATGGGAAGCTGGTCGTGCAGCGACAGGGTCAGGACCACGGACAACCCAATAGAAAATGCGATCGGCGTTCCCAATATCAGAAGCACTGCCAGCGATCCGAACAAAAGAAACATGGCGCTCATAGCTCCTCCCCCTCTCTGCACTCCAATTTTTTCCCCCGTGACATCATATACAACTCCTTCAGCAGGTCCGTAATGCAGTGGATCATCATCACCGCCGCCCCTGCATAAATGCCCGCCGCAGTCCATGCCTGGTTTATTTTCGTGACAGAAGCCTTGCCAAACCGGTATATCTTCAAGGCGTCTGCCCCCACATACAGAAACACTGCCAGGAACACGATTATCAGGATGATATTCAAGATCTTCATCCCCTGTCTCACGGGCCTCGGAACCTTATCAATGACAAACGTAAATGAGATCAGCTCCTTCTGCCTCAAGGCAATACTCCCACCTATAAATGCAAACCACAGCATACAAAAACGGGCGATTTCCTCTGTAAAATCCAGAGGATCGTTGAGCACAAATCTCGTGAATACTCCAAGAAAAAGATTGATGACCAGCACACTGCCAATAACAAGACAAAACACTTTGCATATGGTATTCAAAAACTCACTGATCTTATCAAAAATCCGGTATGCCATATAAAACGGACCATGTCTTTGCTCCATACCTACTCCTTCTTCCTAAAAAGCCTAATAATCCGTTCCCACTGCAACCACTTCATCTACGATCTTCTGAGGAACCATCTTCCCATCCCCCACATAGTCATCCCAGACAGCCTGTCCTGTAGCTCTCCACTGCTCGATTTCCTGATCATCCGGCACATAAACCTCAACGCCATCCGTCTGAATCTGATTCATAATAGTTCCCAACTTTTCTTCGATCAGTTTATCCTTATACAGCTCCAGTTCTTTCCCCGCATCCATAACAATCTGATAGAGTTCGGAACCTTCTCCTCCCAGCTTCTCAATACAGCTCTGACTCATCAACTGTACTGATGCAATATAGGACATATCTATCACGGTACAGTATTTTGTCACTTCACACAGCTTGTTTCCGTAGGTGCCGATCGGATGTCCGTACAGACCATCCACAGTCCCCTGCTGCAGGGCCAGATAAAGTTCATTAAAGTTCATCGGAACAGAGGATGCCCCCCACTGGGAGAACAGCGCCATCTCGATCTCCGATCCGGTGGTTCTCAGTTTAACGCCCTTCATATCGAAAGGCACTTTTGCGATTCCACCTTTTCTGTTATAAAAAAGAGCTCTCGCGGCTCCGCCATCCACATCAAAATTGACAGGCACCATGCCAATGTCACTGTAAATCGCATCGCTGATCTCCTGCCTGATCGCTTCGTTCTGGAATACTGCCCTCAAATGCTTCTGACTTTTAAATAATCCCGGAAGATCTGCGAAGGCCAATGCGTCAGAATAGTCCATCAGATTCCCTGCCGAGCTTTTCACAATATCAAGCGATCCTCCAAGAGCCGCCACGACCACCTGTTTGTCGTTTCCAAGCTGGCTGCTGTGATAATATTCTACTTTGATCTTACCATTGGACTTTTCTTCGATCGTTTTTATAAAATTCAAATTTGCATCATTCTCAGGAGTCCCCGGAACCTCTGCAGCCGCATATTTCAGCACAATCACATCACCATCCGTCTGTGCTGCCGCTTCTGTGGCAGCGTCTGATGCCGGCGCTTCCGTTTTTGCCTCTGTAGATACCACCTGCTGCGTTGCCGGAGCTGACTGTTTGCCTCCGCCACATGCGCAAAGGGATGCTGCCACTGCCAAAGCCATAACCATACACCATGTTCTCTTCATTCTGCTTCCTCCTAAAATTTTTTGTTTGGTTCGTTTCCACTTATCATACGATTATTGTATTCCATTTTCAACAATATGTCAATTATGTTTTCTGTTTTTTATAATTTTTTGTTTTTTATGTCTATTTTTACAACACAAATTTGAAAATACCAAAATTTTTTATTATAATATTGACATTTTAGTTGATTTTTTGTTTTAAATTTCGTACAATTAATCTTAGCATCCACTTATCATATCATTCACAACTTTAAAGGAAAGATCAACAGCAAGAAAGGACCCGCTTTATGTCAAAAATCGAGAAACGTTTAGAAGAATTGGGACTTCAGCTTCCCAATTGTCCTGTGCCGGTTGCCAGCTACATACCAGGGCAGATTTTTCTGGACCGTCTTGTCTATATCTCCGGACAGGATTGTAAAAAAGACGGCCAGCTGCTTTATGAAGGGAAGCTTGGTGCAGAGGTTACCATAGAAGAAGGAGTGCTCTGTGCCAGACAATCCGTCTTAAACTGCCTTGCAGCGTTAAAGAACACGATCGGAGACCTTGACCGTGTGGAAAAGATCGTAAAATTGCTGGGTTTTGTTGCCAGCGCTCCAGGATTCGGCCAGCACCCTGCCGTGATTAATGGCGGCTCTGAACTTTTGATCGAGTTGTTTGGAGAAGGCGGCAGACATGCAAGAGCTGCCATAGGAACAAGCGAGCTGCCCTTCAACACCCCTGTAGAAATCGAAATGATAGTAGAATTAAAACAATAATTTCTATCAAGAAAGGAGTCTATATGAAATTAATTATCGCCAGGCATTTCATAGACTGCAGCCAGGACCAGGCCATATGCCGTCCACAAATGGGAATCCTGATCGAAGGTGATCATATCCGTGAAACAGCCCCTCTATCCCAGTTAGAGGATTATTTACAGGACGATTCCACAGAAATAATAGATGCCGGAAAGGATTATGTCCTGCCCGGACTGATCGACGCGCACCTTCACCTGTGTTTTGATTCCAGCACCAATCCCATCACTGCCCTGGAGCAGGAAAACGCAGGCGCCACGCTGCTGAGAATGGCCTCTGCCGCCCAGACAGAGCTGCAAAGCGGCGTCACCACCGTAAGAGACTGCGGCGCCAAAGGACTGGGGATCATGGATCTAAAACGTGCAGTCAGTTCGAGGCTTCTGGCTGGTTCCGATATCATCTCCTGCGGTCCTCCCATCACGATTACCGGAGGACATTGCCATTTCCTTGGCATGGAAGCTGACTCCTTCCAGGAAGTCCAAAAAGCAGTCCGTTTTCTCTGTAAAAACCAGGTGGATTTTATAAAGGTTATGGTATCCGGCGGGAACATGACTCCCGGCAGCAATTCGCTGGCCAATCAATATGAGAGGGACATTCTGGAAATGATTACCTTTGAAGCACATTCCCGCAACAAGCTGGTTGCCGGTCATATCCACACCACAACCGGGATTGAAAATGCAGTTGCAGCAGGTTTCGATACAATCGAACACTGCAGCTTTAAAGATCCTTCCCGAAAGCAGGATGTCTCCTATTCCCATGAATTAGCGCAGCGCATAGCAGAGCAAGGAATCTCCGTATGTCCGGCCTTCGGCAAAGCATATATCCTGCCGCCGGAAGAAGGCGCACCTCTGCCTGAGAAAATTCCTGAATGGCGCCAGTTCCAGCAAAGCCGCTTTGAGACCACCAAAACCATGTATGAAGAGGGAGTCAACATTATCGCAGGAACCGACGCAGGATGCAAGTATTCCTACTTCCATGAGTTCCATCTCACGCTGATGCTCCTTCACCAAAAAGTGGGTATGTCACCGGAGGACGTCCTCTTAAGCGCCACCTCCCGCGCAGCCAGAGCGATCGGCGCCAGTTCTGTCGGATCGCTGGAAGCCGGAAAAAAGGCGGACCTCATATTTACCGACAGAAATCCACTTGAGGATCTAACCGCCCTGGGCCATGTCACCCGCGTAATAAAGAACGGAAAATCGATACGTTAAACTTGTACTTTTATGAGGTTCTGTATTATACTAATACATAAGTCCTGTCATTTTTTTCCAGTGAAATTGATATGGCCTGTTACAAAGAGACGGAAAGGATCAATATTATGAACACGATATATGACGAATGGCCCATGTGGCAGCAATTGCTGTCCATGTTGGAAAATCAGTTTGGAAATCGTTGCGAAATCATCTTACATGACCTCACAAAAGAATATGACCATACCATTGTTGATATCCGGAACGGCCACATCACCAACCGCAAGATTGGGGACTGCGGGTCCAATCTGGGACTTGAAGTTCTCAGAGGCACCGTACAAGATGGAAACCGTTACAATTATGTAGTTACCACTCGGGACGGGAAGATCCTTCGTTCTTCCACCCTGTATATCCGCAATTCCAACGATGAAGTCGTCGGCTGCCTTTGCATCAACACTGACATTACAGAGACCGTGCGTTTTGAAGAATTTTTAAAGCAGTATAACCAGTACAACCCCTCGACCGCCCAGATGTATGGACAGACAGTCCCCGCCGCAATGCAGGGGGAACCAGTCCAGTCTCAGGCCCATACCGTTTCCGACACAGGCGAAGTATTTGCGAATGATGTCTCACAGGTACTGGAATACCTGATCTCAGAGGCGGACCGACTCATCGGCAAGCCGGTTGCCCAGATGAAGCGGGAGGACAAGATCGAGTTTATACGTTTCCTCGACAAAAAAGGAGCCTTTCTCATTACGAAAGCCTCCGAAAAAGTATATGAACATTTAAAAATATCCCGATTTACCCTTTACAATTACCTGGATGCAGTGCGCAGAGACAGTGACAGCATCCCCCCGGAAGAATAAACAAAACCCGCCCGGCTGCCATATCACAAATAGCATGCCTGAGCGGGTTTTTATTGTGAATTAATCGTCCCCGGAGGTCCGTCTGTCCGGACATCCAAGGCTCAGCCACCTCAAGTACGCGCTGATAAAGAGATCCAGCCCGCCGTCCAGCACATTCGCCACGTTCCCGGTCTCTTCTCCGGTCCGCAGATCCTTCACCATGGTGTAAGGCTGCAGCACGTAGGAACGGATCTGGTTGCCCCAGCCGATATCCTTCACGTCTCCACGGATATCAGAAAGCTTCTCCGCATTCTCCTGCTGCTTCAGCATGTAAAGCTTCGCTTTCAGCATCTGCATGGCCTTATCCTTGTTCTGGAACTGAGAGCGCTCATTCTGGCACTGTACCACAACTCCAGTAGGGATATGAGTGATCCGGATGGCAGAGGAGGTTTTATTGATATGCTGTCCGCCCGCGCCGCTGGAACGATAGGTATCGATACGCAAGTCGTCCTGGTTGATATCCACATCCAAGTCTTCCTCAATATCCGGCATCACATCACAGGATACAAAGGAGGTCTGGCGTTTGCCTGCCGCGTTGAACGGAGAGATCCGCACCAGCCGGTGAACGCCGCGCTCTGACTTTAAGTAGCCGAATGCATTTTCCCCGTTGATCTGGATGGTCACAGACTTGATGCCCGCCTCGTCACCGTCCAAAAAGTCCAGCACTTCGGTCTTGTAGCCCATCTTGTCTGCCCAACGGCAGTACATGCGGTAAAGCATGCTGCACCAGTCACAGGATTCCGTGCCGCCCGCGCCCGCGTTGAGGCGCAGAATGGCATTGTACTTGTCATATTCACCGGACAGCAGAGTTTCCAGCCTGAGTTTTTCCAAATCCGCCTCAAACGCCCCGAGCATCTCCTCGATCTCCGGGATCAGGGACGGGTCATTTTCCTCGTACCCCATCTCGATCATCACCTGGATATCCTCATACTGCTGTTCCAGACCATGGTAAAGCTCCACTGTATCCTTGAGATTCTTCGCTTCCTGCACCAGTTTGGTGGACTTTTCCGCGTCATCCCAGAATCCCGGTTCCTCCATGGATTTGTCTAATTCATCGATTCGTCTGACCTTGTTGTCCAGGTCAAAGTGAATCCCTCACTTCCACTAATGGTTTTTCAAACGTTGATAATCTGTACTTAAACTGATCTAATTCTACCACTGTGTCACCCTCTTTCTTATTATGATTTTATACTGCTCCTGCGGTGGGACCGAGTCCCGCCGCAGGCATTACACGGCTGTCTGATCCCGCTCACACGCCTAGATCCGCTTCCTGCCGCAGCACTGCTTATACTTCTTCCCGCTTCCACACGGACACGGATCATTCGGATAGATCTTCTGCACATCTCTTCGCTTGGGAGCCTGCACCGCAGAATCATCACGGTTGGTGCCGGTCACCTTCGCAGCAGGTTCACGCTCCACCTTCTGCTCCACACGGATATGGAACAGGATGCGGACAGTCTCCTCGGTGATGGCCGCAGTCATCGCCTCAAACATCTCATATGCATTCATCTTGTACTCAACAACCGGATCACGCTGACCGTATGCCTGCAGGCCAATACCCTGGCGCAGCTGGTCCATATCATCGATATGGTTCATCCACTTATTGTCGATCACCTTCAGAAGGATCACGCGCTCGATCTCACGGATCTGCTCGGAATCCGGGAACTCGGCCTCCTTCGCCTCATAGAGCTTGATAGCCTCTTCCTTCAGCATATGCTTAAGCTCATTCTTCTTGCTGACCGGATGGTTCTCAAGTGAGACCGGCTGAAGCGGAACAACCGGGATCAGCAGGCTGTTTAACTCCACCAGATCCCAGTCCTCCGGGATCTGCTCGTCGGAAATGGATAAATCCACCGCGTTCTCCACAATATCCGTGATCATCTTTAGGATCAGATCACGCATGTTATCGCCATCCAGCACCTTGCGGCGCTCATCGTAGATGATCTCACGCTGCTCGTTGTTGACCTCGTCATACTTAAGCAGGTTTTCACGGATGCCGTAGTTGTTGTTCTCGATCTTCATCTGCGCCTTCTCGATGGCATTGGACAGCATCTTGTGCTCAATCTGCTCGCCTTCCGGCACGCCCAGAGCCTCAAACATGCTCATCAGCCGCTCGGAACCAAACAGACGCATCAGATCATCCTCTAAGGAAATGTAGAAACGGGATTCACCCGGATCTCCCTGACGACCGGAACGTCCGCGCAACTGGTTGTCGATACGCCGTGACTCGTGACGCTCCGTACCGATGATCTTCAGACCGCCGGCCTGCCTGGATTCCTCGTCCAACTTGATATCTGTACCACGGCCTGCCATGTTGGTGGCGATGGTAACCGCGCCGTGAACACCGGCATCCGCTACGATCTCAGCCTCCAGCTCATGGTATTTCGCATTCAGGACCTTGTGCTGGATGCCGCGCTTATGAAGCATCTTGCTGAGCATCTCAGAGGTCTCGATCGTGATCGTACCTACCAGCACCGGCTGCCCCTTCTCATGGGCCGCGATCACCTCGTCCACAACCGCATTGAACTTCTCTCTCTTGGTCTTGTAAACCGCATCCTCATGGTCAATACGCGCTACGGGACGGTTGGTCGGGATCGCGATCGCATCCATCCCATAGGTATTCCGAAACTCTTTCTCCTCAGTCAGCGCCGTACCAGTCATACCCGCTTTCTTGCGGAACTTGTTAAAGAAGTTCTGGAAGGTGATGGTCGCCAGAGTCTTGCTCTCACGCCTTACATTCACATGCTCCTTGGCCTCGATCGCCTGGTGCAGTCCGTCAGAATAACGGCGGCCCGGCATGATACGTCCGGTAAACTCATCAACGATCAGCACCTCATCGTCCTTGACCACATAATCCTTGTCGCGGAACATCAGGTTGTTGGCACGCAGCGCCAGGATGATGTTGTGCTGGATCTCCAGGTTCTCCGGATCGGCAAGGTTCTCTATATGGAAGAATTCCTCCACCTTCCGAACGCCGTCCTCCGTTAAGTTTACAACCTTATCCTTTTCATTGACAACGAAATCACCGGTCTCGACGATATCCTCGCCCATGATGGCATTCATCTTGGTGAACTCGCCGGAAGCCTCGCCCTTCTCAAGCTGATGGGCCAGCATATCGCAGACCTCGTAAAGCTTGGTGGACTTGCCGCTCTGTCCGGAAATGATAAGCGGAGTCCTCGCCTCATCAATGAGTACCGAGTCCACCTCATCAATGATCGCATAATCCAGCTCACGCAAAACCATCTGTTCCTTATAAATAGCCATGTTGTCGCGAAGGTAGTCAAATCCCAGCTCGTTGTTGGTCACATAGGTGATATCGCAGTTGTAAGCAACCTTGCGCTCCTCCGGCGTCATGGAGTTTAATACCACGCCCACGGTCAGGCCCAGGAACTCATGGACACGCCCCATCCACTCCGCGTCACGCTTTGCCAGATAGTCATTGACTGTAACGATGTGCACACCTTTACCCGACAGCGCGTTTAAATATGCAGGCGCTGTGGAAACCAGGGTCTTACCTTCACCGGTCTTCATCTCCGCAATACGTCCCTGATGCAGGACGATGCCGCCGATGAGCTGTACGGGATAATGCTCCATATTCAGGGTTCTTCTCGCCGCCTCCCTGACTGTGGCGAATGCCTCCGGCAGAATATCATCCAGAGTCTCCCCATTTGCCAGACGCTCTTTGAAGATGCGGGTATGGTCACGCAGCTCCTCGTCTGTCTTCTCCAGCATCTCCGGTCTCAAAGCTTCGATCTTTTCCACAATCGGATAGATCATCTTCAGCTCCCGCTCGCTGTGGGTACCAAATACTTTTTCTATGAAATTCATAGTTCGTTCTCCTAAACTTTGTTTTGTTGCTTGTCTGTGTTCTGAGTTTTCAACGGTGCGGCCCAAAATGGGGCCCTCTTTTCAAGTCAATCTTATACATTGTAGCACCAACCCACGATTTATTCAAGTTTTCCCCTCCTTGTTCATAAAAAATTAACTTTCCATTTACAACTTTCCCCCGTTTTCCACATTTCCACTCATAGTCTGCCAGAATTATGGATAACATAAAAATAAAATTATGGTCAACTCATCAAATTGCACAAAAACTATGTTCGATTTTTGACTTATCCACATTATCCACAAGCTTGTCTGCGGATAACCCCAAAAATTATCCACATCCCAGGTGGACGGATTTAAGCCAAGAACCACTTATACACCAAGTTATCCACATTATCCACAAACTTTTTCCTCATTCTCATGGAATGCTCTTCTTTAGAACTACTTTCTTCTATTTTGTACACTTGTCATAAATTTACATATTTCGACAAAAAATACATTCCAAATACTTGACATTTTTCATCCTGTCCTGGTATCAATGCAATTTCAAATTGCCGCTAAAAATATCCATTTTTAGTATTTTTTAAGAATAATTGTCGCAACAATTCCGGTGTTTCAGTTGAATTTTTCGGACTTGTATGCTATACTTAAACCATCTCAAAAGAAGGAGCTGATGACTTATGCGTTATACTATTACAGGAAGAAACATCGATGTGACTCCGGGGCTTCGGGCCGCGATCGAGGAAAAGATTGGAAAGCTGGACCGTTACTTCAACCCGGATACAGAAGTTATCGTAACTCTCAGCGTACAGAAGGACAGACAGAAAATCGAGGTAACCATCCCGCTTAAGGGCCGTACCATCCGCGCGGAGGAATCCAGCAGTGACATGTACGTATCCCTTGACCTGGTTGAGGAGATCATCGAACGTCAGATGAAGAAATATAAAAATAAACTCATTGACAAAAAGCAGTCCGCCCAGGCATTCTCCTCCCTGTTCCTCAACGAGGAGTATGAGAGCGACGACGAGATCAAGATCGTCAAGCTCAAAAAGTTCGCAGTGAAGCCCATGGATCCCGAGGAGGCCTGCGTTCAGATGGAACTCTTGGGACACAGCTTCTACGTATTCTTAAACGCAGAGACCGAGGAAGTCAATGTGGTTTACAAGAGGAAAAACGGCACCTACGGCCTGATCGAGCCGGAGTTCTAACATTTCATTTGTGATAAATCATACGGACAGGCAGTGATAACGCCGGAAGGGAATGACATCCTTCCGGCGCTTCTTTTTATGCACAGTCCTTATAACGGCCTGTTTTCATGTCATGCTCTTATACTATGTCCTTATGCCCTGCGCCCCTCTTTTGCATCTTCCCTCTCTGAAAAATTCTCGTACATCTGCATGAGGGAGCTTCGCAGGATACGGATATCCCCCTTGGCAATCCCGCTATACTGAATCTGGTAGATCTGTTCCGAGATCCTGCACAGGATCGCCGCCAGGGTCCTCCCCTTTTCTGTAAGGCCGGCCATGGTCACCCGGCTGTCCTCTGTTCCCTTCCCCGTTTCCACATACCCTTCCTTTACGAGCTTCTTCACCAGACAGGTGACCGTCTGAGGCGTCCTGTCAATATGGCGAGCCAGCTCATTCATGGAAAGCCGTCCATGCTTCATCAGCTCCACAATGATGGTTCCATGGGAGGGTACAATATCGGTGATTCCCTCCGCAGCAAGCTGGTCCATAATGAAACGCCGTATCTCGCCATCTATACGGCTGATCAACGTAAACGTGTTATCAATCATCCATTATCCCTCTGTTTTTTGCCTACATCCTGCATAGCACCATTCAGCTTCAGCACCTCGCCCTCTCCTCTCAGCTGTTTGGCACAGGCCAGATAGTAATGACGGGCATTGGCGCTTGTCTGCCTTCTTCCGAGTTCTGTCAGGGCATCCGCCTTAAGACCTGCGGCCTCTCCATTCCCACTGTCAAGCAAAAGGTCGCAGAGTTCTGCCGACCACTGGGCATCTCCCCGTTTCAGGGCGGCCTTTGCTTCAGCCAGCACTGCCTGTGCACCGCCCATCATGGCAACCGTCTTTTCTGCGCGGTCTCTGACCGGCATATGCCCCAGCTTCGTCGGATTCCCGTCAAACCAGCCCAAATATCCGGTATAGACAGAACGGACCGACCATTCCACGGTCCCGTAATATTCCTGCAGATAAGGAAGGTTCGCAAGCTCCTCCGGCAACCGCACCGTTTCCACCAGTTCATCCGGTGTAAGTCCCTCATTCATCCCGCGCAGGGTCTCCACCAACACGTATTCCAATGCATCCCGGTAGTTTTTCAGGGTAGTCTCCACCGCCGCACTTCCAATCACGGCTCTGGTATGCCCTGGAAGCAGGTACTCCGCCCCGTACTCTCTCATCTTATCCAGAGAATCGATCCAACCGCTGATATCCCGGTACTGCCCTCCGCGGATCGCATAGAGGTTCGGCCAGGATTCATAGTAATTGTCGCCGCAGCACAGTACCTTATACTGTGGGAACCAGATAAAAATCTGGTCATCCGTCTCGCCCGGAGCCGCCACAAGAACCATCTTGATCCCGTCGATGTCCAACTCCAGCTTCTCTTCCTCAAAAAATTCATTGCATGGCAGGCTTCCCTTTTCCCCGTTGATCTCATTTCTCGGACCAATGCCGACACAGATCGCCTCCTCCGGTGTCAGTCCCACACCAAACTGCCTGGCTCCGCGCACTCCGCAGATATCCTTGATCATGCCAGTCCGTCCAAACTGGGGATATGTCGGTTTCCGCCCAATGATCCTTGTCCCCTCCTCCGCAAATACTTTTGCTCCCGAAGTGTGGTCAAAATGGAAGTAATGAGTATAGACGATCGTCCGGATCGGCTTATCCGTAATCTTCTCAAACTCCTCCTTCGCAGCCCTTGCGGGCGCTACGCCATTAAGCGTATCCACAAGCACACAGGAATTCTCCCCTATCACCAACGTACAGGTACTCCCGCCATACCCAAGCGCAAAATACACATTGTCACAGATCTTCGTGATCCCTTTCGGAAAACCACTCTCCGCCTGCTTCTTTAACTTCTCCTCACCCTCGTAAACCATAATATGTTCCCTCTTTTCCTTTTATTTCGATATCGAAGTATCCTTATCTCCATAATACTTCGACATCGAATCATTTGTCAAGACCTTTTACGCTTTTACATATTTTTTGACACTCCACTCCTTGTATTCCCCGCCGGCCCCCAGCGACCGTTTCGCCAATCCCCTCGGCAGGAAAAAGAAGCCTCCAGGACGGTGAAAAAAGATTTCTAAGTGTCTTCCGTTCGCAGACACAGAAACTTTTCCCACCGTCCCGGAGGCTTCTCTTCCCTCTTTCATTAATTTTCAGAACCACTTTCTGCCACCCGTTAAATCAGCCTGCGTATCCACCGAAACCGCTCCTGCTCTGACAGACAGGCCATGCACCACGCAAACAGCACCATCGGCACAAAGATAAAGAGCGCGATATTCCGCTCTGTCAGCGGAACCGGATTCCATGGCGCCGTCCAGGAAAATACGTAAAAGAAGTAGAAATGTGACAGGTAAACCCACTCGCTCATAGCCCGCAGCCGGGGATACAGTTTCCTGTCTTTCAACCGCAGCAAAAGAGCCGTCTCCACCAGACAGCAGGCCGCAGGCGCAGCCATGAACACCATATTGATATTCTGGCAGTGCCGCACCTCCCGGTACGCCGCATATACAAACACCAGGCTCCCCGCCGCAGCCATCCACAGCGGAAGCTTCCAGCTCTTTTTTGCAAACAGCAGGCCCAGGCAGACATAGAAGCTTCCGTAGAACACGCCGTTTCTCATGGTCATAAAATGCTGCCCGTATGCGTAGATCAGCTGCTGCCAGCTCTGGGGCAGATACTGGGTGAAATACCAGTTATCCCCGATACATCCCATCACAAACAGGATCCCAGTCACTGCCAGGATCTGCCAGATGCGCATCCCGCACCGGTAACATGTCCACACGATCAGGCAGGCCACGATCAGCGCCGGCAGATACCACAGCTGGGCGATAGTGCTGGAAAAGAAAAAGGATCTGATATAGTGGATCACAAATTCACGCACACTCTCCACTCCGTGATACCAGTTGTAGATATCGATGGGCCAGTATAGCACGCACCAGAGCAGGTACAGCTTTAAGATCCGCCAGCAATAGACAAAGACCGTATTTCTTCCGGACCGGCGCAGTTCCTTAACAGCATTTACTGCTGCACTGCTGACAGCGTCCGTGCCGCTTTGTATTTCTCCGGCCGCGGCATCCGTGCCGCCTCTCCCCCCGGCGCCGCCTGCCGTCCGCATATAGCGACGCGCAGTCAACGGCTCCGGCACTTTCCGAAACAGCAGAAAACCTGCGATAATGAAAAACACCGGCACTGCCAGATTGGACAGCCAGGACCCTACAAGCAGCCGCCACCGGCTGTCACCAGCGTAGAACACCTGGATCATATGGCGTGCCGCTACCAGGACCGCCATGACGAATTTCAGGATATCCAAGCCGTAAAATTGTTGTTTTTTCTCCATTCTGCCGGCCTCCTAATCCAGGAATGTCACGGCTTTGCACGGAGTACGGTAATTATATTTGGTAATGGTGATACCTGTGGTCGGGGTGCTGGAATGAATGATCTGCCCGCCGCCTATGTATATTGCCACATGGTTGATATAATCCCCGCTGGCATAGAACAGCAGATCTCCCGGCTGCACATCCGCCACCGCGATCTCCCGTCCCTTATCCGCCTGATCCCGTGAGCTGCGCCCTGTGGTAATTCCAAAATGCGCAAATACGCCCTGTGTAAATCCGGAACAGTCCGCTCCGTTTGTCAGGCTGGTACCTCCATATACGTAAGGATTGCCAAGGAACTGCTTGGCGTAAGCCACAATCGCGGTCCTGGTAGCGGATACCACCGCCGCAGAACCCGGCCCTTCCGAAACCGTACTGCTGCCATTGCCGCTACTGTTATTACCGCTTCCGCCCGGACCTCCTGCCGGAGTCGCTGCCGGTTTGGATGCTGCTGCCGTAGTCGGCGCAGATGCGCTCTGGGGGTTATTGCTCTGGACCGGATTGGCTGCGATGATCAACTCCTCTGTGTTCACAGGGGCCGGCGCTGCCCCAGCCGACGCCTCCCGGTTCGCCTCCACGCGCTTCACCTGCTCAAGCGCCGCGATCGCCGTATCCGCAGCCCGCTTTCTCTGGGATTCTTCCTCCAGCTTCTGCCGCTCCTCCTCCAGTGATACTGCCTGGTCAAATTCCACCTCAGTTTTACAGTAGGACTGGGCAATGTAACCGATCAAGTCCGCATCAACTTCCACCTTAAAAAAGTCGCCGTCCTCCCCCTGTACCACATACCGCGCGCCCTGGGAAAGCAGGGTCAATGTCTCGCTGGTCAGGTTCGGTTCTGACCGCAGACGAAGGTTGTCCGCATTGACGGTCACAAACTCCCGCCCGATAGACTGGGCCAGCTTCTCCGCGGCTTCCCCGGTTATAAAATACTGCGCCTTGATGAAGCCGTTGACTGTACCGGACTGTATCCGGTACCAGGTCCCGCCTTCTCCCTCCACGGTCTCCAGGATCGTGGCTGCACAGTTGTTGTAAATCTTTCCGACAATCTTGCTGCTGGTGGTTGCCTGCTCCCGGATATTCACATAATCTGTCACCTGGGAAACTGCTATATTGGCATAGTCCGCCTGAGCAGTCACCAGGGTCACTTCATGAACCGACTTTTCCACCGCCGCATACGCCGTGATATTGCCTGCGAAGGCAGTACAAAGGCAGCCAGCTGCCAGTACTTTTAAAATCTTCCTCATTGGTTGCCCTGCCTCCTTAATACTCTGTCAGGTAACGTTCCGCACTGGTCACTGCGTTGGCCCCATCCGCCACGGCGGTCACAATCTGCCGGAGCTGCTTCGTGCGTACATCTCCCACCGCATAGATACCGGGAATGCTGGTCGCTCCGGTCTCATCTGCCTTGATATAACCGTGGTCCATATCCACCAGGCCCTCATAAGGCGCGCTGTTGGGCGTGATCCCCACTGCAATGAATACGCCGTTTACCGGAAGTGTGGATCTCTCCCCGGTCTTCACATTCTTCACTGCCAGGGCGCTCACCTTCTCTTCCCCCTGAATCTCCTCCACCACGCTGTCCCAGAGCACAGTCACATTGTCCAGGGCAAACAGGCTCTCCTGCAGGGACTTTGCCCCGCGCAGCTCATCCCTGCGGTGGATCAGATACACATGCTCGCACATCCTTGCCAGGAAGATCGCATCCTCGATCGCCACATCCCCGCCGCCTATCACAGCGGTCACCTTTTTCCGGAAAAACGCGCCGTCACAGGTCGCGCAGTAACTGACGCCCATGCCGGCCAGCCTCTCCTCGCCGGGCACGCCCAGCTTTCTGTGGGTAGCTCCCGTAGCAATGATCACACTTTTTGCCAGGTAAGTATCCTTTGCACCGACAATCTTTTTCCAAACACTGCTGCCCTCTTTCGGCGCCACAGCCTGCAGCTCCGTCGCATGGAGCTCTGCCGCCTGCAGCTCGCCGTCCGCATCCCGGCTCCCCGCTCCGGCTTTTTCGTCACTGCCTCCAGTTCCGGCTCCAGCTGCCTCCAGCTCGATCCGGTGTATCTCATCCTCAGCAAATTCTGTCTGGAGCTGCTCTGCGTGCTGGCGGAACTTCTCCCCCAGATCAAATCCTCCTATGCCCGGAAGCCCCGGATAATTATCCACTTCATAGGTGGTGAGCACCTGTCCTCCGCTCATCATCTCTTTCTCTATCACAAGGGTATCAAGCTTTGCCCTCTGGGCATAGATCGCGGCTGCCAGTCCTGCCGGGCCTGAACCGATAATAACCAGATCATACTGTTTTTCCATGCAATTCTCTCCTGTCCTGTCTGCTTTACACATTGTTCCAAACCGATTTGTATTTAAGTATATCACAAGTCTTTTTAAAGATACAGACCGTTCTTTAAAATGTAATCTAATTGTAAAATATTACCTGTTTCCAGTTTGGTTTCCTGCACAGTTGTGGTATAATAAGTTTATGAAAAGGGGATGATTTTATGGCTAAAAAAGTAGTGCTTGTAACTGGAGCTTCCCGTGGGATCGGAAAAGCCATCGCTGTGAAATTTGCAAAAAAAGGATATCATGTGGTGATCAACTGTGCCCACAGGGAGCAGGAATTGCTCCAGACGAAGAAAGAAATCGAAGGCTACCAGACAACCTGCACCGCAGTTTTGGGCGACATGGGAGACATGGCCGCATGCGGGCAGCTGTTCAAGACCATCCAGAAACAATACGGTACCCTGGATGTCCTGGTAAACAACGCAGGAATCGATTATATTGGCCTTTTGCAGGATATGAGCTGTGAGGACTGGGACCGCATCCTGCGCACCAACTTAACCTCCGTGTTCAACTGCTGCAAACTGGCGATTCCCATGATGCTTGCGGGCGGAGGGGGGAAGATCGTAAACATTTCTTCCGTATGGGGGAATGTGGGCGCATCCTGCGAAGTAGCCTACTCCGCCACCAAAGGCGGTATCAACGCGTTTACCCGCGCCCTTGCCAAGGAACTGGCTCCCAGCAATATCCAGGTCAACGCCGTGGCCTGCGGAGCCATCGATACGGAGATGAACCAGTGGATGGAGGAAGAAGAGCTGATCCGCCTGGTGGACAGTATCCCGGCCGGCAGACTTGGACGGGCGGAGGAGATCGCCGATTTTGTTTACCATCTGGGCTACAAAGGCAGCTACCTGACCGGTCAGGTGATCGGGATGGACGGCGGCTGGATCTGAACAAACAGATGGCCGGCCGGCACAGACAAACTCGTGTCTGACCGGCCGGCCATCTCAAACGGCAGCAGACTGCATGCGGCGGCATACGGCTCCCAATTTATTCCAGATTCAGCTTTTTAGAAAAGATATATCTGGTGATCAGGTAATATGCCGTTACCGACAAAACGTTGACCGCAGTCATAAAAAACATAAACCTGTTTACGAACAGCGCATTGCCCTCCGGCGATGCATAATTTCCATGCCCTATATAACCAATGAAAAATGTACATATGATCTGCAGCAGGATATACATTCCAAAATATGACGCTACAGACCAGAGCACCCGGCGTTTCAGGAACAACTGCCCGATGGCAATGCTCGCATAGACCATCAGCGGGAAGCTGAGAAGTTCCGCGATCACGCACAGGATCAACTCAACCGTCAAGAGCGGCATATTGACAAGCTGGGAGACCGGGCCTGTAAAAAGCTCCGTCAAAAGTTCACCCATTATCTTAAAGAACTCTGCCGCAGCCATCCCCAACTCTCCAAAGGATACATGGCCCAGGGCAAACACAACAACAGAAAAAGCCAATACCAGACAGGCGATCACCGGCCAGATCAGGGCTGCCAGCAGCTTGGCATGGATCAGCGTGCCGGTCTTTACCGGCAGCGTGTGGCTTAAATAACCACGGGTCCCCGCCATGGTCCTGTAAAAATGAGTGACAATAAACACAGCAGACATCACAAACAACGCTACCACGTAGATACCATACAGCACGCCGAACATCACAGATACCAGATCCAGGATATCCGCCCTCACCACATTGGCTGAAGCCGCCTCAAAGGACAGCTTGCACAGAAGCGTAACTGCCAGGAAGCCTCCAAACAGCGGCAAAAACGGCTTCGCCAGCGATCTCATCTCATATTTCAAAACCTTTCCTAACATTTGAACACCTCCCTGAATAATACGTCTACCGACTTTCCATGTTCCTCCCTCAGTTCATCTACTGTACCGGTCAGCACCACAGAACCATCCTTAATGAAGATCACATCATCCAGGACCGGCTCGATATCGGAGATCAGGTGAGTGGAGATCAAAATAGATCCCTCTTCATTATAGTTAGAAACAATGGTCTTCAAAATATAATCCCGTGCCGCAGGGTCCACTCCTCCAATGGGTTCGTCAAGCAGATAGAGATCCGCCTTCCGGCTCATGACTAAAACCAGCTGTACCTTTTCCCGCGTCCCCTTAGATAGCGCTTTAAAACGGCGCATTTCATCAATCTCCAGACATTGCAGCATCTCCTGCGCTTTATTCCTGTCGAAATTCTCATAAAAATCCGAGAAATAATCAACAAGCTGCTCCACCCTCAGATTCTCATCCAGGTATTCTTTATCCGGCAGATATGCTACCCGCTTCTTGGTCTCCACTCCGATCGGAAAACCGCAGACAGCGACACTTCCCTTCTGAGGCGTCAAGAGCCCCGCAACAGTCTTGATAAATGTGGACTTGCCGCTGCCATTGGGTCCCAAAAGCCCAACAATCCGGCCCGGCCGGACAGTAACACTGACATCATCCAGTGCAGTCAGCGAACCATATCGTTTTGTCAGGTGGCTGCATTCTAAAATCGTGTTCATAATTTTGTCTCCTTTACTGCTTTTTCCATAAGCTGAATCGTCTCTTCCTCTGTAAATCCCAATTCTAACATAGACTGAAAAAATTTTCTGATCTGCTCTTCTGCAATATTCTTCTTAAGCTTCCCTATCATATCTAAATCCTCCGTCACAAATCTGCCGGCTGTCCGCTGCGTGTAGATCAGCCCGCTCTGCTCTAATTCCGCCAATGCCCTCTGCATGGTATTGGGGTTGACAGAAGCCTCCGACGCCAGTTCTCTGACCGATGGCAGCTTTGACCCAGCCGGATATACGCCCGAAATGATCCCCAGCCGGATCTGTTCCAGGATCTGTGTGTAGATCGGCAGATTATTTTCAAATTGCCATGCCATATCATCACCTCTCTTTGTGTTACTGTATTAAGTGCTTAGTACAATAATACATAAAATATCTTGTTTTGTCAACAGAAACTTTTCAAAACATTTCTTCAGAAACAATCTCTCCAGAAAACAAAACAGTTCCGGGGCTAAGGAATCTATCCCAGGCCTCGGAACTGTGATCTTGTGCATATTCTTATATCCTAACTGTTCAGGACGGCTCATCTTCTATCATTTTAAAATCTGCGTATCTGGTCGTCCTCATCGCTGACAGCCTCGATCTTGCGGACCGTCACATAATAGCTGTAAGTGTCATTTGCTTTCACCAGCACCCGGTCACCTACTTTGTGGCGCAGGATAGCCTTCCCCAGCGGCGACTCTACGCTGACCATGTTGTTCATGGAGTTGCCGCGGATGCTTGTAACCAGCTTGTACACTTCTTCCTCGTCGTCATCCTCCATATAGAGGGTCACAGCCTTGTTGAGCCCTACCTCATCATCCTTGGAGGCATCGGATATGACGATCGCATTCTTCAGCATATTCTCCAGATAACGGATCCGGCTCTCATTCTGGTTCTTTTCCCGCTTCGCGGCATGGTACTCAAAGTTCTCGCTCAGATCTCCATGGGCACGGGCTTCCTTGACCGCCTCCAAACACTCCTGGCGCACCACCAGCTTACGGTGCTCGATCTCCTCCCGGATCTTCTGGATATCATTCTGGGTCAGTTTTTCTCTCATGGCTATTCCCTGCTTTCCCATCCATACACTTCGATCTGCGTCAGTGCAGGGAACGGCGACGGATCATCCGCTTTGATAAGCTTCCCAAACGTAAGCCAGGTAATCCCCTTTTTCTCGATCCGGATATAGTGCGGCTCCAGGCTCTTTTCCAGCTGCACAGTCTCGCTGGTGCCGTCCGAAAAAGTAAGGGTCACCTGCTCCCACCAGTTGTCATGCGGGAAATCTGCCCTGGTATAAAGCACGATCTGGTCAAAATCCACGGGCCTGCCAAAATCCAGCTTGAACTCCGCGTCATCCTGCCGGTTGATCCCCCAGGACTCATAGGGCCAGTTGCCGTGGGACAGGTTCGCCACAACGCCGTCGATGGCATTCCTGGCTGCAAACACCGCCTCGCCTCTGGTCTCCACATTGGCGCTGGCGTGAGGATAATAGCCGCACGCCTCATGCTGGTCCGCCGCATTCCGCGCAAGGTTCCGGTATGCCGTGCACTCCGCCTCCATGGCGCAGCGGACGCTGAGATAGTGAAGCTCGCCGGTAAACGCCTTGGGATTGAAGGAAGTCTTTTTCTCATGGAACGGGATATGATAGGTAAGCTCCTGTTCTGTGCTATAGATAAAGGACTCCTCCATGGTGTCATCTACCTTTAAAACATAGTAAGCATTTTTCTCCGGCAGGGTGAAGCGGATGCTGTCGCCCTCCTCATATACGCCTTTCCATGCAAGCACAGCCTGCTGGCTGCCGGTGGCAGATGCCTTCTCATTTCCATCCTTATCTATTACGGTTATGGTTCATCTCATAGTATTTTGCCTCCTGATTTCCTGGTACTTTCTATTACTATACCATAAATCGGAGGCAAAAGACATGCTGATTTTACCAATAATATGGAAAACACCTGGCACTGGTCACTCCACAGCATCAAAGATCACGTTCATGGACTTCATCACATCCTGTCCGTCCGCTTCCGGTTTTCTCTCCGCAGAAAGGCTTTCTACAAATTCATCCATTACCCCGGACCTGGTCTGGTTCACATTGGTCTGTATCCCCTCTGTTTCATAGAGGACACGCGTTCCGTCTTTCTTTTCGACGATCAGCGGATATGCATCATCCATATATATTTTGATAACACCTTCTGTACCATATAAAACCGTTGAATTATCTTCCGCACCATAACAGGTCCAGCTTACCGTAACCGTCCCGGCCGCTCCGTTTTTCAACGTGCATAAGCAGATCATATTATCATCCAGACTGATCTTCTCCCCCTCTGCATCTGTTTTGTGCAGAGTGCCTCTCCACAGGCGGCTCTCTGCAATATCACATCCTGTTATAAAACGGATCACATCGATCTTATGGATTCCCAGATCCGCCATCACTCCAAAGCCAGCCTCTGCATCATCAAAAAACCATGTCTGCCCGCCCTTTACAACGCTCCAGTTCTCCGGCCCGCTGTGGGCAAATGAAGTTTTAAAAGTCAGGAGTTTACCGATCTCGCCTCTTAAAAGAAGCTCCTTTGCCAGCACATGGGCCTTTGCAAACCTCTGGTTCTGTGCGATCATCAACGTTTTTCTGCTCTTTTCCTGAGCTGTCAGCATCGATCTGCACTCTTCCCTGGTGACTGCCATTGGCTTCTCACACAGCACATGCTTGCCATGTTCCAGCGCTTTCACCGTAAATTCCGCATGGTTTTTGTTTGCCACACAGACACAAACCGCATCCACAGCCGGGTCCTCCAGCATTTCCTCATATGTAGCGTACTGCTTTGTATCGTACTGCGCTGCCATCTCCGCAGCCCGCCGGCCATTCCGGTCATATACCCCCGCCAAAAGCGCTTTTTCGTTTGCTGCGATCTCCGGCAGATGCCGGACCTGTGCGATCTTTCCGCATCCTGCTATTCCTATCTTGATCATACCCAGTCCTTTCTGATACGGACGCCCCCGCATATTCATGCGAGGCGCCGCCTAACCGGCTTACTGGAACCCGTGCTCTGCAAAATAGTCGATCAGGCCCTGTGCATTATCCTTATCGCATACCTCGCCGCCTACCCGGATCCATTCATCTATCGTATTTCCATTTAATACTTCTACTGCCGCCCGGACTGCTTCCCCTCCCTGGGCGAATGCATCCTGGTTCATAGACGCGTACATTTTTCCATCCAGGATTGCCTGAAGCCCTTCCAGCGCACCGTCAAAACCAGTCACCAGCACATCAGCCTTGCCCGCCTCGTCAAGCGCCTGCCAGGCTCCCAGCGCCATCTCATCGTTCAGCGCAAGGACTGCATCAATATCCGGATTGGACTGGATCAGGTTTTCCATGATCGTCATGGCTTCGTCTCTCTTGAAGTTGCCAGGCTGGGATACCTGGAGCTTGATATCCGGATGGGTTGCAATGACTTCCTCAAAGCCTTTGACACGGTCCTGGCTGGTCTGTCCCGCCGGATTCCCTTCTATGATCACGACGTTTCCGGAACCACCCAGCTGCTCTACCATATAAGACGCCAGGGTCTTGGCCGCTTCATAGTTGTCTACGCCTACAAAGGTCTCGATCTTGCCGCCATTGGCCTTGGTATTGGTCGTGATCACAGGAATACCGGCTTCGTTGGCTTCTTCCAGGACTGGTACGATCCCATCTGAATCAACCGGAGCGATACAGATTGCATCCACACCTGCCTGGATCGCATCTTCCACCTGCTTCACCTGTTCGTCCAGGTTCTGCGCTTCCATGGGCGCATACTCGATCACTTCCACACCCAGCTCGTCGCCGACATCCTTCGCCCCCGATACCAGATAACGCCAGAACGGCGTTGTAGAATCCTTTACCATAACCGCAATTCTATAAGCCTCTTTTTGTTCTTCCGGAGCCTGTTCCTTCTGAGCTGTTTCCCCTGCCGCAGCCGCTGCCGTTTCCGCAGCCGCTTTGCTCTCCGGTTTACTTTCCGGTTTGCTGCATCCGATTGCCAGAGATGCCGTCATCACCAGTGCCATCATCAAACTAAACTGTCTTTTTTTCATGTTGCTCCTCCGTTTTCTTTTTTTATTCATCAACCCACGTCCCAGGGTTCATGTTCCTAAAGTTATCTTGCAAGCTTTACGGACTTCCGGTCCAGCAGCACCGCAACGATGATCACCATTCCTGTAACCAGGCTCTGATATTCCGTAGTGATACCCAACTGGTTCATCCCATTCTGGATGAGCGTGAGAAGCAGCGCTCCAATGACTGTGCCCAGCACATTGCCCTTTCCTCCTGAAAATGAAATGCCGCCGATAGCCGCCGCCGCGATCGCATTGTTGGCAAAGCTGGTACCAATTGTCGCCTCCGCCGCATCCAGCCGGGAAATATAGATCAATCCGGCAAGCGCTGCAAAAAATCCTGATATGGCATAACTGAGCACCACCACCCGATTGTTATAGATTCCCGAATACTTTGCCATACTGGGATTTGATCCCACCGTATAGATCCTTCTCCCCACAACGGTCTTTTTTAAAATGATCCCCATAACCGTCAGCGCCGCCACCGCGACCAGGATCGGCATGGGAATGCCAAAAACCTTTCCTTTACCGATCACCAGAAACTTCTGGTCAAATTTGTTGAATATATTGCCGTTCATATACAGGTAGGCCAGACCTCTCGCCACCTGCGACATGCCAAATGTGACCAGGAACGCCGGCAGGCTTAAATATGCAGTCAGAGTTCCGCTCACAGCCCCCAAAGCCAGCCCCAGCACCAGAGCCAGAACAACGCCCAGCAGCATTTCCATTGGGTCTCCGCTCACAAACAGGCGTGCCGCCACCACCGAGGTCAGGGCGAGGACCGAACCCACAGACAAATCGATCCCCCCGATCAGCATGGTCATCGTCATACCGATGGCGATAAATACATTTAAAGAAGCCTGGTTGCAGATATTGAGCAGGTTCTTCACAGCAAGGAAGTTCGGGCACACCACGCTCAGCAGTACAAAAATAATCATAAGCGCCATCACACGGGAAAATGTTTCCGAAAGTTTTATTCTATCTTTCATTATTTGTCCCTCCTGCTCAGCACATCGATTATAACCACACCTACAATCACAAGTCCCAATACGATCATTTGAAGGGAATTAGGCAGTCCCGCAATATTTAAACCGCTTCTTAATATGCTGATGATCAGTACCCCCAGCAGCGTCCGCCAGACCGTACCGGTCCCGCCTGCCATAGAAGCCCCGCCAACCACTGCACTGGCAATCCCGTAAAACTCATATCCTTCCCCCTGTCCCGGGTTGGCGCTGCCCAGCCTGGAAGCCAGGATGATACCGGCAAGCGCCGCCACAAACCCACCAAGGGTGTACACCAGGAATTTCACCTTTTCCACCTGGATCCCGGTCAAATGTGCTGCGTTTTCATTCCCTCCGATCGCATAGACATAGGTTCCAAAAGCCCTGTGCTGGGTCAGATAATGAAACACCCAGTAAATGGCGATCATGATCAGCACAGAATAGGGAATTGGCCCTAAAGAGCCTCCGCCCAGCGCCCGGAACTCCTCTGTGTTGACCGAAACCGTTTGGCTTTTCGATACCACAAGGGCCAGGCTCTCTGCCACTAAGGAGGTTGCCAGGGTGATGATAAACGGCGCCACATTATTCTTTGCTATGATCAGGCCGTTCAGCATACCGATCGATGTACCCGCCGCCAGTGCGACCAGCATCGCAGGAACCATTCCCACGCCGTGGAATTTGACCAGGGTTGCCGTGACGACTCCTGACAGGCACATAATCCCGCCCAGCGACAGATCGATCCCCCCGGTAATGATCGCCAGCAGCGAACCAATGGAGACGATCGCCAGAAATGAGCTTTGTCTTGCAATATTCACGGCACTTTTCGCCGTCAGGAATGTACCGGGTTTGCAGATCAGCCAGAATACCAGGATGATCAAAAGCGTCGCCCATACGCTTCCCGGAACCATAGTCCTCAACTTACTTTTCCGCTTCAAACAGCTTCCCCCCTTCCCGCTGCATAGCCGATCACATCTTCCTGCGTAGTCCCGACTCCGGGAAGCTCTTTTACGATCTGTCCTTCCCGCATCACATAGATGCGGTCCGAAAGGGTGAGTATCTCCGGCAGATCGGAAGAGATCATCAGGATTCCAACCCCATTTGAAGCCAGTCCGCAGATCAGGTTGTGAATCTCCTCTTTGGCCCCCACGTCAATACCCCTCGTGGGTTCATCAAAAATCAGGAAATCAGAATCCGTGCAGAGCCACTTTGCCAGAACCACCTTCTGCTGGTTGCCTCCTGACAGGTTTTGCGCCAGCGTCCCCATATTTTCCGTATTCAGCTTTAAATCCCGGCTCAGCTTCAGAGCCGTGTTCTTTTCCAGTTTTTCGTCAATCCATCCGCGGGGAAATAATTTTTTCAGGGAAGCACAGATAATATTATTCTGGATGCTCAGGGCAAGCGCCAGACCGTCCTCTTTTCTGTTTTCCGGTATGAATCCCATATGGTTTTTAATACTCAGAGCAGGAACGGGCCGGCTTACCGCCTTTCCAAACACCTGCAGCGTACCTCCGGAAATGTGGTCGATCCCATAGACCGCATTAGCAAGCTCTGTCCTTCCCGAGCCTACCAGTCCCGCAAGCCCTACAATCTCACCCTTCTTTACGTACAGGCTCACATCACGCAGCTTCCTGTTTGAGATGTGCTCTGCCCGAAGCGCGTCCTCTTCCAGCGACGTATCATTCTCCCGGATCCGCTGCTTCTTCAGTTTTCTCCCCACCATCATTGCGATCAGGTCGTCAATCTGGCAGTCCGCCGCAGGTATTGTCCCTACGCTTTTTCCATCCCGGAGCACCGTGATCCGATTGCCTACCACCTTCAGTTCCTGCAGGCGATGGGATATGTAAATGATGGATACCTGTTCTTTTTGAAGTCTCTTTATGGTCTTGAAAAGCTGTTCGATCTCCAGGTCACTGAGCGTAGCCGTCGGCTCGTCCATAATGAGTATCTCTGCATTGACAGACAGGGCTTTTGCCACCTCCACCAGCTGCTGCTGCGCGACCCCCAGCTCTCTTACCCGGACATTGACGTCGATATCCACCTGAAGGAACTGAAGCATCTTCCTCGCCTCCTCGCAGAGTTTCGCCTTGTCAATGGACCCGCTGCGTTTTTTGGTTCTCTCCCCAAAAAGATATTCTGGGCCACCGAAAGGTTCGGCATCAGATTGAATTCCTGATATATGATCGCAATATGTTTTTCCTGTGCCTGCTTCGGATTGGAAAACTCAACCTTCTCTCCTTTATAAATGATCGATCCTCCGTCCGGTCTGTACACGCCCGCCAGGACCTTCATAAGTGTGGATTTTCCTGCGCCATTTTCTCCCAGCAGTACATGCACTTCCCCTTTTTCCAGCTCAAAGGACACATTGTCCAGCGCTTTTACTCCCGGAAAGACTTTGGAGATGTTCTCCAGTTTCAGGATCTGCTCTCCCATGCTGTTCCTCCTCTCTCCGGTCAGGCAAGCGTCAGGACTCCCGGACGTTCAACCACTGCGCCGTTTATCTCCGTCTGGATTTTCGGGAAAAGAACCGGTTTTGTGATCATGACCGGGCCCTCGTCCGTCACGATAAAACCATCCTCAGTCTTAGTCCCGGTGATCGACGGATTATAGCAGTAACACTGGTTCTTCTGGATGATCCCGTGATTCTCCTCGGTCACCAGATAATAGCCATTGCTGTATCCCTGCGGTCCTCCCTGGTGGTGGACCTTCCACATCTCCGGATATCCCTTCTGTGCATACAGTTCCTTTGCCAGCCGGTGGGGAACGATATCGTCTGTTCCTGCCACAGTCGCTCCGATCATCTGGTTTTCGATGTCCAGCGTAGCCGCGTATTGCTCCAGGAATGCAGCGTCATTTTTAAAGGTTACAAAACGAGTGGTTTTCGTGACCAGCCCTTTATACCGCCCATTGCAGGACACCATCAGGCGTTCCCGGATGCAGTTCCCAGTGGGGATGCAGTGTCTGTATTTGTTGATCCGCTCATCACCAGCCACCAGGAACAGGACCGGGTCAATATCATATTTCCAGAGCTTTTCATTGATTCTTCCCGCGATATCCAGCTCCATATCTCCCGGCCTCACCTCAGACAGGCACTCCTCAAGCGCTCTGGAGAACGTTTCACCCAGGTATAAATAGCGGGCAATATCATTATCCGTCAAGCTGTACTGGCAGGTCTCGATCAGATGACCGGCATCGGACGCCCCCGGAAATGGAATATCGCTTCCATATACTCCGTTCCCGGTTATTTCCTTTACAAACTCCAGGTTGTGGTTCTCGTACCACGGCTGGGTCTTCACCTCAAAGCCCAGTTCTTCTATATGTTCTTCCTCTCTCACACGCGGTTCTTCAATCACATTCAGCAGGATATACCGGGCGCCTTCCTTCGTGACTACTACAGTTGTGGCTCCCACTTCACTGTATCGGGTAATAATATTGCTCGCCCCCGCCGTGATCCACGCAAAATTATTGCTCTTTGTGATCATGACAGCATCAAGGCCCGTGTCCTGCATTGCGTCCTGGAGGCGTTTCACCTTAATATCGATCTCCGCTCTCCGGCCTTTTATGGTGTTATCTTCCAAATAAGTCTTCACTCGCTTTTCCTCCCTTATTTTCGTATGTTTCAAACCACCTGACGTTTTAAATCGATGAGCACTTCCACAGCTTCTCCCTTTTTCAGCAGCTCAATCCCCTCTGCCAGCTGTTCCAGAGAAAGCGTATGGGTGATCAGCTTTTCCAGCTCCAGGCTCCTGCTCTCCAGGATCTTTACAGCTACCGGGAACGATGCATTGGCAAGCCAGGTTCCATAAACGGTCACTTCCTTTGTGGTGATCTCGCTCTGGTTTACCACCGGACGGGCATTTTTGTTGACTCCGAACAGCAGCACCTTTCCTCCTTTGCGCACTACGCGGACGCATTCTTCCATCTGCGAACCAACTACGTCCACTGCATAGTCCGTGCCTATCCCGGTAATACGCTTCACAAACTCCGCCAGATCCTGTTCCAGCGGATCGATCACATAATCCGCACCACAGGCTTTCGCAAAATCCCGGCGGAGCCTGGACGTCTCCGACACAATGACGGGACCGGCACCGGAAGCCTTGAGCGCCTGACAGAACATCAGGCCGATCGGCCCGGCGCCGATGACTGTCACGCTCTCTCCCGGATTGACCCGGATCTTATTCATTCCATTCATCAGGCAGGCCAGCGGCTCTGCAAAAGCCGCCAGCTCTGCTGGAAGCTCCTGAGACACCTTAAAGGCAACCTTTTCACTCATACGGACATATTCTGCAAATCCACCGTCCGCGTCAATTCCCATGGCAATGATATGTTCGCATTCATTGGGCAGGTTCCTTTTGCAGTACTCACAGACCCCGCAATAATCATTGGGATTTACGATCACCCGGTCACCGGGTTTCATTGTCTTCACACCTTCGCCGGTCTGCACGACCCTGCCGATCAGCTCATGTCCCAGGATCGTTCCGGGCGTGGCCTGGTATGCAGGCGGCACCGACATGATATGGACATCCGTCCCGCAGATGGAACAAAGCTCCACTTCTACGATCAGGTCGTCCGGTTTTTGGATAACAGGGACCGGCACTTCTTTTATGCTCAGTACCCCTTCTCCTTCAAATACCGCTGCCCTCATCAATTTCTTCATCTCTCTGCACCTCTCTCTACCTTGTCAAAAAGAAACTCTGGATTCCAGGATCACATTAGAATATGCCGTACACTCCCCCGTCCGGATCACTGCCCGGCTCCCGGACGACAACCGTTTCAGTTCTTCGTGGGGAACCTCAAGAATCTGCACCGCTTCCTGTGCCAGACGTTTCGTCAGCCTCTCGTACATATCCCGGTTGCATCCTTTCAGTTCCTCCGCAATGACCGCTTTCTGTATGTCCAGTTCTCCCAAGACCACCTCCAGGACTTCCAAAAACCGGGGCACTCCGTAAGTTACCGCCAGGTCGATCTTTTGTACATTCCCAGGCACCGGCAGTCCGGCATCGCTGATCGTCAGCTGGTCAAAATGTCCCATATCTGCTATCAGATAGGACACCTCACTGTTTAAACACGCACTTTTCTTCATTCCTCAGACCCCTTAGATATCTCCAAATTCTTTTAATACTGTGCGGATCACCTGGCTGCTGGGGCCACAGTGCGGTTCAAACTCAAATCCAACCAGCCGGTCATACCCGGTCTCCGCCAGCGCTTTTAAGATATTGCGATAATTCAATTCCCCGGTTCCAGGCTCAAATCTTCCAGGAACATCTGCAATATGGAAATGCCCAAAATACTCGTGATACCTTTTAATAGAATCAATAATATTGCCCTCCATGATCTGCATATGATAAGCATCGTACAGCAGCTTTATGTTGGGACTGCCTGCCTTCTTTAACAGTTCAACAGCAGGTTTTGTGTGGCACAGGGAATATCCGCTGTGATCCACGATCGTGTTGAGCGGCTCGATCACTGCCGTCACGCCGGCCGCTTCCACCAAAGGAGCGATCCTTCTGAGCATGGCAAGACTGGCCGCTTCCTTTTCCTCGTCGCTGCATGGCCGGTCCATGGGCTTTACCGACCGGTCTTCCTGCATGATATCGCTCATCAGGAACATATTGACCGCCCCCAACTCCTTAGCAACCTCTATCCCTTTTACCACGCCTTCCAGGTAAAGCTCCGCATCTCGTTCATCCACCATACGTCCTTTAGAATTCCCCTGAAATGCCGCCAGCTTCATTCCGGTTTCATCTAATGCTTTTTTTATCGCCGGAATGTCTTTGTCATCCCAATTCCAGAATTCCACATATTCAAAACCATCTTCTTTTGCCTTACAGATACGGTCAATAAAATCGTACTCCGTGTAGATCATCTCGATACAGCATGAAAATTTCATTCGTATTCTTCCTCCTTTTTCAAATCATTAAAACGTTTTAATGGTTAAAATTTAAGTCATTTATGGCATATAAACGATAAATCCAAGGGGTTCAAACGTTTTATTTATACTACCATAAATGGCACCTCTTATAGGCACAATATACTATACAATCATAATCATGTCAATCCATTTTTGTAATTTATTCTATTTTTTCTCATATTAATTGTTCTAATTTGTCTATTTTTTATATTTTTATAAACAATTTAATTATTAAAAACTTTTAATAATTTCTCTTTTTGCTGCTTTTTCCATAATTTTACCGGCGCCCTATTGACCTTTTAATTCTCGTGTGCTACATTAAAATTATTCAATCGTTTTAATTAACTATGAGAGGAGGTGTGATTCCCATGAAGCGAACAACCATCAAAGATGTCGCCAAACTGGCAGGGGTATCCACTTCAACCGTTTCTCTGGTGCTGAATGAAAAACCGGTCCCCATCTCAGCTGCCACCCGCGCTGCTGTACTGGAAGCTGCCAATACGCTCAACTACCGTCCCAACCAACTGGCTGTGGGGCTTGTCACCAGTAAGAGCAACTCCATCGGGCTGATCATTCCGGATAATTCCAACCCATTTTTTGCCTCCCTGTCCAATTATATTGAAAAAGAGGCAAACCAGAATGGTTTTTCTGTCATTTTAGGGAATACCAACAATGACCCCAAGAGTACGCGCAACTATCTCCAGATCTTTGCTGACCACCAGGTTGACGGTATTATCCTTGCCCAGGCAGACTTTACAACGCCTGAGGAGAGTGAGGAATGTATGAAACTGATCCAGGAACTCAGAACACCTGTGGTATTGGTGGACCGCGTTTACAAGGATCTTAATATTGACTGCGTGCTGGTAGACCAGGTAGCTGCAGGCTATCTTGCCACTCATCACCTGCTTGAACTGGGACACCGGAAGATTGGCTGCGCTTCCGGTCCGCTGGGTCTTGGGAACTGTTCCAACCGGCTTGCAGGCTACAAGAAGGCCCTGGAGGAGTTCGGGATCGATTTCGATCCTGCCCTGGTGTATGAAGACAATCTCAACATCGAGTGTGGAATCCATGCCCTTCCCTCTCTGCTGGGACACAACGTCACCGCTATTTTCGCATTTAACGATCTGATCGCCTATGGTATCTACAAGGAATCCAGGAATTACAGCCTGAGTATCCCGGAAGATTTATCGGTAGTCGGACTGGATGACATCTTTCTATCAGAGATTATTCAGCCTCCTTTAACCACTGTGGCACAACCGATCGCACTGACTGCCGATATTGTGGTAAAAAAACTGCTGGATCTGATGCTTCCATCCTCCAGCCATGTCCACACCCCCAAGATACTCCAACCCACCTTAAAGGTCCGCGGCAGCACGCGCCGTATCCTGGCGGATTCCCCCACAAGGAAAGGAACCAGCCTATGAACATGATAAACTTCGGGTCACTGAACATTGACAAAGTCTATAATCTGCCACATTTTGTTTCGCCCGGCGAGACCGTACATTCCCAAAGCTATCAGGAGTATGCCGGAGGAAAAGGCTTAAACCAGTCCGTCGCCGCCTCGCGCGCCGGACTTACTGTGATCCACGCAGGTGCAGTGGGTTCTGACGGCATCTTTCTGTGCGGCACCTTAAAAGAAGCCGGGGTGGATACAGCCGGAATTCAGATCTTGGGGGAGACAAGCGGACATGCTGTCATTCAGGTCAACAGTCAGGGACAGAACTGCATCATCGTCCATGGAGGCGCCAATCAGAAGCTTACAGAGGGGTATATCGACAGGATGCTTTCATCTGCACGTGCAGGCGACATTGTCCTGCTGCAGAACGAAACGAACGCCGTGGATACTATCATGAAAAAAGCGGCAGAAAAGGGCTGCCAGGTGGCTTTCAATCCATCCCCGGTTCCGGATCATGCTGAGAGGCTGCCGCTTAACTGTGTCCGCTACTTTATTCTGAATGAACTGGAAGGCGCTGTTCTGGCAGGACTGCCAGCAGATACAGCGGATGGCCGCCGCATCCTGGAGGCTCTGACTCTTCGTTTCCCGCAGGCTGTTATTGTCCTGACCCTGGGTACCGACGGCGTACTCTGCCAGATGGACGGACAGCATTTTTACCATGCATGTTTTCACGTAGATGCTGTGGATACCACAGCCGCAGGGGATACGTTCTGCGGATACTTTTTAGCCGGTATCGGCAACGGCCTTTCTGTCCCCGACTGCCTGAGGAGGGCTTCCGCTGCTTCTGCCATTGCCGTGTCCCGCAAAGGAGCGGCACCTTCTATTCCAACTGACAGGGAAGTCCGTGAGTTTCTCACCGCAAGACAGGAAGCTTTTTAAAACGGGACAGCGGGGACGGTATTGCCGTCCCCGCTGTCTGTAGTATTGTTTTCTCTCACTTGATTGCGCTGCGTGTCCACTCCAGCCCAAACCCCAGCTCATAATAATTCCCATCCGCATCCCGGTAGGCATAAGCTTTTCCATTCTCATCCTTTAAGGATTCCGGCATATATCTGTCTTTATCATAGCCCGGCACATCATTTCTGGAAACACAGACCCCATCTGAATCCACCGCGATCACGTCGTCATTCTTAGGCAAAGTAATGGGCAGCTTGCCGCTGGGCAGCGCTTTTCCGGTGATGATATCCAGCACCGCCTCCGGACAGGTATCAAACCCAGCCAAAAGAGCATCCGCATAAGGCTCTGCATTGCCCAGAAGCCAGGCCAGGGTAAAGTTCACGCTGGTGATGACCCTGCCGCCCCGGCTGTGCAGATCCTGTGCGATCTCTTTCAATTTCCCGGCTCCGCACAGTGTGGTCTCCATATGGGTACCGGCTGCCGGTCTGCCCTCCTCATCCACATCCGGCACGCATTTATCCTGGCAGATATCCAGCTCCAGATATCCCTTCGTGGCATGGAAATAAGCGCCTGACGTGGGGCTTACGAAGAGGATTGCCAGATCCGCCTCATGGTAATCTTCTGTCAGCGTAAAACCGTATTGCTCCTGGACCAGTCTGCGAAGGGCGCTCGTCTCCTGATCTGCCTTTTCCTGTTCGGAGCGGAAGCTCTCCACGTAGGCCTTTCTTCCTCTGACTGTCTCTGCGCTCAGAGGAAGCAGCCCCTCCCGGTTCTTTAAAGGAACCACCGACTGTACGTGAACATGATAAGCATCGTTCCAATGCTTCTCCTCCGCCACCACCTTCGCCGCCTGCTGCGGGTCCCGGTAAGGATTCTCAAACATGCCAAGGGCGAATTTCTCTTCCAGGGTCCTCGCCACGGCACGGTTCAGCGCTTCCTCCGTCAGGACCAGCTGCTCTGCCCGGTATCCCTCCGGCGCCGGATGTCCCTGGGTGGTATAGTAGCCATTCTGCCCCCGCTCCCAGGCCTCCTTTGCGGAAAACACATCCAGGGAACCGCTGATGATGTCCACGCCGTTATTGACGGCAAGCGCGATCCGTTCCGGCACATCCAGCTCCTCCACGCCCCATGCCATCTTGTTGCTGATCCCAGAGTCACTGTTTACATAGCCTTCAAACCCCATCTGATCCCGCAGCAGATCCTGGATAAAGAACTGGTTAAATGCGAAGCCCCGCGCTTCCATAGGTACCGGCTGACCGCCCAGGTCATACTGGGTGCTGCTTTTCTCCCTGGACGGTTTTGCATAATATGGCATGATAGACGATGCCTTTTTATGGATCGCCGTCTGAAATGCCGGAAGATGATAGGTCCTCAGGCTGTCCTCTGTCTGATAGACATTCCACTGTCCCTGGACATAGTGGGGATCAAAACCATTTTCTCTGGCTCCCCCTCCCGGAAAATGCTTGATCGTCACCGCCACGCCGTCTCCGGTCACACCCTCGTCGCTTCCCTGGATGCCCGGGACTAAACGCTCCATGATCTGGCTGACCAGCTCAGGGTCTTCTCCAAAGGTACCATAGCTCCGCTGCCATCTGGGATCTGTCATCACGTCCGCCATGTACATGTAGCCTTTTCTCATACCGACCGCATTCCACTCCTGGCGGATGCATTCCGCAAAATCATCGATCAGCTCCGGCCCATTTCCTTTCACAGCCGCCGCAATGCCCATGGTCCCCGGCCAGGTGGCAAACACCCCCGCCGCGTCATTCATTCCAAAGACGATCTCCCCGTTTTCATTGCGGGAATTGGAGACCACCATCACAGGCAGGGCGTGGCCCACGCCCTCCGCCACCTGGTTTAACTGGTTGATCCAGTCTGCAAGATCCTCCGGCGCCGGATTCTGGCGCAGGATCAGATGGCGGATCCCCATGTTCTTCAAGGTATAGGTAGTTCCATAGGTCTTTTCAACATTGAAGATAGATTCGTCCCGCTCCACGATCTCCTCATTCAGCAGCCCGCTCTCATCTACCTTTTCTTTGTCCTCCTGGAAGATCCCCATCTTCCAGGAGTTCACGAACAGAAGCCCAAGCTTTTCCTCCACGGAAAGTTCCTCCGCCAGGGCCTTTGCGCGCTCTTTGGGACTTCTCCTCCAGTCCTTGTAGGCCGTGAGCCTTCCGTCACCAGTCAGATCCTTAAAATACTTCCCATCCCGCTCGATCACCGGACGGACCGTCACACCGATGGTTGGGCCGTCCTGGTTTTTATAATAACGGATATTGGATGTAGCTTTATTCATAATCTATTTTTCCTTTCCTCTCTTTCAATGTCCCCGCAGTCCGGTCCCCTTCGTCTCAGCCTTCCTGAGCCCGAAGCTTTCTCTGCTCCAGCTCATGCTGGATCTCGGCCATCTTCTCCCGGTCCAGATTGTACCAGCGCATAGCGATCACGGTGGCGATATGTCCCAGGATCGGCACGATGCAGAAGCAGATCATGATCGCCATGTTGAAGGTGTCGTTCACCGGCTCATTGGGGCGGATGACCACATTTCCCACTCCTGCCATGGTCAGTGCAAATCCCTGGATCAGCGCCGAGAAGGAGGATATGATCTTGTCAATGAAGGAGAACATGGTCCCCATCATGCCCGGCACAAAGCGGCCGCTGCGGTAGGTCTCGTAGTCTGTACAGTCGGCGATCATCGGGATAACCCCGGCATTTCCCATACTGGCACAGCACTTCTGCACCAGGAACATGCCAAGGAACAACGCCGGCATCTCCGGATCGGGCTTCACCACAAACATGACAGCCAGCATAACCATGGAGGTCCAGGTACCCACAAGGAAGGTGCGCTTTAAACCAAATTTCCTGGATACGAACACGCCTCCGATGGAGACCGCCACCAGCGGAGCGATCAGGATACTGGAAAAAACACCCTGCAGCTTGGAATCCAGGAGCATATTGGCAAATACATATGTCATGGTGCCGCTCATCAGAAGCTGTCCCAGCTTGTCTGTCGCCGCCGAGATGATCAGCATCTGGATCGGACGGTTGTGCATCACGATATCCTTGTAATCCTTAAAACCTACCTTCGGCTGGCTGCCGCCCTCGCCAAAGAATTCCGGGCGGTCTTTCTGGCTGATGCCGATGATCGCAAGGATAGTAAAAATAAAGGAAACCGCTGCCAGGATCAAGACTGCCTCTTTCCACATAGCCGGATTGATCATGCCCAGGCTCTTGCCGTTCTCTGCGATAAACTCACCTACCGAATACTTTTCCGCCAGGATCGTGGTGATCAGCATGGGCACCAGCGCACTTGCCATCTGGGTCAAAACACTGTCGAATCCGGAGAAGACCGGGCGCTGCTTCGGGTTGTTGGTCAGCACCGCCTGGCCCGCCTTGGTCACAACCGTCTGGCAGGTATAGCCGATGATATAGATAATGTAAAACAATGTTGTGTATAAATATTTCTGCTGGATACTCCACGTTGTGGGCGTGTTGAATATCACGATCAGGCTGGCCCAGATGATGATGTTGCCCACCAGCATATAGGGGCGGAATTTGCCGAAACGCCCGTTGGTCCGGTCCACTAAAAAGCCTACCAGCGGGTCTGTGACTGCGTCAAAAATACGGGTTGCCGTGGCAATGATCCCAATGATGGCTGCCGCCAGCCCCAACACATTCTGCGTGTAATAGGAATACTGCATCATCAGGAACATGGCGATGTTGGTCGCACAGTTGTTTAGAGAAAAGAACCCGATCTGCCACATTTTTGCATTGTTGTACTGTACTGCTGCTTTTGCTTGCTTTTCCATTTTACCTCTCCTAAAAATCCCTTGTTTACATGTTGCTGCCGGCTTTTGTAATTCTTATTTTAACACAGTTGCCTTTTAGGAGTTAGTATTATATAATACTGATTAGTAATATTTTGTCATAACTGATTCGTTTTTTTCTACATGGATCATATGGGATTTTTGTGCACTTTAATGAAAACTTTCAAGCAGAGAATACTGCGGCAGATTGCCGCACCGGGAAATGCCGGCGTGCCGGAAGGTACCCGGATCAGCCCCGGAGAAAAGGAGAAAAATGCTGCCCTGTCAGGAGAAGGCGGAACTGGCCGCCCGTTTTATCGAAGAACTGCTGGATATCCCGGTACAATTATGCCAGAAGGAACACACTGCCATTTCCACCTGTATGCGTCAGAACCAGCCGAATTTTCTGTTGGAGAATTTTTTGCCGTTCTTCACCCCGCAGATGACGGAATCACTCTGCATGAATGCGCTGTACCACGTTACGGACTATGCCGGACTGAATTATAACCTGCTCCTTTACGGGGACGGGGGCTTTGTCCTGATGACCGGTCCTTATTTGAGCGCCCCGCCGGATAAGGCATTCTGCGAAGGGATCCTGCAAAAAAACAGCCGCACCCTCTCCCTGCTGGTCCCGCTTTACCAGTTTTACCTCACCCTGCCGGTTGTGGGGAATTCCACTGTCATCTCCGCCTCCAGGACTGCAATAAAGACCATCAACCGGTACGCCGATGAGATCCCCTACCTCCATTTCCAGCCCTATTCCAACTACCGCCATGAGGTTGCCAACCTGTCTCCCGAGGGCGTGGATGAGGCTCAGATGGAGCTGATGGAGCACCGGTACTACTATGAGAACCTGATGCTGCAGGAGGTCCGCCAGGGCAATCAGGACCGGGCGCTGGCATACTTCCGTGAATTCCACCGCGCCGGACAGTCTATCAACCGGACGGCAGATCCTCTGCGCACCCGGAAAAACCTGTCATTTTCCTTAAACACCATGCTGCGCAAAAGTGTGGAGGAGGCAGGGATCCACCCGGTCTACTTAGATATCATTTCCTCCAATTTTGCCATGCTGATTGAGAATGCCGCGCGGGTCGAGGAGATCGGGGAGATCCAGTCCCATATGGTCAGCGCTTACAGCCGGTTTGTCCAGAAAAACCGGCTGGACCAGTATTCGCCCATGATCCGGCGGGCCATCACCTACATCCACATTCATCTGGCAGACACCCTGTCCCTCACACAGATCGCAGGCGGCATCCGGGTGAGCGCCTCCTACCTGTCCCGGACCTTCAACCAGGAAGCCGGCGAGTCCATCTCCTGCTACATCTCCAGAGCGCGTGTGGAGAAGGCCGCCGAGCTGCTGGCCTTCTCCTCCATGTCTGTGCAGAATATCGCTGCTTATGTAGGTTTTTCCGACTTGAATTATTTTAGCCGGTGTTTTAAGAAATATAAGAACGTAACGCCAACGGAATACCGGCGCGGATTTTAGACACGCCTCCCATTCCAAACCGCTGCAATCCCGCGCACCAGACACAAGATCACCGTGCAGACAGCCGCCACAAGCGCTGCAAACTCTGCAAACTGCCCCGGATTCTTCGCAAATGCCCCATGGAACAGGGGCAGCGCCAACACTACCAGAAAATACATCAACACCGGCAACGTCCAACCGCAATGTCTCCGCACTCCGCCCGTCATTCCTTCTGCCCCCTTCTCAGGACAGCTTTCCGTCATGTGGCTGGCAGCACGGTCAGCGATGCCAAAGATCACCAGCAGCGCCGTAAAATAGACGGCTACTCCGGTTATGGTATGCAGCCGCTCCGGGGTCAGCCAACCGCTCAATCCGCCCTTGCTTAAACCTGCTTCCGGACGAAATACCAGCTCCGGAACCCATATTGACAGCGCTATCCGGAACCCGTTCACAAAAACCGTTAGAAGCACAGATGCTGCCGCGCTCCCTGCCATCCAGAGGATTCTCCCCAGGGGAGTCCTCATTCGGTGGACAAAGGAAACTGCCAGCACCGCAAACACGATCATCAGGAACTGAACGCCTGAGCAGGACGGCGCAATAATAAAACGGATCGCGTGGTTGACATAACCAACCCCGGGCTCATAGACAAAAGCAGTCCCGCTCAAAAGCCTCACCCACCATGCGGTGGGAGCCAGAATCCAGCGCAGGGCGCTGCTGTCCGCCCTGCTGTAGTACAGTTTCATTCCAAGTACGGCCAACACAGTGAGGATATGGTATCCCCAGCATCGTTTTGCCGCAGCATCCTTCACAGAACACACCGTCATATCATACTGCTCCTTTTTCTCAGCTGCGTTTTCCACGCTTCCCGCGCAGCCCGCACACCAACATCAGAACCGCCGCAAAGGCAAACAGCCATGTCCCCGGTTCGGAACCTGTTGTATATCCGCCGACTGCAAAATTCGATACATTGTGGGGCAGTACCTGGGGCTGTTCCACTTCCGTGCTGCTCCCGTCCGGGTTGCGCACCTTTTCCGACACTGCCACGAAGGAAGTATAGGGCGTCATCATACTGTAGTTTAAACCCAGCCAGGTCACTTCTTCTTTCACATCCTCCTGATTCGGGCTGCCGCTTCCATAGTCCGTAAGCTGTTCCACCCGCTTACGCGCCCACAGGTAACGGATTGCGTCGTTGACCGCCAGGGACTTCACCTGGGATACGTCTATCTCCTGTTCATAATCTTTACCGCCAGTCTTGCCGGTGATCCGGATCGTTCCCGCAGGCTCTCCCTTCCATTTCCCAAATATGGTCACTGGCCGCTGGGCAAACAGGGCAGGCACGGAGGACGGCTCTGTGTCATACACGTCAAACCCATCATAGGAAATCTGGATGTCCGTTAAAAGCGGCGTTTCTATATAGGTTTTAAAACGTCCCGCAGTCTCTTTCGCATCCTCAGAATCCGTCACCAGGAACGCTTCTCCCTGGCCTGCCTTTGCGATCCCTTCGATCAGATAGCGGTTGACGGAATCTCCGATACCAAAGGCAAAGAAACTGGTCGTATTAAGATTCCCGTCGATCAGATCGAAGATCTCTTTTTCTCCAGAAATATATCCGTCTGTAGCGATCACGATATTTCTCGTCATCTGTTCGGCCCGCGCAAGCCCGATCGCCTCGTTGAGAGCCGGGGCAAGTTCCGTTCCCCCTCCGCCGTTCTCCTGATCAATAAAATCAATGGCCCGCCGGATATTCTCACTGGTGGCCGGTACCGACTCCTGGGACATAAAGCTGGACGCTCCGCTGTAACTTATCTGCAGGCTTCAAGAATCTGTACCTCCGTTTCTTTAGTTTCAAGTTGTCTTGTATCAGGCTGTAACCACTCTCATCGCAGCTCTACCGTATAAGAAAAGAAGTCGCTGCGCACAACGCCGTCACTGTACTCGATCGGACGATCCTGGTCGTTATAGGCGACACGCGATTTCCACATAGTCATTTCACCAGGTGCAATCCTCAAAAGCTTAGCATCATCCTCTGACAGACAGATACCACGGATCGTCTCCAACGCGCGGGTAATGGTAATACCGTGTTTATAAAAGGTGTTATAAAGGCCATTTTTATCAATTTCCGCTCTTGATATCTCACCAAACATATCAAGAGGCAGATAAGTGGTATCTACTGCAAAGGGAGTATTTTCTGCATAAAACAGCCGCTTCACCTTAATCACGGAATCCTCTTCCCGGAGTTCCAGCTTGCTGCATACCTCACCGGCCGCCCGGATATGGGAATATTCCAGGATCTTCACGATACATTTCACCCCCCGTCTGCTCAGTTCCTCTCTCAGGCTGTAGGATTTGGACAAACGGTGGTCAAATGGCCTGTTTTTCACAAACGTGCCCCTTCCCTGCCTGCGGTAAACCTGTCCCCTCTGTTCCAGCACATCCAGCGCTTTGCGCACTGTCCCTCTGCTCACACCATATTCTTCTGCCAATTCACGCTCTGTGGGCAGACGAAATCCTTTTGACCATTCATCCGAGTTGATCTTCTCCAGAAACAAATTAAGTATTTCACTGTAACGGTAGACATTCGAATCCATATTTTTCTCCTCTATCACCTGACTTTACTACATTATATCATAAGATCATATAAATGTCTTTATTGTGTAATCTGTCAACGATCCATTGGATTTTCGCCAAACAAATAGTCATATTATCTTTTATTTAGGTTGTTATATTGACTTTCATTATGCATTATGCTAACATTGGTATATACCAATTGTGTGAGTAACAAAACCAACCCTAAAAAAGGAGGACAAATGATGCGAAAGATCACAAAACGAGTTACCAGTATTGCCTGCTGCCTTGCTATGGCAACTGCTACTGCGGCATGTGGAAACAGCGGCAAAAAGGAGGGCGCCCCGGACATAACAGCCGAGGCACCGGAGACTGAAAAAGAAGCAGAAACTGCAGTAAAAGCTGCAGATGGGGGTGAGATCACGGTCATGGTCCCGCCGTGGGCCGAGCCGTCACCGGAGCTTTTGAATTCCTTTACTGAAGATACCGGGATCAGGGTAACGATGAATATTGTCGGCTGGGATGATATCCGCAACAAAGTATCCATCGCCGCGGTAGGCAATAAAGCGCCTGCTGATGTCATTGAGGTTGACTGGTCATGGGTCGGCGAATTCGGAGCGGCAGGCTGGTTCGAGCCAATCATCTTGACAGATGAAGAAAAAGCAGGCATGCCAACAGCGGCCTCCTTCCAGTACGGGGATACCACCATTGCACTGCCCTACGCCAACGACTTCCGGTTAGGTTATTACAACAAAGAGCATTTCAGCAAAATCGGATTAGATCAAGCCCCCGATAACTGGGATGATATGATCGAAGCATGTAAAAAAATCAAGGCCGAAGGCATCTGTGAATACCCGCTGTCCTTTACGTTGTCTGCAACAGAAGCCGCAACTACCAGTCTCCTGTGGATGACCATCTCCAGGTATGGAGATTTCTTTAACAGCGATTTTACGGTTAACAGGGACAATGTTGTGACGGCATTGGAAAGTATCGATAAGATCGTAAAGGAGGATAAGCTGATCGATCCTGCCAGCCAGAACATGAAGGACGTGGAGGTGTATGAGAAAATAACATCCGATTCTGCAAGCTTCATGGTTGGTCCCACCTATTTTGTCGGAAGGATCAACAATCCGGAGTACTCAAGCGTCGTAGGCAAGCTTGTGCCGACGCTGATCCCCGGAAACGGCAGCACCGAGACCGCCACCTTTGCCCTTCCGGAAGGGATTGGTATCTCTAAGTTTTCAGAAAACAAAGAAGCCGCCCTCGCGTTTGTGAAGTGGTATACCTCTCCCGATATCCAGGTTCAGTTATATAATGAGCTGGGTAATATCCCCACAAGGACATCTGCACTTGAAAAACTGATCGATGACGGAATCCTGGAAAATGGCGAAGTGATGCTGAAACAGTCCGAATATATTGCCTCCCCATTCCCCGGAGGGATTCCTGCCTGGTATTCAGAGATGAGCAATGCCATATACAACAGCGTAAACCAGATGGTAACCGGAAGCCTGACGCCGGAACAGGCTTATGAAAAAATCTCTGCAAAAGTAAAGGAACTGAATCAATAAAAATAAGTGGGAACGCCATTTTCCATAGTGGCGTTCCCATGAAAGGAGAAGGCATGAAGAAAAACTCAACTCCCTACATCATGCTGGCGCCCGGCACGATCCTTATGCTGGTATTGGTTTTCTATCCTATCCTCCGGACCTTTTTATACAGTCTTCAGAAGATGAAGCTGACTGAGCCGGCGAATACAAAGTTTATAGGATTACATAATTACATAACCATCCTGCAGGACCCTGATTTTTGGTATGCTCTGAGTAATTCTGTCGTTATTCTGGTCAGTGTAGTGCTTTTTACTGCCATTGTGGGCATGTTGATCGCCCTGCTGCTCAATGTGGATACCAAGGTCAAAGGGATCCTGATGGCCATCGCGATCATCCCCTGGTCACTGCCTCCTATTGTCAACGGCGTCATGTGGCGCTGGATCTTTCATCCCAGTTACGGCCTGATGAACCGGATTTTATTAAACTTAAGTATCATAAGCGAACCGGTACAGTGGCTTTCAGAGCGATGGTCTGTCATTTTTATTACGGCGGTGGTCGTTGCCTGGAGGTGTATCCCATTCTGTTCCATAGTGATCCTCTCTGCCATGCAGTCCATACCTACGCAGGTATATGAATCCGCCTGCATCGACGGAAGCAGCAGCTTTCAGACATTTAAGCGGATTACCCTGCCGCTCTTAATGCCGTCTTTAGGGATCGTGCTGACCAATACCTCTATCACGGCAATCAATGTATTTGACGAGATCGTCTCACTGTCAGGCTACGGAGATGTAAGCAAAACATTGATGCTGCAGGCATATTTAAAGACATTCAGTTTTCTGGATTATGGCATGGGCAGCGCAATGACTTATATCATTATGATATTTGCAGGAGTCCTCGGACTTATTTATATCAGGAACGTTTACAGGGAGGTGGACTACATATGAGAAGAAAAAATACAATCCTTTTCCGGACATGGTATACTCTCGCCATTCTTGCATTCGTACTGTTTGCCTTAGGTCCGATTCTGTGGTCCTTTATCATGAGTATCACACCCCAAACCGAATTGGCTGGGAAGACTACCAGGCTCCTCCCAGTCAATCCAACACTGGATAACTACCGGAAGCTTTTATCGAATGCAGACCAGCAGGGCGAATTATTCAGAAACGGGATGCTGAATTCCCTGAAAGCTGCGATAGTCTCATTGCTGCTGGGGATACCGATGTCAATCCTGTGCGCATATCCAATGTCCCGGCTGAGATTTAAAGGTTCCGCTGCCTTTCGCAACGTCCTGCTGTTTACCATGGCCATACCGGTATTCGCCACAATTATTCCGCTGTACCGCATGTATGCCAATATGAACCTGCTGGACAATCTGGTGGCACTCATTATGGTTTATATCACCTCATTCCTTCCGCTGTCCGTTTGGCTGCTGATCAGCTATTTTGATACCCTGCCGAAGGAGCTTGAGGAGGCCGCGTATGTGGACGGGTGCACAAAATTCAGGACCATGCTGTCAATCATAATGCCGGTCTCTTACCCTATTATTTTTGCAGACACCCTGATCGTATTTTTAACCACATGGAATCAGTTTCAGATCCCATTGATCCTTGCGCCTTCCAAAGCGACCAAGCCCATAGCTGTTGTTGTGTCCGAGTTCGTCACAAAAAGCAGCGTGGATTACGGGCTGATGAATGCCGGCGGCATTCTTGCGATCATCCCTCCGGCCATCATAGCCATTGTGTTCCGCAAATTCCTCATGAAGGGAATTGTCGGCGGCGCGACGAAAGGATAGGTGTCATGATATGTTAAACTCTGTTAAAAAAGAATGCATTGCCGGTGTGGATATCGGCGGAACCAGTATAAAAGTGCTGATCTGCGACACACAGGCCCACCGGATCGTACTGGAAAAATCCCCCACACTTCCCGCTTATATCGGGACGGATGGGAAAACCACAGACACCGGTCCTCAGCGGCGTTTTGATGCGAATAAGCTCTGGGCCATCACTGCCGAAACCATCCGTCATGCCGTATCCGCTTTGCCAAAGGACTGTGTACTCCGTGGTATCTCTGTAAGCTGCTGCGGCTGTACGGTCATCCTGTTGGACGAACAGGACCAACAGATTGACCTTCATATAGAGGCCGGGGTACGGGAGCAGGAGATCCTCCATTACGCAGGTTTGTACCATGATGAGGAATTCTCTGCCCGGACAGGATATCCTCTTGATAAAGAAAACTCCAGCTTCCACCTGAGCGCTTATTGCCGGCAGACCATTCACAACCAGATCGCCCATGTTGTCAATGTTGATGACTATATTGCTTACCGGCTCTGTGGAGAACTGTCCAGGAACTACAGCACAGCCGTATCCTGTGGAATGTGGGATTGGAAAACCAACCGCTGGCTGCCGGAATTTCTGTCACGAACCGGCCTTACCGCCCAGATTATGGGGATACCCACAGACAGCGGTATTCCCATAGGCAAGGTAAGCGCCAAAGCCAGTAAGGAGACCGGTCTTCCGCAAGATGTTCTGGTGTCCACAGGGGGGCACGATTACGAATGCGCGGCATTTGCCTGTCATTCCTTTGTAGAGGGAAATCTTTTCAACATCACAGGTACCATTGATATGCTGGCTTCTTTCGATGAAGAAAAGCTTCCGGCCAATATCCAGGGATGCCGCCATATATCCGACCGTCATGTGATCCCCGGACAGCGGAGCTGCATGATGGAGACTCCGGGAGCCGTGCAGACTGAATGGCTGAAAAATCAGATTGCCGCCAATGACACTCTGGGACTTACTCTATCATGGGAGGATTTCTTTCAACAGATTGCTCCGCTCTATGCTGACAAGCTTCCCCGGACCGAACTGTTTATTCCTAAAGTGTTCGGGACTTATATTCCCCGTGTGGACCAGCACAGCTTCGGCATGTACTGCGGTCTTAACAAGCATACCACCGCGGCAGCTCTTTTACTGGCCACGATTGAGGGAATGTGTTTTCAGCTGCGGAAAATGATCTGCTACATGGAAGACGGCCATCCACCCTGTAAAGATATGATCCTGGCAGGCGGCGGAAGTAAAGACCCTACATGGCTGCAGGTCAAAGCGGATATTCTCGGCATGCGCCTATGCATTCCCGACGTGGAGGAGGCTTCCGCCCTGGGCGCTGCCCTGTTAGCCGGCGTAGGCTGCGGATTGTACCACAGTCATCAGGAGGCCGGCAGAGTTACCCACAATGCAGAAGTCCGTGTGATTCAGCCCGAACCCGCCCGGACTGACTACTTTAAAGAACTTTATCATGAGATATATCTCCCATTGGAACAATGTATGGATACATTTGATAAAAAAATAATGAAAATAAAGGAAAGCAGAGGTAACAGGTATGAATGTAATTAAATTTGGCGTAATTGGCGGAGGAAGTATCTTCTCTCCTGAGCTGGTAGATCTGATAGCAAAAGAGACCGGGAATTTTGGAGAGGTCCATATCCGTTTTATGGATATAGATAAAAAAAGGCAGGCAGTGGTGGGCGATCTTTGCGAACGAATCGTATTCAAAACAAATGCCCCTGTTTTCATATCTTATGTAGACAGCTATGAGGAAGTCATCGATGGCTGCGATTACCTTCTGATCCAGTTTCGGGTGGGAGGCGAGGATGCCCGGATCGATGATGAACTTCTGGGAAAAAAATACCACATCCCTTTTGTAGAGACAGTATCCGTCTGCGGCATTGCAACATTCCTTCGCACTTACTACGAAATAGAAAAAATAGCTGCAATTATCCTGGAAAAAGCGCCTCATGCCTGGGTGTTGAATTTCGCCAATCCGGCAGAGCTGGTGGCCCAGTCCCTGTCTGCCTGCGGTGTCACAAAAGTAATCGGGGTGTGCAATGCCTCCACCCGCCTGATGGGATTTTTAAAAGAAAAAATCGGATTTTCAGAGGACGATTCCTGCTTTATGAGCTGGCGCGGACTCAACCACTTGACTGTAGTAGATTCCTTCCAGTTAAATGGCAAAGAAATTTTGCCTGAAATTCTCGACTCTCTGGAAGACTACGAGTCCGACCGTACACCATTCCCCGCGCTTCTGGGCAGGGAACTTGGCTACCTTCCCAACCAGTACTTCCAATACTATTTTCTGGAACGCGAGCTGGTAACAAAGGAACAGGCGGCTATACAGGTACGCTCACAGCTTGTCAAAGAAATCAATGCAGAACTTCTGGAACAGTATGAATGTGTAAACTACGTACCGGAAGCCCTTACCAAACGTGGGGGGTATGGCTATTCCAAGACCGTAGTTGATGTGATCCGTTCCCTGCAGACCGGAGATAACCGGACCCATTATATTGTCACAAAAAACCTGGGCGCAATTCCCGATCTGCCCTACGAAAGTTTTGTGGAAGTACCCTGCGTTGTCAATAAAAATCTGGTCCGTCCCATTGCCTGCGGGAAGCTGCCTGCCACCGCCGCCCCTATTATCTCTACAATGAAGGCTTTTGAGAACACACTCATTGATGCCGCTGTTCATCGGAGCAGACGTGAACTCTTAATGAGCATGATGATTCATCCTCTGATCGGTGATTTCAGCCTTGCAAAACCGTTGATGGATGATATTTTGGGACATAACGCTGCCTATCTTCCGGCTGAATTCACGGAAAAGTAACTCTACGGCGCTCCCCCTGAGACAGCCCGTCTAATATGTCATATCACAAAAGAAAAAAATCCCCGAAGCAAAAACCGCTTCGGGGATTGTCGTAATCTTTGATATTCTGTTTGCAGAATAATTATCTCTTGCTGAACTGCGGAGCACGACGCGCTGCTTTGAGACCGTATTTCTTTCTCTCTTTCATACGCGGGTCTCTGGTCAGGAAGCCTGCTTTCTTCAGGATCGGTCTGTAATCCGTATCAACCTGAAGCAGTGCTCTGGAGATGCCGTGACGGATAGCGCCTGCCTGGCCGGTGAAACCGCCGCCGCGAACGTTAACCTGTACGTCGAATTTATCGGTAGTCTCGGTAGCCACAAGCGGCTGACGAACTACTACCTTCAAGGTCTCAAGACCGAAGTACTCATCCATGTCTCTCTTGTTGATGGTAACTTTGCCGGTACCCGGTACCAGATATACTCTTGCGATAGATTTTTTTCTTCTGCCTGTTCCGTAAAATTTGTTTGCCATGATAACTTCCTCCTTTCAGTACCTTTAATTAAAATTTGATTTCCAGAACTTCTGGTTTCTGAGCTGCCTGCTCGTGATCCGGGCCTGCATACACATGAAGTTTGGTCATCATGCTTCTTCCTAAAGGTCCTTTCGGAAGCATACCCTTAACTGCCAGCTCCATAACGCGCTCCGGCTTCTTCGCCATCATCTCGCGCAGAGTGGTCTCTTTCATGCCGCCAACATAATCAGAATGGCTGTAGTAAATCTTCTGATCCATCTTCTTGCCGGAAACTTTTACTTTGTCTGCGTTTACTACGATCACATAATCGCCGCAGTCCATGTGCGGGGTGTAAATCGGTTTGTTCTTACCTCTCAAAACCTTTGCTACTTCTGAAGCCAAACGTCCTAATGTATATCCGGTAGCATCTACTACGTACCATTTTCTCTCAATTGTCGCTGGACTAGCCATAAAACTTTTCATTGGTTAACCTCCTGTTAAATTACTGCTTCTGATTCAACTTTTCGCTTAACAATTATAGTAAAATGCCTACTCCGGGGCTTTGGCCTAAGCATTTCCACCTAACGTCACAGTTATACATTATATCCCACCTGTCCACGTGTGTCAAGCAGATTTTCTTGATTTTTGGGGGGATGCGGGGAAAATTCATAATGGGAGTGCGTTCAGTTCAGCGCGGGGGAGGGTGTCGCGGTGGAAGGCGCGGACGGCAGAACGCATCTGGAGGTCACTCTGCCGTCCGCGCCTTCCCATAGTAACAAACTAGGCTGAACTGAACGTGGCCGACCTTCTGGTATCTCGCATCCGCACATAAATTCAAGAGCGGGAGGAAGTGGCGACTGCTGGGCCGCTATCCACCGCCAGGTACCACATGGGCATTCCGCCGGTCTTTCGCTCCGCCATGCAATGGATCTCCATGATCGCCATGTTCTCATCGTCATCCAGAAGCATCATGGCATCGCCCATGGTTTCAGGCTCCATGTCCTCGATCACATAATATCCGTAGCTATCTCCAGGCGTCAGGCGGTCCTTTTCCAGATCGATCAGAAAAACCTTTCGCGCGCCGTTCTGAAATGCATGGTGGATGTTTCGCCGGAGCAGTCTTTCCCACTCTTCGTCCTCGCAACGCTCGATCAGGAAATAGGCGATCCCGTCCGCCTTGATATGGGACTGGAGGATGTCATAATTCCAGTGGAGGTTCTCGCTGTACTGCCACTGTGGAAGCTCCGTCTCATACTCCATACTCACCAGGGTCAGTCCCTTTGCCAGCGCGGTCTGGCCGGCCTGCTGCCGGTCCCTCGCCTCAATGATCTCCTGCACATGCTCCGGCGGATAGACTCCCATCCCTGCTTTCATAAGGGTCCCTGCGATGATCCGGACCATATTGTAGAGGAAACCGTTTCCGCTGATGCGGATGGTGATCATGTCATCTTCTTTCGTGATATCCAGGCTGTAAACCGTCCTCACGGTCTCTTCCGCCTGGGTACGCACGGTGCAAAAGCTCTTGAAGTCGTGCTCGCCGATGATGTACTGGGCCGCCTGCCTCATCTTTTCTACGTCCAGGGGGACGTAGCAGAAATGGGAGTACAGACGCTCTAAGGGCATGGCGATCTTACGGTTTAAGATCTTGTATTCATAGGTCTTGGTGCAGTTGGCTTTTCTTGGATGCCAGTCTAAGGGGACTTCTTCTGAGGACTGGATGCGGATGTCGTCCGGCAGACGCTGGTTTAAGGCAAAGCAGATCTTGTCTGCGGGCATCCTGTTTTCCGTATCAAACACTGCAACATTTCCTCTGGCATGGACGCCGGAATCGGTGCGGCTTGCACCGATCACAGTGACAGGCTCCTTTAAAAGTTCTGACAGCGCACGGTTTAACACTTCCTCTATGGTCACGCCGTTGGGCTGGAGCTGCCAGCCGCAGTAGTTGGTGCCGTCATAGGCTACAACCAGCTTCACCCGTTTCATAGACTACCTCTCAGCAAAAAAACGATCACAAAATATACAAGATATACAACGTAAGCGATCTTATCCCTCCGCGCATAGTGGAGCGGCTTCATCTTGGTCCGCCCCTCTCCGCCGTGGTAACAGCGGGCTTCCATCGCCATGGCTAAGTCCGTAGCCCGGCGGAATGCGGAGATGAACAGCGGCACTAACAGCGGCACCATGGCCTTGGCCTTCTGGATCAGGTTCCCACTCTCGAAATCAGCGCCACGCGCCATCTGCGCCTTCATGATCTTGTCAGTCTCCTCAACCAGGATAGGGATAAAGCGCAGCGCAATGGACATCATCATGGATACTTCGTGCACCGGCACTCCGATCTTATTTAAAAACCCAAGGCTCTTTTCCAGACCGTCCGTCAGCTCGTTGGGGGTCGTGGTCAGCGTCATGATGGAGGAACCGATCACCAAAAATACCAGGCGCAGCCCCATAAATCCCGCTGTTTTCAGCCCTTCCAACGTCAGCTTCAAAAATCCGATCTGGAACAGGACCGTCCCCGGCGTCAGAAACAGATTGAAGCTGACGCTGATCAGCAGCAGGAACACAATGGCTTTCAAGCCACGCACAATGAACTTAAACGGCACCTTCGACAGCCGGATCGCTCCAGCCAGGAATACAACCGCCGCAATATATGCCGGAATGCTGTTTGCTATAAATAAAGAAATGATAAACACCAGCGTACCGAACAGCTTGGTCCGCGGGTCCATCCGGTGCAGCAGCGAATCCACCGGGTAATATTGTCCTAATGTAATATCTCGTATCATTTTTTGTTCTTCTTTCTATATGATATGCTGCCACAGGTCAATCCTTTAAAAGCTTCAGGATCGCATCCTTCGCCTCCGCAACGGTTGTGATATCATTGTCGATCGGAACCCCGTGCTCCTTTAAGTGATGCACAATGTAGGTAATCTGCGGAGCTGCCAGACCAATCTTCTCCAGTTCCCGGTAATGCTTGAATACTTCCCGCGGAGGAGCGTCGAAGATCTTTTCTCCCTGGTTCATCACCATGATCCGGTCTGCATACTGCGCAATATCCTCCATGCTGTGGGATACCAGGATGATCGTCATCTTCTTCTCCCGGTGCAGCGTCTCAATCTCATCCAGGATCTCATCCCTGCCCTTCGGGTCCAGTCCGGCGGTCGGCTCATCCAGGATCAGCACCTCCGGCTGCATCGCCAGCACCCCGGCAATCGCCACGCGGCGCTTCTGTCCTCCGGAAAGCTCAAAGGGCGACTGGTCCCAGAATTTCTCATCCAGCCCTACCTGCCTGAGGGCTTCCCTTGCCCTGGCCTCAATCTCATCCTTCGGCAGCTTCTGGTTCTTCGGTCCAAAACAAACGTCGGAAAACACATCTACCTCAAAAAGCTGATGCTCCGGGTACTGGAACACCAGTCCTACCTTGCTGCGCAGCGCCTTCATGTCGTAGCCATTCTGATAGATATTCTCTCCATTATAATAGATGGTTCCGCTGGTCGCCCGCAAAAGCCCGTTCAAATGCTGGATCAGGGTGGATTTACCGGAACCCGTGTGACCGATCAGCCCGATGAACTGTCCATCCTCGATCTCAAAGCTTAAATCCCGCAGCGCATACTGCTCAAAGGCCGTGCCTTCTCCATATATATAGTTCACATGTTCTGCCTTAATTGACATTACGCTTCTTCCTCCAGCCATACCTCATCCGGATACCGCTCCTTGAGCATGGGGAGCAGGTGCTCCATCAGCTCCTCCATGGTCAGTATCCCATCCGGCAGCTCCACACCATCCTGTTTCAGCTCGTAAGCCAGCTCCGTCACCTGCGGTACATCTAGGCGGTAGGACTTAAGCTCGCCAACTCTGGAAAATATCTCACGCGGCGTCCCGTCCATGACCAGCCGCCCGTCGTCCATGACGATGACCCGGTCCGCGTCGATGACCTCCTCCATATAATGGGTAATGAGAAGCACCGTGATGCCTTCCTTCCGGTTCAGCTCATGGAGCGTGGAGATCACCTCTTTCCGCCCGTTTGGGTCCAGCATGGCGGTCGGCTCGTCCAGGATGATACACTGGGGCTTCATTGCCATGACGCCGGCGATCGCTACCCGCTGCTTCTGTCCTCCCGAAAGCTTGTTGGGCGACTTCATGCGGAACGCAGCCATGCCGACTGCCTCCAGGCTCTCATCTACCCGCCTCCAGATCTCGTCCGTGGGAACACCTAAGTTCTCTGGCCCAAACCCGACATCCTCCTCCACAATATTCCCGATGATCTGGTTGTCCGGGTTCTGAAAAACCATCCCCGCCGTCTTTCTGATATCCCAGATATGGGCGTCATCGGCGGTGTCCATGCCGGATATCCACACCGTCCCGTCCGTCGGGAGCAGGATGCCGTTGATCTGCTTGGCAAAGGTGGACTTGCCGGAACCGTTGTGACCCAGGATCGCAACGAAATCGCCGGTCTTGATATCCAGCGTCAGTTCGTCAATGGCCCGGTTCACTTCCTCCACATGGTCTTCTTCATCCCTGCGGATATAATCATATATTAACTTGGAAGCCCTGATAATCCCCATATTGGATTCCCCTTCCTGAAAACTTCGTTGATACGTTTCTCAATTTTACGCGATAACTGGTGCGCCGTCAAGTATTCCTAGTATATTTGGCAGAATATGGACAAAATATTTTTCCTGCGTGTCCCGCATTTTGCAGCGGCGGCAGGCGGGGGATCGGACAGGATATTTTGTTATTGCGAAATTTTCTCTCGTGTGATACGATGACCTTGTATCCTGACACCAAAAACTGGGTTTGAGGTAAAAGGTTCGGCAGACAATCAAACTTTTTTAGAGGGATATATTGCAGACCGTACCGGATCACCAGTCCGATACGGTTTATTTATTATTCAAAGGAGGACTATGGATGGAACAGCCAGAAACCAGAATCGCCGTAATCGGCATTGTTGTGGAAAACCCGGAGGCAGTGGAATCGCTCAATGAGATCCTTCATGGCTACAGCGAGTACATCATTGGGCGTATGGGCATCCCCTACCGCCAGAAGAATTTAAGCATTATCAGCATCGCCATCGACGCGCCCCAGCCGGTCATCTCCGCGCTCTCAGGAAAGATCGGGAAGCTGAAGGGCATCAGCTCCAAGACCGCCTACTCAGGAGTGGGGACATGATGCTGGCCCTTGCCGCCGAACTGGCAGAGCGCCATGACCTGCCGGACCAGGGCCTGTTGGAACTGATCAACGGACGGGACGGTGAGACGGACCATTTTCTTCAGGAACAGGCTGCCATGCAGTGCCGGAACATGTACGGGAACCGGGTCTTTCTCCGGGGGCTGATCGAATTTACCAACTACTGCAAAAACGACTGCCTCTACTGTGGGATCCGCCGCAGCAACCAGAACGCACAGCGCTACCGTCTGGACACAGAGACGATCCTGGCCTGCTGCCGTCAGGGCTATGCTTTGGGCTACCGCACCTTCGTTCTGCAGGGTGGAGAAGACCCCTGGTACGATGACGCCCGCATGACTGCCATCGTATCCGCCATACGCCGGGAGTTCCCTGATTGCGCCATCACCCTGTCTCTGGGGGAGCGGAGCCACGAGAGCTATCAGAGGCTTTTTGACGCGGGCGCGGACCGCTACCTGCTCCGCCATGAGACTGCAGACCAGTCCCATTATGAGATGCTCCATCCGGCGGGCATGAGCTTTAAAAAACGGATGGACTGCCTGCACGACTTAAGGGATATCGGATATCAGACTGGCTGCGGCTTTATGGTTGGCTCGCCGGGACAGACCGCAGAGCATCTGGTGCGGGACCTGCGTTTCATCAAGGAATTCCGTCCCCATATGGTAGGGATCGGACCGTTTCTCTCCCACAAGGACACACCCTTTTTTAGAGAGCCGAACGGTTCCGTGGACCTGACCCTGTACCTTTTATCCATCATCCGCCTGCTGCTGCCCGGAGTCCTGCTCCCAGCCACCACGGCTCTGGGAACCGCCCGTTCGGACGGACGGGAAGCCGGTCTTTTGCACGGCGCCAATGTGATCATGCCCAATCTATCCCCAGTCGCTGTGCGGAAGAAATACGAGCTTTACGACAATAAGATCTGTACCGGTGAGGAGGCCGCCGAATGCCTGGGATGCTTAAGGCGCCGTGTGGAGAGCGTCGGATACCGCATCGAAGCAGACCGCGGCGACAGTCTGATTCACTGACGGGGAAGCAACGCTGACCCAAAAGAAAGGAGAAATCATGTATACTTACAATCCAGCTTCATTAAAAGCAGAAGAATTCATCAACCACGAGGAGATCCTTAACACCCTCGCCTATGCAGAGGAGAACAAAGACAATCTCCCGCTCATCGACAGTATCATCGAGAAAGCCCGTCTGTGCAAGGGTCTGACCCACCGGGAGGCCTCCGTGCTCCTCGCCTGTGAGAACCAGGAAAAGATCCGGGAGATCTATGACCTGGCTGAAGAACTGAAAAAGAAGTTTTACGGCAACCGTATTGTCATGTTCGCGCCCTTGTATCTGTCCAATTACTGTATCAACGGCTGTACCTACTGCCCTTATCACAGCAAAAACAAACACATTGCACGCAAGAAGCTGACTCAGCAGGAGGTTGCCGACGAGGTCATCGCACTGCAGGACATGGGCCACAAGCGGCTCGCCATCGAGGCCGGCGAGGACCCGGTCAACAATCCCATCGAATACATACTGGAATGCATCGATACCATCTATTCCATCAAACACAAAAACGGTGCGATCCGGAGGGTCAATGTAAATGTCGCAGCGACTACCGTGGAGAACTACCGGAAGTTAAAGGACGCCGGCATCGGAACCTATATTCTTTTCCAGGAGACCTACCACAAGGAAAGCTATGAAACCCTGCACCCGACGGGACCGAAACATGACTACTGCTATCACACGGAGGCCATGGACCGGGCTATGGAGGGCGGCATCGACGACGTGGGACTGGGCGTTCTGTTCGGGCTGGAGCTGTATAAATATGAATTTGCCGGACTTTTGATGCACGCAGAACATCTGGAGGCGGTGCATGGGGTTGGCCCTCACACCATCAGCGTGCCGCGCATCAAGCACGCAGATGATATTGACCCATCCGCCTTTGACAATGGCATAGACGACAAGATCTTTGCAAAGCTCTGCGCCCTGATCCGCCTGGCTGTGCCTTACACCGGCATGATCATCTCGACGCGGGAGAGCCAGAAGGTGCGGGAGGAAGTGATCCGCCTGGGCGTATCCCAGATCAGCGGCGGCTCCCGCACTTCCGTGGGCGGTTACCAGGAGGAAGAGCGTCCCACCGACACGGAGCAGTTTGACGTTTCCGACCAGCGTACCCTGGATGAAGTGGTGAAATGGCTGATGGAGCTGGGCTACATCCCCTCCTTCTGTACGGCCTGCTACCGGGAGGGACGGACCGGCGACCGTTTCATGAGCCTGTGCAAGAGCGGGCAGATCCAGAACTGCTGCCACCCCAACGCCCTGATGACTTTAAAGGAATACTTGATGGACTACGCTTCAGAAGAGACAAAAGCCATCGGCGAAAAGCTGATCTTAGCAGAGCTTGACAACATTCCCAAGGAAAAGGTGCGTGAGATCTGCAAAGACCACCTGGAAAAGATCGAACAGGGAATCCGGGATTTCCGTTTCTGATCCCGGTACCCACTGTTTTCAATGGATTCTACAGAGAGGTGACTGACTATGGGATTAAACAGCACGCCCTACGCCGAGCGTATCCACATCGGCTTTTTCGGCCGGCGCAACGCCGGCAAATCCAGCGTCGTCAATGCAGTGACCGGGCAGGAGATATCGGTGGTGTCTGATGTGAAGGGCACCACCACCGACCCGGTATATAAGTCTATGGAGCTGCTTCCCATGGGACCGGTGGTCGTCATCGACACCCCCGGTTTTGACGATGAAGGAGCGCTGGGAGAACTGCGCATCAAACGCACCCGGCAGATATTAAACAAATCGGACTGCGCTGTTCTGGTCATCGACCAGAGCGAGGGCAGGACCGCAGCGGACGAGGAATTGATCTCACTTTTTAAGGAGAAGCAGATTCCCTATATTGTAGTTTACAATAAATGTGATCTGGCTGTCGGATGCACATCTGCGGCAGGGATATCTGCGGCAGGCGTTCCTGCTGCAGATGGCGAGCCTTCCATCTGTGTCAGCGCCCTGAAAGGCTCCGGCATCCATGAACTGAAGGAACGGATCGCCTCCCTGGTACAGACAGACAGTCTCAACCGCCGTCTGGTGGGAGACCTTTTAAGTCCCGGTGACCTTGCGGTTCTGGTCATCCCCATCGATTCTTCCGCGCCGAAGGGGCGGCTGATCCTGCCGCAGCAGCAGATGATCCGGGATATCCTGGAGGCCGGGGCTGTTTCTGTGGTAACAAAAGATACAGAGCTCTCCGAAATCCTTGACAGGCTGGTCTTAAAAGGCATCCTGCCCGCCATGGTCATCACGGACAGCCAGGCTTTTGAAGCGGTCGGCAGGATCGTCCCTGCTGCGATCCCCCTGACCTCCTTCTCCATCCTGATGGCGCGCTACAAGGGCTTTTTAGAAACTGCTGTCCTTGGCGTCTCTTCCATCAGACGTCTGGAGGATGGGGACCGTGTGCTGATCTGTGAGGGCTGCACCCACCATCGCCAGTGTGGGGATATCGGCTCCGTAAAGATTCCCAACTGGATCAGGAACTACACGGGAAAAGAGCTGCTGTTTGATACCAGCTCCGGAAATGACTTTCCCGAGGACCTCTCGCCCTACCGCCTGGTGATCCACTGCGGCGGCTGTATGCTGAACGAGCGGGAGATCCATTACCGGCAGAAGTGTGCGGAAGATGCTGCCGTACCATTTACCAATTATGGCATCACCATTGCATTTTTAAAAGGAATCCTGGAGAGGAGCCTGGGACTGTTTCCCTGCCTGCTCAGGAAAATAGACGAGGAGAAAGAAGTATGAACAACTGGTTCACGATGGAACAAATTGACAAGGACACATTTATCATCAGCGAATACCGGCACTGGGAGGAGACCCACTGCTATCTCTTAAACGGTGCGGACAAAAGCCTGCTGATCGACACCGGGCTTGGGATCTGCAATATTTATGACGAAGTAGTAAAACTGACAGACAAGCCTGTCACAGCCGTCGCCACCCATATCCACTGGGACCACATCGGTGGACACCGGTATTTTCCTGATTTCTATGCACATGGAGAGGAATTGGACTGGTTAAACGGCGCCTTTCCTTTGACGCTGGAAACCATCAAAGACATGGTAGTTGACCGCTGCGACCTGCCGGAAGGCTATGACGTGGATACCTACGAGTTTTTCCAGGGGATGCCCTCGAAGCTTGTGCAGGACAACGATGTGATCGACCTGGGCGGACGCAGCATCCGCATCCTGCACACTCCGGGCCATTCGCCGGGGCACCTGTGTTTCTGGGAGGAGGACCGGGGGTATCTCTTTACCGGGGATCTGGTTTACAAAGATACCCTGTTCGCCTATTATCCTTCCACCGATCCAGAAAGCTACCTCCGTTCTCTTGAGAGGCTTGCCGCCCTGCCTGCCACAAAAATATTCCCCGCCCATCACTCCCTGGACATCCAGCCTGAGATCATTGTCAGGATGCGTGATGAATTCCGAAAGCTTGAGGCAGAAAGGAAGCTGCACCATGGCAGCGGGACCTTTGAGTATGGGGACTGGGCGGTGTGGTTGTAAAACATGACTACTTCTGAATTTCTTCATTGTACATGACAAAATATTCTGCGCGGGTGCATAGCTTTGGGAAGCAGCCGCGCGTCTGTCATAGTTATGTATTATTCTGTTTTCTCATCATAAAAGTAATCTGCAACTAAATGATGCACACTTTCTGGTATGTTTTTTCCTCTATCATTCACAATCAAATCCTTATATTTGGAATCACACGCATCCTTTGAAAAAATAAAATCAACAACCTCACCATCATTACTTTTGGCTACTGATGAGTCTCCCACTCTGAGTGACATAGGAAGAAATAAATCATTTATTTTCTTTCCCTTTCCATCTATATTCTCAGTAAGTCCAAGTGTAAATTCCAGATTGGTGACACTTATTTTATAAACAATCGATACTGTCTGCATATCTTTCAAAATGCATACCATATCATTGGTCAATTCTGGGAGACGCTTTAAACATGGGAGTTTTTTCTTTGCATTTGCATACGGATGTCTGTCTGAAAAGAAAAACTGCCTGGCAGTAAGTTTTCCTTTTTTAGAATTTTTGTAGAAGTCCTTAGCTGATAAACTTGTTTCCACCCCAGTAAGATGTAAAAAGTGATCTGTTGGAAATGAAACCTCAAAATATTCTTCTCCATATATATAAAGAAAATTTTTACCTGCCAAACGATCCCTATATATTTCTGCAGCATCTATAATATCTTGTCGTATTGCATTCTTTTTATCGATTTTTGTTGCCATTTGCACCTCTAACGTAAAGAGGAGTGTGTCTCCACACCCCTCAAAGATTTTTTCAAAAAGAGTTTTATGCTGGTTGTCAGCCTCGGCATCCAGTTAAGATACCCATAACGACGTGGAAATCATTAAGTCCCCCACGTGGACTACAACTTTATCCAAGCTGCCAGGCTCGATGCCCAGTTAAGGCATCTAACGAAATGGACATTTAACCTGCTCCATCTGCAGCACAACTTTTTACGATGCTCTCACATCGAGGCATTACTGCTCTACTTATATTATATCCGATTACACTAAAAAATCAACTTATTTTTTCATCCATTGAGGCTTGCCCGCTGTCATCCAGCCAGTATCCGTCCACCACCACATTGTGAGCCATGATACCATCTTCATTGAGATAATAGTATTTCCCCGGCTGATCCATCACCCAGCCTGTCTGCATCCTGCCGCTCTGATCTGCATAATACCAGTTTCCGTCCCACACAAACCAGCCTGTGGCCATCTGGCCCGTCTCTCCCAGATAATAGCGGTCTCCATCCACGGTCTGCCAGCCGTCCAGCCGGTATCCGTCTGCATCCAGCAGATACCAGCTTCCCCGGATCAGATGCCAGCCGCCCGGCAGGAAATTCCCGTCGCCGTCCTCATACTTACTGCCCTCCAGATAATTGCGCCATTTCCCTTCCGTGATGCCCTGGACCTGTTTCTCACGAAAATCCACATCCGGGGAAGCCACCCACTCACCGGCAGACACATACGCCTGCTCGCTCACCTTCGGGGTCGCCCGCACCACGAAAAAGTAAGAGTGCAGATCGTTCATATAATTGGTGAAATCGCAGCTCAGCTCCGACGTCCGCTTTGTCATCACACACTCTGCTTCCAGCATATCCTCATCATTAAAATCAATGTACTTCCAGTTCTCTTCGTTCCGGCTCACAGAATCCGCAATATAGAGCTTCACCTGATACTCGTGCGCTTTGCTGACAGACGACCATTTTCCCATCGTGTCCGTCTCCCACCACACATGCTGCGGCGCGCCTAAATACACCTGCTCCACCGCTTTATCCGACGCGTAGGCGGAGAATACCATGACCTCCGCAACTCCGGCGGCTGTAGTGAAAAATACGGCTGCCGACAATGCGGCTGCTGTTAGGCATACCCCCATCAGCCTGCCGCCGCTCATCAAATCCTGAAACCATTTCCCTGTATTCATCCGTCACCTCTCCCCAAAAAACCGTGGCTTTTATCATTTGTATTATACAGGGAAATTATGAAGAAACTGTGTTTTTGTTTTTAAAAATGATGTAGCCAGCCACTATTCCCGCTGCGGCTGCTCCCGCCAGGTTAAATACCAGGTGCGGCATCGCCATGAGCACGGCTGCCGCGGACAGAACTGCCCGCTCCGCCAGAGTCAGCTTTCGCTTAAACCATCCAATGACCGCAACAGATATCACGACAACCGAAAGCGTGGTAAATACCGCCACAACGACTGTATCCAGTACCGGCGTATCAATGATCAGCAGCGCCGGCCTGTAGACATAGATAAACGGGATAATAAATCCGGGCAGGCCCAGCATAAATGCAAGCCAGCCGGTCTTTGCCGAGCTGCTGCCCGCGATCCCTGACGCTGCATAGGCGGACATGGCTACCGGCGGCGTGATAAAGGACATGATCGCAAAATAGAACACAAACAGATGGGCTGCGATCAGAGGAATCCCCGCCTCCACCAATGCCGGCGCGCCGATACTGGCTGCGATAATGTACGCAGCGGTAGACGGCAGTTCCATCCCCATAACAATGCATGCCAGCATGATCATGAGCAGCATAAAGAACAGGTTTCCGCCGGATACACGGAACACGATGCTGGTGAATTTCACTCCGATCCCCGTCATGCTCACGATACCGATCACGATCCCCGCGCAGGCACAGGCGATGGACACCGGTATGGTGGTCTTTGCCGCACTGACCAGGGCATTGTAAAGCTCTCTTAAGGGAAACCGCTTCTCCCGGAGCAGGCATTTCCCTATTCCGATCACCAGCAGGGAGAGGATCGCAAAGATAGCTGAATAGTTTGCCGACAGACCGAAGCCCATCAGCGCAGCGATCAGGACAACGATCGGGATCGCATAGTACCATCCGCCCTGCAGGACACGTTTCACCTGCGGAAGCCGGGATGGATCCTCCGCCGTCATATTCCCTTTATCTGCCTCCAAATATACCGATACCCCCAGGCTTATGTAATAGAGGATACCGGGAATGATCGCCGCAATGATGATCTGAGAATAGGGAATCCCTGTCATATCCGCCATCACAAACGCGGCTGCCCCCATGACCGGAGGAAGCAGCTGGCCCCCGGTGGACGCCACGGCTTCCACCGCTCCCGCAAACTCCGGTTTATAGCCGACTTTTTTCATCAGCGGGATCGTAAACGTGCCCGTGGTGACCACATTGGCCACCGCACTGCCGTTGATCGACCCCATCAGAGCGCTGGAAACGACGGACGCCTCCGCCGGTCCCCCCTTCATCCTCCCGGTGAGAGCATAGGCGATATCAATAAAGAACTGTCCCGCACCGAACTTGTCAAGCAGTTCTCCGAACACAATGTAAAGCGCCACAAAAGAAACACACGCGCCAATGCAGGAGCCGAACACGGATTCCGTCGTCCATGCCACATAGCTTATGATGTAGGGGATCCGGTAGCCCTTATGCGCAATCAGGTCCGGCATATACGGGCCAAGCAGGGCATAGGCTATGAAGATCACTGACAGGACCGTGAGCGCCCATCCGACCGTCCTGCACGCAATAAACAGGATTGCCGCGACCATGATACAGCCCATCACAATATCCGTCTTGTCCGCACCGGAGATCCCCCGCTTTGCCAGAGCCGCCAACGTGGTATTCTTTACAAAATAAATCCCCACCACAATGATTACTACAGTAAAGATAAGGTGCGCTGCGGCGCTCCATCGTTTGTCTTTCTCTATATACTGCACCGTCTGGGACAGAAAATAGAGAAAGAGCATCAAAAACACATGGAGCACCCTCTGCTGCGCCACGCTGATGGACGAATCCCATGCCACATAAATGTGAAACAGAGATACCACCAGACAACTTAACGAAAGTAACAATACCAAACATTTTTGTATCTTTTTACCCGCCGGATCCATGCTCTCTCCTCCTATCGCCTGCAAAGGGTACCCCGATTTCTGCTATTTTTTCAGCTTATCCGGGATCTCCATCCCTTTTTCTTCGAAATAACGGACCGCTCCCGGATGGAGCGGGATATCGATCTCCTCCAGAGCCGTTTCAAGAACCGCCTGAGTGGAAACGGATTTTGCGCTCTCACTCCACTCCGCACGGTTTTCCCAGACCGCTTTCACGATCTCATATACCTCGTCATCCGTCAGACCGGAATTGGTGGAGGTGCACATGATGATCCGGGATTTGGGGATTATCACATCCTCTTCTATCCCTGTATAGGTATTTCCAGGTACTGTGTATTTTGTATAGGCAGGATATGCCTCATAAAATGCATCATTGTCGATCGGAAGAAGCTTTGCGTCAGCAGATGTAGTCAGCTCTGTAAGGCTCGCTGAACCAATCGGGTTGGTGGCTATCATTGCATCGATCTTGCCGTCCTTCAGTGCAGTAACACCGTCAGATTCCCCCATGAACTGGGCGTCCACGCTGTCATAATCCAGGCCGTACACAGCAAGCAGCGCACGGGCCGCCATTTCTCCGCCGCTTCCCGCTGCCCCCATGCTGACCGTCTTGCCCTCCAGGTCCGCTATGCTCTCAATCCCGCTTCCCTCCAGTGTGAATACCTGAAGGTAATTGTAAATGGTGGAAAATAATGCCCGGATGTCCTCATAGGCCTCTCCCTCATAGTCCCGCTGCCCATAATAGGCAAAGGAAGCCACCTCAGTCTGGGATATGCCCAGTTCCATTGCACCCTGATGCATATTCCTTAAGTTCTCGATGGATGCAGCGGTGGATTCACCCGTAGCCGCGATCCCATCTACGTGATCCGTGATAGTCTGGGCCATGGCAACCCCCATGGGATACAGCGCTCCTGCGGTTCCTGCCGTCCCGATCGTGATCCGCTTTATGGAGCCGGATTTCTCTGCCCCTGCAGATCCAGTCCCCGAAGCTTCTCCACCGGAGCTGCCTGCCTGTGCCCCTGACTGCGCCGCCGTATCCTGCGCCGCTGGTTTCTGTCCGCTGCTGCCTCCGCACGCCGTCATACTGATGCACATGGTTGTAACCAAAATACCTGCTATAATTCTTTTTATCATAATGAAACTCCCTTCTGACTATTTTTCCACCAGCCGTCTGATATCTGCTCCAATTCCGGTCATCTCCTCATAAAATCTTGGGAATGACACTCCCACATGTTCTGCCGAATCAATCAGAGTCTCTCCGTCAGCCATCAGCGCCGCGCAGGTTGACGCCATGACGATCCGGTGGTCGTGATGCCCGCTCAACGTCGCTCCATGTAATTTACTGTGATGGATCACCAGACTGTCCTCATATTCCTCAAACCTGCCTCCCATCTTGGTCAGTTCCTCCACAATGGTTTTACACCGGTCCGTTTCTTTCATGCGGCATGCCTGGATATTTTTAAGAACGGTCCTGCCCTGTGCATAACATCCCAGGACCGCCAGCGCAGGAATGGCGTCCGGCGTATTTTTGCAGTCAATCTCGATCCCGTGCAGCTCATGTCCGCCTTCCACGATCACACCGTCCGCCCCGTCATTTAACACTTCCACATGCCCGCCCATCTGATTGATAATGTCCACGTACATCTTTTCCCCCTGGAAATCATGGATATCCATATCCAGGAGCCGTATCCTTGAGCCTTCTGTGATGGCTGCCGCCACCATCGGATAGGACGCCCCGCACCAGTCTGACGGCGCTTTTTTCGTGAACGGATGGTAAACCTGTCCGCCAGGTATCACGAAATCCTCGTAATCATGATTGATGATCTCCACACCAGCAGCCTTCATCCAGTCCATGGTCAGCGCCGCATAAGGACGCTCGCCAAGATTGTGGAACTTTATGACTGTGTCGCCTTTCAGGAGCGGACAGCACACCATCAGCCCGATTGACCACTGCACATTCTCTCCCGGCATAAGGACCGTATGACCGCCTTCCATCGGGCCTTCCACCATAAGCGGCGCCAGCTCATTGCCACGGCTCGAAACCACACTGCCGCCAAGCTCCCTGATCGCTTTTAAAAGGGGGGCTATGGGCCGGTAGCAGATCTGATAATCCCCGGTCACTACAGATTTCCCCGGGATCATCGCCGCCAGGGTTGTGAGGAAATAATATCCAGTCCCGGAATTTCCCACATCCAGGACACAGGACGGCACCTTCAGATTCTCAAGCCCCACTCCTTCTACGATCCACTCCTTCTCATTGTCCGTATCGATCTTTGCGCCAAGCGCCCGGCAGCAGTCCGCGATCGAATAGCTGTCAATTCCGGGCATGGGATTCTGGATACGTGAGACCCCCTCCGCCAGCGTACCGATGATCAGTCCCCTGGCTGTGCCGGACTTGGACCCTGGAATCCTGACATCTCCCAAAAGACTACCGCCCGGTGAAATTTTGTAATACATACAACCCCTCCAGTCTTGTGCATTTTTTATATTTTAAGTATAAATCCGGCAATGTGAATTGTGAAATAGTTACTATCAATTCATTTATAGACTGTATCTATAAATCCGTCTTTTTCACATGCCGTGCACAAGCTGGAGATGAATTTTACGATATGGAATTCAGAAAAAATTCTTTAAAGTCCTTCACTCTCCGGGATTCATTCCCGTCTTTCAGCGTAATGATCGCCGTGGAAGTTTTTATGCGCGGAACGATCGGCACGATCCTGACTTCCGGCAGAAGGTACTCCTTCGCCACATTGGAGGAGATGACCGAAACACCTAAATTGGACGCCACCATTTTCATCACACTGGCCATACTGTGGCAATTCTTAAACTCCGGCATCGGATACCCGCTCTCCTGGATCTTCCTCTCCACAGCAATTTTTACACTGGAATTGGGGTCCACCACCCAAAACCGCTCCTGAACAAACTCCTGCAGCGCAATCTCATCCCTGTCCGCATAAGGACTTCTATTGCTCACGACCACAACCAGCCTGTCCTCCAGGAACGGAACTATGTTAAGCCTCTCCTGCTTGTTCTTCATCTCCTCAAAATACACATTGGATATGATGATATCCAGCTTTTTCTGAAGCAGCATCTCGATCAAATCCGCGCTCCATCCAAACATCAGCTCTATTTTCGTTTCCGGGCGTTTTTCGCGAAAATCCGCAATGATATCCGTGATACCAATCTGCGGTAGCACTGTCAGGATTCCCGCCAACAGCTCCGTATTCTCCGACCGCTTATACTTCTCTGCCGCCGACACCATGTCGTCAATGCGCTCTAAAGCGGCCTTCGCACAGGCAGCACAGTTACTTCCAATCTCCGTCAGCACCACGCTTCTGGTCGTCCGCTCAAAGAACTTCACACCCAACTCTTCCTCCAGCCGCCCAATCTGCTGCGACAGCGTCGGCTGTGTTATATAGAGCGCCTCCGCTGCCTTTGAAAAGTTCTGGATCTCACTCAATTTGACCAGATACCTAAGCTGATTCAATTCCATGATTTTTCCTCCCCATCTTCCACTCCCCGTAGTACTACCATAAAATACATTATAACCAGCAACGATCTCCTTGTAAATCATTCCCATTTTATTCTTTTGGAAAATAGTCCCAGACCTTGTTACGGCAGTGGGAACAACCAGTTTTTCCTTTATATTGGAATCGTTCCGCCGATTTCACAGAATTTTTAGCGACTGATTCAAGACCTAATAAATGGCAGAAATTTTCAAGTTCAAATTTAAGCTTAAGTTTCTTTTTAGTGTGGTTTGCAAATTCGATTTCGTATTGATAGATAAACGGATTTAAAAAAGCTTCATAGTATTCACAGAGCAGATGTAAAGAAATATCGTTAATTTTAGGCTTTGACTTCAAGTGCTTTAGTTGTATGATGTTATACATGCCACCTCCGGTAAAATTGAAAAGAAAGGGCTCTGGAAAACCAGAACCCTTTCCTGCAGCTAACGTTTATTCTGCTCATATTTAAACTCTCCGCAGCAGAGAAATCAGGAGCTGCTCCCGATTGCTTATAGCTTACGCTGTTCGCTTAACATTTATTCTGCTCATATTTTTCTTCTCCGCAGCAGAGAAAACAAACTTTGTTTGTATAACGATTATACCATTATTTTTTAGCTTGTAAAGAACTTTTTTGCAATTTATTGATAACTATTTTCTTAACGCTTTTCTTCCTTCATCAAGCTACGATAAGCTTACTGAACCCATACGCCATTCTCATTCACATAAAATGTATTGATCCAGGTGTTCACTGCCTTATGCCCTGAGCCAGGATAGAAGTAGTACCAACTGCCGTTCACCTGTACCCAGCCTTCTGCCATGGCGCCGTCATTGCCGAAATAGTAGCTCTTCCCGCCCACATCAGCCCAGCGGTTCTTGAGCATACAGCCCACATAGGCATCCTGGGTCGGATTCATGTAGTACCAGTGATTATTCCACTTCACCCAGCCGATGACCATCTCACCGCTGTCCGCAAGGTAGTAGGTCTGGTTGTTGCGGTTCTGCCAGCCGGTCAGCATCTTTCCGTCACTCTGGAACAGATACCACTTGCCGTTCACCGCCGCCCAGCCGTCCTTCTGCCAGGAGCCGTCCGGATAGTAGTAGTACCAGTAATTGTTGATGTACTGCCAGCCCACTCTGGTGTTGCCTGTCGGTCCGGCGCTGGTGCCTGGGCCGCTGCTGGTTCCTCCTGAACTACTCTGTCCGCTGCCGTCAGAGACGTCCTCCTTGGCAAGGTAGATCTCGTCTGACTCCACCCACTCGCTGCTCTGTCCATAATCTTCTTCTCTTGTCGTCTTGGCAATGGTGCGCACCCGGAAGGTGTAGGTCCCTGCTTTGGTCATATAGGGATAGAAATTGTAGCTGCGGGATGTGGTCTCCACCGAATGGATCTTGGTCGAACCTTTCCTGAGCACGACCTCGTAGCGACCGGTACCGCCTTCCTCCGGTTCTTCCCATCTGGCCGTTCCCTTCGAGTTATCCTTCCAGTATGCATCCTCCGGCGGTGAGAAGGTTCCTTTGATCGCGCGTACTCTCAGCCTCACGACCAGGTCGTCGCCGCTCTTTTTGGCGCTGACAAAGGTACCGTACTTGATACTGACATTGCTGGAGCGGTAAGTCCCCTTAAACTGATAATCCACACTGGGACTCAGCGTGACCTTCATCTCCGGCTGGTCTCCTACATCCATCGTCTTAGACTTGGACGTCACCCAGTCAACTGCTGTTATGGAATACTTATCAGAAGATGAGGAAATGCAGATATCGCCATCTGAGACCTCGGTTCCGCCCGTATTATTATAGTCTATATCGGGCAGTGAAGTCCCCGGCTCCAGCTTGGTATTCACCCGTATGCTGACACTGGAAACCGTTTTGTCTGCCGCCAGTGATGTCATCGCCCCCATCGCACTGACACACGCTGCAAAAAGTGCAGTCCACAATAAATATTTCTTTTTACCCATAAACTCCCTCTTTTCCAAAAAACTGTTTTTCTGAAACTATCCGTTTACTTTGTAATTTTATTATAAACTGCGGACGATGTATGGTCAACTTACGATATTCTTACCTTATTGCAAAACTATTAAGAATCTATGTATCCAGATCATGCTTCACCGCAAATACCGCCAGCTGGGTCCGGTCCTTTAGGGACAGCTTCTCCAGCAAACGGGAAATGTTATTGCGGACCGTGCCTTCTGCCAGAAACAGCTCGGCTGCAATCTCCCGGTTGTCCAGACCCTGGGCCACAAGCCTCATCATATCCCGCTCCCGCGGCGTCAGCTCCGGGACCTGAGCTGCATCCGCCCCTTTTGCAGGAACCGCGGGCCGTCTGATATTTTCAAAAATGCTCTCCCCAAATATCCGCATACCGGCGTGTACCGCTTTCACCGACTGGATGACCTTCTCATCCTCCATTTCCTTTAAGATATAGCCGTCCGCTCCGCTGTCCATAGCTGCGTCCACCGTCTCCCGGTCGTCAAATGTAGTCAGCACCAGCACACGGATACCCGGGTAATCTGCTTTGATCCGCCTGATCCCGTAAGCCCCGTCATACTCCGGCATACGCATGTCCATCAGCACCACGTCCGGGTGCTCCCTGCCGCACAGTTCCCACGCCTCTTTCCCATTGGAAGCCAGGCCAACCACCTCTAAGTCCCCATCCTGCATGAGGATGGCCCGCAGGCCCTGCCGCAGGATCTGGATATCATCTGCTATCAGTACTTTTATTTTCATCCGGTCCTCCATGATCTATGATTTTCCTGTATACTGCTGTGGCTGTATTCACGTTTCTTTCAGCGGAAGCTGTATGGTGATCTGGAATCCTGCCCCGCTCTCCGAGCGGAAACGCACCGTTCCTCCCGCCTGCTCCACACGCTCCCGGATACCTCGGATTCCGTTCCCCTCCACGATCTCCCCGCAGCCTGCGCCGTCGTCAAACAGATAGAGGTTTAATCCCTCAGGCAGGAATTTGAGGATCACATCCATGTGTGCGGCTCCCGCATAGCGCAGACAGTTGGTGATGGCTTCCCGCACACAGCTGTACACAACAGAAGACAGATGGGAGTATGCCGGCCCGTCCTCTCCCTGGATCTCCACATCCACTTTCAGCTCCTTCACCTGTCCGGCCAGCTGATACACCCCCTGGGTCACCAGTTCATAAGCTGCTGTCTGACGCATCTGATTGATGGCACAGCGCAGCTGTCGGATCCCGGAACCAGCCAGCTCCTGGGCCTGTGCCAGGTACTCCTCAAACTGCTCCCCACTCTCACTCCCAGTTCTGTCCTCCGCCTCCTGAGTCCTCCATGTCACCCGCATCAGCTTCAGCAGGGACTGGATCATAGTCAAAGTATGTCCGGTAGTATCATGGACCTCCTGGGCGATCCGGTTCCGTTCCCGCTCGATCGCCAGTCTCTGATTGGAGATTGCCAGCTCCCGGCTCTGTTCCAGAAGCTCAAAATATTTCCCCACATCTGTCAGGAGAAATGTACCTGCGATCACCTGTCCATTCTTGTCCCTGTACTGGTAACACCTGGCTTCCACCTTCCGGTTCCCCTCCAGTGTAAGGAGCTTCTCCCCGTCAATGTCCCCGCTGCCGCTAAGTTCCCCGGAGAGTTCCTCGATCCGCCCCCCTGTCTTCGCACCGGTCCACCGGGTGGCAGTCTCGTTGCAGTAGGTAATGACTCCGCTCCGGTTATGCACGATAACGCCCTCTGCGATGGAATCAAATATCCGCTCAAATGCCATGGGGTTGACATCTAAAAGATCATAGCGGAACACCGCCAGAAGCATCAGCAGGCTTGACAGTGCAAACGCGGGAGGCGTCAGATCAAATCCTGCCTTCACGATCCCTGTGATATACAGCAGGTTGAAGCCCAGTGGGACAGCCGCCGCCAGAACGATCATAAGGATATTTCTTGGGGCGATCTGTCTTTTCCGAAAATCCCACAGGACTACCGCCATACCTGCCAGTACGCACAGATACGTATATATCATATGACCATAAAATACCGGTCCATAGACCACCCGGTCTATCTCAAATACCTCATAAAAAAGATGATGGTACTCATTGCTCCAGAACAGTGCATAGTTCACCGCAGCTATGACAAACAGCATACATGCCGCCGTCTTCCCCAGCCTCCTTTTGCTGTAAAGGCAGGCAAACCGCAGCCAGGCCGGGCCGATGAAGCTGATCCCTATATAGGAAATCCCATATGCCAGATATTTTACAGCCAGGCTCATGGGCAGAGCCAAAAACAATTGCGGAATACACCACAGCATCATCAGGATCTGGCAGGCCGCCAGCGAACTGGTGACCTGGTTTCTGTCAGCTTTCAAAAGCAGCCAGCCCGCCATATAGAAAGACAGGGCGATCACTGCGAGATATATTACATTTAATAATGTTGTCCAGATCATATTGCCTGTCTCCTCCTGCGCCTTTATCCATAGTATACCTTTTATCTATTTACCTGTCAAAATTCTTTTCCTTTTCCTGGCGCCTTTTCTCACCAAAAGCTGCAAACAGGATCAGCCCCAGGCCTGCCGCCAGAAGATATACCCACCAGGAGATGCTCAGCCAGAATGCCTTGGTCATATAAAGCGCTACCGTAACCAGCACCGCGCCGGATATCCTCATCCACCAGACAGACTTCCTTGCATGGCTCCCCAGAAACACTGCCAGACATACTGCCTCCAAAACCAAAGCCCTGCTGACATCCCCGGCCATCAGCGCATCCGCCGTCAGGAGAAACAGACAGGCTGTGTGCACACTGCGCCCAAGCCACATCGTACCGCGGTTCCTTCCCCAGATAAATGGAAGGATCGCCGCCATGCCGGCAACCGGAAGAATCTGCATTCCCAGCTCCAGCCATTCCGGCCAGCTGATCAGCTTCTGAACCCACCATGCCCACCCCAGGATCGCCAGGGCAGAAGTGGCAGCGTATTTTCGCAGCCGCGGCAGAGCCGCATACTGCAGGAGATACAGTGCCAGGAGGATCAGATAGACCGACATCCAGACCTGCGTCCTTACTATAGAACCGGAGATCAGGGCCAGAAATACAAACGTCGGGCCGATCAGGATATGATACCAGTCCACAGACCAGCCGCAGAGGCCTTCCTTTCTTCGCACAACTGCGCCATACCGTCTGGCAAACAGTCCCAGCACGAGGGACACTACCGCAAACCCTCCGTAAAACCAGTCCTCCGGGAATACCCTATAGTCCAGCAGGATAAACGGCAGCGGCAGGGCAAACAGCGCCAGGATAACATGCGGCCAGCTTCGTTCTCCCAGATACAGGATTCCATAACAGACTGCAAATGCTGCCATACAGGGAATCAGATACCAGGCCGAACCTTTAAAAGCAGCCTGCCCATAATAAAAATACAATGCGGCCGACGGGATCGCTGCAGCAAGCACATCCCAAAATTCATCCCGTTTCTGAGCCGGATTCCTGAAACCGCCCTTTTTCCAGAATACAGCAGCATACCCCACTGTATATACGGTCAATGACGGCATTATGGCCTGCAGCCTGAATCCTGCATAATGATCTGCACACAGGTACAGTCCCAGCAACATCAAAAGACAGCTGTCCTTTAAGTACAGGCTTCGTTCCTCCGCCTCAACCTGGCCACGCTTCAGATACAGATAGCCTGCCAGCACAAGAAGCATGGGAAGAGGCCTTATATTTATGATCCAGTAAAAAGCCTGGGACATAACTCCCACAATGGTCAGCAGGAGCCAGAAACGCTCCTTCCTTACCAGGTCCCAGACAGATAATGCGGTGAGGTAAACGAGCATCAGTACATCCCAGTCCCATTTCTGTTCAAAGGTCAGGTTAAACCAGCCGCGCGCGTTCATGAACAGTAAAAACATAACAACCGGTATCAGCCAGCGAAGAAGTTTTTTCCGCGTAGAACTTCCGGCTGTACCGTTTCCTGCTGTACTGTTGGCGCTTGCACCAATGGCTGCTGGATCAGCCCCCGCTGCCATTTCTGCCGTAAGCCGGTCAGTCACCAGAAGCTGTACTGCCAAAGCAAGCACCGTCCCCAATGTATAGGACCCCCAGATCCCACGAAAGATCATCAACAGGCTGACACACCAGAAATGCGCAGCTCGAAAATCCGGATCACCGCCCCCACATTCCAACACGGATCATGATCAGACTGGTCAGGGTCCGGCTGTCCGAAATCCGGCTTCGGGACCTCTGACTGCCTGTCAGTATCCAGGATTCCCTCCAGATTCCCGGAATACAATGTCAATATTCCCGCATAGATCATCAGTCCGTTTATAAATCCGGAGTATCCCAGTCCCAAGGCCAGCAAAAGGAATGTCATGCAGACTGTTATTCCCCACAGGCAGGAGATGGTATAGACACGGTCCCTGAATCTTTTATAACCGCAGCACCAGGCGATCTCGGTCATCAGGCTGCCTGCAAAGAGCACGCGCCATCGTCCCAGCCCCGACAGTACAAATCCCGGTCCTAAAATCTCAAAATACCCAACCGCCAGTACCGTAAGGAATAAAAATACACATCCCAGCGTATAAAACGCCCAGCTGGTCCTGTGCAGCTTCAGCTTACGTTCCGCCAGCGCGCTTGTTCCAAAAAACAGACCTGCAAAGAGCAGCACTCCCACCGCTTTACAGATATCCGGCAAAACCTCCCAGGTGGTTGTGGCAAACACAGCACCTGCAAGAACAACCAGCACCACGCCTATGATCAACGCTGCCGTCCCCTGAAACGCGGCAGAGGCAAAATCTATTTTTCTGACAAGGCTGCGCGCCTTATTTTCCCTGCTGAAATGCGTTAAACGGGTTGGTTGCTGAAAACCTGAGGAATCCTTGTCATTCTTATTCTGCTCTTTTGCTTCTGTCTCTATGGGTTCTTTGTGTGGTCCATCCTCACTTGCCCACGACTGTTCCTCAGCCAAAACCTGCTCCGCCGCCGTGGACTCCGGAGCCAGCGCCTGATTTCGCTCCAGCCGTCCGGTCAGCTCCCTGATCTTCCGTTTCTTATTATCGTTGGCTATCGCCAGCCCAATGATGACTCCCAACTCCACGATCGGAGCCAAAAACCAGATAAGTATCACTACGATGATATACATACCCAACCCCTCTTTCCATAAATTTTTCCTGTTTCTTATGATCTTATTATATAGGGATGGAGGCTGAGTTTGTAGATACCGTCCGTCACGATGTTCGATGACAAATGTCACGATGTTCACTCTAAAAACAAAAAGGAGCAGGTTTCCGAAGAATCCCGCTCCACTGATCAATCAATATAGATCCTGCTGCCTTCCGACCGTATCCCGGCCTCATATAGCTTCGCCATCATCAGCGCAAATTCCAGAGTGCCCCGCTCGGGCTTCTCCTTCTCCAGCACACAATCACAAAAATATTTCATCTCAAAATAAATCCCCTGTATGAATAACGTACTGTTTTCAATTGTCGCCAGGCAGTTCTGCGGTTCCCATATAAGAGAACCTCCTGTTTCTCCGCAGGAGACAAAGCTCTCTGTCCTGCCGTACTCAAACGGGATCCCCCGGTTTAATATAACCCGGTCGCCATTTTCTATTCTTAAGTTCCAGTCGGAACCAAAAACAGAATAGGACTCTATGGGATGAGGCCCGGTCGCTCCATGCAGAGTTCCGATCGCACCGTCTGCAAACTCTACTGTACAGATGGTATTCCCGCTCCTGCCCCGCAGCGTCTCTATACTCCTGATATCACCGCCCACCGCCGCCATAAAAGAAAGCGGGTGGCAGCTGTTGGCCAGCCATTCCCCCCTGTCGTCCCCTGCTGTCGGCACATGGACGGGATAGACCGATAATATGGACTTAAGCTTTCCATATGACGGGTCGTGTACCAGCTCAACGGCCTTGTCCGTACCGGGCATAAAGGCCTTTTTATATCCGACAACTACGACCTGATCCTTTCGGTGCTCCAGAATTGCCTGTACAGCTTCCGCGGAGGCGGAGGCTGGTTTTTCCATATAAATGTGAAGCCCCGCATCCAGCGCCTTTATAGCCAGCTCAGGATGCAGCTGCGGAGATACGCACAGAAATACCGCATCCAGTTCCTCTCTGTCCAGGAGCTCATCCATCCCCTGCCAATAATGGCAGCCATACTGACGGGCAAGGGCCTCCCCTTTATTCCGGTCCGAATACCCGCAGATCGCCTTCAGTTCCACTGGCAGGTAATTGAATGCCGGCAGCAGATTCCGGTAAGTATGAGATCCGGCTCCGACCATCCCAATCCGCAGACGCCTTTTATATTCCCATTGATATTTCATACAGGTCAAATCAGCATACCTCCGTCAATCACAACCGAGCTGCCTGTCATGAACGCAGCCTCATCACAGGCGGCAAACAAAATAGCCTCCGCGATCTCCGATGGTTTCCCAAGCCTCCCGACAGGCTGCCTGCCGCAAAACTCTTTCATGGCCTTTTCCGGATCCTCAGACTGGTTGATCCGGTCCTCCAGCGACGGCGTCAGAACTGTGCCTGGACAGACGCAGTTCACGCGGATATTATCATGGCACAGCTCCCTTGCCATTGCCCGGGACAGGGATTCCACCGCCCCTTTGCTCGCAGAGTAAGCCAGGCGGTTGACAAGCCCTGTTTTTCCAGCTACCGAGGTCGTGTTGACGATCACACCTCCACCGGCTTCCTTCATATGTTTCACAACATGCTGTGACATCAAAAACGTGCCGACCACATTGACGTCCAGAGTTCTCTTAAAATCCTCCGGCACTGTATTTTCTAGGGTCCCGCCGATCACGATCCCTGCGTTATTGACAAGTATGTCAATCCTTCCGTACTTCCCGATCACCGCTGCGACCATCCGTTCCACATCTGCCTCCGACGCAATATCCCCCTGTACAAACATGGCCTCTTTTCCCTGCGCCGTCAGCTGTTCCACCACCTTTTCCGCAGAACTGCTGACAGAATTGCAGGCCACCGCCGCGCCTTCTTCACAGAACCGCATGGCAGCCGCGCGGCCGATCCCCGCTCCGGCCCCGGTCACAAATACGACTTTTTTCTCAAATCTCATCCTCCATCCCTGCCTTTCTCACGTCAATCAGATGCTTCTCACCCGGTCAATGCAGGCGGCATAATCCTCCTCCTGGAAAAACAGCTCCTGCTTGCCCAGCACATAGCCTTCCACCCCGCAATTGTGATACAGATCATGGATCACCTCTTTTGTGGCTCCTCCATCTAAAAGCAGGTGATATGACAGCCCCTTTTCCTTCCGGTACTGGTTCAGCTCCACGAATTTTTCCCTGGTATAGGGCATGAAATCCCTTCCCGCGAAACCGGGATTGACCCCCATCACCATGACGTAATCCGTGATGGGAAGCATATCCTTAATAAACTCCAGGGAGGTGCACGGGTTTACGATCAGCCCGTTCTTTTTCCCCAACTGCTTTATCTGATCCAGAGTAGCCGAAGGGATCAACTCCGATTCCGGATGGATATAGATGATATCCGCTCCGGCTTTTGCGATCATCTCCACATACCGATGCGGCTGCATCACCATCATATGGCAGTCGATCATCCGGTGATGCCCGGCGTCCGTGATCCTGCGGATCATCTCCAGCTCCCGGACCGACATGCCAAAGTTATGTACGAACATGCCATCCATAATATCCACATGATAAATGTCCATATCCGTCGCGTCCAACTTCTCGATCTCCTCCCGCATATGGTCGATCGGCAGGTTCATGGTTGACGGGCATAATATTTTTCTTTCATTATTCATTTGTTTTTCCTCTTCATTTTTATGAAAAACCACTCCTACCGGTACATCAGGTTCGGCAAAAACATCACCAGCCCCGGGAACAGTGTCAGGATAAATACTTCAACCAGGACCAGGATAATAAACGGCGGACACGCCTTAATGTAATCTTCCAGTTTGCACTTCAGTATCCCGCAGACCGTATACATTGCCATGCCCACAGGAGGCGTCATATTTCCCATGGTAACGATCGTACACATGATCATGCCAAACACTACCGGGTCAATCCCATAGCTCTGTACCAGAGGCAAAAGGATCGGAGTGGTGAGCAGGATAATGATGGAGCCCTCCATAAACATTCCGGCGATCACCAGGAATATTACCACCATCGCCATAACAATAAGCGGACTGCTGGTCAGCCCTGTGATCAGCAGCGTGACCTTCTGAGGCAGCTTATCGATCGGTATCCCGTAGCCAAAGGCTCCGGACATGGAGATCATGAACATGATGGAACCGATGTCTACGATAGAATTTTTCAGTGTCTGGATCCAGACCTCCTTCGTCATCTCCTTATACACAAACTTGCCTACAAAGATCGCATACACACACGCGAAGGAACCAACCTCAGACGGAGTGAACAGGCCCAGACGGATCCCCACCAGCAGAAGCACGGGGAAGATCACCGCCCAGATACATTCCTTCAGGATACCCATTATCTCCCTGAACGAAGCCCGCTCCTCCCGTATGGGCTTGAAATCGTAAATTCTCGAAGTGACCGCTACCAGAAGCATATACATGACCATCATGATCAGGCCCACGGTGATACCCGCTGCAAACAGCTTTCCGATCGATACATTTCCCGTAGTTCCATAGGTGATCAATCCGACTCCCGGCGGAATCGTGGCTGTGATCAGCGCGGTAAACGCGATCACACAGCTTGTGTATCCCTTGGGATACCCCTGCGACAGCATATCCGGGCCAAGCACACGGGCTTCCATAGCTGCATCCGCGTTGGCAGAGCCGGAAACTCCGCCCATCAATGTAGACAAAACGACGCTGACCTGTGCCATCCCGCCTCTCATATGCCCGGTAAGGGCCATGGACAGCTTGATCAGGCGCTGTGTTATGCCTGACGCATTCATCAGGTTTCCCGCAAAAATGAACAGCGGGACTGCCAGCAATGTCACATTCTGAAGCTGCGTGACCGGGAGCTGCGGTATCGTAGTAAGCGGAAGCTCCGGATGTTGAAAGAAGAAGCACGCGCCTGCTGCCAACACCGAAAATCCTACCGGGACACCAATGAATAATAAAACCACAAATACAATGAATACTATTATCATTTGTTTTCCTTTCCGACTTTCATGCCTTAAATATCTTCAACATCCCTGTGAACAATGTAGGTAAAATACAGCTGCCTCAGCTCTGTGATCAGCATCATGGTCATACACACCGGCACGCTGGCGGATATATAGCTGTAACTGAGCCACGGGATTCCCTGGAACACCCGCGCCCTGGATGCATACGTCAGTTTTGCCCCATACACGACCATAAACAGGATCGCCGCCAGGATCACCAGATGGACGATGAGCTGCATAAAGCTTTTGAGGACGCCCGGCAGCCTGGAGATCAGGATGTCCACAACCACATGGCGTCTCAGACGGAACACGATATCCGCACTCATAAATGTGCTCCAGGTAAAAAGTATCAGCGCCAGATCCGTTCCCCATCGGAGAGGGTGTCCAAATGTCCTCGACATTGCAGCGATAAAAATAACGCTCACGCTGGCGATCAAAAGGTATATGGCGAACATCATCTCAGCATCACATATCCGTTTATAAATCTTATTCACCAGATCCATCCTCCTTATAAGAGAGCTGGAGATACTCCAACTCTCTTTTCACACACTAATTCTTTCCGATTTCGCTGTAAATGGCTTTCCTTATATCCGTAAGGCCCAGATTCACATAGGCGGCTTCACTTCCTGCCTTGAACGCTTCCATGTCCAGTTCCTCCGGCGTGATAACGGTCATACCGGCATCGATCATGGCCTGCTTGCTCTCTGCGGTCTGGTTCGCCAGCTCTATGGTCTCTTCCATGCCCGCCTTGTTGCACTCGTCAATAACGATCTTCTGATACTCTTCCGGAAGGGAATTCATCCAGTCCTGGCTGACGATCATAGTGTTGATGGCGAAAAAGTGTCCGGTCTCCAGCACATACTTACAAACCTCGTTGATCTTCAAGTTCAGCGCCGCATTATACGGAAGCTCACAGCCGTCAACCACCTTTGTCTGGATCCCCGTGTAGATTTCCCCATAAGAAAGAGCCGTAGCGGTGCATCCCAGGCTGTTTACCGACTCAACCCAGATGGGCGCCGGAGCCGTCCGGATCAAAAGTCCCTTTAATTCAGCCGGATTCGTTGCCTTCTTATTGGTGAAAAGATGACGCGGTCCCTGCATCCAGTCAAAGGACAGGTTATAGATGTTGAACTCATCCGCCAGCTGCTTGTTCAGCTCCTGGATAGTCTTGGAATCCTTCAATTTGGAAGCTTCCTCCACAGTATCCACAAAATACGCGGCATTACATACGGACAGGCCATTCACATAAGACCCCAGTCTGGCAAAATCCGTCTGCCATCCGATATTGGCTCCCTGGCGGATCTGCTCGATCACGTCCTCCTCGGTTCCCAATTGGGAATTGGCATAGATTTCAATATCAACCTCCCCATTTGTCTTTTCACGCACGGCGTCAGCCCATTTCAGCATGTATTCATGCGCCTTATCCTGTTCTGTCAGCGCATGCCCAAAACGCAGGACGTATTTCTCACCTGCCGGTTTCGCCTCTGCTTTTGTTGCCTCTGCTGCGCCTGCCGCTGCCGTATCTGCCGCTGCCGTTTTTTCAGCCGCCGCAGTGGGAGCTGCTGTAGTAGACGCAGTCTGACCATTAGAACATCCCGTTACACCAAAAACCAATGCCGCTGATAATGCAATTGCTGTAAACCCTTTCATCATAATACCCTCCTTGTTTTTTGTAAAATTGTAAATACATCCTATGTTTATATCGGAATAGTACCATATTTTTCACTATATTTCAAGAGTATATCGCAATATATTCTATTTTTTTCGTTATTTCGCATTTATTCATCCCATCATTTGTCGATTTATTATATACTTTTACTATTACATGAATTACCTGTGAATTAAAAAGAGTACCGGGCTTCACCTCCCGGTACTCCTTTCAACGGTCTTAGTTACGATCACATCACTGTCAAATCCAAGGATCCCGCTGATCACCCGTGTTCCCGCGGTGACAGGCGCCTGGACCCTGATCTTTTTAATTTCCTGCATTGCATTCCATATTTCCTTTTTAGGTATTGGTTTTGTCAGGCGGACACTTGCGAGCGGCAGGACGCCGCCCGTCACCAGGATGGACGTTGCTATATTCCTCTGAGGGGCCAAAAGCTCCTGCTGCACATATTCCTCCCCTCTGGGACAGGCCGCTCCGGTGAGCGAAGATATTTTATCATTCTTGATCTCCGCTTCTATCTCACAGCCATTGGGACACACGATACAAGTGAATTCTCTCAGCATTCTACACACACCTCCAGTTCCTCCCTGCTTTTGACCGCAGACGCTTTAAGGGGTATCCGGATCATCTCCGCCGGAAGCAGTTTTTTCATTTTTTTCGATGCAAGCTCCACTCCGCCCTGCTTGATCACGATCCGTCCGTCTTTTATCACGCTTCGTACGCGCATGGAGATCACTACATCCGAAGCTCCGCTGATCCGCTGCGGAACCGTATGTCCGATATGGGAATCCGTTTTTATCAGGATATCACATGCCGGCAGACCGTTGTCCGCCAGGTATCCAGCCGCAGAATCCGCCAGCTTTTCCGCCTCCAGGGACACAAAATCAACCAGGTCATGCACGTGAAGGACATTTCCCGCCGCAAAGATCCCGTCTACACTGGTCTGGAAATACTCATCCACCACCGCCCCCTTCGTGCGGGGATCCAATTCAACGCCCGCATCTATGGACAGCTCATTTTCCGGTATTAGCCCAACGGAAAGGATCAGCGTATCACAGGAATATTCTTTTTCTGTCCCCGGAATGGGTCTTAAATTCCCGTCAACCTGCGACACTGTAACTCCTGTCAACCGGGAATCTCCATGGATCTCCGATACGGTATGGCCAAGATACAGAGGAATCCCATAATCATTCAGGCATTGCTCAATATTTCTTGGCAGCCCGCTTGGCACCGGCTGTATCTCAAAAACCGCCTGCACATGCGCCCCCTCCAGTGTCAGCCTCCTCGCCATGATCATCCCAATATCCCCGGACCCAAGGATCACCACTTCTTTCGCAGGCATTCTGTTATACAGGTTCATGTATGCCTGCGCAACTCCCGCCGTAAAAATGCCGGCGGGCCGCTCTCCCGGGATTCCCAGGGCGCCCCGCGTCCGCTCCCGGCAGCCCATGGTCAGGATCACCGCCCGCGCCTGATACTGCTTTAATCCATTACGAGACGCTACCGTGACAACCTTATCTTTTGTGATCTCCAAAACTGCCGCATCTGTCTGATACGGGATATGTTCCCTGACAATCTCATCGATAAATCTCTGGGCATACTCCGGCCCGCTGAGTGTGGTCTTGAAACGTGTCAGACCAAATCCATCGTGGATACACTGGCGGAGAATCCCCCCAAGGGAGCTCTCCCTCTCCAGCACAAGGATATCTTTGACGCCCTTTTTATATAACTCCACTGCCGCAGCCAGGCCCGCCGGCCCGCCTCCGACGATGATCACATCTATATTTTCCACAATCAAACCTCCTCCCGGACCCTGCCCATCAGTACCTGGGAACCCTGACGCGCATATAAAACCTCAGTCTCTCTGACTCCAAGCTCTTCCTCCAGCATCTGTTCCAGCCGCATCTGGCAGTATCCGCCCTGACATCTCCCCATCATGGCCCGGGTCCGGTACTTGATCCCGGTCATGGTATGTACCCCCAGCGGATTGTGTATGGCCTGCAGCAACTCCGCCTTTGTAACCTTCTCACAGCGGCAGATGATCTCGCCGTAGTCAGGATCTTCCGCGATCTTTTGCGTTTTCTCTTCCAGGGAAAGCTCTTCGAAACGGACAATTCCTTTTCGGACCGGATTGAACTCCGGATTTTCTGCAAATGCTTCCCTCTCCCGCATCAATCCGACCGCATATCTGGCGATCGGCACTGCCGCCGTCAACCCCGGTGACTCGATACCGATCAGATTGACCGCACGAGGCGCCAGTTCATCCTTTATCTCAATCTTAAAATCCTGGATCACCCCCTCCTCATCCACCCACTTTGACAGGATGCCGGAATAATTACGGATATAATCTTCTTTTCTGATATGAGGCCAGAGCCGCGCCGCATCCTCCGCCAGATAATCCATATTTTTCTGAGGCACGCCGTAGTAGGAAAAGTCAGTAACCTGCTCAGCATTGGGACCAACGATCACATTTCCGTCGATGGTATTCGTCACGTGGATACCCATATAGGTATTTGTGGGGACCGGATAGACAGGCATGGGCAGCAGAGGACCTGTCCGTTTATCCAGGATAATATAATCTCCTTTAGAACCGATGATCCTGTATCCGCCAATCCCAAGCATATCGGATACCACTCCGCACCCAAGCCCCGCCGCATTCACAACCCATCGGCACTCATACGGCCCATGAGAAGTAGCCAGTCTGTAGGTTCCATCCTCCAGCTTTTCTATGGCCTGTACTTTGCAGTCAAAAAAATACTCCACGCCGTTTTGGTGGGCATTCTCAGCCAACGCAACCGTGTAGGCAAACGGCTCCAAAATACCGCTGTTGGGAGAAAACATTGCGAATTTGCCAACAACCGCCGGGACCAGTTCATGAAGACGTTTCTCGTCGATGATCTCCAGTCCTTCCGCCCCGTTTATCTCTCCCTGCTTCATGGTGCGTTTTAAAGCTTCCATGTCCTCGTCTGTATTTCCCACTAATACCTTTCCGCACCTCTTAAAGGGAAAATCCAGTTCCTTTGACAGCTCTCCCATCATGCGGTTTCCTTCCACACACAGTCTCGCTTTGAGCGTCCCCGTGTCATAGGCAAAACCGCCGTGTACCACTGCAGAATTCCTCCCGCTGGTCTCATAACATACATCCAGGTTCTTCTCCAATACACCGATAGAAAGCTTATATCTGGACAGTTCCCTTGCAACAGCGCTCCCTATGACTCCCCCGCCAATTATCAGAACATCATATACTTTCTTCATAACGACCTCCAATCATCCTATGAATATACTTCTTTTTTATCATATCAATCGCTCAATGTCAATATTTTATGAAATTATTTGCCATATTCATCCCATGTATTGTGTGTGAATGGAATTATTACTGAACATATACAAGCTCCTGGCATAACAAAAGCTCTCTTTCTGACACAGGCTATTTACGTTTTCGCCTGTCTGTCTGAAAGAGAGCTCATTAAATACTCGCTGTCCCGATGGAAGATTAGACTTCATTCTGGTTACTTAAACTCCTGCAGCTTACGCTCCTGTAACGTCCTGCTCCCGCTCTTCCTCCGCATATCTGTTCTCATTGTACAGAAGATGAAAATACATCGCCTGCTGGGCTTCCACGCCCTTCCGGTTCTTTATAGCATCAAATATAGCCCGGTGCGACGCTACAGTCTGCTTATATTCTGGCTCACGGACCTCGCTGGCAAAAATGGAAATTCCATTGCCGATCACCGGCAGCAGATTCGAGATCACATCATTGTGGGTGCACATGCCAATCTGTACATGGAATTCCACATCCTTATCTGCATAAGGTTGTTTCTGCTCGATCAGGTCCTCAATCTCATGCAGGATACATTCCAGCCGCTCAATCTCATGAGGGTATGCATTCTGAGCCGCCAGCGCAGCAATGGGCGGTTCCAGGATGGTCCTGATCTGGATCAGCTCTTTTGTAAGCTTCCTCCTGTCGCTCACAAGAGAAAAACCAAATGGGTCATCCACCACACCCTGTTTTTCCGATATAAAGGTGCCTGCCCCCTGCCGGACCGTGATCACATTCCTGGATACCAGAATCCGCACTGCTTCCCGGACTGTATTCCGTCCCACACCCAATGATTCCGACAGTTCTGTCTCCGTAGGAAGCTTATCCCCCGGCACATACTGGCGCCGCCGGATTTCCTCCATCAAACGCTGTGCTGTCTGCTCTGCCAATGTTTTATTTTCCATGTCGTATTTCCCTCTTGCAGTGTCAGTTCGCTGAGTTTATCGCTTCTTTGCCGCATCCTGGCACTGCACTTTTATATTTCTTCTATTATACGGAATTAAAATGATTTTGTCAAAAAAGGCACTATGCTTTCGCATAATGCCTTTCATAAATACAAAGATCAGATTAAACTAACTCAAGCAGCACTTCCATAGCGCCGTCGCCGTGACGCTGGCCGATCTTAACGATACGGGTATATCCACCGTTGCGGGAAACGTACTTCGGAGCAATCTCATCAAAGAGCTTTGCCGGAAGATCTACGGATTTGGTGTTCTTCTTTCTGCCTGCAGCCTCGGTCGGAACCTCGGTCACATCATAAAGAACTTTCAGCATCTGACGTCTTGCATGCAGTCTGGAAGGATTATCTTTCTTGATCTCCTTCTGAACTTCATCGTAAACGGTAACTTTCTTGCCGTTCACTACTTCTTTGACTCTCTTGCCGTCTTTGTCCTTGCGGGCAACCTTAGCGGTAACGGTAACGGTCTCAAAGTTGTCTTTCTCTTTTACAGCTAAAGCGATCAGACCCTCTGCTACTTTGCGGATCTCTTTTGCTCTTGCCTCAGTGGTTCTGATCTTGCCATTGTACAGCAGTGCAGTAACCTGGCTGCGGATCATTGCTTTTCTCTGGCTGGAAGTTCTTCCCAGCTTTCTATAACCTGCCATTATCATTTCCTCCATGAAATGTGGAGTGCAGTCTCATGCCCTTCGGTCTTACTGGACCGCATCATCCGAATTTTGTAACGTACCCGCCCCCGCTCATTGGACTTATGGGGTAAGCACTCTTGTCAGTTGATCGACTCCCGCACAGTTCTGCGGGAAACCCGAACTCCGCTTCGCTACGTTTGGGTAGCGCTCGCTTTGCTCGCTTTACTCTTCGCTCGGGTTCAGCTGTAAGCCTAATTCCTTTAACTTGGCAAGAACTTCCTCAAGAGACTTTCTTCCCAGGTTGCGGACCTTCATCATATCCTCCGGAGTGCGGTTGCAAAGCTCCTCCACAGTATTGATGCCGGCTCTCTTAAGGCAATTGTAGGAACGAACGGAAAGTTCCAGCTCATCAATGTTCATCTCCAGGACTTTCTCTTTTTCATTGTCCTCTTTCTCTACCATGATCTCAGCGGTCTTGGCATTCTCAGAGAGGTCAATGAACAGATTCAAGTGCTCGCTCAAAACCTTGGCCGCAAGGCTGACAGCTTCATCGGGAGCAAGAGTTCCATTGGTGAAAACATCCAGGGTCAGCTTATCGTAGTCGGTAACCTGTCCCACACGGGTGTTCTCAATTGCCATATTGACACGCTCTACCGGGGTGTAGATGGAATCCACCGCGATCACACCGATAGGCAGGTCGTCGTTTTTGTTCTTGTCTGCACTCACATATCCGCGGCCCTTGGTGATGGTCAGCTCCATATAGAACTTGCTGTCCGCGCCGCCGCTCAAGGTGGCGATCACCTGGTCGGGATTCATGATCTCGATATCCGGGTCAGCCTGGATATCTGCTGCAGTGATCACGCCTTCACCCTCAAACTCAATGTAGGCGGTCTTTACTTCGTTGCTGTCACTGTTGTTTTTAATAGATAAGCTTTTGATGTTCATGATGATCTCAGTCACATCTTCCTTTACTCCGGAAATAGAACTGAACTCATGCAAAACGCCGTCGATTTTCACCTGGCTGACTGCTGCACCCGGCAGGGAAGAAAGCATAATTCTTCTCAGGGAGTTGCCTAATGTGGTGCCGTAGCCTCTCTCAAGTGGTTCAACTACAAACTTGCCATATTTCTTATCATCTGAAATTTCAACAATCTCAATGTTTGGTTTTTCAAAATCGAACACGACTATAGCCCCTCCTTTTGGGTTCTTTTATCGAGGGATGTGTACTCAAGCGTTCAATGCTTTACTTGGAATACAACTCGACGATAAGCATTTCGTTTACCGGAACATCAATCTCATCTCTGGACGGCAGCTCTTTTACAGTACCGCGCAGATTTTCCTGATCAACATCCAGCCATGCCGGAACCAGGCGGCCTGCGGTTACTTCCAGAACATCTTTATATCTCTGAGAAGCTTTTGCCTTCTCCTTTACCTCGATTACATCACCGGCTTTTACCAGGTAGGACGGAATGTTTACACATTTGCCGTTTACCAGGATGTGCTTGTGATCAACGATCTGTCTGGTCTCGCGTCTGGTGCGGCCGAATCCCATACGGTAAACGACGTTGTCCAGTCTTCTCTCCAGAAGGATCATCATGTTCTCACCGGTCTGACCTTCCATCTTTGCGGCTTTGCTGTAGTAGTTGCGGAAAGGTTTTTCTAATACGCCGTAAATGAATTTCGCTTTCTGCTTCTCACGTAACTGGAGACCATACTCGCTTACTTTTCTGTTAGCTCTTTTTAATTCTCTGTTTGATTTTTTATCAATTCCTAAATAGATCGGATCTAAACCAAGGGATCTGCATCTTTTAAGAACAGGAACTCTATCTACTGCCACTTTTAGTACCTCCTATTAAACTCTTCTACGTTTTGGCGGGCGACATCCGTTGTGCGGAACCGGAGTTACGTCCTTAATACTAGTTACTTCAATACCGCATGCAGAAAGCGCACGGATCGCTGCTTCGCGGCCTGAACCAGGTCCTTTTACCATAACGTCTACAGATTTTAAGCCATGTACTAAAGCTGCTTTAGCAGCAGTTTCTGCAGCCATCTGCGCTGCATATGGAGTAGATTTCCTTGAACCTCTAAATCCCAGACCACCAGCACTTGCCCAAGACAATGCATTACCCTGTGCATCAGTTAAGGTAACGATCGTGTTATTAAAAGAAGACTGGATATGTGCCTGTCCGCGTTCAACGTTTTTCTTTACACGCTTTTTTGTCACTTTTTTAGTAGTGGACACTTTTTTAGCCATTTTAAACTAACCTACTTTCTTCTTACTTACGAATCCTGTTTCCTGTTTTTAAAACATGCAACGTGATTCATTCACTGTGTTACTTATTTTTTCTTGTTCGCAACAGTCTTACGAGGACCCTTACGAGTTCTTGCGTTGGTCTTGGTCTTCTGACCACGAACCGGCAGGCCTTTTCTGTGACGGATTCCGCGATAGCAGCCAATCTCCTGCAGTCTCTTGATATTCATAGCGATCTCTCTGCGAAGATCACCCTCAACTGTCTGAGAGTCAGCAATAACAGCTGCCAGCTTCTTCACTTCGTCATCGGTTAAATCCTTGACACGAGTGTCCGGATTAACGCCAGCCTCAGCAAGAATACGGTTTGCACTTGTTCTACCGATACCGTAGATATAAGTCAAGCCGATTTCCACACGTTTTTCTCTTGGTAAATCAACACCTGAAATACGAGCCATTTGCGTCGTACACCTCCTATACTTTTTGTTTTTTAACCTTGTCTCTGTTTGTGCTTAGGATTTTCACAGATTACTCTGATACTGCCTTTGCGTTTGATGATTTTGCACTTTTCGCAAATCGGTTTTACTGATGATCTCACCTTCACGGCAATTCTCCTTTCTACTTGCATATATCCATTTTACTAGATATATTGGTACAACCGGGGTCGATTTTGGACAAACTTCACCCGGTATCTCAACAAAGTCGCCATGACATTATAACATCATAGATTGTATAATGCAAGCGTTTTTTCCAATTTTTATTTGATTTTCTGCAGGCGATTACCTGCAGGTTGTTGCAACCATACGTCGTGCCATTCGCAATTTGCTTCGCAAATTACTCATGATAAAATCCCCCAGTCATTTTTGCACGACTATTTATCTCTCCAAATGATCCTTCCCTTGGACAGATCGTATGGGGACATCTCAATGGTCACCTTATCCCCCGGCAGGATACGGATGTAGTTCATCCTCAGCTTGCCGCTGATATGTGCCAGCACCTCATGACCGTTTTCCAGGCGCACCTGGAACATGGCGTTGGGCAGCTTTTCTATTACAGTTCCTTCAATTTCAATCACATCTGCTTTTGACATGCGTTTTACCTCCTAAATACCACAATGGCTTCTTAAGTAGTTTTCAAGCTCTTTTCGGATCGCTTCATCCGTTGCAGGCCTTCCCACCAAAAGCGGCGTCTTCCCTGCCTGGATGTGCTTTTTATTTTTCCGTTTTGGGTTTTCAACCTTCCTGGTCTTTCCATCCGATATGGTAACGTATTCCCCTTCATCGGTCAATATGATAAAATACTGGTCTTTGTCATGTCCGGCAAGAGATCTCGCCGGGCATCCATACTCGTAGGTCATGCCCGCACCGCCTTACAAAGACAGGATCTCAGGCTCGCCCTCAGTAATGAGAATCGTGTTCTCATAGTGGGCTGACAAAGTGCCGTCATCCGTTACCACAGTCCAGTCGTCATCCATCCATACCACATCCGGGCGTCCGGCGTTGATCATGGGTTCGATCGCCAGGGTCATGCCGGGCACCAGCTTAATGCCCTTCTTTTTCTGTGCAAAGTTGGGTACCTCCGGGTCCTCATGAAGGTGCTCGCCGATGCCGTGGCCCACCAGGTCACGCACCACACCGTAGCCGAAGCTCTCCGCATAAGCCTGGATGGCTGAGGAGATATCACCTAGATGATTGCCAGCTTTTGCATATTTAATCCCCTGAAAGAAAGATTCCCGCGTAACTTCGATCAATTTCTCCGCTTCGGGAGTGATTTTCCCTACTGCATGGGTCCTTGCGGCGTCTGAATGATAACCATGCCAGATGACACCTGCATCCAGACTGACGATGTCGCCTTCATGGAGGATATGGTTTTTATCTGGTATTCCGTGTACCACCTCATCGTTGACCGATACACAGATGGAAGCCGGATAGCCATTATAATTTTTGAAAGAGGGGACGCATCCGTAACCGCGGATCAGCTTTTCACCCAGACGGTCGATATCCAGAGTGGACATGCCCGGCCTGATCGCCGCTCCCAGCTCCTCATGCACCTTTGCCAGAATCTTTCCAGCCTCACGCATAAGCCCGATCTCTCTCGCAGATTTTATGGTCACTGACATAGTTTACGCTCCCAGGACATTTACAATGTCCTCAAATACTTTGTTCAAATCTTTAGTTCCATCTACGGTAGCCAGAATACCGGCTTCTTTATAGTACTCGATAAGCGGCTGGGTCTGGTCATGATACACCGTGAGACGTTTCTGCACGGTCTCAGGTTTGTCATCGTCACGCAGCACCAGCTTCTCGCCACACACATCGCAGACACCTTCTGTCTTCGGCGCGTTGTATACGATATGGTAGGTAGCTCCACATTTCAGGCACGCTCTCCTGCCTGCCATACGGGTTACGATCGCCTCATCCGGCACATCCACATCAATGGCGTAATCCATCTTCTCTCCGCGGTCGGAAAGTGCCTTTGTCAGACTCTCCGCCTGCGGGATCGTCCTCGGAAAACCGTCCAGCACATAACCGTTTGCGCAGTCTGCCTCGCTGATGCGGTCCAAAAGCATCCCGATGGTCACATCGTCCGGAACCAGCTGTCCCTGGTCCATGTAGGATTTTGCTTTCATTCCCAGCTCCGTGCCGCCTTTTATGTTGGCGCGGAAAATGTCACCAGTGGAGATATGCGGAATCCCGTACTTTTCCGCGATCTTCTTTGCCTGGGTGCCTTTGCCTGCACCTGGAGCACCTAACATGATAATCTTCATATGGCTTATCCTCCTTTTATTTAGCAGAAAGAGCTGCTGCCCATTCCAGTGCAGCAGCTCGTCTCTACGAATGCTTAATCGTTTAAGAAGCCTTTGTAATTCCGCACAATCATCTGAGACTCGATCGCTTTCAGTGTCTCCAGGATAACGCTGACAATAATGATCAGGGACGTACCCATAAAGGACAGCCGGCTGACCGTAAACACCCCGGAAATCATGATCGGGATAATGCTTATGATGATCAGGCCAACAGCACCGATAAATACAATATAGTTCAGAATCTTGTCTAAATAATCAGAAGTTGGCTTACCCGGGCGGATGCCTGGGATAAATCCACCGGACTTCTTCATATTGTTCGCCACCTCAAGCGGGTTGAAGGTAATGCTTGTATAGAAATATGCGAAAAGCACAATCAGCACAAGGTAGATTACCAAACCGACAGAATACCACGGCATCTCCGGCTTAAACCATGAAGATGAGTTCATCACCGTCAGGAACTGAGACATCCCTCTGCCAAAGGCAGTAGATACGTCCGGTTTAATAAACTGGCCGATGACAACCGGGAAAGACATGATGGAGGAGGCAAAGATTACCGGGATAACGCCTGCGGTATTTACTTTTAACGGAATATGGGAAGCCTGTCCGCCCACCATTTTCCTGCCTACCATCTTCTTGGAATACTGCACCGGGATCCTGCGTTCACCATCCTGAAGAATAATAACGAACACTACCATGGCAAATACGATCGCCAACATAATGATAGCGACAGTAACTGCCGTGCCGATGTTGCGTCCTCTCAGGAACCTGGTGTACAGGGTGTTGATGTCTTCCGGGAGTGAGGATACGATGTTGAAGAGCAGGACAATGGAAATACCGTTGCCTACGCCCTTTTCCGTAATCCGCTCACCGATCCACATCAGGAACGCACTGCCTGCGGTCATGGTCGCAACTGCGATCACGATGCTCCACACATTGTAATCAACGAGCAGCCCCTGTCCGCCGAAGCCGATCGCCATAGCGATGGATTCAACCAGTGCCAACCCTACAGTCAGATAACGGGTGTACTCTGCAATCTTTTTTCTTCCATCCTCGCCCTCACGCTGCATTTCTTCCAGTTTCGGAATCGCAATCGTCAAAAGCTGCATGATAATGGAGGATGTGATGTACGGGGTAATGCTCAATGCGAAGATCGACATGGACGTAAAAGAACCGCCGGTCATCGTATTGAAAAAGCCAAATGCATCATTGCTCTGACTCTCAAAGAAATTCTTAAAGAAGTCAGTCTTTACTCCAGGAATCGGCAGTTCGGATCCAAAACGGATGACTACCAGCATCAGGAAGGTGAAGATCAGTTTTTGTCTGATCTCCTTAACCTTCCATGCATTTCGGAGTGTCTTCCACATATTAGATCACCTCGCAGGTTCCACCTAAAGCTTCAATTTTTGCCTTTGCACCCTCGCTGAATGCATCAGCTTTTACGGTCAGCTTTTTGGTTAATTCTCCATTTCCCAGGATCTTAACGCCATCTCTCGGATTTTTAACAATGCCGGTCTCCAGCAGGGATTCCACAGTTACAACTGCGTCATTCTCGAAACACTCCAGAGCTTCCACGTTGATACCAACGATCACTTTGGTGTTACGATTCTTGAATCCTCTCTTCGGGATACGTCTGTATAACGGCATCTGACCGCCCTCGAAACCAGGTCTCGGAGCTCCGGAACGTGCCTTCTGGCCCTTATGGCCTTTACCGGCAGTTTTTCCGTTGCCTGAACCGTGACCACGTCCACGTCTGAAATTATCACTGTGCTTAGAACCAGCAGCAGGCTGTAAATTGGATAAATCCATTGCAATGCACCTCCTTACTTCTATATTAGATTTCTTCTACTTTCACTAAATGCTTTACGTGCCAAATCATGCCTCTGACAGCCTCGTTGTCCGGAAGCTCAACAGTCTTGTTGACCTTGCGAAGACCAAGAGCCTCAACGGTCGCTTTGTGCTTCGGAACAGCGCCGATCGGGGATTTGACTAATGTTACTTTTAACTTCTCTGCCATTTCATTGTCCTCCTTAGCCTAAAATCTCGTCAACGGATTTGCCGCGAAGTTTTGCATACTCTTCCGGAGTCTTAAGCTGGGTCAGGCCGCTGATAACTGCAAGAACCACGTTGGTCTTGTTGTTGGAGCCTAAAGACTTCGCACGGATATTCTTAATGCCTGCCAGCTCCAGTACGGAACGGGCCGGGCCGCCGGCGATGATACCGGTACCTTCCGGAGCCTTCTTAAGAAGTACGGAGGAGCTGCCGAACTTACCGATGTGGTCGTGCGGGATGCTCTTGTTGTCGTCTACCGGAACCTCTACCAGATTCTTCATTGCTGCTTCTTTTCCTTTGCGGATCGCTTCCGGAACCTCACCAGCTTTACCAAGACCTGCGCCTACGTGGCCGTTGCCATCGCCTACTACTACCAGAGCAGAGAATCTCATGGTACGTCCACCTTTTACGGTCTTAGATACACGCTTGATTGCTACTACATTGTCATTTAACTCAAACTGACTTGGGTCAATAATTGTACGCTTCATGCCGTTCTCCTCTCTACTAGAATTTCAGACCAGCCTCGCGGGCTGCGTCTGCAAGTGCCTGAACTTTACCCTGGTAAATGAACCCGCCTCTGTCGAAAACGACTTCCTCGATGCCCTTTTCCAGTGCTCTCTTAGCGATCAGAGTTCCAACATAAGCTGCTGCTGCGGTGTCATCGGTATGCTCCAGCTCAGCCTTGGCTGCCTTCTCTGTGGTGGATGCTGCTACCAGAGTATTGCCGACTGAGTCGTCAATAATCTGAGCATACATGTGGTTGTTACTTCTGAACACAGCCAGACGCGGTCTCTCTGCAGTACCTGCAAAGCGGTTGCGTAATCTGGTATGCTTTTTAACGCGAACTTCGCTTCTTGATTTCTTACTAACCATCTTCGTATTCTCCTTAAATTATTTCTTACCAGTCTTACCAACTTTACGTCTGATTGTCTCATCGGCATACTTGATACCTTTGCCCTTGTAAGGCTCAGGTCTTCTCTTGTCTCTGATCTCAGCAGCGTACTGGCCAACTTTTTCTTTATCGATACCTTTAACCGTAATCTTATTCTGTCCCTCGAGAACGGTCTCCAGACCCTCCGGGTCCTCCATCTCTACCGGATGGGAATAACCAAGGTTAAGGGTTAATTTCTTGCCCTGCTTGGAAGCTCTGTAACCAACACCGTTTACCTCCAGAACTTTCTGATAGCCATCGGTTACACCGACTACCATGTTGTTGATCAGGGTTCTGGTCAGACCATGAAGAGATTTCATTCTCTTTAAATCACTCGGTCTGGTTACTACGATCTGTCCATCTTCTTCTTTGATGTCCATCTCTACAGGAAGCTCTCTCTCAAGAGTTCCCTTCGGACCTTTAACAGTCACTTTATTGTTCTCCGCAATCGTTACAGTTACGCCTGCCGGGATTGCGATTGGCATTCTTCCGATACGTGACATGCCTTTTACCTCCTACTTAAATTTTCGGAAAGCACATTTGGATGCTTTCTGTTTTCAGTTGCTTTCGTTAATACTGCTTCTGCTGATTACCATACAAAAGCAAGAACTTCGCCGCCTACACCTAACTGACGCGCTTCCTTATCGGTGATCACGCCCTGGTTTGTAGAAATGATCGCTGTTCCAAGACCGCCAAGTACCTTCGGCATGTCTTCCTTGTTTGCGTATACACGCAGACCCGGTTTGGAGATTCTCTTGATACCGCTGATGATCTTCTCATTCTTGTCTGCACCGTACTTTAAGGTGATACGGATGGTCTTGAATGCGCCGTCGTCTACGATATCATACTTCTGTACGTAGCCTTCTTTTACCAGGATGTCGGCGATAGCCAGTTTCATCTTGGATGAAGGTACGTCTACTGTGTCATGTTTAGCAGTGTTTGCATTACGGATTCTTGTAAGCATATCTGCGATGGGATCACTCATTGTCATGGTAGATATATTCCTCCTGATTTTTTTGTTGGCCGGTTTCCTTTGCGGACCTTGCCTACTCGTTGTTATTGGGGAGTTGCTGGTGGCCAGGGGAGTCGTTGGATGAGGAGATCGCGAGGGGCCGGGGGCATCTCGAAAACCTGCGGTTTTCTCGATGACGGTTGGCTTTCCAAAATGGCGCACTGGGCGGCTTTCTGGATGAGCGTAAGGCTCTGCGCGGATCTGTTCGTCCGTTGGTAGCGGCGCTTGCGCGCCTGGAATTGCTGCGCAATTCCCAAAATCTGTCAAATCCAGACCGGCTCCTGCAAGCAGGACCGTTCTTCCTTTGACCGATTTTGCCAACTCCTTGGCATAATCCGGGGTGTTAAGCCCGTGTTCCGATGGATAGCAGGATTTACCAGCTAGCCTTTTTAACTCCCGGGATCTGGCCTTTGTATGCTAATTCTCTAAAGCATATACGGCAGATTCCATACTTTCTCAAATATGCGTGCGGGCGGCCGCAGATTCTGCAGCGGTTGTACTCTCTGCTGGAGAACTTTGCCGGACGTGCCTGCTTAATCTTCATTGAAGTCTTAGCCATGGATCGTTCCTCCTGTTATTTTGCAAATGGCATGTTGAATAATGTCAAAAGTTCACGGGCTTCTTCATCAGTCTTGGCAGTGGTAACGAAGATGATGTCCATACCTCTTACCTTGTCAACTTTATCGTATTCAATCTCAGGGAAGATCAGCTGCTCTTTGATGCCCAGAGCGTAGTTGCCTCTGCCATCAAATGCGTTCGGGTTTACGCCACGGAAGTCACGTACACGCGGCAGGGCCAGGTTGATCAGGCGGTCTGCAAACTCATACATCTTCTCCCCGCGAAGGGTAACTTTACATCCGATCGGCATTCCTTCTCTAAGTTTGAAGTTTGCAACGGATTTTTTTGCCTTGGTGGTTACTGCCTTCTGGCCGGTGATCAGCTCTAAATCTCTGACTGCGGAATCCAGAACCTTAGCGTTCTCTTTTGCCTCGCCAACGCCCATGTTGATAACGATCTTATCAAGCTTCGGGACTTCCATGACGTTTTTATAACCAAATTTTTTGACCAGAGCGTCAACCATCTCGTTCTGGTACTGTTCTTTTAATCTTGCCAACTCTCGTTCCTCCTCTCTGAAATTAGTCGATTGCTTTGCCGGTTGCCTTGGCAACGCGGACCTTTTTACCGTCTTTCACTTCGAAGCCAACTCGGGTAGCTTTTCCGTCAACCACCAGCATAACATTGGAAATATCCATTGCTGCTTCCTGATGGATGATGCCGCCCTGCGGGTTTCCAGCGCCCGGTTTGGTGTGCTTGGTAACCATGTTACAGCCCTCAACCAGGACCTTGCCGTCTTTTACCAGCATAACTTTTCCGGTCTTATCTTTATCTTTTCCTGCGATGACCTTTACCAGGTCGTCTTTTTTGATTTTCTGCACAGTCGACACCTCCTTACAGTACTTCTGGTGCTAAGGAAACAATTTTCATAAACTGCTTCTCACGTAATTCTCTAGCAACCGGCCCAAAGATACGGGTACCCTTCGGGGTCTTGTCATCTTTGATAATAACTGCTGCGTTCTCATCGAACTTGATGTAAGAACCGTCTTTACGGCGTGCGCCTTTCACGGTGCGTACTACTACAGCCTTCACAACGTCACCCTTCTTTACAACGCCACCTGGTGTTGCATCTTTAACGGAAGCGACGATTACATCACCAATATTCGCATATCTTCTTGTAGATCCGCCCATAACACGGATGCACAGTAACTCTTTTGCTCCGGTGTTATCAGCAACCTTCAGTCTGGTTTCCTGCTGAATCATGCCTGATACTCCTTCCTGTATTCACTTGGCGTTTATTACTTCGCCTTCTCGATAATCTCAACCAATCTCCATCTCTTGTCTTTGGACAGCGGTCTGGTCTCCATAACTTTAACGGTATCGCCCTTGCCGCACTCGTTGTTCTCGTCATGAGCTTTTAACTTAACGGTCTTTTTAACGATCTTGCCGTATAAAGGATGCTTGATATGGTCCTCGATTGCAACTACGATGGTCTTATCCATCTTGTCGCTTACGACTTTACCAACGCGGGTTTTTCTTAAATTTCTTTCCACGGTCATGTTTGCTCCTCTCCTATGCCAACTTAGACTTTTCTGTAATAACAGTCTGAATCCTGGCGATATTCTTGCGAACTTCTTTGATTCTGCTGGTATTATCTAACTGGTTGGTTGCATTCTGGAATCTTAAGTTGAAAAGTTCTTTCTTTGCAGCTACTAATTCTTCATTCAACTCTGCAGCTGATTTTGCCTTTAAACCTTCTACGAATTTATTAGTTTTCACTGTTATCACCGCCTTCTAAATCTGCTTTAGCAGCAATCTTACATTTGCATGGTAACTTGTGCATAGCAAGACGTAATGCCTCACGCGCGGTCTCCTCCGGGACACCTGCGATCTCGAACATTACTCTGCCCGGCTTAACAACTGCTACCCAGTACTCCAGAGCGCCCTTACCGGAACCCATACGGGTCTCAGCCGGCTTTGCGGTTACCGGTTTGTCCGGGAAGATCTTGATCCAGACTTTACCGCCACGTTTGATATAACGGGTCATGGCAACACGGGCTGCCTCGATCTGGTTGGACTTGATCCAGCACGGCTCGGTAGCAACCAGGCCGTACTCACCGTAGTTAATTTTATTTCCTCTTAAAGCTTTACCCGCCATAGAACCACGAAACTGTTTGCGGCGCTTTACTCTCTTAGGCATTAACATTATTTATCGCTCCCTTCCTTTTTTCCTTTAGTAGGAAGTACCTCGCCTTTGTAGATCCAAACCTTAACGCCTAATTTGCCGTAGGTAGTATCTGCCTCAGCGAAACCATAGTCAATATCTGCTCTTAATGTCTGTAACGGGATGGTTCCCTCGCTGTAGAACTCAGTACGCGCAATATCAGCGCCGCCAAGACGTCCGCCGACAGCAGTCTTGATGCCCTTGATGCCAGCCTTCATGGAACGGCCCATGGTGGACTTCATAGCACGACGGAAGGAGGTACGGTTCTCAAGCTGCTGAGCAATGTTCTCAGCTACTAACTGAGCGTCGCGCTCCGGTCTCTTGATCTCCTTGATGTCGATAAATACTTTCTTATCGGTCAGCTTCTGTACTTCGCCTTTCAGCTTCTCGATCTCTGCGCCGCCCTTACCGATGACTACGCCCGGTTTTGCGGTGAAGATGATGATCTTTACTCTGTCAGAAGCTCTCTCAATCTCAATTTTGGAGATTCCAGCGCTGTACAGTCTCTTTTTCAAGAAGGTACGGATGTTGTAATCCTCTACCAGGCAATCAGCGAAGTTGCCTTCTGCATACCATTTGGAATCCCAGTCTTTAATAACACCGACTCTTAAGCCGTGTGGATTAACTTTCTGTCCCATATTTGCCTCCTATCTTTCATTCAGCACAACGGTGATGTGGCTCATTCTCTTTTCGATCCTGTAAGCTCTGCCCTGTGCCCTCGGTTTTACTCTCTTCATGGTCGGTCCCTTGTCTGCGTAGCACTCTTCTACATACAGCTTAGCCGGGTCCATACCATTGTTGTTCTCAGCGTTTGCGACAGCTGATTCCAGTAATTTCTTGATCAAAGAAGAAGCATATCTGGGATTGTAAGTTACAATACCAAGTGCGGTCTGCACATCTTTGCCTCTGATGGCATCTAATACGAAACATGCTTTCTGAACAGATACGCGTGCGTAAGATAACTTTGCGCTCGGTCTGGTATCTTTCTGGGCATTTCTTTCTCTCTTAATCTGACTTCTATGTCCTTTAGCCATTGCTAATAACCTCCTTTCGATTCTGACGATCAGCGTTTGGATTTCTTCTCGTCTTTTCCATGTCCTCTGTAAGTTCTGGTAGCTACGAACTCACCCAGCTTGTGGCCAACCATATCCTCGGTAACATATACCGGAACATGCTTTCTGCCATCATGAACTGCGATTGTATGCCCAACCATCTGCGGGAAGATTGTAGAGCGGCGGGACCAGGTCTTGATTACCTGATGCTGTCCTGCTGCGTTCATTGCGTCAACTTTTTTCAGTAAGTGCGCATCTGCAAATGGTCCTTTTTTTAATGAACGTGCCATAGGTTTGTATCCTCCTTCAATTATTTAATGGTCTTGCCGTCGCGTCTTCTTACAATCAGCTTGTTGGACTGCTTGTTTTTCTTACGGGTCTTAAGTCCCAGAGCAGGCTTGCCCCAAGGTGTGCACGGACCCGGACGGCCGATACCGGTCTTACCTTCACCACCACCGTGCGGATGGTCATTCGGGTTCATAACGGAACCGCGGACTGTAGGACGGATACCCATGTTACGTTTTCTACCAGCCTTACCGATATTGATCAGGTTGTGCTCACCGTTGCCAACTACACCGATGGTAGCGCGGCAGATGATCGGAACCATTCTCATCTCTCCGGAAGGAAGTCTTAAGGTTGCATATTTGCCTTCTTTAGCCATTAACTGAGCAGCGTTTCCTGCGGAACGAACCAGCTGGCCGCCCTTGCCCGGATACAGCTCAATGTTGTGGATCTGAGAACCAACCGGAATGTTGGCAAGCGGCAGGCAGTTGCCCACTTTTGCCTCTGCATTCTCACCGCTCATAACCTTCATCCCATCGGTCAGACCAGCCGGAGCCAGAATGTAGGACTTGGTACCGTCTGCGTAGCAGATCAGTGCGATGTTGGCAGTTCTGTTCGGATCGTACTCGATACCGATAACGGTTGCCGGAATACCATCCTTGCTGTTTCTCTTGAAATCGATCATTCTGTATTTTCTTCTGGAGCCGCCTCCGCGGTGTCTCACAGTGATCTTACCCTGGTTGTTACGACCTGCATTCTTGTTTAAGGAAGTAACCAAAGACTTCTCCGGAGTGGACTTCGTGATCTCGCTGAAGTCGGAACCGGTCATGTGTCTTCTGGAAGGTGTATATGGGTTAAATGTTTTAATTCCCATGACTTTAAACTCCTTTCAAATCTGTACACAGCCGTTTGCGTTGTGGTTCAACGCGCCCGCGTGTATCTTTTTATCACAGCGCGATATAGGTTTGATTTGTCATCGCTGCTGTATATTCGTTTAGCTACAATTTTGTTTCGCAGGAACAGGGCGAATGCCCGCGACCGAAAAAATGTGTTTGAACATTTTTGAGGGTGCCCTGCGGATTGCCGCTTACAGTCCAGCGAATACCTCGATCTCCTTGCTGTCTTCTGTCAGCTGTACGATCGCTTTCTTGGTAGCTGCGGTCTTGCCGAAGGTCATGCCGCGTCTCTTCTGCTTGCCTTCGCTGTTCATGGTGTTTACACTCTTTACTTTGGTTCCCGGGAACATTTTTTCAACGGCCTCTTTGATCATGGCCTTGTTCGCATCGGTGTGAACCTGGAAAGTGTATTTCTTCTCAGCCATTGCATTCATGCTTTTCTCAGTCACGATTGGCTTCAAAATGACGTCATAGTACTGAATGTTTGCCATTATGCGTACACCTCCTCGATGTTTGCTACAGCAGCCTTGGTTGCTACTACAGTGTTGTATTTCAGAATGTCATACACATTGATGGTGTTGACATAAGCGGTCTTAACAGTCGGGATGTTCTTTGCGGACTTTGCTACGTTCTCGCTGTCCTCGCCGATCACAACTAAAGCTTTGTTCACCTTTAAGTTGTTAAGAACATTCTGGAACTTCTTGGTCTTGATCTCATCTAACTTCAGCTCGTCGAGTACGATGAACTTGTTCTCCAATACTCTGCTGGTCAGAGCGGACTTAAGAGCTGCTCTTTTCCTTCTTGTTCAGTCTGATGGTGTAGTCTCTCGGGGTCGGAGCGAATACTACGCCGCCGCCGGTCCACTGCGGTGATCTGGTTGAACCCTGACGTGCATGTCCGGTTCCTTTCTGTCTCCACGGTTTTCTTCCACCACCGGATACCTCAGAGCGGGTTTTTGCTTTCTGAGTACCCTGACGCTTGTTAGCAAGCTGTGCAACGACTGCCATGTGTACTAAGTGCTCGTTAACCTCAACACCGAATACAGCATCGCTTAAATCCATCTTGCCTACTTCATTACCTTCCATATTGTAAACAGATACGTTTGCCATCTGTGTGTTCCTCCTTTCTCATCAAAGCTTAGTTGCAAGCTTTTACTGTTTCTTTGATCGTTACTAAAGATTTCTTCGGTCCTGGAACAGCGCCCTTAACCAGAATCAGATTGTTCTCAGCGTCAACCTTGACGATCTCGAGATTCTGAATGGTTACCTGCTTGCTGCCCATGTGACCCGGCATCTTCTTGCCCTTGAATACCTTGCTCGGATCGGAACAGGAACCGTTGGAACCTGCGTGACGATGGAACTTGGAACCATGAGCCATCGGTCCTCTGGACTGGCCATGTCTCTTGATGGCGCCCTGGAAACCTTTACCTTTAGAAACAGCAGTTGCATCGATCTTGTCGCCATTCGCGAAGATGTCAGCTTTGATCTCGTCCTTTACAGAGTAGTCCTCTGCGTTGTCGAAACGGAACTCGCGGACGAATCTCTTATAGGAAACTCCAGCTTTGTCGAAGTGTCCTTTCACCGGTTTGCTAACCAGTTTCTCTCTCTTGTCCACAAAACCAACCTGTACGGCTTTGTAGCCATCGTTCTCCTGGGTCTTGACCTGGGTTACTACACACGGGCCAGCCTGAAGAACAGTTACCGGAACTAAAACGCCGTCTTCGTTGAAGATCTGGGTCATTCCGACTTTGGTAGCTAAGATAGCTTTCTTCATTTCTTTTCCTCCTTACAGCGGATTACCTTTGCGGCAATCATACTAAAGCTTATTTCTGTTTCATTTTGATGTCGATATACACACCAGCCGGCATCTCTAACTTGGACAGAGCATCTACTGTCTTCTGGCTCGGGGTGATGATATCGATGAGTCTCTTGTGAGTCCTCTGCTCGAACTGCTCTCTGGAATCTTTGTACTTGTGTACCGCTCTCAAGATCGTTACTACTTCCTTCTTGGTTGGTAACGGCACCGGTCCACTCACCTGAGCCCCTGTCTTCTTTACGGTCTCGATGATCTTTCCAGCAGACTGATCAACTAACTGATGATCATAAGCTTTTAATGTGATTCTCATTACTTGACTTGCCATAAAAAAAGTCGCCTCCTTTTCGCACTTTTAGTTGAAGTACGACAAGCGGTGACTGTACACATCTCCGTGTGTGTCGCGGTGGACCCACACTGCGTTACTGCATGACCTAAGTTTTACAGCTGTTAAATTGGTACAGTGACTTGTCGTCAGTTTCCTAACTTGACATTCGCTCCACGGAAAACCCGCCACATTGGACGGCAACCTCGCGCTTCATCGCTATCATGTCACAGCCTTTGTATATTAGCACACATTTTTTCCAAATGCAAGTACTTTTTGGATTTTTTTTTGAGGGGAGGGGGGGTGGCGAGGTGAACTGTCCCCCTTGTCAAGGACATTTTTAAAAGTGGGGCAGTTTATTTTTCCTCCTCTTTTACCTACATCCTGTTCTCAGATGTCCTGTTTTCTATTATTATGGTATTCTATGATAGTTTTAAGTAATCTTGTTACTTTGAAGTATTCTGCCTCCTAATTCCTCCGGCCTTTTTGTAATCACCGGACAGGACGGCCTGTTGGGGATATCCAGTGGATACTTCCCAGTGATGAAAAAGTCATAAAACTCGTTTGGGGCTAACTTTGCAAGTTTCCATTGGTAACGCTCATTATTGTAGTACTCCATATAGTCATCTATCACACACTTTACTTCGATGAACGCAGCACAATCCGCCAGGTTTCCCCTGATGTGGTCCTTCATATGCCCGAAGAAGCTTTCCTGCGGGGCATTGTCCCAGCAGCAGCCCTTGCGGGACATGGACTGGCGCAGTTTTCTGTCATAAAGGATGTTGATAAAGCTTCGGCTGGTATAATGACAGCCCTGGTCGCTGTGGATAATTGTTTCGGCATGCAGGGAGATTCCATGGTCTGCGATCAGCCTCTCCACTGTTTCCAGTACGAAGTCCACTTCCAGCGATTCGCTGAGCACATAAGAGAGTATCTGTTTCGTAAAAGCATCCAGGATCGTAGACAGATAAGCAAACCTTCCGGCATAAGGCAGGTAAGTGATATCTGTCAGCAACACCATCCTCGGCCCATAACTTTCGAACTCACGGCGGAGCAGGTTATCCGAAACACTTCCAGTCCGGAGCGCTTTTGCGAGTCTCTTATTGGGATTCGGGCCCCGGTATGGGCAGGACAGCCGGAACTTTTCCATCAGCCTGCGGATCTTTTTCAGGTTCATGATGACCGGAGGGTCACTGTGGAGCAGAGCCATATGGATGCCCCGGGCTCCTTTGGGATAACCGTGCTGCTTATAAGCGGACAGTACCAGCTCGAAATCCCGGCGGTCCTCCTCTTCCTTCTGCTCACGGACCGGGGCAGCTTTCAGCCAGGCATAATAGCCGCTCCTGGAAACCCCGGCTGCCGAACAGAGTTCTTTGGCGGAGAGGGTGTTCCCGTTCTGTGCCAGGGTCTGCTGAATAATCTCAAAAATACACGAAGAGTCGTTCATGAGCAGTGCACCTACTTTCTGGTAGTTCTGACTGCAGAAATTTTTTTTAAAAACTCCACTTCCTGTTTCAGGTAATCGACCTCATGCCGAAGCTGTTTCAGTTCTTCTTTTTCAGATGCATGGTTATCACCCGTCTGCTCCTGGGGCTGCCTCTTTCCATGTGTGTAGTTCCCTTCGTAGAAACAGCCGTACTTCTTGTACTGTTCCCGGATGTGGCCGGAAATACTCCAGATCCTGCGCTCCCCCAGGATGGCCGGGTTATAGCCGTGATCCTCCAGAATCTTCCGGGGAAGTTCCCCTTTCTGGTATTCTGAATAAAAGATCTCTTTGAACTCTTTGGTAAGGTTCAATTGAAACTGGGTCACGCTGTAGGTGTAAGGGTTTTGTCGCAGCAACAGTATTTCTTCTTCGGTAAAGGGTTTTCTGCTCATGGTATTCCTCCTGTTGTTCTTAATTTAAGAATACCATAAGGAAAGTGAATATGCCAAAAGAAAACGGGGGCCAGGCTAAAGTTCCGGGGTGCAGTCCAATAAAACGGGTACACCAGCAGAGTGTGTGCATTATAAGGGGACGGGAATGCAGGGGGCTGTTCATATTTAAGGGGCTGACAAGGCGGTCTGTCTAAAAAGAGGGTCCCCCACTTTCCAATGTGTCCACACTTATGGGTACATTATACTCCGCAATATGCCCTCTGCCTCGCCCTTCCCCCTCCCGCTCCCATTCCCGGACTGCGCATCTCTTCCACTACTGCAAAAAAACCCAAACCGTTCAATAACTACGCGGCCACTACCATACCATCTAATGCGTCATGATTCTCTACTGTAAAATTGGACGTTTGAATTTGATAAATCAGCACCTAAAGCATGTCCTTGAACTGTATTCTTTAATTATAGCCTTAAACTACAGCATCATATTTCAATATTAAACTTTATTGTCCAGTATTATACTCTGCCATGAAATTACATGATTGCTTCATCTTTATTATTAATAGGTAAACATTCGAAACACCTTCTGTACAACTGTACAACTCAATTCTTAATGCTATTCTTTACTTCATCTCATTTATAAGCTTATGTCTTCAAAGGTTCTTACCTATTATAATACAGATAATATAGACATTTTATATAGGAACATAACCACAAAAAAACAAATGCAAAACAGAAAAAGGGGCGCTAATAAGCCTGGACCTCTGCCAGCAACCTACCGATGGGAGCCAGGGAACAGCAACCTCCGAGGCAGCGTAGCCGGGAGAGAGGCAGGGGACACGGGGATTTGGGTGACTGTGGAGGGGATTAGGGGAACTTGCGCAAAAAAGCGCCGGAATCAGGGCCGAGCCTGGGACCACAAGTCCCAGGCGTAGCGCGACGCGGAGGAATATTCATCAAGAATATTCCGGAGCTGGAGCGTTGCCCTGCTTCCGGTGTTTTTTTGCGTTAGTTCCCCTTATCCCCGGAACCGGAGCCCAAAGCCCCGTGTCCCCTGGATCTCTCCCAGAAACAAAACAGGCGGAGGTTGCGTAACCCTCCGCCCAAAATTTAATAATCATCACCAAATGCGCTCCAGTCCGGCTCCTCCGGGCTTGAGTAAGTCCCACCATCTACAGACTCGTCGTCCTCCTTGACCAGGACGCCGCCGCTGTTGGTCTTGTACTTGACACCGTCCCGGTCCTTGACCGTGGTGTTCTTGGCAATGCGGCCGGAAGTGTTGATCACGTAGTTCTTGTAGCTGTTGCCCTGCGGGATCGTGAACACCTCGTAACGGCTGCCGGAATCTGCTTTCTGCAGCTTGCCCATGTAATACAGGTAATTGTCATACACTCCGGTATATCCGCGGCCTGTAGAGCTGAAATAGAACTGGCGCGTATCTCCGCCCTCATCGATGTTGTGCTTGCCTTTTATCATGCAGCTCTGTGCCCGGGTTCCAAAGTAGTAGGAAGTGTACTCAGACTCATCACTGTCTGTATAAACCTTCTGGATCCCGTATACCGGAACGCCCTTCTCATCAAACAGGTAGGTGTTCCCGTTGATCTTCACTAAGTCCTTTGTAGTAGCGGAACCACGTTCCGGCCCTACCTTGGGAACGCCTTTATTGTTGAAGTAGAACCACTCTACATCATGGTCATAATTGTTCTGAAGATCCTCCGGCGGCTCTGCGGAATACCAGCCCACACGCACCTTCCCGTTGGAATCCACATAACGGTAATCCTCGATGTTCTCCGAATCATCCCCGGTCACACAAACCCAGCCGGTCTGCATCGCTCCATCTTCTGCAAGACAATAATAAACTCCGTTGATCTTCTTCTGTTTGATATTGTCACCATCATCGTCATCGGGCACGACCTTCTTGCCGTTGGTGCTGAAATAGTACCAGTACTTACCGTCGTTCTCAGTCTCACTGAACGGGCCGTAATCATCATCCTCATGCTCCGTCTCATCCGGCGGTACCAGCTTCTGCCAGCCGGTCAGCATCACGCCGTCCGCACCGCAGTAATACATATCGTCCAGGATCCATCCAGTCTGCATAGCACCGGTATCACCGAAATAATACCACTTGTCGTTGATCTTCTCCCACTTTTCCTTCACGCACTTTCCGCTGGTGGTAAAGTAGTACCAGTCGTATCCGGTATCGCTGTTTGAATTGGTCACCTGCAGCCACTTATTCGATACCATGATACCGTTGGAATCCACATAGTAATTATCGTTGTCCACCCATGAATCCACCGCCATCACACCGCTGCCGTTCAAATATCTCCAGGTTCCATCATTCGCCTGACGCCACGCATTGCTGGTACGGCTGCCGGATGCGCTGTAGTATGCCCAACCGTTGCCTTCCTGTACCCAGCCCGCAGCTGCCAGCGCCGTAATCCCCGCGGTGCCCAGGGTCATCACCACCGCCAGCGCAAGGACTGCCAAACCTTTTTTCTTCATATTGACGCTCCTTTACCTCATTCCTTAGTACATCTAACTTACATTGTAACAAGATATAGTTAATTATTCAACAAAAAAATGTCGGAAAATCTTACAATTTTTGAAATCCTTGACTATTTTATAGCATACTTTGTATAATGAATGTAGAGACGCGCAGAAAGTGTCCGAAACAACGCAAATTAAGGGGATAACGCCCGGAAAGGCTGGATAAATATTATGTGGTTAGCAGATGGCTGGAAGGATTACCAGGTCATAGACTGTTCGAAAGGAGAAAAGCTGGAGCGCTGGGGGGACTATCTTTTAGTCCGCCCCGACCCGCAGGTCATATGGGATACGCCAAAGACCCACAAGGGCTGGCGTTACATGAACGGACACTACCACCGCAGCGCCAAGGGCGGCGGCGAGTGGGAGTTCTTTGATCTGCCGGAGCAGTGGACGATCGGCTATAAGGAACTGACCTTCAACTTAAAACCATTCAGTTTCAAGCATACCGGACTGTTCCCGGAGCAGGCTGCCAACTGGGACTGGTTTGGCGAAAAGATCCGGCAGGCCCGGCGTCCGGCTGACCGCCCCATAAGGGTGCTTAACCTGTTCGCTTATACCGGCGGAGCTACACTGGCCGCAGCAGCAGCCGGAGCCAATGTCACCCATGTGGACGCTTCCAAAGGCATGGTTGGCTGGGCTAAGGAGAATGCCGCATCCTCCGGGCTGTCCGGCGCACCTATACGGTGGCTGGTGGACGACTGCGTCAAGTTCGTAGAGCGGGAGATCCGCCGGGGCAACCATTACGACGCCATCATCATGGACCCGCCCTCTTACGGACGGGGTCCCAAGGGTGAGATCTGGAAGATCGAGGACGCGATCCATCCGCTGGTGAAGCTGTGTGTGCAGCTTCTGTCCGATGAACCGCTTTTCTTCCTTATCAATTCCTACACCACCGGCCTGGCGCCGGCGGTTTTAACCTACATGCTTGCAACTGAGATCGTGCCAAAATTCGGCGGACATGTGGATTCCCAGGAAGTAGGCCTTCCCGTCACCGAGACCGGGCTTGTGCTGCCCTGTGGGGCTTCAGGAAGATGGAAGCGCTGACAGCGATTAGGCAAAAATATTCTTGCATATGACCAATTCATTTTATATGGCGAAGACAAAAAATAACTTCATTTTCTATAAATGCCATTTAAAAAGGGAAGAAAAGGCTCTGTAATCAAAACCTTTTCTTCCCTTTTTTTACTGCAAATATCCCGAACTGCCTACTGGTTTTTATACCTCCGGCTTCTCAACCTGCACGATCGCCGCCTTCTGCATCGGGATCCGGCAGTTCTTGTTGTTGCCAAACTCCACGATCACGGTATCCTCAGTCATATCGATCACAATCCCGTAGAATCCGCTGGTGGTCAGGATGCTGTCGCCGATGGCTACGCTGGACAGCAGCTCCTGCTGTTTTTTCTTCTCCTTCTGCTGTGGGCGGATCGCCATAAAGTACATCAGTGCACAGAAGAAAATGATATAGCCGATCAAAAACATTGGGGAAATTCCGCCTGTTGCTGTTAACATAAAAGTCCTCCTCGCAGTCCGGCTGCCGCCTCGCTACAGCCACCCGCTTTTCTTAATTTTCTTAGTTTTAGTAGATAACCGCTCCGGTCCTTACCGGTCTAGTCCTGGGGACCCGCCGCCATCCGCCCCAGCTTTTCAGCCTTGTAGGATGCATAACGGTGCTCCTCGATCGCGTCGCGAATCTCTTTCATCATTGTATTATAAAAATACAGATTATGCAAGACACATAATCGCATTCCCAGCATTTCTTTCGCCTTGAACAGATGGCGGATATACGCCCTGCTGTAGGAGCGGCATGCCGGGCACTGGCATCCTTCCTCAATCGGACGGGGATCCAGCTCATACTTCTGGTTCATTAAGTTCATCTTGCCAAAGTTGGTGTAGACGTGGCTGTGACGGCCATTCCTTGACGGATACACACAGTCAAAGAAGTCCACGCCCCGGTCCACTGCCTCCAGGATATTGGCCGGCGTCCCGACTCCCATCAGATAGGTGGGCTTGTTCTGAGGAAGATGGGGAACCGTCACATCCAGGACGTGATACATCTCCTCGTGGCTCTCTCCCACTGCCAGGCCGCCGACTGCATAGCCGTCCAAGTCCATATCTGCAATGGTCTTTGCATGGCTGATGCGGATCTCATCCACAACGCCGCCCTGGTTGATGCCGAATAAAAGCTGTTCTCTGTTGATCGTATCCGGCAGGGAATTGAGCCGCGCCATCTCCTTTTTACACCGCTCCAGCCATCTGGTGGTGCGGTCCACGGAATTCTGGATGTAGCCAAAATCCGCATGGCTGGGCGGGCACTCGTCGAATGCCATGGCGATGGTCGAGGCCAGATTGGACTGGATCTGCATGCTCTCCTCCGGTCCCATGAATATCTTTCTGCCGTCGATATGGGAGCTGAAGTACACGCCCTCTTCCTTGATCTTGCGCAGGCCTGACAGGGAGAACACCTGGAACCCGCCGGAATCCGTCAGGATCGGCCGGTCCCAGTTCATGAACTTATGAAGCCCGCCAAACTGCTTGATCAGCTTGTCCCCGGTCCTCACATGGAGGTGGTAGGTGTTGGAGAGCTGTACCTGGGTCCCGATCTGGCGCAGGTCGTCCGTGGATACTGCGCCTTTGATGGCTGCCACAGTACCTACATTCATAAATACCGGGGTCTGGATGGTACCGTGCACGGTCTGGACCTCGGCCCGCTTTGCACGGCCATCCGTTGTAATCAATTGATATCTCATATTATTTCCCGTTATTTCTTCTGCTTTGCCGCTGCCCTGGCAACCGCTTTAGCTTCTTCATTTTTCTTGTTCTTCCTTACAGTCATCACGTACCAGAGTGCGCCGGTCACGCATACGGAGGAATAGGTTCCGCATACGATACCAACCATCAGCGGCAGTGCAAACTCACGGATGGAGGATACGCCCAGCAGGAACAGAACAAATACCATGACAAACGTAGTCAGTGAGGTGTTGATGCTCCGTGTGAAGGTCTGGGTGATACTGCGGTTCACGATCTCCTCCAGGGACTGCTTGCTGCCCTTCGTTGCCAGGTTCTCACGGATACGGTCAAAGATAACGATGGTCGCATTGATGGAGTAACCCACGATCGTCAGCATGCATGCGATAAAGGTGGAGCCGACGGACCATTTTGCAATGGCATAGAAGGTCAGCACAACCAGTACGTCGTGCACCAGCGCCATGATCGCACTGGCTGCAAACTTGATATCCTTAAACCGGAACCAGATATAGAGCAGCATCAGAACGGTCGCAATGATAACCGCCACGAAAGCGTCCTGCTTCATCTCCGCGCTCACTGCGCCGGAAATACTCTCTGCCGTGATCTTCTCCGACTCTACGCCGAACTTCTCAACCATAGCGTCATCCAGCTGCTGTCTCTGGTCTACGTTCAGAGTCTTGGTCTTGATGATGACCTCGTTAGTACCTGCAACCTTCTGGGTCTGCACATCCGCGTCACCTGTGATCTCCGATACTACCGGAACAACCTTGGAGGAGATATCCTCCAGGCTCATATCCTCGTTAAAAGTAACGTTGGTGGAGGTACCGCCGGTAAAGTCCATACCGTAGTTGAGGATACGTCCCATCTGACCATTGTTCACCGCCATGCCGGCCCAGCCTGCAACGATGACCACAATAGAGATGATGAAGCAGATATTTCTCTTGCCCAGGAAATTGATGAGCTTCCCATCTTTCTTTGTACCATAGAATTTCGGGTCCTGAAGCCCTAAATTATACAGGGAGTACAGTGCGCCCTTGGTAACAAACAGCGCCGTCACCATGGAAAGCACAATACCGATGGCAAGGGTGGTGGCAAAGCCCTTCACCGTACCTGAACCGCGCAGGTACAGCACAGCCGCAGCGATCAGCGTGGTGATGTTGCCGTCCACGATCGCAGACAGCGCCTTCGCAAAACCGGTCTTAATTGCAGACTTCACGGTCTTCCCAAGACCGATCTCCTCCTTGATACGGGTAAAGATGATAACGTTGGCATCCACCGCCATCCCGACGGAGAGGATGATACCCGCGATACCCGGAAGGGTCAGGGTCACTTCAAATGCATTCAACAGGATCAGGATCACGCCCACATACAGGGCCAGAGCCATCACTGCCGCCACACCAGGGATCAGATAGGCTGCCATCATAAAGACTGCAACGATGGCAAAACCGATCGCGCCTGCTTTTAAGCTGGTATTGATCGCCTCCTGCCCCAGCTTGGCTCCGACCACGTTGGAACGCAGTTCTTCCAGCTCCAGGGACAGGGAACCGATACGGATGGTCGCTGCCAGGTTCTCTGCCTCATCAAAATCCGTCATGCCGTCAATCTGGCACTGTCCGCCGGTGATCGCTTCCCGTACAACCGGGTTGGAATAAACGGTTCCGTCATAGATGATCGCGATCCGCTTACCCACATTGGCTGTGGTCGCATCTGCAAACGCCTTGGTCCCCTCGTCGGTAAAGCTTAAGCTTACCACATAGGACTTCATGCCGTTCTGGTCGATGATGCCCGCCTTGGCGGATGCCACCTGGTCTCCGGTCAGGATTACCTGGCCGCTCTCGTCAATGAACACCAGAGAACCCGGTTTTCCCAGCTCCTCCAAAACTGCATTGGCGTCGGAAACTCCCGGGATATCAATATTGATCCGGTTGCTTCCCTCCTGGTACACCTCAGCCTCGGTGCTGTAATTCTGTACCCTCTGCTGAAGCTTGTAAATCGTGTCGGACATTTCCTCCGCTGTGGGGTTCTCCTCGACTGCCTGATACGTAATGCTGACACCGCCGGCCAGGTCCAGACCCAGCTTGATATCATCCATGGTATCATAGCCAAAAAATCCGAACAGCCCTACTGCGAACAGCAGCGCCAGTACGCCGAGAAGGCCCTTTACCTTACTGTTTTTCATGGCTTTTATCTCCTTAATTTTCGTCGGCAAGCGCCGCCTTTATCATAATCGCACACTCAATCCGTTTCTTCTGCATCTCGCAGCCGATGTCATAAGCGTCCGTAATGCACCCGTGGAAGTTGTAAGAATTTGCCGCGCAGCCTCCGCTGCAGTAAAATCTCGCAAAACAATCCCTGCACTTATCCTTCGCATACACATTGCAAAGCTTGAACTCATCCCGGATATCCGTGCGCACGATACCGGTATCCACATTGCCCATCAGGAAATCCTCCTGCCCCACAAACTGATGGCAGGGATAGAAGTCTCCCCATGGGGTGACCGCCAGATATTCTGTCCCCGAACCGCAGCCGGACAGCCGCTTCGCGACGCACGGCCCCTGGTTCAAGTCGATCATAAAATGGAAGAAATTAAAGCCCTTCCCTTCTTTTTTGCGTTTGATGTACTCCACCGCCAGCTTGTCATATTCCTCAAGAATCTGCGGCAGATCCTCCTCCCGGATGGAATACGGCTCCTCAGGAGCAGATACCACCGGCTCTATGGACATCTGTTCAAATCCCAGATCCGCAAAATGCTTCACATCCTCAGAAAAGTCCAGATTGTTCCTGGTAAAGGTCCCCCGCACATAATAGTCTTTCCCGGCGCGGCTCTTCGCAAACTTCTGGAACTTGGGAACAATGATATCATAGCTGCTGCCGTGACCGTTCCTGGTGGGACGCATCAGGTCGTTGACCTCCCTGCGGCCGTCCAAGCTTAAGACCACATTACTCATCTCCCTGTTGCAGAAATCCATGATCTCGTCACTGAGCAGCACTCCGTTGGTGGTCAGGGTAAACCGGAACCGCTTGTTATGCTCTGCCTCCTGGGACCGCCCGTACTCCACAAGCTGTTTCACCACGTCCCAGTTCATCAGCGGCTCGCCGCCGAAGAAATCCACCTCCAAGTTCCGCCTGTTCCCGGAATTGGCGATCAAAAAGTCCAGCGCCTTTTTGCCCACCTCAAAGCTCATGAGCGCCCTTCTGCCGTGGTATTCTCCCTCCTCGGCAAAGCAGTACTTACAGCCCAGATTGCAGTCATGGGCAATATGCAGGCACAGGGCCTTGACCACTGTCTCGCGCTTTTTAAAATCCGTCACATATTCCTGGTAGATATCCTTTGTGTAAAGCTCCTCCGCGTCGATCAGCTCCTGGACCTCTGCGAGCGCTTCCTCCACCTCTTCGGACGGATAAGTTTCCTCAAGCTTTGCCGCAGCGCTGTCCCGCGCCTCCTGCGGGATCGGCGCGGCCTTGTCGATCTCGCCGATGGCCGGCTCTAGCAAAGCGACCGCATCATAGACCACGTCGTCCACCACGTGGACGGAACCGCTGGCAATATCCATAATGATATTGTAACCGTTATTTTTGTATTGATGAATCACTGTTTTCTCCTTATCTAGTACTGACTCCGGCATAATCCTGTCCGAAACACCAATACGAACGGGCAGACAAGGAAAAGACCCCTACAATCCGGGACCATAGGGGTCTTTCTCATCTGCCTTATCTCGGTGTCCGGCGTAAACCAGAAGAACTATCTGTTTGCGTTCTCACAGCTCTGGTTGCCAACGGTGCAGGAAGTCTTGCATGCGGACTGGCAGGAAGTCTGGCACTCGCCGCATCCGCCCTTCTTCATGGACTCTTTTAAGGTTTTGTTATTTAAAGTTTTTACGTGCTTCATATCTCTCGCCTCCTAATGATAAATGCTTACAATTCCTTGAGATTATATCATATGTGGGCGCCAGGTGCAAGATAAAGTTTCACCTCAGCGGCATCAAAATCTTCAGCGAAAATATATTCTCCGCCGTATCGATCTTCATAAATCCATTATACTTCCCCACCGTATGCCGTATACTTTTCAGGCCAAATCCATGATACCCATTCTTCGTCTTTGTACTGACAGGCAGTTCTCCCTCAAATTCCACCCGGTTTCCGATGGGATTCATGATATTGATCATCAAAAACTGCTGCCTGACATAGACCAGCACGTCGATCATGCGCATCTCCCGGTTTTCCAGCTGCTTCACACTCTCGATGGCATTGTCCAGCGCATTTCCAAACACGGTATATAAATCCACCGGATCCATGACATCCATCCTCCTGCCATCGGCGATGCAGTTGATCTTAATATTGTTGGCCGCACAGAACAGGCTTTTTTCTGTCAGCACAGTGTCAAGGACCTCGTTCCCGGTCTTCACGATGGAATCGTAGATCTGTACCGAGTCCTCTACCTCCCGCAGGTATTTCTCGCGCTCCTCCGGACTGGTGATCGCGCGCATGGCTGCGATCTGATGCTTTAAGTCATGGCATTTGTGGTTGATCAGCGAGATGGTCTCACGTGACAGCTCATACTGCTCCTTCTGCTGGTGCCAGAGCTGGTTTAGGGTGTCCAGCTCCTGTTTCATGGCGCTTTTCTTGAACAGGGTATTCTGGAGGTACAGGATCGTAACGCAGTAGCACTGCACCAGCATCACATTCCAGATGTACATCATATCGGAGCCGCCTGACCGGTCTCCCTCCCGCAGAAAGCTAAACAGCAGTTCAAACACAACCAGCAGAAACATGGCCGACGAGAGCTGCCGGGGGCCTACATGGTACACTCCCTGCTCCGGCATATACCGGACGATCGTCACGCCGGCCACAGCATAGATCCCGGCAAAAACCAGCAGTGTACCGCCAACCATAAGCGCCGGTTGGGAGATCCGGAGCTGTTCTGTCATCAGGTAAGTGATCTCGTACGCCACCTGCTGGGTGATCATCGCCCAGGTTGCGCAGTAGACCGCATCTCCCACCGGGACCGCACAGCAGAAGCAGACCCCCGCTGCGCAGAGCAGGAAATGACAGGACGCCTGAAGTATAATATGGTCCGGAAGGAATATGCTGGTAACAGTCAACGCCGCGCTGCCGGCCAACACCATTGCAAAGAGCCTCAGACCGTAACGCGGGCGGTGCTTTAGCGGCCACATGTAAAGAATGCACGCCGCCCAGATTGTCAGATTCAATTCACTTACAAACCACATCATATTCCCATCCCCATATAATCCGTAAGCGCCGACAGAAACGCAGTCTTGTTCCTCCGGCTGATCTCCAGTTCATCCCCGGCTACGATCACAATATTTTTCCGGATCTCCGAAACATAGCTGAGATTGACCAGATACCAGTGGTTGCAGCGGACAAAATGGCACTCCCTAAGCTGCTCCTCCGCTCCCTGCAGCGTTCCGCGCACCACAAAAACGCCGTCCTCCGTGTAGTAATGGAGCATCCGGTTCTGTACCTCCACATAGTGGATCCGGTCCGCCTTCAGCCGCCTGATCCCGTCGGGCAGGCTTAAGAGGATCTCCTCCGGCTGGCGCTTCTTCACCCGGGAGACCGCCCTGTCCAGGCGCACAGAAAATGTATAGTAATTGATCGGCTTCAGCACATAATCCAAAGCCCCCACCTCATAGCCGTTGATCGCATACTGGGCCATGTTGGTGATAAAGACAAGGACCACATCCTGATCCTGCTTCCGGATCTCCCGCGCCGCCTCCATCCCGTCCATCTCATTCATCTCGATGTCCAGCAGGATGATATCATAACCGGAACGGTAATCCTCCAGAAGCTCCTTCCCGTCATGGAAAACCGCCGTCTGGATGTCACGGTTCTTTTCCTCTGCATACTGCGCAATGTATTCCTGGATCTGGTCGATATAAACCTGCTCATCGTCCACGACAGCAATCTTAAGCATCCGCTCTTCCTCCCCGGTCATTTTTCTTTTTATCTTACCATGAAAATTCTCCTGTTTCCATAAAAACAGAAAAAAAGACATTCCGCCAGCCTCCATTCCAAGCTGGCAGAATGCCCTCCAACACCTGACAGGCGCGTCTTAATACGCCCTGCCCCAGTAAACCATCTTTTTCGCGGGTTTTCCGCAGCAGACACAATGATCCGAAAGCTGTTCCTGCTTAAACGGCATGCAGCGGGAAGTCGCCGCCGTGTCTTCCTTGATCTTCTCCTCACATGCAAGGTCGCCGCACCACATGGCCTTTACAAAGCCCGGCTTCTCATTGATGGTCTTGACAAACTCATCATAAGTGACAGCCTCATAGGTATGTGCGTCGCGATGGGCTCTTGCCCGCTCAAGCATGTCGTGCTGAATCGTTTCCAGCAGCTCGCCGACCTTAGCGCCGATCTCATCCAGGGAGACTGTTATCTTCTCATGAGTATCACGGCGCACTAAAACCGCCTCGTTGTTCTCTAAATCCCTCGGGCCGATCTCCACACGGACCGGGATGCCGCGCATCTCGGACTCACTGAACTTCCAGCCCGGGCTCTTGTCGGAGTCATCCACCTTCACGCGGAAGCCGGACAGCACGTTCTTAAGCTCAAATGCCTTGTCAAGCACGCCCTCCTTCTGCTGCTGGATCGGTACGATCATAACCTGGGTCGGGGCGATGCGGGGCGGCAGTACCAGCCCGTTGTCATCTCCATGCACCATGATGATCGCGCCGATGATGCGGGTGGACATGCCCCAGGAGGTCTGGTGCACATACTGAAGGGAATTGTCCTTCGCCGCATACTGGATCTCAAACGCCTTCGCAAATCCGTCGCCAAAGTTATGGCTGGTGCCGGACTGCCAGCGCCTTACCGTCATGCATCAGTGCCTCGATGGTGTAAGTAGCCTCTGCGCCTGCGAACTTCTCTTTGTCGGTCTTCTGGCCCCGGATGACCGGGATCGCCAGGACCTCCTCACAGAAATCGGCGTAGACATTCAGCATCTGGGTTGTGCGCTCCTCGGCCTCCTCAGCCGTGGCATGGGCCGTATGGCCCTCCTGCCACAAGAACTCCCTGGAACGGAGGAAGGGACGCGTGGTCTTCTCCCAGCGGACTACGGAGCACCACTGGTTGTATACCTTCGGCAGGTCACGGTAAGACTGGATATCCTTCGCATAAAAATCACAGAACAAGGTCTCAGAGGTCGGGCGTACACAGATGCGCTCCTGCAGCTCATCCAGGCCGCCGTGGGTCACCCACGCAACCTCCGGCGCAAAGCCCTCCACATGATCCTTCTCCTTGTTAAGCAGGCTCTCCGGGATAAACAGCGGCATGTACACGTTCTCCACACCGGTCTCCTTAAAACGGCGGTCCAGCTCATGCTGGATGTTCTCCCAGATCGCATAACCAGCCGGCTTGATGACCATACAGCCCTTCACGCTGGCGTAGTCGCAAAGCTCCGCTTTCTTGACCACATCGGTGTACCACTGGGCGAAATCCACATCCATGGATGTGATCGCCTCCACTAATTTCTTATCCTTTGCCATAACAATGCTCCTCTCTCCTATTCGATTATATAAAAATGATTGGGTAAATGAAAAAGCCATCCGGTCCCTGCCATGCGCATATCAGCTGCACAATGACAAGGGACCGAATGACCAGATAAATTCGGCGGTACCACCCTGATTAGCCCTTCCGGCCTATGCCAGCGTCCGTCCATGACGGCCTCCGGTATCCAAAAGCGCTCTCTTTTTCATCCGCTAACGCCGGATCTTACGTTGCAGTTCTCTGCAAAACTCCAGGGCCGGTTCAGCGCTCAGTGACACAAAAAGCCTCTCACCAAATGGCCTTCTCTCTGCATGTGTATGACGGCTTACTAATCCCCTTCACAGTCTTTCCATTATAAGGCAAACGCCCGTATGCTTGATTCTACGCCATTTCCGGGGCTTTGTCAAGGGTTAAAACCTCTTGTGTTTCCGCATCTGGCTGTCCACTTTACTTTGCCTCGTTTATTTGTTATGATAAAACCACTAATGATACGGAGAATTCATATGGCAAAAGGAAATGGCAGTCTTAAAAACATTGTATATCAAAAGACCCTGGACGGGATCATCCAGGGAGAATATAAAGCGAACCAGATCATCAATGAATCGGAGCTGGTAGAAAAGTATGGCTTCAGCAAGTCCCCGGTACGGGAAGCCCTGATCTCCCTGTGCAACGACGGGGTGCTGCGGAACCTGCCCCGGTATGGTTACGAGGTGATCCGCCTCACCAGCAGGGATGCGGAGGATATCCTGCGGTTCCGGTTCCTGCTGGAGAGCGGATTCCTGCGTGATTGCTATGAATCCATCACCCAGGCTCAGCTGGAAGAACTGTACCGGCTGGACGATTTGTGCAACGCATCCGTGGACGATATGTGGCTCCACTGGGAGCACAACACCAATTTTCATTTAGCGCTGCTCTCCTGCGCCCGGAACGAATATGCCTGGGACCAGCTCAAACGCTCCATGGGCATTTTAAAACGCGCCTACGCCCAGTTCTATTGGGACAAATGGGACAAGGAATACAATCCCATCGACATGCGCTACCACCGTGATATCCTGGACTGTATCGAAAAGAAAGATATCGAAGGCGCCACCAAAAAACTGGAGCTGGACCTGCGGGAGTTTAAAAGCGTCTAAACGCAGGCATACCTCCGGGTTGACAAAAAAGCAGAAACCAGATAAAATGATAGCAAGTACTTGCATGGAGGTGCCCCCTTGGACGATACCAGTCAAAGAATCATCGATGCAACCATGTCCCTGATCCGTGATAAAGGCTATGTTGCAACCACCACAAAGGATATTGCCAATCTGGCAAAGGTCAATGAATGCACTTTGTTCCGGAAGTTTAAAAATAAAAAGGATATCGTGCTGAACGGGATCGCCCAGGAGAAATGGCGGGCAAATGTGACCCCGGAGATCTTTCAGGATCTACGTTATGAACTGCGGCCGGATCTGGAGATGTTCATGCGGGCCTATATGGAGCGGATCACTCCCGACTTTGTGAACCTGTCCATTGGACTGAGGGCGCCTCAGCTCTATGAAGAGACCGCTCCTCTGATCATGCAGATCCCACAGGCTTTCCTCTCATCCCTGGCAGAGTATTTTAACCAGATGGAGGCAAAAGGGAAGCTCCCCCACCATGATTTTGAGAATCTGGCTATGATGTTCTTTTCTGCCACCTTTGGCTATACATTTTTAAAAGCATCGTTCCGCCAGGAGCTTACCCCTGTAGAACAGGAGGATTTCATTAAAAATAGTGTCGGGATCTTTATAAACGGAATCGCCCCAACGGAATAAAAACCAGATATGGACCAGATATCAGATGGCGCTGCCCAGGCAGAGCCATTTCATATAAGTACCATGCAAGCAAGCACTTGCAAACATTCTATTCACAGAGTCAAGGAGGTGTATCGCATTGATAACAGGAGCGGAATTATTTGTAAAAGCGTTAAAAGCAGAACAGGTGGATACTCTGTTTGCCTATCCGGGCGGTCAGGCGATCGATCTGTTCAACGCACTTTATGGCGAGGAGGATATCCAGGTCATCCTGCCCCGGCATGAGCAGGGACTGATCCATGCTGCCGACGGATATGCGCGTTCCACTGGACGGACCGGGGTATGTCTGGTCACCAGCGGGCCGGGCGCTACCAATCTGGTCACCGGCATTGCCACCGCCAATTTCGACAGCGTCCCATTGGTCTGCTTCACAGGTCAGGTCCCAACAGGACTGATCGGAAATGATGCATTCCAGGAGGTCGACATTGTGGGGATCACAAGGAACATCTGCAAATATGCCGTGACCGTCCGCAGGAGGAGCGATCTGGGTGAGGTCATCAAAAAAGCATTTATCATTGCCCGCACAGGGAAGCCGGGTGTTGTGGTAGTTGACCTGCCAAAGGATATCCAGCAGGCAGAAGGAAGCGGCATTTACCCGGAGCATGTGGAGATCAGAGGTTATAAGCCAAATACAGCAGTCCACGCCGGACAGATCAAAAAGCTGCCGACGTTCTGTCCCGCGCAAAAAAACCCGTTTTTTTAGTGGGCGGAGGCGTAAACTTAAGCCGCGCTCAGGCAGAAATGCTCAGGCTTGCAGAGATGACCGGCGTTCCCGTTGTCACGACGATCATGGGAAAAGGCGCCATTCCCTCCACCCATGAGCTGTATGTGGGGAATATCGGCATTCACGGAAGCTATGCTGCCAACACCGCCATCAGCCAGTGCGACGTGCTCTTCTCCATCGGCACAAGGTTCAATGACCGCATCACCGGACAGCCCCAGCATTTTGCCCCTGGGGCCACGATCATCCATGTAGATATCGATCCGGCCTCCATATCAAGAAATATCGCAGTGGATATCCCCATCGTGGCGGACGCGAAAAATGCCATCTGCGCCCTGGCCCAGAAGATCACGAGGCCGGATATCAGGCAATGGACTGCCCAGATCCAGGAATGGAAAAACCGGTATCCCATATCCATGAAAGCCGACGGCCTGACGCCGCAAACGATCATGCAGGAAATCAATCGTGCATTTGACCGTGCGGTCATTGCTACCGACGTAGGCCAAAACCAGCTTTGGGCCACTCAGTTCCTGGATCTAAGTGAACAAAAACAACTCCTGACTTCCGGCGGCCTTGGCACCATGGGATACGGTTTTCCCGCCGCCATTGGAGCCAAGATCGGTAATCCGGACACGGATGTGATCGTCATAACCGGGGACGGGGGCATACAGATGAACATACAGGAACTGGCTACCGCCGTCTGCTGCGAACTGCCGGTGATCATCTGCATCCTCAATAACGGATACCTCGGCAATGTCCGGCAGTGGCAGGAAATGTTTTTTAACAGGCGCTATTCCAGCACCTGCATACGCAGACGAAAAGGCTGCCCCTCCGGCTGCAATCAGCCTGGAAACAACTGCCCGGCGTATACGCCGGATTTCATGAAGCTGGCAGAAAGCTACGGAGCAATAAGAATCCGGGTGACCAGGGAAGCAGAGATTGCCCCCGCCCTGGCTGAGGCAAGGAACACAAAAAACGTGCCTGCCGTCATCGAATTCATCATTGAACCGGAAGCCAATGTACTGCCGATCGTGCCGCCGGGGAATGCACTGGAACATATGATTCTGGAAAGTGAGGAATACTGATATGAAGAAACGATGGCTCAGCCTGTTTGTAGAAAATGAGATTGGGGTGCTTGCCAGGATATCCGGCCTGTTTTCCGGGAAATCATATAATTTAGACAGCCTGACCGTAGGCCCCACCGGAGACCAGACCATCTCCCGCATGACCATCAGCCTGACAAGCGACGACCGGACCTTTGAACAGGTGAAAAGCAGCTCAACCGAAGCGTTGAGGTCATAAAAGTGGTTGACTTAACAGACACTGCCATTCATATGAAGGAATTGATGTTTATCACCGTAAATAACTGTTCCGCCGAAGACTTAGAGGAGCTTCAGCGGATCTGCCGTATTTTCCGGATCGATATGATTGATTACCGTCCCTCTGCCGCCCTTCTGGAATGTGTGCAGACAGAGGAACGGAACAATGCACTGATCGCTCTCCTTGAAAAATGCTATGTAAACCGGATCGAGATCGTCCGGGGCGGAAGCGTGGCTGTTGAAGCGCTGAGCATAACCGACCGATGATCCACTACGCCTCATCCACCCGGACCCGGTCGATCATGATATTTAAGATCTCCGTGTCCGTGGCCTTCATGCCCACACGTCCGATGTAGCCCATGCTTTTTATGGTCCCTTCCACATCATCCTGTACGATACCCTCGCCCGGCTGGAAACAGTGATGCCTGCTGGCCATATAATGAGCCAGGATTGCCGCCTCCACAGAGGACGCGATCTTGGCCGCGCAGGACGACTTGGCCCCGTCGCACACGATCCCCCCCACATTGCCGATGGTATTTGTGATAGTCAGGCCGATCTCCTCTGCGCTGCCCCCGTACAGATACGTGATCGCTGCTCCTGCACCACATGCCGCGCTGACTGCTCCGCAGTAAGCGGACAGGCTGCCAATATACTGTTTCTGGTGGATCGCCACCAGATTGCTGACCACCAGCGCGCGGTACAGCTTCTCCTCCGGCGCTCCAAGTTCCTTTGCAAATTCGATGACCGGCAGGGACGCCGTCATCCCCTGGTTGCCGCTGCCGGAATTGATGACCACCGGCATGGAACAGCCTCCCATCCTGGCGTCTGAACCAGCCGCCGCGCGGGCGCGGGCACGAACCTTCACGTCATCTCCATACACTTCCAAAAGCGTCCTTCCCACCTCCGCGCCATAACAGTTTTTCAGGCCCTCGTCTGAGATGGCAGTATTTAAGGCAATCTGTCTTCCAAGCACCTCACGTACATCCTCAATCGCCACTTCATCCGCAAACGCGATGATATCCTTTACATTCAGGAGGGACTTGTCCACATACTCCGGGGACTTTTCGCTGACCTTATGCTCATACAGCACCTCGCCGTCCTTCACGATCCGGGTGATCAGCGTATGGCGATTGATGATGGTCACCTCCGCAAAATGCTCCCCCTTCACAACCCTGGCAACAATATACAGATTCTCCACGCCCTCCTGAAGCGTGCAGCTGCAAAAGCCTTCCGCCACCAGCCTTTTTGTCTTTTCAATATCTGCTTCCGTGATCTGCTCCAAAACCTCCAGCGCTTTGTCCGCGTCCCCTCCTACGACTCCCAGGGTCGCCGCCACGTCAATCCCCCGCAGGCCCCCCGCATTCGGTACGGTCACACCCTTTACGTTCTTAATAATGTTGCCGCTGCAGCACATCTCCACACAGTCCGGAAATGCTCCAAGGACCGCCCGCGCCTTGGCGGCAGCATAGGCGATCGCGATCGGCTCCGTACAGCCCAGGGCCGGAACCAGCTCATTGTCCAGAATCCGTACGTAATTTTGATACAGGTTTTTATCCATGGTCTCCTCCTGAATAATCGGTCGTGATCAAGTTGTTCTTATTACTAAGATTATCACTGATATGATTAACAGTCAACCGTTTTCAGGATGGAAAAATGTTTCAGTCAGTCAGGAAACAGCCTTTCCTTCGCTGCCCATCCCGTCTAGTCATTATCCGGAAGCAGCTTGATCCTCACCATGATCTTTCTCACAAAGCTCCCTTCCGGCAGCTCCATATCTGCTTCGTGGGTCTGGGCCGGGAACTCACCGCCCTCCTCCAACTCCAGGCAGAGCCAGTTGTAGGCCGCGTCCCGCGCCTCATCCATGGCATCCTCCAGATCCGGGCCGTCCGCCTCGCAGCACTCCAGGTCCGGAAACTCCACATGAAAGCCTTTGTCATTCTTATGCGGCGTAAAGATCGCCGGGTAGGTAAACGTCATAATCGTAATCTCCTCTTGTCTTCATTTAATATGATTTGCTTTTCCTGCTTTATCCGCTTATCTTAGTTTTAATGTGTAATTTCACTTTTACTTATTTTATTATGTTTAATTTCGTTGTATTTACTTCATTTAATTTCATTGTACTTATTCTGATTTATATATTTCACTTTACTTATTTCGTTTTACTTATTTCATTTGTCTGCTTTCTCTAGTTCTATTTTGATTTACCTGCCTCCATTTTACTCTTTTCATTTGTATTTCCCTGCATTTTTAGTTTATTTTACTCTTTATAGTTGTTTTTCTTCTTCTCGGCGCCATTTTTACTCTCTCTTGTTGTATTTTTCCATCCAGCCGCCTTATTTACTTATATATAGAGTATTCAAACCACATCTAACTCCAATACCGCTTATTGTTGTTTCCATCGTTTGATATCTTCCAGTTTATCTTTGACAGCCCGCTCCGCCCCCTGGGTACCCGGACGGTAATACACCCGGTCCTTCACCGCATCGGGCAGGCACTGCATCCGCGCCACCTTCTCTTCCGTATCATGGGCATAGATATAATCATCCCCATAGTGAAGATCCTTCATCAGCTTCGTCGGCGCATTGCGGATCTGGAGCGGAACCGGCTCCGCCAGCATCTCCTGGGCGTCCAGCTTCGCTGTCTCGTAGGCCATATAGGCGGAGTTGGTCTTGGGCGCCATGGACAGATAGATGACCGCATGGCTTAAATGCACGTTGCATTCCGGCATCCCCAGAAAATGGCAGGCCTGATACGCCGCCACCGTAAGCGGCAGGGCCTGGCTGTCCGCCATCCCCACATCCTCGCTGGCAAACCGCACCAGCCTGCGCGCCACATAAAGCGGGTCCTCCCCCGCCTCCAGCATCCGGGCCAGCCAGTACACAGCGGCATCCGGATCGCTGTTGCGCATGGATTTGTGCAGGGCCGAGATCAGGTTGTAATGCTCCTCGCCCTTTTTATCATACATCAGGGTCCGCTTCCCGATACACTGTTTCAAGGTTTCCGGCGACACGACCGTCCGGTCCGCCTGGATATCCCCGTTATTTACGGCCATTTCAAGCGTATTGAGGGCAGTCCTGGCATCCCCGTTGGAAAACTCCGCGATCATCCCAAGCATATCGTCGGTTATCTCGATGTTCAGATAACCGAAACCCCGTTTACTGGATAAAGCCCGCCTGAGCAGCTCCACCAGGTCTTCCTTCTCCAATGCCTGCAGGACAAATACCTTGCACCGGGACAAAAGCGCCGCATTGATCTCAAAAGAAGGGTTCTCCGTGGTCGCCCCGATCAGGATAATGCTCCCCTTTTCCACATAGGGCAGGAACGCATCCTGCTGCGCTTTATTGAAGCGGTGGATCTCGTCCACGAACACAACCGTCTTTGTGCCCATGCGCCGGCTGCTCTCCGCCTGCGCCATCACTTCCTTGATCTCCTTAATGCCGCTGGTCACCGCGCTGAAATTGATAAACTCCGCATGGGTGCGGTGCGCGATAATACTGGCGAGGGTGGTCTTGCCCACGCCCGGCGGCCCCCAGAAGATCATGGACGGGATCTGGTCCTGGTCGATCAACTGGCGCAGGATCTTCCCCTTTCCAAGCAAATGCTTCTGCCCCACAAAATCATCCAGTGTCTCCGGCCGCAGCCTGCTGGCTAACGGATGATATACCTCCCTGTCGTCAAACAGGGACATCTGCTCCATCTGCATGCAAATCCACCTCCCAATCTTCGCTCTATCCGTCTTCCACCCCCAATTATAGTGTAAGATCAAAAAAAGAGCAAGGCGGCAAAAAAATGAGGAAATCCAGGATAAGATCAGGTAGTAAATCCCCATAGTTTATGATACAATGGAAACGCTTTTCAATCACAATCATATACATAAAAGGAGATCAAATCATGGCAGACGAATTAGAATTGCATGACGGTGAGGCAGTTGAAAAAGAATTCAAATCTGATTACTGGGAGAAAACCCTTTGTTTTTACAGCCAGAAGCGTGGAAAATACTGGCTCACAAATCAAAGGATCATATTCAGAGGCGGTTTTACCACGGCACTGGAGATTCCTTATTCTGAAATTGAGTCAGTGAAGCTGTGTAATGTTGGCGGGTTCGTCCGGTTCATTCCTACCGGGATCAAGGTTACCCTTAAGACTGGAAAGACCCATACGCTGTCTGTGACAAAACGTAAAGATATCTTTGCATTTCTTCAGTCGAAAATATCATAGTGCCATAACTTATATGGAGTGCCGCATACTGATAACGCAGCACTCCATTTTCAAATGAAAGACAGAGCTTAGCCCATTAAACGGAACCCTCGGCAAAAAACGTCCCCAGCAGCCGGATGCAGTTCTCCACATCCCTGCTGTCCGCGACCTCCGCCGGCGTATGCATGTAGCGGAGCGGAATGGACATGAGCACCACCGGGATCCCCTGGCCTGCAAAATGGATCCGGTCCGCATCGGTGTAGCTAAGACGGCTCGCCGCCTCCCACTGGACCGGAATCCCGGCCTTTTTCGCACAGGCTTCCAGCCTGTCATTCAGGGTGTCGGAAACGATCGGGCTTCTTAATAGCACCGGCCCTTGTCCCAGCTTCACATCTCCTGACTCCGCCGGATCAGCCCCCTTATAATCCGTGGCGTAGGTCACATCCACCACAACCGCCAGATCCGGGTTCACCCGCTGGGCGGTCCAGTAAGCCCCGTTCTTCGTGGTCTCCTCACCTGCCGTCGCCCCGCAGTATATCCCATTTTTACAGCCCAGCTCTTTTGCGTATTTCAGGGCTTCCATGATGATGAATACGCCCAGCCTGTCATCCAGAGCCCGGGCGGTAAAACGTCCGCCTGCCAGCGCGCGGATATGGCTGTCAAAGGTGATGGTATCGCCGACCGCAACCAGCTCCGCCGCTTCCTCCCTGCTCTCCGCTCCAATATCGATCACCAGAGCAGAGGCCTTCAGCTCCTTTTCATCCCACATGGGGCGGGCCGCTGCAACACAGCCGTGACAGATCCCGGTTCTGGTCATGATCTGCACCTGATGCCCCAGATAGGACTTGGGAATGATCCCTCCCCGGTCAACCGCGCGGATGCGCCCATCCTCTCCAATGCAGGTCACCACAAGCCCGATCTCATCGGCGTGGGCCGTCGCAAGGATCCTGCTGCCCGCTTCCGGGTTCAGCACGCACACCGCATCCCCGATCTCGTCCTCCCGGATCTCGTCAGAAACCGGCTCCATATATTTCTTCACGACCTCCTGTACCTCAGCAATCCTGCCAGATACCGAAACCGTGCTCAATATCTCTTTTAAAAACTGATTCTCCACACAATTCATCTCTATCCTCTTTCCACAGCAAGTTCTCATCCTATCCCGCGTCCGGCGTCAGCCGCTTTACGCTCTCCCGCTCGATCAGCCTGGATGGGATGCGCATCTGCACACACAGATCCCGTTTGGAAGACAGACGCTCCGCCATCAGGGTCACGGCCTGCTCCCCCATAAATTCCATATACAGGCGCACGGTCGTCAATGTAGGCACCAGATACCTGGCGAATGAAATATCATTGAACCCCACAACGCTCACATCCTCCGGGATCTTAAGTCCCGCTTCGCTCACCGCCTTATAACATCCGACCGCAAGGGAATCGTTGGCTACCATAACGGCTGTGGGCCTGTCACCAAGCTCTAAAAGCTCCTTCATCTTCACATAACCGTCTTTGGGCGCATACCCCTGGATCTTTACATAATCCTCCCGGTAAAGCCCTTTCTTGTCCATATATTCCCGGTAAGCCTCCACCCGGTCGTCCGGCACAACAATTCCGTCGCCGTCGATGTCCCGGCCTCCGATAAATGCGATCCGCTCATGTCCCAGCCCGGTCAAATAATCCAGTACCTTATTCACACAGCTGCGCATATCATTGATCACGGAATCAAACTTCTCCACATCCGGCGAGGCATCCACGAATACCACCGGCTTCCCGAAGGCCTCTATGCGCTCCACCATGGAATGGCTGAAGGTTCCCAGACAGATGACCCCGTCCAGCCCGGTTAAATTCTCCGCTTTGTCACTGCTGCGGATCTGATACTTTTTATGTCCGTCGTCCGCAAGCTTTTTTTCAATGGCGACACGGACAGATAGATAGAACGGGTCTTCCAGTTCTTCCTCCAGAGAGTAGGAATAGAGGACTCCGATCTTATACTTTCTGTCCTGCCGCTTTTTTGCTTTTTTCTTGTATTCCAGTTTTTCGGCAGCTTCAAATATACGCGCCTTCGTGGTGTCCGGTACATTGAGCGTCTCATCGTAGCTCAACACTCTCGATACGGTTGCAATGGACACTCCCGCTTTTTCTGCAATGTCTTTAATCGTCGCCATAACTTCCCCCGTTGTCCCGGCATTCGCTGCCGGCCCCATTCATAGCTGTCCTGTATGGCGTGCTCCCTGCATCGGCTTCCCGGCCACATGGACAGACGCTTTTATTTTAACACAACCCGGAGTCTGATACAATCCTTAGATATTGCTGGAAAATACCGTCTGAACTGTTACACTCAATCAGATAGAAAGCAGGTCCCCGAACCTTCCCAGGGAATAGTCCGCCAGTTGGCTTCCCGCCGCATCCCCGATGCCCGCGCAGTCCATGCCTCCGGCTTTCGCCGCCATAAGCCCGGCCTGGGCGTCTTCCACCACAAGGCAGTCCTCCGGCTTCTCCCCCAAGTACTCCGCGGCCTTTAAAAATACCTCCGGGTCCGGTTTGGATCTTGTGATATTGTTTCCGTCGGACACCGCGTCAAAAAAGCCGTCCAGTCCCAGCCTGCCAAGGATAAACCCGGCATTTTTGCTGGAGGAACCGATCGCAAGCTTAAGGCCCCTGCTCCTCAACTCATCCAGGGTGGATTTCACCTCGGGCGTTAAATCCTCCGGCGTCATATTTTTCAAAAGCTCTTTGTAAATTTCGTTTTTCTTACCGGCATACATTTCCTTTTCATCGGCGCCAGGGCTCCTGTCACAGCGCTCCAGGATGATCTCAAAACTCTCCATCCGGCTCACGCCGCGCAGACGGTTGTTGATGGTCTCGTCAAAATAGATGCCAAGCTCGTCCGCGATCTGTTTCCATGCCTGATAGTGGTATTTGTCCGTATGACAGATCACACCATCCAGGTCAAAAATAATTGCTCTATATTTCATATTCTTCTCCTCACAATATGTCAATTCCGCAAGCGGCGCCTCACCCGGTCTCCTCACCTCCGGCACAATTTCCTTCACCGCATGTCCCGCCTGCCTCGGCGGAGGCATTGGAGATGATCACCGCCGCCAGGATGATCACGCACCCCGCCATCATCCGTCCGGTCACCGCCTCGTGGAGCAGCAGCACGGAGAACAGCGTGCCGAACACCGATTCCATAGACAGGATGATCGCCGCTTTGGTCTCGTCGATATATTTCTGGCTGGACGTCTGCAGCAGGTAAGCCAGGGTCGTGCTGAACACGCCCAAGTAGACCGCGCTCATCCACGCTTTGGAGGACGCCTCAAAATGAAACTCCCCAAAAAGGAACAGGCAAATGAGCGACAGGATAAACGCCGTGCACATTTGAACCATATTTAAGGCGGAAGCGCGGTATTTGGGAGCAAACTCCCCGGTCAAAAAGATCTGAAATGCAAACCCTACCGCGCATACCAGGGTCAGGGCGTCTCCGGCTCCCAGGGAAAAATCCCGTTCCAGGGAGAGAACCCCCACGCCCACGATCGCCATGACCGCTCCGATGATCCCCTTGATCCCCACCTTTTTGCGGTGGATCACAAAAGCGATAAATGGGACCATCACCACATTGGTAGCCGTCAGAAACGCATTTTTAGAAGGGGTTGTGTACTGAAGGGCAATGATCTGAAGGGCAAACCCCGCAAACAACGCGCACCCCATGAGAAATCCCGCCCGCAGCTCCTCCCGCGTGACTTTTTTAATCCCCGGAAGACTGACCGCGCCGATCAATACAGCGGCGAGGAAAAACCGCACCGTCATGATCTGGAAGGGCAAAAGCCCATCCAGCGCCATGTCGCTTGCCACAAAACCGCTTCCCCAGATGATCGTCACCAGGATCAGGCCGGTTATCGCAAGATATTTTTTCATATGGTCTTAAACTCCTTCTACGATGATTGTCACCGGTTCGCCTTCCAGCGTCCGGACGGTCGCCTGGTTTCCTTTTTCTATGGTGATCTCCAGCCAGGAGTTCTCCTGGCGCACCCGGAAGCTTAAGGATTCCCATTGCTCCGGAAGCTGCGGTTTTAAATGAAGGGTGCCGTCGTCATGTTTGGACAGCCCGGCAAATCCGAATACCACCGTCTGCCACACTCCGCCTGCGTTGGCGGCATGGAAGCCCTCCCTGGTATTTTTCTGCAGGTTCAAGAGGTCTAAGAGCGCCGCCCTTCTCAAATACCGGTACGCCTTTGACGCATCTCCCACCTTCAGGCCCATGATCGCATAGATGCTGGGGCTTAGGGAAGAACCGTGGAGCGCCCGCTTCTCATAATAAGCGTAATTTTCCTTCTGGGTCTCCCCGTCAAATTCCTCACCCATTAAATGCAGCAGCATCACCACATCCGCCTGCTTGATGATCTGGGTCTCGCTCTTGTTTACCCGGTTTAAGATCTCAGGTTTGATGGGCCAGTCCTTCTCATCATACTCCTCGATGGTCACGTTAAGCAAGTCAAAATATCCCTCAAACTGCTCTAAAAGTTTGCTGCCTTCCTTACGGGGCAGATACATCTTGTCCGCATGCTGTTTCCAGTCGGAAAGCTCTTCTTCTAAAAGACCAGTCTTTTCCGCCAGTTTTTCATAGATAACGCCCTGGTTCTCTTTTAAATCAGCCAGCAGCTCACGCACAAAATTCAAATTCCACCGGGCAAGATAGTTGGTATATAAGTTGTTGTCCACCGGCTCATGCCACTCGTCGGGTCCTGTCACCTTCCGGATCTCGTAGCGGTCCTGCGCCGCATTGTACTCGCAACGGCTGTTCCAGAACCGGGCTGTCTCCACAAGGATCTCTGCGCCCTGGTTATATAAGTACTCCCTGTCCCCTGTGATCTTTACATAGTTGCAGATCCCGTAAGCCACCGCCGCCGTCACATGATGCTCATACACAGCCACATAACACCGGTAGCAGCTTCCGTCCGGCTCGATGGTCCAGTCCGGGCACTGCTCGCTTCCGTCGTCCGCAGACTCCCATGGATACTGGGCGCCCTGGTATCCATTCTTCCGGGCGTTGGCGCGGGCGGCGTCTAACAGATGATAGCGGTAATTTTCCAGGTTCCTGGCTGTCTTTGGGAAGGTCCATGCAAAAAATGGCATCATGAACAATTCCGTATCCCAAAACGCATGTCCGCCGTACTCCTCGCCATGCAGCAGCTTGGCTCCCACATTGACCCGGTCGCTGTGCTCGCTGGCTGTGCTCATCAGATGGAAGATGTTGAACCGCACAGCCTTGTCCAGCTCCCCGTCGCCCTCAATGCGGATATCCGCATTCTGCCACATGAGGTCGTAAACGCTGCGGTGCTGTTCAAGCTCCCTGTCAAAACCGTTTTCCATAAAGCTGTGGACTTCCCGCCGTACCAGATCATGCAGGGAACTGTCCCTAATGTCCTTATCCGTATACGCCGCCGCATACTTCACGATCTCCGTGGCCTGCCCTTCGCAGGCGTCAAAATCCGTGAACTCCACCGCCTGCTCCCCGAAGGCCCCAAACTGCCTTGCCCTGGAAACTGGTTTTCCGTCCCTCAGGCATTCCAGGCGGCAGCCGATGGCTGCCTTGATATCATCATCCCGGGTTGCCACCTCGATATAGGCGCCTTCCTCATCCAGCCTGCCATTTTCCACAAGATACGTATGCTTCACCTTGAACCGGGGCGCATCGTAGAAGTTATAGATGGTCCCGTCCAGGATATTCTCCACCTCGATGATCCCGCTGTAGTTAAGCGGAGTCACCCACAGGCGGACGCCCATGCGGTGCACATTGCTGCGGCTTAGGAAGCGGACGCCCTCGATCAGGGTCTGCCGCCCTTTTGCATCCTCCAGGATGGTCCTGCGCGCCAAAAGCGCCTGCTTCATATCCAGCGCCCGGGCAAAGGAGAGGATGCGGCAGTCCTCCAGGGCAATGGGCTGCTTCTCCACGTAGAGCCGGATCCCCAGCCAGTTCGGCAGCGCGGCAAGCTCCCTCATAAAGGTTTCCGACTTGTCGAAGATCCCATTTATGTAGGTGTAGGGGAGGGTCCGTTTCGTCCCCTCCTCAAAGCTCCCCCGCGTCCCCATATAACCGTTTGTCAGGCAGAACAGGGTCTCGCTGCTCAAATTCTCTTTTTCATCGTAGGAGTCCTGGAGCACCAGCCATCTGTCCTCTGAAAGCATATCTTTTAATGTTGTCCCAAATCTGTCCCGTATCATACTCTCTGTCCTTATCCTTTCCGGTCATTCAATCAAGGTACCGCTTTTTTGCCTCCTCCGTTTCCCGGCCCGCGTCCGTAAAACGCATGGTAAATCCGAGGAAGAAATCCTGGAGTTTTACTTTATGTTCCGGCAGCTGTTCTTCGCCGCAGCTGTTGCTCCCCAGCCCGGAGTGGAATGCGTCCATATGGATGACCACATGCTCCGACGGTTCGATCTCCTGCGGATGAGCTGCTTTTTCCAGGCTCTCCTCCGTATAGTTGTGGAGGTTTAACCCGACCGGCTGTTCACAGGTCACGACCATGCTGCCTGACTCGTCCGCAAGCGCCCACCAGGAAACCTGCTCCCGGTGCCCGTTCTCCTGGGGATATACATAACTGGTCCCCATCCCGTCCACGGTGGAACGGTAAACGCCCTGCCTTACTGCCGATCTGCTGTCCGGATAATTCTCTCCCGGCCCAAGCCCCAGCCATGCGGTCTTCTGTAGCTGCTTTGCCGCCTGCATCACAATCCCGATCCTCGGTAAAAACGGAGGCTCCAGTCTGCCCGCCTGGACCGCTTTGCCCCAGATCCGGCTGGTGACCGTCCCATCGCTGTGCACGCGGTACTCATAGGTGCACTCAAAGCCCCAGGACTGGTTATAGCAGCCAAAGTATTTGTCAATGGTGACCGTCACTTCCTGACCGTTTTCCGTGTATGCAAATCCTTCTGTCTCTTCTACCGGAAGCTGGATAAAATAACGGTTCATCCAGTCGTCCTTTTTGTACATATCGTTATCAATGGTGGCGCGGTAGACGGTCATCTCCGGCCCGCGGGCAATGTACTCTTTTCCTTTGCTCAAAACACGCTCCAGCCTGCCGAACACCTCATGGAACACTGCGCAGACCTGGCTGTTCTCCACGATCAGAAGCCCGTTTTCACGGCGGGTCTTTAACGCCTCCCCTGCTTCATGGCGGCACAGAGCCTGCCGGAAGGCCTTTAACTCAAACTGCCCTGCGGATACCTCGTGCCCTGCCTTTGCATAAGGAGCATCCTTCTTTAAGCGGACTGACAGGTTCAGATAATAGTTTGTGTTCTCTGCTGTCTCCCACTGGGGCGCCGGGATGGTCACATCCTCCTCACAGCCCGGCTTCGCGGAAAGCTTCTCCACGGTCCCCTCTGCGATCGCGTACTCCCCGTCGGTGATCTCCCATCCCAGTTCCAGGTGAGATAGATCCCGGAAATCATACCAGTTTTTCAGGGTAATCTCATACTCCCTGCCTGGTCTGCGAAGGATCTCCACCGGAGCGATCACCTGCTTATACTCGGAAAGCGCCGGGGACGGCGTGCGGTCCGGCATCAGAAGCCCGTCAATACAGAAATTCCCGTTGGTGGGGAAATCTCCATAGTTGCCGCCGTAACGGTAATAGGGCGCACCATTTTCATCATGGGTCAGAAAACCATGGTCATACCACTCCCAGATAAATCCGCCCTGAAGCCTCGGGTATTTCCTGTAAAGATTCTGGTAAGCCAAAAGCCCGCCCGGTCCGTTGCCCATGGCATGGCCGTATTCACACATGACGTGGGGCTTGTTTCCCTTGTCCGTGGATCGTGCGATCTCCTCCAGCGCCTTAAGCCTTGTATACATCGTGGAATAGACATCCGTGATCTCCGCCTCAAAATCCCCCTCATAGTGGATCAGACGGCTGGGATCCAGGAGGCGCACCGCTTCCGCCGACTTTTTAAAGCAGCGGCCAAAGCTGGATTCATTGCCCAGGGACCACATCAGGATGCAGGCGTGGTTCCGGTCCCGTTTTACCATGCGGACGCTGCGGTCCGTATAGGCGTTTTCCCAGGATGGATCATCGCTGATCCAGTCGTACCGCTCCACCCACTCAAAACCATGGCACTCCAGATCCGCCTCGTCGATCACATACAGGCCGTACTCGTCGCAAAGGTCATACAGCACAGGGAGCGACGGATAGTGGGAGCAGCGCAGGGCGTTGATATTGTTCTGCTTCATCAGAAGGATGTCCGCCAGAAGCTGGCCCTCCCCCACCGTCCTGCCCGTCTCCGGGTTGTAGTCGTGATGGTTTACACCGTTTAACAGGATCACATTTCCGTTGACCGTAAACTGGTGATCCTTGATCTCAATGCGCTTGAAGCCAATGCGCACCTGGATCTTTTGCTCAGCGGTTTCCAGCGTGAACAGATATAGCTCCGGCGTCTCCGCTGTCCATCTGCGGACATTTTCTACAGCGAGGGAAATCTCGCCTCTGCCGTCTTTTGTACACAGCCTGCCCTCCTGGATCAGCGGATCTCCGATCGCTTCCAGCCTCCAGGTCAGCTCTGTCTCTGCTTTTTTCGTTGTAAAGATCCCCTTCAGACAGCCATTTTCATAGCTGTCATCCAGACCCGCATCCAGCACGCAGTCCAGAATCCCGTCTACCGGCTCATTGATCAGCTCCACGCTGCGGTAGATGCCGGACAGCCACCACATATCCTGGTCCTCCAGATAAGTACCGTCAGACCACTGGTATACCCGAACGGTAATGTCATTTTCGCCTTCTCTCACATAAGAGGTGATGTCAAACTCGGCAGGCAGACGGCTTACTTTTGAAAACCCGGCGTGAACCCCGTTGATCCACAGGTCAAAAGCGCTGTCCACGCCGTGAAATTTAAGGATCGTGTCCTGCTTCATCCAGTCTGCATCCAGATGGAATTTCCGCTTGTAGATCCCTGTGGGATTTTCCGTTGGAACAAAGGGCGGACGGATCGGGAACAGGTAAAGGACATCCGTATAATGCATCCGCCCATACCCCTCCATCTGCCATGCGGACGGGACCCGGATCTCATCCCAGCCCTGCCCTGCTGCTTCCTCGTAAAACCCTTCCGGGGACAGCTCCGGAGCTTTAAGATAGCAGAACCTCCACTGTCCGTCCAACGACAGGCTCCTGGCGCTGTCATGGTAAAAAGAAGTTCTCGCTTCCCGTCTGCCGATATGGAGAAGCTCCTGGTCTTCCCATCTTTTTTTTATTCTGTTTCCCATACAAGTCTCCTCATTCTGTTATTTGATCGAACCGCTGGTACCCTCCACAATATACTTCTGTGCCACGATAAACACCAGGATCGGCGGGATGATCATGATCACTGTGATGCAGAGCATGGGTATGATCTGTGTGCTGTGCACGCCCTTAAAGGACGCCAGCCCCAGAGCCAGGGTAAATTTGCTCCGGTCCTGTAAAAAGATCAACGGCCCAAGATAGTCGTTCCATACCGTGATCATATTGAGCACCCCGACCAGGATCAGCTGGGGCTTTAAGATCGGCATGAAGATCTTATAATAGATCTGGAACGGATTTGCCCCGTCGATGCGCGCCGCCTCCTCAAAGTCCTTGGGGATTCCCATAAGGAACTGGCGCATCAGGAATACATAGTAAGCCGAACCGAACCAGGCCGGGATGATCAGCGGCTTTAAGGTGTTGATCCATCCGAACATTTTAAATTCCATGTACTGCGGGATCATGGTCACATCCCACGGGATCATCATCGTGGAGAGAAGGATCATGAACAGGATATTTTTTCCTTTAAACTCATATCTGGCAAAGCCGTATGCCACCAGGGAACAGGAAATGATCTGCCCTGCGGTGGTTCCAAGGGTGACCAGCATGGAGTTTATAAAATACCTGCCAAAATCCTGCGCGCCCCAGGCATCCGCAAAGTTTGACAGTCTCCAGACCTCCGGAAACAGCTTCGGCGGATATGCGATCGCCTCCGCCTCCGTCTTGAAGGTCGTAAACAGCATGTAAATAAACGGCGCCAGGAAATAAACCGCCACAATAGTCAGAAGCGTATACAAAAGCGCCTTCGATTTCTTCGACATACTCATGCTTTCTTTCCTCCCTTCTTTCCGGATTTCTTCGCCTCAGTTTCATAAAATACCCATGCGGACGATGACTTGAACACCAGTGCGGTCAGGATCAGGATGATCACGAACATGACCCAGGCATTGGCGCTGGCATACCCCATCTTGTGATGCTTAAACGCGTTATTGTAGGTGTACATTCCATAAAAGTAAGTGGACTTAAGCGGGCCGCCGCCTGTAAGGAGCATGACCAGGGTAAGCTGCTGGAATGCGCTGATCAGGGACGTGATCAGGTTAAACAGGATGGTCGGCGTGATGATCGGCAGGGTAATGCTGAAAAACTGCCGCACCGGGCCTGCACCGTCTAAGGACGACGCCTCATACAGATCGATGGGAATGTTCTTGATGTCTGTATAAAAGATCAGCATCATGGTCCCCACGCCGAACGCGCTTGCCATGATGACCGCTACCAGCGCCCATGCCGGGTCCACCAGCCAGTTGGGGCCGTCGATCCCGATCAGGGACAGCAGGTAGTTGAGCACGCCGTAGTCCCCGTTTAAGATCCATCCCCAGATAATGGAGATCGCCACGCCGGAGATGACAGCCGGGATATAGAATATGGTCCGGTATATCTTCACTCCGCTAAGGGGCTGGGTGATCAGCATCGCCAAAAACAGGGCAATGATCATGTTCAGCGGAACAAAGATCGCCGCATACTTCAGCGTGATCGTAAGGGATTTCCAGAACTGCTTATCCGCCGTGAACATCTCTATGTAGTTGCCCAGCCCCCGGAATGTGGGGCTGGACGTGATGGGCCAGTCAAAGAAGCTCATGACCAGCGACAGGATCAGCGGGCCTGCGGTAAACACCACAAAGCCAATGATCCATGGAGCTATAAAAAGGAATGGAGTTGCTTTTCTCAAAAAACTTTTCTTATTCATCCGTTTTCCTCCTGCCACTATCTGGCATCACCGGTCACTGGTCAGCCGCTGCCTCATCCAGAACGGTCTGCGGGTCCTCTAATGTGCTCGGATTGTAGATCCGCTCCAAAGCCAGCTCCAGACCCTCTCTAAGCTCTGACCATCTCTCGGTCTTAAAGCATGCCGGCGTGTAGCCTGCGCTCTGCTCCAGCATACGGTAGAACGGCGCCTTGAACTCATCGCCCATCAGGTTCTCGGATTCCACGACCGAGTTGAGCACCGGAAGCTCATATCCGATACGGGCTTTGTTCATCTCCTCTCCGGTCCAGTATTTGACGAATTCCCAGGCTTCCTCTTTATGCTTGGAATCCTTGGAAATGGACACGCCGGAGGAGCTTAAGATGCTGACGGAATCATGGCCTGCGTTTGCAAATGCCGGGATCTCCACCACGCCATAGTTAAGTCCCGCCTCTTTAAAGGATTCCAGCGCCCAGGAACCGTAGATGAACATGGCGGACTTGCCGTTCTTCATCTCATCGGTGCCGTTCTTCTCGGTCGGAAGGGCGATGCCGTCCTTCTCCATAGTCTGGAAGAAGTTAAATACCTCTACGGATTTTGCGGAATTGAGACATCCCTCCAACTTACCAGCGTCATCCACCAGGCTGCTGCCGTTACTCCATAAGTACATCTCATAGTCGTAGGGATCTGCTTTTACCTGGAAGGCAAAGCCCTTGGTGCCCTCGCATTTTTCCGTGATCGTGGCTGCCGCCGCGCGCAGGTCATCCCAGGTCCAGTCTGCCGTCGGGTATTCCACGCCTGCCTCGTCAAACTTATCCTTGTTGTAGTAGAGCGCATGGGTCGTGAAGCCAACCGGCATGCCATAGATGCTCCCATCCATGGAATTGTAAGACCAGAGCGTTTCATAGTAGTCTGCCTTAAAGTCCGCGCCCTCTTTCTCGATGTAGGAATCCAGCGGCTCCAGTCCCTGATAATACGCCGGGTAGTCCCACATATACATGATGTCCGGCGTATCGCCCGACCCCATGCCGGCGCTGATCTTCGTATCATAGTCCTGGCCGTATGCCTCCAGCGCTACCTCGATCTTGTCCTGGCTGGCGTTGAACTTGTCCACCAGCTCCTGCTGGGTATCCAGATCCTCCGCACTGTCCCAGGATGCGAAACGAAGCTTCACTTTACCGCCCTCCGCTTCCTTGCCGCTTCCGCCGCCACCGCAGCCTGACAGCGCCATCGCCGCCGCAAGACCTAACGCCGCTACCTTTACAACACCTTTCTTCATGTTAAATCCTCCTCTATATTTGGTAAATTCAGGATACTATATTTTGGTAAAATAATCAATAATTTTACCAAATCAGTTGTGTGTTTTTCTGTTTTGCATGAATTTGTAGTGTTGTTTTTGGCTATATTTACCATAATTTTCGCTTATATTTTCAGTTTATTTTATTTTTTCTTTTTTAAGTTGATAAAATTTTACTTATTTTATTTATGCGGAGATGTATGGAAGAAAATTCCAATAACAGATTATGACGGAGATTGCGCTATAGATTGCGCTGGAGATTATTCTGTAAACCAAAGATATAAACCGAAGCCGCGAACTACGCCCATAGGCCGCAGCCGCAAAACGATAACGAAAAAGCCAAACACAATACAACCAGGCGATCGTTATCACTTTGTCCTTCAAGCTTCTAAATTCAACAGATCAGATGATAACGACGCCCGTTCTCTCTCAATATGCCGGTTTTTTCTGGCTGTCCGGCTCGAGCGTTTATCTCTACTGGAAGATCACCGGATTTTCCAGATATTCCGTCTGAACCACAATATAAGGATAGGATTTCTCAACGCCTACTTCCTCACCTTTTTCCGGCCCTTTCAGTTCCGTATCGATCACGATGGAATTTTCCGTCAGATAAAGCTCATTTACGGAGATACTGTATCCGCCCGTCGGCTGCTCTCCGTATCCCACCGCTATGTAAAGTCCCTGGTCGTTGCTGTAGGTCAGCTTAAAGGGCGCAGCTTTTTTTCTTCCACCAGATTCTTAAGCTCCTCCGGCAGTTCCGTTTCGCCGACCACCGCAAAATCCAAATCACGCACTTTATCCTGGTGCTCTTTTTCCACGCTGCAGCCCGTCAAAAACCTTACCACAAACGCCCACAGCAAAAGACAGGCAACCAGCAGCATTTTACCATTCATTTTTCTACGCATAACAGCCTCCCCATGAAATTGATTATTACTAATCTATTCAGGGAAGGCTGTCTGTATGACGGAAAATTTTATACTCAATGAATGAACCAACTCCCTTTTCTATTCGATCCAATCCGGCTCAAAATTCCTTTTTTTCTCAATCCTCTGATCGAATAACGGATTCCTTCAACAGATATCCCAATCTTCTGTGCAAGCTGCGGCTGCGTGATCATTGGATTATCACGAATCGCCTCCAAAATGCTTTTTTCTGTCTGCGTCAGATTTTCCATTTGCTTTACGTTAGTTTTTCCGTTAGTTTTTCCGTTAGTCTCACTTCCAACTTCATAATCAAAGGAATACTCATCATCAAGAGGAACCATAATCCGAAAAATGTCCCCTTCTTTTAGTTGTGGCTCCTTGCCGGAATAAAATTTCGTATACTTATACAAATTTCGAACACCGGAACCAAGCTGGTCTGAATACCCGATATTCCTAAAAAATGCCGCAATAATCGGATTCTTTGGATTTGGCTCCAGATTATCCGGTGTAATCAGGCCATCTTTAGAAGCACGACTTGCATTTTCCACATACATCTTATCTTTTTCGATCACAAATTTCGCAATAAAGGAACTTGTCATTTCACGACACCCTGACGCTATCGTGTTACCCTTTACCGTCAATCTCCGCTCTCAGCCATTCCTATGCTTTCTTCTCATCCCTTCGGTTCATGCCCCCAACACATCACCCTATCTTCGCCAAAAACTCCGCCAAACTATAATACATCTCCCCTCCGATCCCTCTTGTCGTCTCCGCGCAGACCATAGAATTTAGGATCGCCTCATGGGCAGCCTCCGCCGCCGCCTGGAATGCCCGGTTGATGGTATCCTCCGGGATCACGGATACGGTCTGCAGCACTTCTTCCCCGCCGACCGCAGCAGCAGGGATCCGGTTCGCCGTAGTAAAACCGATCATGATCTCCCCGCTGCCATGGCCCGTATAGGACCCGGTGCGGGCGATCCCCACCGCCGTCCGCCGGATGATCCGCTTTAACTGGCGGCTGTCCACCGGCAGGTCCGTGGCCAGGATCGTCATAATAGAACCCTGATCCTGCTCCGCCTCCGCCATGTGATCCTTCTCCTCCTTCAGTTCCAGTATCCGCTCTCCCGCTGCTTTCCCATTCAGTACGAAATCTGCGGTAGCGCCGAAATTGGACTGGACCAGCACGCCGACCGTATACGTCCTGCCTGCGATCTCCACCAGGCGCGAAGCGGAACCGATCCCGCCCTTAAGCCCGTAGCAGACCGTCCCTGTACCTGCCCCCACGCCGCCTTCCTCAAAGTCCTCCGCCGCATCAGCGATCGCGCGTCTTACATGCTCCTCATGCACCGCCCGGCGCCTGATATGGTTGATCCGGCTGTCATTGCACTCGCCGACCACCGGATTGATACTGGTGACCGGAACCTGCTCCCGCTCGCACTGTTGGATCACATATCCCGCCACCGCGTCCCACACCAGGCCCACGTTCAGCGTGTTGGTCAGGGCCACCGGCGTCTCAAGAGTGCCAAGCTCTTCCACCTGGACCAGACCGGCGCTTTTCCCGAATCCGTTGTGGATAAAGGCCGCCGCCGTGTATTTGTTCGCGAAGCTGTTGTCATCTCCAGGCAGGATGACCGTCACGCCCGTATGGTTTTCCTCATTTTTTATGGTACAATGCCCCACTTTCACCCCGGGGACATCTGTGATCTTATTCCGTTTTCCAGTCTCCAAACGGCCCGGCAGGATCCCGTAGTCGCGGATTCGTTTTTTGCTCATATTTCTTTTGCTCCTCTGTTCTGAATTTGCTGCCATCGGTTCTATTATACCGTTTCTTTCTGATCTGTAAACAAGCTTTTCTCCCCACTGGCGATCTCCCTGACAATCTGTTTCCGCAGATACCGGTAACAGGGTATGGCGACGATCGGCAGGGAGGCCAGCCAGGCCAGGCCGTCATGAATAAAGTATGCATATTCCCCAAACACAGCCGGGCCAAACTGGATCGTCACCACCCGCATCACAAGCTGCATAAGCCCTGCAGCCGCCGCATATACCGAGAATCCCATGGTCTGGATCGTCACCCGGTGCAGATACATGGGCGTCATAAGCAGCATGGACAGTAAAATAATGTGGGTGTCCGCATTAGCCACCCAGTATGCACGTTCATACGCGGCCGGATCCTCCGCCGAGAGGAACAAAGGCAGGATCTGGCGCTGTACTGCAAAAACAAGGAGGATCATGACCGCCGTCAGGACAAACCCCAGCTTCACAAGCTTTACAAGCCCCTCCCGGATACGCCTAAACTGCCTTGCGCCCAGGTTCTGGCCCACATACACGCTGACTCCTGTCTGGATCGCCATGATCACCGCTTCCATCACACTGAACACCTTCATACACGCCGTTATCCCGGCTGTAAAAGAAGACCCGATCCGGTTTGTCCGGCTCTCTACAAACAATCCGCCAACCGAGATGATCAGGCTGTTAAAAAGCATCGGAAGCCAGAGCCGCAAAAGCTCTCTCAGAAGATCCTTATCCAGGCGCAGATCCTCCCTGCCGATGCAAAAGGCAGGCTCCCGCACCACCGCCCGCAGGGCAATCACCATGGCAGCCGCCTGCGCGATCCAGGTTGCCGCCGCCGCGCCCAGAACGCCCCATCCGAACCCCAGGACAAAAACCAGATCCAGCACGATATTCACCACCGTAGATACGGTCATAGACAGAAAAGTGATCCCACTGTTCCCATACGCCCGCAGCAGCCCGGTTGCAACGCTGTACACCAGTCCGGCGGGGATCGCCAGGATAAACACCGTCAGATACTGCCTGGTCATATGCGCCACATTGGGCTGTACATTTAAAAGACGCAGGATGACCGGGATCCCGCCAAGCAGCAGAACCGTCACCAAAGCGCCCAGAATCACACAGATCAGGACAGCGTTGCCCACGATCCTGCGAAATCCCTTATCATTGTGATTGCCCACACGGACGGATGCAGAGATACTGAATGCATTGGCACAGTCCCGCAGAAATGCGTTGATCATCCAGCAGACCCAGCTGATGCAGCCGATGGAAGCCAGCGCGTCCACCCCCACATATCGACCGACCACCACCGCGTCCACGATCGCATATAGCTGTTGGAACAGGTTTCCAAAGATCAAAGGAAGAGAGAAACGCAGGATCAGTTCTCCTGCATTTCCCTCTGTCATATCTGTTACTGCGCCCGAAATCCGCCTTTTTAAGATCATGCTTTTTACCTCTGTATCTATGAACTGTATATATAACATTCACAACATAAAACATCCTGGTAAAAAAATCAAGCTTTTTTGCGTTTTCATCCACTGACTGCCGCACCCTTACACGGCATCGGCAGACAAAAGGGGCAAAAGGCCTTCTCTCCGGCCTTCTGCCCCCGCTGTCATGCCAATACTGACCTAATACTAATCTTCCTTTTTACTGCATATCGCCAGCCGGTGCTGGTACTTCTCTCTTGTAGCCAGCCCGCCGCGGATATGGCGCTCTGACTTGTTCACATCCAGGACTACCCTGGCCCGTGCAGCCAGAGTGGGGTTAATGTGCTCCAGCCGGTCTGTCACGTCCTTATGTACCGTCGATTTGCTGATGCCAAATTTCTTCGCCGTCTGTCTCACAGTCGCATTGTGGTCTATGATGTAATTGGCGATGGCTACCGCACGTTCTTCGATATAATCTTTCATGGGCTTCTCCCCTGAAAAGCTTTTTTACATCTTATTAGCCACGCCCTGCTTTTATGCAGACATCTTGATCACTTCTCTCCTGCCTGCCCGTCCTGCCCCGAAAGGATTGCCCTGTATTTCCGGTAATGCGGATATGCAGCTACCGTGCCCTTTTTCGTGGTCGTGTAAGCCGCATACTTTCCCGCATTGGCACATGCCTCCTCAAAGCTTTTTTCCCAGACCAGATTCGCTGCAAACGCCGCCAGGAAACCATCTCCTGCTCCCGTGGTGTCCACCACTTCCGCCGGCACAGGAGGAAACCAGGTCTCTTTGCCGGATTCCCAGGTCTCGCAGCCCTTTCCGCCCAGTGTGACGATCACTGTTTTCACCCCATAAACCTTCGACAGAAGCCTTGCCTTATGCTCTGCCTCCCGTCCCATCCCGCCTTCCAGCATCATCCCCGCTTCTGTCTCATTGACGATCAGGATATCGATCCCCGTCAGCCGCTCTTTTACCGTTCCGTCCAGCGGGCTGGCATTCAGGATGGTAACCATGCCCAGGCTTTTCGCACGGCGCGCTGCAAACAGAGCCTTTTTCCTGTCTATCTCAAAACCCGTGATAAACAGCCTGGCTCCTTTCATCGCGTCCATATCCCGGCAGATTTCCTCTTCTGTCATGAAATCCGAGCTGCTTTTCCCCACAATAATAGCATTTTGCCCATCGCTGCGGGTTATGACAAGCCCGGCGCAGGTGGAGACCTCCGGGGTTGTCCTGACATGGCTGACATCTACCCCCGCAGCCTCCATCCAGCCAATCCCCTGGCGTCCCCAGTCATCCTCCCCCAGCTTCCCCATAAAAGCAGCATCCACACCCAGGCGGCCCAGAGCAACTGCCACATTTGAACCTTTTCCTCCATCCTCTTCAACCTTCCAGCCCAAACCCTGGACCGTTTCTCCCCACTGGGGCAGCCGTTCCAGACGGATGCTCTGCCCAACTCCGTGATTATTAAAAACGATCACATCCGCCATAAGCTCACCAAAGCGCTGCCGGGTGTGCAAGCGGATGGTCCAGCGTCCGCTCATCGCAGCATAAGATCTGTTCCGGAATATGCTTCACCATAAATGTCACCGGATATTCCAGCGTCACCTCCCTGTTAAGCAGCATGATCCGGATCACTGTATTTTTCCAGGACCCTGTGGTGATCATATACACGGCCCGGCGCGCGGACAATATCGACTTCATCCCGATCGTCACCGCCATAGGAGGAATCGCGTCATAAAAACCGCCCGCCTCACGCTCCGCCAAAGCCACCAGAGTGTCCTCATTGATCTCCCGGATCCGCGTCCTGCTGTTTTTAAACTGTTCTTCTGTAATCCTGTAATATCTGGAATGTGGCGCCTCGCAGAATGCAACCAGGCCCTTGCAGCCGATCCCGGCCCATATGGTGTCTATCCCCCCGGCTTTCTCTATCTGTCTGTCAAAAGCATCTATATCGTTTATATCCGGCCAGATCCTCTGCTCCTCCGGCACGTTCAGTTCCCCGTCAATCCTGTTATAAAACCCGTGCAGCATGGTTCCTTTTAAGCTCCGGTAAGCCAGCTCTACCGGGTAAGGGCGCCCTTCCCAGTCCAGAAATTCATCCATATGGAAAACATAAAGGTTTTTAAGACTGATTCTCTCCCCATTGACCCTTCTGATAAATGTATTGTATTCCTCCATCGGCCCCGCAGGAAGGATCCATCTGGTGACTCTCCCCATTTTATTGTTTTGAATCACCTCATCTGCCATAAGGTTTCCAATATACTCCATCGTCTCAGCTTTGGTCTTCTCCACATGAAGTTCCATATTTAAGTCGTCCCGATCCATCAGCTGCCTGGCCGGTATCCTGCACCAGTCTTCGATCTGCTCTCTCTTCAGCTTAAAATCCATTTTCCAGCTCCCTTCTCACTTGCTTTTACACAGCGTCTTTTTCAGTCCCCACAAACAGGCGGTCCCACAGGCTGCGGCCCCAACCGCCGCTGCCATCCAGTAAGCCGTCCGCACTCCATACGCATCCGTCACCGCTCCCATGAAAAGCGGCATCACCGCCCCGCCAGCGCTGCCCGCCATAACCATCCTGCTGGCAGCCAGCGCCGCCTTTTGCGGATACCGTTCAATGGCGCAGCTGACCAGCGCAGGCCAAACAGGCCCCATGGACATGCCCATGGCCGCACAAAGCCCCGTCATCATCCAGGCTCCGCCCGCCTGGTCGCTGCCGCAAAAGGAAAGTCCCAATATGGCAGATGAGGCTGCAAAAAAACCTCCTGCAATCACGGGAAGCCTTTTCATTCTTATTCTGGAAGCGATCAGACGCCCCACCGTCATGCTCAGCCAGACAGCCGAAATCCCCCAGGCGCTCTCCCTGCCTCCGCCCAGGCTGCCCTGCAGCGTGCCGATAAAATAAATCCCGCCTGTTTCTATCATGGAATATCCAAACATGAGAACAGCCAATACCCAGAGGCTTCCCCCAAACGCAAACGGATGATCCAAAGCATTCCCTGGTTTTCGGTGTTTTCGATTCCGCGCCTCACTGGCACGGCTCCAGGACGCCCTCCCGTCTGAAGCCCCTTTTCTCCCAAGAGCCAGCAGGACCGCCATCAGCCCGCTGCCCACACCGGCTGTCAGAAACACAAAACGCCAGTCAAGCCTCCACACCCTTATGATAAAATCAGCCGCCCAGGGGCCCGTAACCGCCCCAAAGCTAAATGCAGACTGTATAAGATTCACCACGCCGTCCGGGCACCGTTTTGTTTCCTCCGCAGCCACTACGGAAGCCAGGCTCTCACACATGCTGTAGCCAAACCCTGTCACAAAAATCCCCAGAGCAAATACCGCCGCTCCTTTTGAGACAAAAACCCACAGGCAGCCCAAAGTGAAAATCCCCGTAAACAGGCCAAATATCCGTTTTCTCCCATACCGGTCGGCCAGTCCCCCGCACAGGGCGGGGGAAATCATGGAAGCCAGAAACTGGACCGCCACAAAAGCTCCCATAACAAACGCATTTACTTTGAATTCGGCAGCAGCCTTTACCAGCACATACTGATAGCTCCCGCTCTCAAATCCCAGAAAGAAGCAGCAGCCTGCCGCCGCGGTCAGAATCAGCCGTTGAGCCATTTCAGGCAATACTCATCCACAAAGGGAGTGATCGGCTCGCACCCATCCGCCGTGATGATATAGCCGGCCTCGATGCGGTTGCTATCGCCCGGAGCGCCAAACAGGCTGATATCCGTATTAAAGACCATACCCTCCTCAAAGCACCGGTCTGTGTTCTCATCTGGATAGGGGTTTTCCGCCTCTGCGAGGCCGGAGCCATGGAGCGGCGGATACACGTCATACTCCTCCAGCCCTTTTTCCCGGAAATAGTCCCTGACAGCAGACACAAAATTCTTCATGGGATTGCCCGGCTTAAGCTCCGGAAGCCCCTTTTTCCACGCCCCGATCAGCGTGTCTATGACCCTCCTGCTCTCTTCGCTGCAGCTGCCCGCTCCAAAGGGGATCTGGCAGGTGGCTGTGTATCCCTCATACATCACCGCAAGCCCAAAGGAAACCATATCCCCATCCTCGATCTTCTTCGAGGTGGAGGCCCTGGGAACCACGTAGTTCGTCCGGTCCCCGGAGGAGCAGAGGGTAAATACGACCGCCTCAGCCCCGGCCGCCCGCGCTGCCTGCTCCGCGATCCCGCACACCCCGGTCTCGCTCATGCCCACAATATCCGCTTCCAGCAGCGCCCGGATCCCTTCCTGGGCAATCCGTCCCGCTTCCTTCATACATGCCTGCTCCGCTTCGCTCTTGATCTCCCGCATCTGATAAAACATATGGTCCATATTCACGATCCGGCAGCCAAAGCCCCTCTCAACCGACAGATAAAGATCATAGCACATGGCATCCACCCCAACCACGCCCAGGCATCGGAAGGCACCTCTCCCCTTCAGCTCCTCAGCCAGCGCAGAAAAGCTCCAGTAGGACGCCAGCGGATAATCGATCGTGTCCTCCACATAGGCGGCGCACAGATCCGGAACATTTCTTAAATCACTCCAGGGAGTCATCTCCTGGGCAACGGTGATGCTCTCCGGCGCCGCCAGCAGGATCGGTTCGCCCTGCATCGGGATCAGGAAAGCGCCCCGGTCAAAGATCGGCCAGTAGTTGCACACATATCTCAAGTTTTCTCTCCGGAATTCGTCCCCGTATACGAAAAGGGCATCCACGCCTTCCGCCCTCATCCGCGCCCGGATGACCTCAATCCGTTCTTTAAATTCATCCCTGCTTATTTTTGCTCTCTCAGCCATACGTTCTCCTTTTTCCCTTACAGGCGTATGATCTCTCTCGGGAACGGCGTATAGATATCCGCCCGTTCCTTTCCAACCCTCACGCTCTCTTCCACACGCAGCCCTTTCCCTTTGCCGTCTCCCATAAATATGTCGATACAATAACACATATTTTCATGGATCACGTAATCAGAATTGGTCTCGATCCATGGCGGCTCCCCTTCCATCAACCCTGTGGCATGGCAGGGGCCGTACAGAAGATACTGGTCATGGCCTGTCTTTTTTAGGGACTCCACATAGCGTTTTGCAACTGTCCCCGCATTGTTCCCGTCAAACAGCTGTTCCTCCACCACTGCGGCGGCCTCATAGCCCGCTTTCATGGCATCCAGAACCCAGGCGTCCGGTTCCCCGAAAAACACTCCGCGCCCGATAGTCGCAGCATAACCTTCATATCGTGCAGCTACCCCCAGATGGACATAATCGTGCTTTTCGATCACCTTGGCCCTTGGCCTGCTGATGGCCTGGTCGCTTCCCTGCCCGGCCAGCGCCCAGAAGGGATAAGCCTCGCTCTCTGCTCCCTGCGCCAACATCTCCCCCATGGCGATCCCGCAGACCTGCTGCTCCGTCATCCCCGGCCTGATATTCTCCAGGACCTTTTTGAGTGCGTTCACCGTAATCTCCCCGGCTTTTTTCAGACAGGCGATCTCATTCTCCGACTTGACCATCCTGAGATCCATGATGATCTGATCCCCTCTTACGATCTCGCCGCCGCCCAGCTCGTCAAGGGCTTCCCGCAGATCATCATACACGATCTTCGGCACCAGATTGTATCCGGCTACCGCCAGCCGTCTGACCGGCCCGCTCCTCACGCTCTCGATCGCTTCCGCTATGGTATCGAGCTTATGTCCGGGATATTCCGGGTTGGAGGACTCCCGCAGGCATTTCACCCGGCGGATGTCCGGTATCCTGGAACGGTCCGACGCAAATGTCAGGCTTTCCGGACCGATCAACAGGACCGGTTCCCCCTTCTGCCCCATCATGACAGCCGCAGTTTCAAAAGACGGCCAGTAATCGCTCAAATATCTCACAAACTGAGGCTCCGCTTCGTTGGCAAACGCAAACAGGATATCCACGCCCTCCGCCGCCATAGCCAGCTGAGCCTTCCTCACCCTCTCCTTAAATTCATGATCGGGAATACATATTCTTTCCATCTGCTACCTCAATTCTCCTTTATAGTTGATACAGTCCAAAGCCACCGCAATAAAGATAATGACGCCCCTCACAATATTGAATACATACACCGACGCATTCATCATGGATAATCCGTTTAAAACCACCTGGATCAGCAGCACTCCAAAGATCGCCCCCGGAAGGATTGTCCCCCTGCCGCCAAACAGGCTGGTCCCTCCTATGACCGTTGCTGATATGATCTGAAACTCGTTGTTCTCACCAAAGGTCGTAAACACCTCGCTGATCTGGCCTGCCGAGAACATCCCTCCAACTGCAGCGAAGATTCCGCACAGAACATAGATGATGATCTTATGCCTGGTCACATTGATCCCGATCTGTTCCGCCGCATGGGGATTGTTCCCGATCGCCATGGTGTGCCGTCCAAATTTCGTATTCCTCAGCACAAAGTTCATGCCCGCCGCCAGGATGATAAAGATGATAAACGCCACGGGAACGCCGGCGATCCTGGCATTTGTCACCTTTCCAAGAACGCTCACATCATATTTTGTGATCCCGGCTATGGAAAGCCCAAGCCCTCTTGCTATGTAGCCCATGATCAGCGTTGCGATGAAAGGATAGATCTTCATCTTTGTGATCAGCAGCCCGTTTGCCAGCCCAAAAGCCGCTCCCACCAGCATAACGATCAACGTGCAGATCACGATGACAAATGGAGACTCCGCCACCTGCGCCGGCAGCCTCGTGAGCACCTCGCCGACCACCACGCCGGAAATAAACATGATCCGGCCTACAGAAATATCAATCCCGGCCGTGATCAGGACAAACGTCATTCCGATCACTGCAATCCCAAACGGCGCCAGCTGCTGGAGCATCAGCATAAAATTATCAAAGGTAAGGAACTTTTTATTGACAAAACTGAAAACGACCATCAAAACTACCAGGATGAGGTATACGCCGTACTTCACAAGGATGTCTTTTGCCGTCCACTCAGAAACCTTCACATTTCCCATCTGTAACCTCTCCTCCCTATAAAGCCAGTGTGCCAATATTTTCCTGGCTGAACTCCGATCGATCCACGCGCCCGGAGATCACGCCGTCCTTCATGGCGATGATGCTGTCGCACATCCCCATCAGCTCCTCCATCTCCGAGGATATGAACAGGATAGCCGCGCCTCTGGCTGCCAGCCCTTTTAACAGCTTGTATATCTCATACTTCGCCCCCACGTCGATGCCTCTTGTAGGCTCGTCCACGATCAGGATCTCCGGCTCTGTGACCACCCATTTGCCCACGACCACCTTCTGCTGGTTTCCGCCCGACAGACTGTTGACCGCCTGGGTTCGGGGATCCGCAGACTTTACGCCCATCTCGCTGATCGCTTTTTCTGTCATCTGCTCCTCCCGGGCCACATCGATGATCCCCAGCCGCCCCACCAGATCCCGTTCCAGTACAAGCGCTGCGTTCTCACACACGGTTTTGGGCATCAAAAGTCCTTCCTCCCGCCTGTTTTCCGTGACAAACGCCATTTTATTCCGGATACAGAGCTCCGGCGTGATCCTTGTAAACGGCGTTCCCTTTATGATCACCTCTCCGCTCTCTATAGGATCCACGCCGAAGACAGCCCTTGCCACCTCGGAGCGGCCGGCCCCCATAAGGCCAAACATTCCCAGTATCTCACCCTTTTTGAGCTGTAGAGAGACGTCTTTCACAAAACCCGCACAGCAAAGCCCCTTTGTCTCCAGAACGGTCTCGCTGCCGATGGTCTTTTGCACTTCCGGATATACCTGCTTCATATCGCGTCCCACCATCTGGCGGATCATCTCTTCCTTCGTCCAGTTGGCGGTCCGGTCCGTCCTGATCACATGCCCGTCCCTCAGTACGCTGATCCGGTCGCTCAAAAGCAGCACGTCCTCCAGGATATGGGAGATATAAACGATGGAATATCCAGATTTTTTAAGTTCCCGGATTGTCTCAAAAAGCGTTTCCTTCTCACGCCCCGAAAGGGATGTGGTCGGCTCGTCAAAGATCAGGATCTTCGCCTCCTTGACCAGGGCTTTTAGTATCTCGATCATCTGCCTGGTACCCATGGACAGGCTGCCCACAACCGTGTTGGGATTCTTAACATCTACATGGTAACGCTCCAAAAATCCCTTCGTTCTGCTGCAGGTTTCTTTCTTGTCAATGAAGCCTGCAAATTTCTTCGGGTAATCATCTATAAAAATATTCTCCGCCACGCTTAAATTGGTGAACAGGCTCAGCTCCTGATGGATGAAACCGATGCCGGCTTCCGTTGCCATCCTCGGGCTTGAAGGCTTATACTCCTTCCCATTCACGTACATCGTCCCGCTGTCACCGGGAAGCACTCCGCCCACCACGTTCATCATCGTGGATTTTCCGGCTCCGTTCTCTCCCACAAGCCCCAGGACCTCCCCCTCATACAGTTCAAGGGAGATATCATAGAGCACCTGCACCCCAAAGAAGCTCTTACAGATGTTCTCCAAACGCAAAATTGGTTCACTCATCATGTTTTTCCCTTCCCCAGCATTCGTGACTTCTTGATAAAGTAATCGATCACGGTTGCCGCCAGGATCAAAAGCCCCTGGCAGAGCATGATCGTATACCATTCAATCCCGATCAGATTCATGGCATTGTTGATGATGACAATGAACAGCGCTCCCAGAAGCGTCTGCCTCACACCCCCGAAGCCTCCGCTGACGCTGGTTCCTCCGATGATGACCGCAGACACGATATTGATAAACATCGTGCTCCCAAGGCCGGACATCCCCGCTGCGCTCCTGGCTGTCAGGATGATACTCTCCACGGAGGAGAATACCGCCGTCAGCATGAACATCCAGAAAATGGTCTTTTTTACGCTGACTCCGGAGATAAATGCCGCCGTAGGGTTGGTCCCAACCGCATAGATATCCCTGCCCAGCTTCGTCTTTGTCAGAATAAAATCCGCCAGAAACCACATAACTGCGGTGATCACGATCGGGACTAAAAAGAATCTCCCCGAACCGCCCAGAGCTACAAATACCGCCGGAAGGCCGCCGATACTGGTCTTTCCCGAGTTCACCCTGGAGGCAAACCAATAAGCGAAGGCCGATCCGATCAGCATGGTTGCCATGGTTGCAATAAATGCAGGCATTTTCAGCTTGATGATCGCAAAGCTGTTGATCAGGCCGAATAAAACGCCGATCAGGAGCATTGCCAGGATCGCCACAGCCACGGCCAGCAGCGGATGGGACTTAAGGGGCGACATCGCCATGATATACGCCCCGGTCATGCTGGACACTGCCAGCACGGACGTACAGGAAAAATCCGTGCTGGCGTTCAGCTCCGTAAAGGTGAGGCCGCAGGCAATGATCAAAAGGTCGCACATCTGCAGGCAGAGGTTCTTTATGTTATACTCCGAAACAAAATATGGGACAAACAGGACGCTTAATACAACTGTCACCAACACAAACAGAATTGCAGGGTAATCCAAAACTAATTTTTTAATACCGCCTGTTTTCTTCATCTGACCTTCCCCAATCCTACTTCAGATCACCATAGCTGTATGCCTTAGGCGCCTCCGTGTCGAAATTCTCATAGGTAACGATAAATCCGGGAATGTCCAGATAGGCCCCATCGGATTTTTCCTCCCCGTTTATGATCTTTATGGCATTTTCCACTGCCATCCGCCCAAGCTCCTTGGCGTCTATGACGGCATCCGCCTCTGTGTAGCCGTCCTTGATGGCCTGAATCCCGTTGGTATCTCCATCCATGGAAAGCACCATGGTATGGCCTTCCTCCCCGATCTTCTTCCATCTGCCGATCTGCTCTAAAGCGCTCTGGATACAGGGAAGGTACATGTCAGAGGGAGTAATGATCAGGTCCACATCCGGATTGGCGGAAAGTGCATTCTGAAGTCCTTTCAGAGCCGTATCCTGATTCCATTCACCGGGGATCTCTGCAACCAGCTCAAATTTGTCCGGATTATCCTCAATGGCTTTTCTGTGGGCCTCCAGGCAGTTAACCGCATAAGAATCCGACATGGTCCCCACCATGACCAGGACCTTTAACGGTTCGGACAAGTCCGCACAGTCCCCGGATTTCCCAAAATCATCCACCAGCTTATAAGCCAGGTCATAGCTGTTGGCAATGATCTGCTTGGCGGGCGTGGCCTCGGTGATCTCACGGTCCATTCCGATGACCGGCACGCCTGCATCCATGGCCTTCTGCACCGACGCAGAGATTGCCGTTCCGTCCTCCGGGTTGCAGAGGATCGCATCTACCTTCTGAGCGATCAGATTCTCCATCTGCTGGCTCTGCTTCACCGTATCGCTCTCCGCATTCAGCAAAACCACCTCCACGCCCTGAGCGGCAGCCGCTTCATTGACCCCGTCCACCATAGCACTGTAATATCCGGTGATAAAGCTGACCGTGAAGCCCAGCTTGATATCACTCTTTGGCGCAGAAGCCTCCTCCTGCTTTGCTTCGCCCTGCTTTGCCTCTCCCTGTCCTGCCGCTTCTGTCCTGGCAGCACCGGTCTCAGCCGCCGTCTGCGGCGTGCCGGACGAACATCCGGTCATTGCCATCGTCATTGCCACCGTCAACAGGACTGCAGATATTTTCCTTCTCATAGGTTCCTCCTTCAATACATTTTCTTTGGTCAAATGTGCCAGAAACTACAACTTTTGAATTAGTGCGCGCTACTAATCCGGTTTAGTTAAGTATATTCGTATTTGGGAGTAATGTCAATAATATTCACATATATTTTTTGATATTTGAGATTAATTAGTGAGAATTATCCAAAAAATGGAAGGTAATTCCAGATTTGCAGGTTTACAAAACCCGATTATTTATTAATTTTCCTGACAGATTCTCTTATCACCAGGTTCTCTGCCTTCATGGTATGGACTTCCCTGTCTGTCTTCTTGCTGATCAGGCGGTCCAGGATCTCGATCGCCTTGCTGCCCATATCTTCAATATCGATCTTCATGGTAGTCAGGGAGGGGCGGAACATCTTGGCAAGATAAATATCGTCAATGGAGATCACAGAAACATCCCCCGGAACCGTAAGGCCCAGCTTGTAAAGCCCGTTGATGGTACCGATCGCCGTAAAATCATTTGCACAAAAAATAGCGGAAGGCAGGTTTCCCTTCCGGAATTTCTCCGCAATCTTGTCGTCCACACCATTTTCGTAGTCCACCACGCTCATGATCCACTCTGCATTAATGCTGATACTCCGGGTCGCCAGCGCTTCACAATATCCCTGCAGGCAGCTGACATATAAGTCCGGCAGGCTCTCAATGCCAATGTAGGCGATGTCCCGGTGCCCCTGATCCAAAAGATATTCCACCACTTTATAGGCAGCGTCCTTGTAGTCCACATTGACGCAGGAATACGCGGGGTTTTTCATATGGGAATCGATAACTACAAGCGGGACGCCCTCCTGCTTCAGCGCCTTATACTCCGTCTGGCTGATATCATGGATCACGATCGCGCCGTCTATATTGCCCTGGTTGATGGACTTACGCAGGGCCTTCTCCATGTCATTCCCCGTGACTGGGATCAGGGTAATGCTGTATCCCAGGCTGTTGGCTTTTCTGACAGCCTCGATCATGACTCTGGAAGCAAACGCGTCTGTCAGCATGGCAAAATTGTCATTTGTAATAAAGCCCAGATTAAAGCTCCGGTTCAGGCTGAGCCTTCTGGAATTGATATTGGGGACATACTGCTCCCGTTCGATGACTTCCATCACTTTTTTCCTGGTCTCCTCACCGATCCCCTTCCGGTTATTCAGGACAAAAGAAACTGTAGTTGGAGATACCCCAGCCAGCTCCGAAATCTTCTTGATACTCATCTTTTTTTCCATTTTCACCTCCGCGTTTCCTCTGTCTGCCGCAAAAAACGCCATCTACTAAACCAGTTTACTTGTTTTTTTTATAAAGTAAAGAGGTATTGCGATATTTTTTTAAATTTTTTGTTTTTTGTCCTGAAACGGATCCCGTCTACAGTACCAGGACCAAAATCAAGAACAGGGCCGTCCGCCCGGTCTTTCACGACCACAGGCCAACAGCCCTTCAACTACATCCCCATTGCCTCCATCCGCGCCGCTACCCTCTCATACTCCTGCATAATACTCTGGTACATTTCAATGATCCGGATACGGTCCGGCTCTGTGGATTTCATGATACTGTCATAATGCTCAGATACATAAGCACAGACTGACGGGTCTAACTGGCTTTTGCTCATCTGCTCCAGGATCTTTAAGGTCTTTTCTCTGGGAAACGGCTCCTTATAGCTGCGCCTGCTGCTTAAAGCGCTCACGATATCCGCCACCGCCACGATCCGCTCCGGCAAGGTCAGATCGTCACCGGTAAGCCCATAGGGGTAACCGCTGCCGTTCAGCTTCTCATGATGGCGTACCGCAATACGGCAGATCTCCTCCGGCACTATCCCCCGGATCAGATACTCCGTTTCCTTTACATGGGTACGCATGACCTCCATCTCCTCCGGAGCCAGCTTTCCCGGGTATTCCAGGATCGATACGGGGATCGCGATCTTGCCCACGTCATGAAGAAGCGCACCCAGATAGATCTTCTCAAGCTCCTCTTTTGTAAACCCAAAATGCCTGGCGATGTCAAGGGCCAGGGACACTGTATTGATCGTGTGAGTCACCGTATGCTCGCTCCTGAAATCAATGGCATACACGATCATCTTTAAATACTCCAGCGTCTCATCTGCTATCGGGAAAAATTCCTCCAAACGCTTCCGGTTCTTCTGAAGATAAGAACCGTCGGCAAGCTGCTCAAACATCTCATGTTTATGGTAACAGGTTCTGGCAATCTCTGAATAATCCGCCCGGAACAGGTCCTTTACATCATGCATCAGCCGCTCAATCCCCGCGGCGTCCAGCCCATAAGTAAATGCAATATCGATCCGGTCCGCCAGATGGATCAGAGAGGCATAGTCTCTCTGATCCGTATCTGTCCGGCACAGGTCGTCCCAGGACGTATGATGATACAGGATCGCCTCCGCGCTCTCTTTCAGCGGCGACATATATTTCATGAAAAGATATCCGTAAACAGAGTGGTTCCACACGTCATGGGTCTCAAACTCCAGCATACGGTCGATCTCATCCGTCTTATAAGCGCCGATATCATGGAATGCACAGAGGAGGAACAATGTTTTCATATCCATCGGAAGATTCCCTTCCTCACACAGTTCACAGGCTATAAAAGCAACCCTCTCTCCATGATCCACAAGACGCTCGTCTATCCTTCGTAATGTGGCGTTCACTGCATAAACCGCGGCCGCCGCATCAATATGCGCTATCTTAATCTGTTCCGGCATTGCTTTTACCCTCCTCATAATCTTTATTATTATAATACAGAAGCCGCCCCACATCAATTGATTTAAACACTTTCCTCTGTTATAATCAGTTTATTGGTACGCAGGATCACTGCAAAATACTGGGAGGTACGGACTGTGGCAAAGAAAAACGCGCGAAATACCCGTGGAAAGATCGTAAACGCTGCCTGGAAGCTGTTTTACGAACAGGGTTATGAGGATACGACCGTGGAGGAGATCATCGAGCTTTCCGGCACCTCCAAAGGGTCTTTCTATCATTATTTTGATGGAAAGGACGCCCTGTTGAGCACCTTAAGTTCTCTGTTTGATGAAAAATACGAGGAACTCACTGAAGTTCTGGATCCTGAGATGCCTGCCATGGACCAGCTTCTCTTTCTGAACAGCGAGCTGTTTGGCATGATCGAAAACAGTATTTCCCTGGATCTGCTGACGCGCCTTTACTCCACCCAGCTGACGACAAACGGGGCAAAACACCTTCTGGACCACAACCGCATCTATTATAAGCTGCTGCGCAGGATCATCGCCAAAGGCCAGGCAGACGGACAGCTCAGCGCCCAGTCCAGCGTCAGTGAGATGGTCAAGCTCTATGCCCTCTGCGAGCGGGCGCTGCTCTACGACTGGTGCCTGTGCGGCGGCGAGTACTCCCTCCGCCAGTATAGCTGCCGGGTCATGCCGGGATTTTTGAGCAGTTTTCTGCCGTAAGATCACCCCATCATCAGTTCCGGCTCCGGTCGCAAAACCGGGACCTGTCAGTTTTTCCGCAAAACTGACAGGTCGGTCATATGGATGAGAAACGGTGGACAGGCCGCATACATTGTACTCAAAAAAATACATCACATATTCATATTACTAATATTTATCTGTGTTTTATTCTTATTATCGTACAGCCAATTTTCCTATATATTTTATAGCTTTAATTGCATAACCAAAATAAACAGTACAGTATATAGTCTATACTTTGTTCTGCATTGCAGTCTATTTTTCTTTGTGCTATAATGGCGAAATATATTTCATGGGAATGCACAGGGAGGAGAGTTGATTATGACATCTGGACAGATCGGGATTCTCACATCCATCATTGTCTATCTGATCGCAATGGTATATGTGGGGTTCTATTTCAGCAAAAAGGGAAGCGGTGATTCCGCGGATGAATTCTATCTTGGAGGCAGGAAGCTTGGACCTTTAGTGACCGCCATGAGCGCGGAGGCTTCCGATATGAGCAGCTGGCTTCTGATGGGGCTCCCGGGCGTGGCATACTTAACCGGGATCGCCGACGCGGGATGGACTGCCATCGGGCTTGCAGTGGGGACTTATTTGAACTGGCTGATCGTAGCCAAACGGCTCCGCCGCTACTCCATCGCCTGCAATGCCATCACGATACCGGACTTTTTCTCCCGCCGCTACCGGGATGAGAAAAATATCCTGATGTGTATCGCAGCCATCGTGATCCTGATCTTCTTCATTCCGTATACGGCTTCCGGTTTTAAGGCGGTAGGGACGCTTTTTAACAGCCTGTTTGGAGTGGACTATCATGCCGCAATGATCGTGGGCGCCATTGTCATCGTCGGATATACGGTCCTGGGCGGATTTATGGCGGTATCCACCACGGACCTGATCCAGAGCATCGTCATGAGCATCGCACTGGTGATCATCGTCTTCTACGGGATCAGCATGGCGGGAGGCTGGGATACGGTCATGCTAAACGCAAAATCCTTAAGCGGTTATCTGTCCATGACGCACCTTCATGACACCGCCACCGGGACCGCAGCCCCTTACGGCTTTATCTCCATCGTTTCTACATTCGCGTGGGGGCTGGGATACTTTGGGATGCCCCATATCCTGCTGCGCTTTATGGCAATTGCGGACGAAAACAAGTTAAAGACTTCGCGCCGTATCGCTTCCGTATGGGTTGTGATCTCCATGTTTGTGGCGATCCTGATCGGAATCATCGGCTACAGCGTTTCTCTTGCAGGGAAGATTCCTGCATTTGCCAGCAGCGCCGAATCTGAGACCATTATCATCCGGCTGGCTGACCTGCTGGGCCGCCACGGCCTGCTGCTCTCCATCGTCGCAGGTGTGGTACTGGCTGGTATCCTGGCCTGCACCATGTCCACAGCAGATTCCCAGCTTCTGACCGCCGCATCCGGCGTGTCCCAGAACCTGCTGCAGGATTTCTTGAAGATCAAACTGGACAATAAGGCTTCCATGACGGCAGCGCGCCTTACGGTCATCGGCATCGCCCTGGTGGCTATCGGCCTGGCATGGAACCCGGACAGCTCCGTGTTTACGATCGTATCCTTTGCGTGGGCGGGCTTCGGCGCCTCCTTCGGCCCGGTGATGCTGTTCTCCCTGTTCTGGAAACGCACCAACTTACAGGGCGCCCTGGCCGGCATGATCTCCGGCGGTATCATGGTCTTTGCCTGGAAATACGGCGTCCGTCCGCTGGGCGGCGGCTGGAACGTCTACGAGCTGCTCCCGGCCTTTATCGTGGCTTCCGCAGCGATCCTCATCGTATCTCTCGCCACGGCTCCGCCTTCCAAAGAGATCTGTGATGAGTTTGATTCCATTGGGAAATAAGCGGCGCTTATATCAATTTTAATTATCATTGCTTATAATCAGTCAGAATTTTTATGCGGCTATTGTCCATACCGGGCATAGCCGCATTTCCATATTCTTTTCCGGCATTTTATATCCGGCAATTTATCCGGCAGATCCTCCCCAACGACTTTTTACCAAAAATATTTATCCCCGGTTTCCGGACCTATGCCGCCGCCACCGCATATCCTTTTATTATATCAACTTCGGAAGGTAACGATATGCTGGAATTAACAACTACCCTGACTACGCTCCATGTAATCTATCTGATAGGCGTGATCACCATATTGACCGTTATGGTCTTAAGGCGGGATACCCCCGCTGTCTGTATCGCATTCCTGTTTCTCATCGGCCTGGCCGCTACCAAAACCCTGGCAGGAGGGATCCAGACCGTATTCAATGCCACGCTCTACGCGGCAAACCAGTTTATGGAGATCATCGCGACCATCGCCCTGATCACCGCCCTCTCCAAGTGCCTCTCAGACCTTGGAAGCGACTATCTGATGATGAAACCCATGTCAAAGATCATGCGCACCCCGTCAGCCGCCTGGTGGATCCTGGGGATCGTCATGATGATATTCTCCCTGTTCCTGTGGCCATCCCCGTCGGTTGCGCTGGTCGGGGCCATCATGCTCCCCTTAGCCATCCGCAAGGGTTTAAATCCTCTGATGGCCGCCATGGCCATGAACCTGTTTGGCCACGGCTTTGCACTGAGCTATGACTTCGTGATCCAGGGTGCGCCCGCCATCTCGGCAGCCTCCGCGGGGATCGACACCATCGAGGTCGTAACAGCTGGAACTCCGCTGTTTCTCACCATGGGCATTGTCACCGTAGCAGCCGCATTTATGATGAACCGCAGATCCATCAGGGATTCAAAAACTGCCGATCTGTCCGGCAGCAGCTTAAGCTCCGACGCAGCCGTTCATCACAGGAAAGCGGCCCGGTTTATCGCCATCTTCACACCCCTTGCATTTCTCGCCGATATCGCCATGATGTTCTTTTACGGCCTTAAGGGCGGGGACGCCACCAGCCTGGTATCGGGCACCGCCACGCTCCTTATGGTGCTGGGCGCCATTCTGGGATTCGGGAAGCAGGCCCCGGAGAAGGTGACGGACTATCTGATCCACGGATTTTTATTTGCCATCAAAATCTTCGCTCCGGTGATTTTAATCGGCGCGTTTTTCTTTCTTGGAGGAGAAGGGATCACCTCGATCCTGGGTGAGCAGTACAAGACCGGGATCATGAGCGACTGGGCGATCTGGCTGGCAGGAAAGGCTCCGCTGAACAAATATATGGCCGCTCTGCTCCAGATGGTGGTCGGCGCGCTGACCGGCCTGGACGGATCGGGATTCTCCGGGCTGCCCCTCACCGGCGCCCTGTCCCACACGTTCTCCCTGATCACCGGCGGCTCCGTTCCCATCTTTGCGGCACTGGGCCAGATCACCGCAATCTTTGTGGGCGGCGGTACCATCGTGCCCTGGGGGATCATCCCGGTGGCTGCGATCTGCAACGTCAGCCCCATGGAGCTGGCGCGGAAAAACCTGATTCCGGTTATGATCGGATTCGCCTGCACCTTTGTGCTGGCCTGTCTCTTGATATAACAGAAAGGACTTGAAATTATGAGCAGTATCAGTGGATTTTGTGATTTTACAACCGATTACAGCCAGGACCCAGAACACTACAGCCAGATCCTCGCATCCATGAACCGGGCGCAGGCACACCGGGGACCGGACGGCCAGGGCGTTTATCTGGCTCCCCACATCGGCCTGGCCCACTCCAGGCTTTCCGTCACCCACTTAGATGCCGGGGGCGAGCCTCTGCTTAAGACCATCGGCGGACGGACCTGGGCCGCCGTGCTGGACGGCGAACTCTACAATGCCGGGGAGCTTAAGGCGGACCTGGCCTCCCGGGGACAGATCCTTCAGTCGGGGACCGACACGGAGATCATCCTCCTTTCCTATCTGGAATATGGCAGGGAATTTGTCAAACGCTTAAACGGCGTCTTTTCCTTCGCTGTCTGGGACCCGGCCCAGGAGCTTCTGCTGCTTTACCGGGACCGCAGCGGGATCAAGCCCCTGTTCTTCTGTAAACAGGATGACCGGCTGGTCTTTGCATCGGAACTAAAAGGCATCCTGGCATGGCCGGGCATGGAAACCCGCCTGGACCGCCAGGGGCTGAATGAGATCTTCAGCATTGGCCCCGCAAGGACCTGCGGATGCGGGATATTGAAAGGCGTAAGCGAGGTTCTGCCGGGGCACTATCTGACTTACGGCAGGCAGGGGATGGATGAGACCCGCTACTGGAAGCTGGAAAGCCATTCCCATGAGGATGATTATGAAAAAACTGTGGAGACGGCAACAGAGCTGGTGCTGGACTCCATCCGCCGCCAGATGGTCTCCGACGTGCCCTTATGCACCTTTTTATCCGGCGGTGTGGACTCCAGCCTGGTATCCGCGGTCTGTGCGGCAGAACTTAAAAAGAAGGGGGAACGGCTCAACACATTTTCCTTTGACTTTACCGGAAATGACCGGTATTTCAAAGCCAACTCCTTCCAACCCTCCCTGGACCGGCCCTATGTGGATCAGATGGTACAATTTCTCGGCTCCGAGCACCGGTATCTGGAATGCAGCATCCAGGACCAGGCCGATTACTTAAAGCAATCGGTGGACGCCCATGACCTGCCGGCTATGGCCGATGTGGATTCCTCCATGCTCTACTTCTGCTCCCTGGTAAAAGACCACAGCAAAGTAGCCCTGACCGGGGAATGCGCCGATGAGATCTTCGGCGGCTATCCCTGGTTTCACAAAAAAGAATGCTTTGAAGCCGGGACATTTCCCTGGACCATGGACTTAGGGGCCCGGAAGGTCCTGTTAAAAGACGAGTTTGTGGATTATCTTGACATGGACGGATATGTGGCGGAGCGCTATGAAGCTTCCGTCAGCGAGACGCCGCGTCTGGAATCTGACACGGCAGAGGAGGCCCGCCGCCGGGAGATCGCATATCTGAACCAGAAATGGTTTATGCAGACATTACTTGACCGCATGGACCGGGCCAGCATGTATTCCGGCCTGGCGGCCCGCGTCCCCTTTGCCGACTACCGGTTAAATGAATATATTTTCAATGTGCCGTGGGATATGAAGACCCGGGACGGCGTGGTAAAGAGCCTGCTGAGGCAGTGCGGAAAGGACTATCTGCCGGCCGAGGTCCTTTACCGGAAGAAATCCCCTTATCCCAAGACTTATGACACCCGCTACGAAGCTTTGCTTGCAGAAAAGGTCCGGGAGATCCTTGCGGACTCCTCCTCCCCGGTCCTTCCATTTTTGGACTTAAAGAAGGTGGACGCCTTTTTAAACGCCCCCTCCGACTACGGAAAACCCTGGTATGGACAGCTGATGGCCGGGCCGCAGATGCTGGCCTATATCTGGCAGATCGATTACTGGATGCGCAAATACCAGATCCGGTTAACGGCATAGTGCGCCGCGCGGAGTCCGCAGCCTCTTGAAATTATAATTGCATTTGCTCAAAACGAAACGTATAATGATAGAATACAGAAAAGTGTATACGGGGAGGGCGCTATGTATTTATTTCAAAAGATGGATGAACTGGCGTTGCAGTATCATGACGCCAGAAAAAATGTCGCAGAGTTTTTGTTGACGGAGCGTTCTCGCGCAGGAGAATTTTCCATGCAGGATATTGCACGGAAAACATTTACCTCAAAACCAACCCTGTCACGTTTTGCCAAGAAGCTGGGATATAATGGATGGACGGATTTTTTTGCTGACTTTATGGCGGAATGCCAGTACCTTGAAAGCCATTTTACGGACGTTGACCCCAATATCCCATTTTCAGAAAACGACCACACCAGTGAAATGATCGAAAAGATCTGCCGGATCCAGATGGAAAGCTTAAAGGATACCATAGATCAGATGGATTACAGTGATATCGAAAAAGCGGGTGACCTGCTGTTAAAATCCAAAAAGATCGTGATATTTTCCATGTCGCCCAATATTTTTCTGGGGGAACTGTTTAAGCGTAAGATGGAGAGCATCCGTATACTGGTCCATCTGGCCAGCAGTGATGAGGGCGGGCTGATCGCCAATTCCTTAAACCAGGATGACTGCGCGGTCATCGTTTCCTATTCCGGCAACAATCCGTTTCGTGTTCCGACCAGATACATCCCGGGGCTTCGGGAACGCGGGGTGCCGATCGTGGGTATTACCAGTCAGGGAGAAAATTATCTGCGCCAAAACTCAGATATCTGCCTGACCATCTCGTCAAGAGAACGGCTTTATACGAAGATCGCCAATTATACTACAGAGGAATCCATCCAGTTTATCTTTAACGTACTGTTTTCTTACTGCTTTTCAAAAGACTATAAGAACAATTACGAATACAAAACAAAAAGTTCAACAGCTCTTGAAGTTTCAAGGGAAACTTCAACCGCCGAAAACTAAGCGGCACAGGGGACCAACGGCAGCAGACGGGTCCCCTGTGTTTCGTTTTGTTTCGGGATAAAACGTGATCACCGCCCAAACCGCGAACCGCTGTTTCAACTTCAGTCTGACCGGCAGAAAGCTCTTGAAATCAGGCAGTAAGGGTTGTATCCTATGGTTACATAAAAACCGCGGGTGATTCTTTACTGGCCATAAAGAAGCAAATTCAAACGTTAAGGAGAAAACCGTAATGGATCAAACTAAAAACTATGAGTTCCTGGCAAAGCAGATCGTAGAACTCGTTGGAGGGGACAGCAATATTCATTCATTACATCATTGCCAGACAAGGCTTCGTTTTAAACTGGATGACGCTGCAAAGGCGGACGAAGCCGCCATTGCAGAACTGGATGGTGTAGTACAGGTGATCAACAAGGGCGGTATGTTCCAGGTCGTCATCGGCATGGAAGTGGCCGCTGTCTATGATGAGGTCGCGAAACTGATCTCAAATAAGGATTCAGGCAATGACAAGGGGGCGGAGACAAAAGAAAAACAGAGTGTCTTCAACATCGTTTCCGACTTTGTTTCCAGTATCTTTTCACCGATCGTACCGGCGCTTGCCGGGGCCGGTATGGTAAAAGCGCTGCTGGCGCTGCTTACAGCCTTCAGCCTGGTGGACAAAACGGCACAGACTTATATTATCATAAATATGATCGGAGATGCCACCTTCGCGTTTATGCCGATCCTGCTGGCATATACCACCGCGCAGAAATTAAAATGCAATCCGATCCTGGCTGCGGTAACGGCAGGGATCATGTGCCATGCAGGCTGGGCTGACTTAGTCGCAGCAAAGGAAGCGGTGTATTTCCTGAATGTGGTTCCTCTGTATCTGGTGCGGTATACCAATTCCGTGATCCCCATTGTTTTGGTCATGCTGGTACAGGCTCCCTTTGAAAAATGGCTGAATAAGCATATCCCGGGTTCTGTCCGCCTTGTATTTGCACCGATGATCGAATTTATTGTGATGGGTGTCCTTGCCCTGTCGATCATTGGCCCGTTTGGGGATTACGCAGGTAAGATCTTTACGTTGATCTTTGGCTGGCTCAGTGAAAATGTCGGCTGGCTGGAAGCTGCCCTGATGGGCGCCACCTACTCTACCCTGGTTATTTTCGGCCTGCACCATGGACTTGCACCGCTGGGGACCATGCAGATGGCACAGATGGGATATGACGGCATCTTCGGGCCGGGTGTCCTCTGCGCCAACATTGGACAGGGTACGGCCGCGCTCGTAACCGGCCTTCTTTCTAAAGACAGCAGGACAAAACAGATCGGTACATCCGCCGGGATCACCGGTCTCATGGGAACCACGGAACCGGCTCTATACGGTCTGAACGTCCCAAAGAAATACCCGCTGGTGGCAGGCGCCATCGGCGCCGGGTTCGGAGGTCTGTATGCAGGATTCACCCATGTGCACCGCTATGCCACCGGCTCATCAGGCCTGCCGGCTGTGGTGATGTACATCGGTGATGGAACCATGGCATTTTTCTATAACATCCTGATCGCACTCGGCATTACCATCGTGATCACAGCGGCGATAACCGTAGTCCTGTTTCAGAAATATGATGGTAAGGAATCGGTCAAAGGCAGCATAAAGGCTGAAAAGGCGGCACCGTCCGAGATAAAAACCGAGGTGATAAAAGCTCCGGTAACAGGAACGGCCCGGCCTTTATCAGAAGCAGAGGATGAGGTTTTTGCAAAGGAAGCCCTGGGAAAAGGCGCCCTGATCGAGCCATCTGCCGGGCAGGTATGCGCTCCGTGCGACGGTATCGTTTCTGCGTTATTTCCGACGGGCCACGCACTTGGCATCACTTCAGCAGATGGCGCAGAGGTTTTGGTACATATCGGGATCAATACGGTTGAGATGAACGGAAAAGGATTCCAGGCGCTTGTTAAGCAGGGTGACAGGGTAAGAGAAGGACAGCCTCTGGTGGATTTTGATATAAAAGAGATCCGGAAGGCCGGATTTTCCACCCAGACCATGGTACTCATTACCAATACGCCCGAATATAAGGATGTTCTGTTTGATGCGGCAGGGGCGATCACTGCAGGTCAGGATTTCCTGAGATTAGAACGACAGACTGGAGGAGAACAATGAGCTTTCCAAAGAATTTTTTATGGGGCGGTGCAACAGCCGCCAATCAGACTGAGGGGGCCTGGGATGAGGACGGAAGGGGTCCGGCGCTGACGGATGTGACAACCGGCGGTGCGGCAAATGAGGAACGAAGGATCACATACCGGAATGCAGATGGAACAGGCGGGACCATGACGCGGGGCGGAAAGCTTCCGGAAGGCGCACGCTATGCAGTGCTGGATGAATACTATTATCCAAATCACAATGGAAATGACGGATATCATCGCTACAAGGAGGATATCGCCCTGTTTGCCGAGATGGGCTTTAAGATCTACCGCATGTCCATATCCTGGTCCCGCCTCTATCCGACCGGTCTGGAGAAAGAGCCGAACAGAGCGGGAGTTGAGCATTACCGCAGGGTGTTTGAGGAGCTGCGCAAATATAAGATCGAGCCGTTAGTAACCATCTGGCATTTTGATACGCCTCTCTATCTGGAGGAGCATTGCGGCGGGTGGCTGAACCGTGATCTGATCGACGCGTATGTCCGTTTTGCAACTACTTGCTTTATGGAGTATCAAGGACTGGTAAAATACTGGCTGACCTTTAACGAGATCAACAATACCATTCAGTTTATCCGTGCAGGCGGAAGGCCGCTGACGGATCAGGACTATGCAGACGCTTATCAAAAGGTCCATTATCAACTGGTCGCCAGTGCAAAGGCAGTACAGATCGGCCACGCCATAGATCCGGAAAATAAGATCGGCTGTATGATCTGCGGATCTACCAACTACCCGATGACACCGGATCCGAAAGACATACTATGGAACCGCCATATATGGGAAAAGAATATTTTTTATGCAGGAGATGTGCATTGCTTCGGCACATATTCCAGCTATGCAAAAAGGCTCTGGAAGGAGCATCATGTGGAGCTGGATTTTACAGAGGAAGATGCGGCAGCCTTAAAACAGGGAACCGTTGATATGTACACCTTTTCCTACTACCACACCAATGTTGTAACGACCCACAAGGTGACCGAGCTTGTAGGCGGGAATTTCAGTTCAGGCGCCAGAAATGAATATCTGACCTACAGTGACTGGGGCTGGTCTCTGGATCCGGACGGCATGCAGTATTTTATGGAGGTCATCTATGACCGCTACCGGCTCCCGCTGATGATCGTGGAAAATGGAATCGGCGCCTACGACAAGGTGGAAAAAGACAAACGCATCCACGATGATTACCGGATCGCCTACCACAGAGACCATATTAAAGCTATGAAAGCTGCCATGGACCATGGGGTGGACTGTATCGCTTATACCACATGGGGATGCATTGATGTGGTATCTGCATCCACCGGAGAGATGGCGAAACGATATGGGCAGATTTATGTGGATGTGGATGACAATGGAAACGGAACCTATGAACGGCTGAAAAAGGATTCCTTCTTCTGGTACAAGAAGCTGATTGAATCAAATGGAGAATGTCTGGATTAGAAAGGATATTTTGTTAGGGGAATGACGATGATGGAACACTTTTCCAATCAGGATTTGAAACAATTGATCATACCGCTGTTTTTAGAGCAGCTTCTGGTCGCGCTGGTCGGTATGGCGGATGTTTTTGTCATCGGTTTTGTAGGCGAGGCTGCTGTCTCTGGTGTGTCTTTGGTAAACTCGTTCAACACGATCTTTTTGAATCTGTTTACTGCACTGGCGGCGGGAGGCGCAGTGGTCATCAGCCAGTATATCGGCAGAAAAGAGAATGAACTGGCAGGACGCTGTGCCTGCCAGCTGGCCACATCCGCAGCGCTTTTTTCGGCAGCGGCGGCCCTGCTGATCCTGCTTGGCAGCCAGCCGCTGCTGCGGATGCTGTTCGGTAAAGTAGAGCCGGAGGTCATGACCGCCTGCGTTACATACCTGCGCATCTCAGCCTATTCCTATCCGGCCCTGGCTGTCTATAATGCAGGCGCCGCCCTTTACCGCAGCTTCGGAAAAACCAGTGTCACCATGTATATTTCCGTGGTGTCGAATCTCATCAATCTGGTGGGCAACTGCATCGGCGTCTTCGTACTCCATGCGGGTGTGGCCGGGGTCGCATGGCCCTCTCTGATCGCAAGACTGTTCTCGGCCATTGTCATTACTGCGCTTTGCTTTTCAAAGCAAAATCCGGTATCCTACTGTTGGAACTGGCTGCTGCGCCTGGAGAGCGGCCTGCAGGCAAAAATCCTGCGCATCGCCGTGCCAAATGGTTTTGAAAGCGGCATTTTCCAACTGGTCAAGGTCGCGCTGAGCAGCGTTATATCCATGTTTGGCACTTACCAGATCGCTGCAAATGGTGTGGCACAGACTTTCTGGAGCATGGCAGCGCTGGCCTGCGTGGCTATGGGACCGGTTTTCATCACGGTGATCGGACAGTGTATGGGAGCGGGGGATGTGAGGGCTGCCGGCCTGTATTTTCGGAAGCTGTTAAAGATCACCATGATCTTCTCCGCTGTTTGGAATATGCTGATCCTGGCGCTGACGCCGATCATCCTGCACATCTATACTCTCGAGAGCGAAACAAAGAGACTGATCTTCTGGCTGGTACTGATCCACAACGTATTCTGCGCAGGTATCCTGCCGCTGGCGGATTCCCTTGGCAAGGGGCTTCGCGCAACTGGTGATGTGGCCTTTACCACAGGGATCTCCCTGTTCACAACCATCGGAGTGCGGCTGGTATTTTCCATGCTGTTCGCCGTAGTGTGGCAAATGGGCGTCATCGGGATCGCACTGGCGATGTGCCTGGACTGGACCGTTCGTGGGATTATCTTCCTGCTCCGCATGAAGCAGGGCAAATGGAAGCACTATAAAGTGATTTGATGATACATATTGTTTAAATAAGGAGATACATGATCATGAAATATCAAAATGCAGAGAAATTTGAAGAAATCAATGTGTTTGGGAAGGGCAATCCCAACGAGGCCTATGCACAGTATTTTATCGGCAATTCTTTTTTGAAGCCATTAACAGCCCCGGAAGCAGGCCTTCATATGTCCAATGTGACGTTTGAGCCGGGCTGCCGGAATAACTGGCATATCCATCATGCTAAAAGCGGAGGCGGCCAGATCTTGATCTGCACCGCCGGAGAGGGGTGGTATCAGGAGGCAGGAAAACCGGCAGTCAGCCTGGTTCCGGGCATGGTGGTCACGATACCGGAGGGCGTAAAGCACTGGCATGGGGCAAAAGCGGATACCTGGTTCAGCCATATTTCGATAGAGGTTCCCGGCGAGGACAATTCCAATGAATGGCTGGAACCTGTGAAGGATGAAACCTATTTAAATTTAATATAAAGGAGATAAAAATCATGGAAAAACAGACAGCAGGAAGAAACCGGCTTGGGGCTTTCGCTCCAAAATTTGCAGAGTTAAATGATGATGTGCTGTTCGGCGAAGTATGGGCCAGAGAGGATAAGCTTTCTCTGCATGACCGCAGTATGATCACCGTAACCGTACTGATGACGAAAGGGATTTTTGACAGCTCTATGAAAACGCACATTTCAAATGCGAAAAAGAATGGCGTGACTGCCGAAGAGATGGCGGAACTGATCACCCACGCGGCGTTCTATGCCGGATGGCCTAATGCATGGGCTGCGTTTAATCTGGCAAAAGAAGTGTATGAGGACGCAAGATAACTGGAAGAAAAAGAATAGTTACCTTCAGCAGGACCGTCGGCGGAGGCGTCATCCATGTATGTTTCAGAGATGGATGACGCCTCCGCCAGCTTGTCCTATCGGCCGCAGCTTTGAAGCGCCTAGTCTGCCGCCAGGTTTGTGACCGCTCCGGCCTCTTCCTTTCCGGCATAAATGCGGATATTGGTCTTACCGTTCTCGTTTAAGATCTGGGCCTGGGCTTTTCCCTGGAACAAATACCAGATGTCCACTGCCGTGTCCCTGAACCAGATAACGGTCTGGCCCTGGTCCATCTCGCTTAAAAGGCAGGCGGACTGGCCGTCCCTGATCCTGCCGAAAAATCCCCGCCGCTGCACATCCCACCAGCGCCAGCTTCCCCGGGTGCCGCCGAACCGGAACAGTTCTTCTGAATAATTGTACAGCGCAAGCTGCATCTTTTTCAGCGCCTGGGGCCTCTCCCGCTGCTTTGACAGCGTATGCACATTGAGCATCTCATCCGCGTTCAGCATCCAGTTTAAAAATGGCTGGAACAGCTCTTTCCGGCTGGTGTTGAACATGATCTCTATGTGCTGGGTAACGCTGTTGTTGGTCCAATACACCACATAGCTGCCTTTCAGCAGATTCTCCTTTACACAGACACAGCAGATCTGCTCCTTGCGGATCCGGATCGTCTTCACACTGCCGTCCGGCTCCCGCTCCAGATAGACCAGATGGTGGGGGCTTCGGGTCAGCATATATTCATGCTGTTCTCTCCGGTACCTGGACTGTGGGACAAAGATCAGCCGCTCATAGTCCAGCTCTCCCCGGATGCAGTTTCTCAGATTCGCCCTGTATTCCCTGGGAATGTCCTCGTACTCCCACATGCGTCTCGGAAAATCCGCCGCTGTCGGCCTGGGATCAACCATGTCTTTACCAAAAAAGCTCATATCCGCACCTCCCCGGGCATCTTCTGCCCAAATCAATCACAACTTAAACAGAGTGCTCAGTATCCCCCGGCCAAGGGACGCGCCCACATTGCCGCCCAGCTTCTTCCCGAAGCTGCCGCCGATATGCTTTCCGAATTCATTGCCGATCTCCCGGCCAAGGGTCCCGGCTGCACTGCTGGCTACATTGCCCACCGCGGATTTCACCTTTTTCTCCCGGGCTGCGGCTGCTTTTTCCTCCGCCTTTCTCCGGGCTTCCTCCTCTTTTAAGCGCTGCTTTTCCGCCGCCGCTTCCTCCCGCTGGCGCTGCTTCTCTGCGGCAAGCTCCGCTTTCTGGCGCTCTTTCTCCGCGGCAAGCTCCGCTCTCTGGCGTTCTTTCTCCGCAGCGGCCGCTTCCGCGGCTTTCTGCTCTTCTTCCGCCTCAGTCAGGGACTTGCGCTGCAAAAATTCATACGCGGAATCCCGGTCCACCATCTGGTCGTATTTGATATACAGAAGGCTTCCCTTCACCAGGCTGTCCCGCACTGCGTCATTAAGCGCCCCCATCAGGCTCTGGGGAGGCAGGATCTTGCAGTTTTCCACCACAGTGGGAACCCCCTTTTCATCCAGCACGGAAACCAGCGCTTCGCCTACCCCAAGCTGGAGCAGCGTCTCATAGGTGTCAAATTCCGGATTGGTGCGAAAGGAGTCTGCCGCAGCTTTCGTCGCTTTCTGCTCTTTGGGCGTATAGGCATGAAGGGCGTGCTGGACCTTGTTCCCCAACTGGCTGAGTACCCCGTCCGGAATGTCCTGCGGAGTCTGGGTGATAAAATAGATCCCCACCCCTTTGGAGCGAATCAGCTTCACCACCTGTTCCACCTTGGTAAGAAGCGCCCTGGAGGCCGTGTCAAACAGCAGATGGGCCTCGTCAAAGAAGAACACCATCCGCGGTTTCTCCAAATCTCCAGCCTCCGGCAGGGTCTCAAACAGCTCTGACATCATCCACAGAAGGAAGGTTGCATACATGGTGGGATTCTGGATCAGCTTCTGGCAGTCCAGCACCTGGATCGTCCCCTTGCCGTTGCAGTCCGTACAGAGCCAGTCCCGGATGTCTAAGGCCGGTTCACCGAAAAACTGGTCTCCGCCCTCCGCCTCCAGAGCCACCACCGAACGGACGATGGCGCTTAAGCTCTGTTTGGAAACGCTGCCGTACTGGAGCGCGTACTCCTTATTATTCTCTCCCACATACTGGAGCATAGCCTTCAAATCCTTGGTGTCGATCAGAAGCAGCCCCTCATCGTCCGCGATCTTGAACACCACGGTCAGCACATCTGTCTGGGTATCGTTAAGATCCATGATCTGAGCCAGCAAAAGCGGCCCCATCTCGGAGATCGTGGTGCGCAGCGGCAGCCCCTTCTCCCCATACACATCCCAGAAGTTGGTGGGATATGGCTGGAAGTGAAATCCCTCCGCCGCAAGCCCCATCTTGTCGACCCGCTTCTGCACCGCTTCATTCATGAGCCCCGGCTGGCACATCCCCGCCAGGTCGCCCTTCACGTCCGCGAGAAATACCGGCACGCCGCAGTCGCTGAAGGACTCGGCCATGACCTTTAAGGTAATGGTCTTACCAGTGCCCGTAGCCCCCGCGATCATGCCGTGGCGGTTCGCCATCTTCGGGTAAATATATACGTTTTTGTCCCCTGTCCTGCCGATCAATATCTTTCCGTCCTGATACATATGTAAGTCCTCCTGTTTTCCGGCTGTCTTCCAATTCTTTCTTACTTATAATGTACCATGGGGGGCTTTATTTATCAAGTGCCAGGCTTACGCTGAACCGTGTATCTGCCGCGCTGCAGGATCAGGCAGACACGCCCTGCGCAGCCCCGAAGATCTGCCGGTCGATATCCTCGATGGTGATCTGACCCAGACGTGTCCTGCAGCCCTCATCCAGATCCCGGTACAAATTCCTCATGACCGTATCCATGCCGGATGCAATCAGACAGGCCAGGTGAGGGTCTCCTGTCCTCCAGCCTGCCGAGACAAATGAGACGTTCAGCGCGTCCGCGATCATGCGCAGGGTGACCTGGGACGGCTTTTTCACAAACTGATAACCGCCCTCGATCCCTTTTTTCGTTTCCACCAGCCCCGCCCTGCTCAGACCTGACATTACCTTGCGGATCCTGGCCGGGTTGGTGCAGACATTTTCAGCCACCGCTTCACTGGACTGGACGTCATGCCTGTGGTTTAGATATACCAGAGCATGTACAGCTACAGTAAATTCGCTTGTCATACCTCTTTTCCCCCTTGTTCTTTGGTAAATATCTCCTGGTTGTCTTTCCTTCCCTGTTTCCACACATTACTGCGCTTGATCCACGGCATTGTGCGGCTCGACCAGGATCCCTTCCGGTCCTCCTGAGACCTGGCCCTGGGAAGGACTTGTCGCGGTCTGACCTGATGCACCGGTCTGGCCTCCCGATGTGCCGGTTTGGCCTCCTGCACCGGCCTGGCCGCCTGATGCACCGGTTTGATCTCCTGCCGCGCCGGTCTGGCCGCCTGCCGCACCGGTCTGCCCTGCCGCACCAGCCTGACCGTTTTCTGCACCGTTTTGATTTGCAGCTCCAGTCCCGGACGTTTCCCCGGTTCCTCCTGCTGTTCCGGCATTCGTCACATCTCCGGTACCTGTGGTGGTACCCGCTCCACCTCCTGCCGCCTCGCCGGTTTCCGCTCCAACCGGGTTCTGGACCGTCGTATTCCTATGGATCACACCATTCTTAGGCTTATAGCTGCTGTTGTGGAGCGGTTTTTCCTCGATCACTTCCCCATTTTTCTTAAGCACCCGGTAGCTTTTCCAGACGGAACCGGGCGTCGGAGCCTCCACTACCTTCTCGCTCCCATAGGCGAGTGCTGGATTCTCCTCATACACTGCCTCACCCGGTTCTACGTCCCGGACTTTTTCAGAACGGATGGAAACTTCCACTCCCTCATCCAAAATCGGAAGCCCTACGATGGACATTTTCAGCTCCCGGCCGGAAAATGCCGCCCGGAGCACAACGGAGGCGCTGCCCGTATTGACAAATTTAAGATCCGGTCCTGCGTAACCGTCAAAGCTGACCATGGCATCCTGGCCTTTTTCCACATAGGAGGGCGCAAAGCTGTGGGCATTGCGCTCCGTAGTGCGAAACCCCGACTCAATGATGGCATGGTACAGCGTCGTGGAAACCTGGCAGACACCGCCTCCCGGTTCCTCGATCAGGACGCCGTTTTTATAAGCGCCGGCGGGCTGATACCCTTTTTCACTGGTCCGGTTCCCTGTCGCCATATTAAATGAAAATTCTTCCCCCGGCTGCAAAACTGTGCCGTCAATGGCGTCCACCGCCAGTTTGATATTCTGGTTCCGGTTTTTATTATCCGTTGTTTTTGTCGTAAACGTGCCGATGACCTGGTACTGAGCCTTCGCCTGCTGTCTCGTCCGCTCCGGTTCCAGCACAGCAAATCCCGCAGGGACCACAGCGTCCATGCGGCCTTCCTCCACCGCCTGTAAAAGACTGTCCGCCAGCGCTTCCTGATCCAGCGCCCTTCCGCGTTTTTCTTCCGAGTAAGTATACACTCCGCTGGCTCTGTCAAAGGATTCGGCCTGGGAGCTTACCGGCTGACTGTCCCACTGCCCTGCCAGCTCCGACGCAAACTCCTTAAAACGCTGTTTTAACGCATCATAATCCGGCTGGAGTTCTTCTGTATCCGGCAGCACACCGCTTCGCAGCCTGCCGGTCACATCCTCCAGCCATCCCGCAAGATAATCCGGGACTACAACCTGATCCGCTCCATCCGATACCTGGAGGCGCCAGCGGTAAGCTTCCTTAAGCTTTTTCTCCGCCTGCGCCATGGTAAGTCCCGTCAGATCCACACGGCCTGCACTGACACCCGCAGGAAATACCTCCTGCGGTATGGATACAGACGCCTGTTCTTCAGTTCCTTTCGTCTCATTTCCCGGCAGCAGGCCCAGGTCCTTATCCGGATAACTCTCACCGGCAGTTTTCACCTCTCCGCCTGATATCGACCGGACCAATCCCCGGACGCCGGCAAACGCCAGCCCGGAAATTAACACTCCCGAGACCAGCGCTGCGGCTAACATTATGCGTTTTTTCTTTCTTCTCTCTTTTATCCTTCGCAATGTACTGCTGTTTCGTCTTTTCTCCATTACGTTCCGTCTCTTTTCCCTTCCAAAGTCTGGCGGATAATGCTGTGCATCATATCTTCCGACAACATTCCGCTGACATAACCAAATACATTGCCTTCCCTGTCGATCATAAAGGTAGTCGGGAAGGAATAGATGCCATAGCCGTTGAACAGCTCTCCCGTAGTATCCATCAGGACCGGATAGGTGTATCCGTTCTCCTCCAGGAATGCCTTGATCCCGGCCTCGTCCTTCTCCTGCCCCATGTTCGGGGCCGCAACTCCCAGCACGATCACCGCATCATCGCCCTCTGTCTCCGCATTCTCGTACAGGTTCTGGATATCCGGCATCTCCGCACGGCACGGCGGGCACCAGGTCGCCCAAAAGTTCAAGAAAATGGTCTTTCCTTTATAATCTTCCAATGTATGGGTATTTCCATACTGGTCTTTTAATTCAAAATCAAGCGCTGGCAGGACAACCGGCTCCGAAGCTGCCGCATCCCCGCTGTTCGCTGCGGCGCTGCCGCCTGCACCTGTGCCATCCGCCGCATTTTGACCGCCTGCTGCTCTGCCGCTGTCCGCTGCACTCTGGCCGCCCGCTGCGTTCTCATTGTCCGCTGTGCTTTGACCGCCTGCTGCGTTCCCACTGCCCACTGCACTCCGGCCGCCCGCCGCGTTCTCATTATCCGCCGCACTCTGGCCGCCCGCTGCGTCCTCACTGCCCACTGCGCTTTGACTGCCTGCGGAAGCTTCCTCTCCATTTGACCGCGCTTCGGCTGTCTGCTCCACGCCCTGCCCGGGCGTTACGGAGGAGAGATATCCGGTGATCGCATTCATTTTTCCTGTAAACATCATGAAGCCCATAAGGATCATGAGTACACCGCCGATCTTTACGGTGTACTGTACAACACCCCGGTATTTCCTGAAAAATTCCAGAAGCGAGGTGGTGAAAAGCCCGACCGCCAGAAATGGCAGGACGAACCCAAGCGTGTATACGCCGATCAGCAAAAATCCCATACTTTTGGTCGATGCCGATGCCGCCATCAGAAGTACGCTGGTCAGCGCCGGTCCCACACAGGGGGTCCAGGCAAAGCTGAAGGTAAATCCCATGATGAGCGCCGTGAGCGGGGACATGGCCAGTTTATCAAGCTGAAACGGCAGACGCCGCTCTTTCCCGATCACATCGGAGGTCCCAAACACTCCCAGCTGGTAAAGTCCAAACAGGATCACCAGTATGCCGCCGATCCTGGCAAACATCGCCTGTTTCGAGTTAAAGAAGGTCCCGACCGCCGACATTCCCAAGCCCAGCAGGAAGAATGCAAAGCTGACCCCGATCACAAAAAACAGCGTATGCAGCATTACCTTGCTCCGCTTATAATGGATCTTCCCATCCTCCTGGCGGACACCTGTACCTCCTGACAGGTAGCCGATATACAGCGGCAGAAGCGGGAGCACACAGGGGGAGAAGAAACTGATCAGCCCCTGGAAAAACACGGTCATCGCCGGTACGCTTACGTCTAAAGAAAAACCCATATAATTTATCTCCTTTTCATCTATCCTGTCTTAACTATGTCAAATTCCTGTAAACAGATCATTCAGCGCTTCACTCATGGTCGGGTGGGTAAAAATATTGTCCCTGAGCGCCGTATAAGGAAGGCCCGCGTCCATGGCAAGCTTCACCAGATTGATCATCTCGTAGGATTCCTGGCAGAAAAGATGTGCTCCAAGGATCCTGCCGCTCTCCTCATCCACGACTGCTTTTAAAAGGCCAACCGGCTCCTCCAATACCTGAGCCTTCGGAATGGCCGCAACCGCAAGCTTCCCAACCTTGACCCGGTATCCAGCCGCCAGGGCTTCCTTCTCACTCATACCCACACGGGAAAATGCCGGTCTCAAAAATACGCTGTAGGGAACCGCCCCGCGCTTCGATAAGGTATAGCTGCCGTCTCCCAGCACCGCCGACTTTACGATCCGGTAATCATCCAGGGATAGATACGTAAACTGCAGCCCGCCTCTCACATCTCCCATAGCGTAAATATGCGGCGCCGTTGTGGCAAGATGATCGTCCGTCACGATCCCGCCTCTGGCGTCTGTCTCCACTCCTGCTGCTTCCAGATTCAGACCTGCCGTGTTGGGTCTGCGGCCTGTAGCCACCAGTACCGCATCGGCCGGAAGCTTCTTCACGCCGTCTGCATCCTCAGTCACCACCAGCGCATGGCCGTCCGCCTGCTCCACCCCAGTCACCCGGACACCTGTTTTTACTTCGATGCCCCGGTCTGCCAGCGTCTGCCAAACGGCCTCCGCGATCTCTGCATCCTCTCTCGGAAGGAATACTGCTCCATCCTGAAGGATCGTGACCTTTGATCCAAAATCAGCAAAAATAGAAGAAAACTCCATGCCGATATAGCCGCCGCCTATGATCACCAGGGACTTCGGAAGCTTCTCCAGGCTTAAGATCCCGTCACTGTTATGTACGTAAGGATTATCCTTCAATCCGTCGATGGGCGGCATCCAGGAGGAAGAACCGGTATTGATGAAGATCTGTGCCCCTTCCAGATACTGTGTTTCGCCATTATGCACCACTTTTACCACATGAGGGGATTCAAAGCTTGCGTTCCCATCGATCACGGTCACGTTGGGATTGCTGTCCAGCTTGCCGTAATTCTTACCCCGGAGGCTGGTCACCAGCTCCTCTTTCTTCTTCATGGCGTCACGGAATACCCTGTCACGGTCCTCAAAGCTTTTGCCCTGTGTCCCGTCCGATCCTGCCACGCCCTCAAAGGCAGCTGCCATCTCCACCTCTTTCGCCGCGCTCCGCGCCCGGTTCACCAACAGCTTGGTTGGAATACAGCCCACATTGATGCAGGTACCGCCATACATTTTGTTGGACTGCTCCACGATCGCCACCGTCCTGCCTGCCGCGCCCAAGGCTCCTGCCAGGGTTTTCCCGCCTTTTCCAAATCCGATCACAACCGCATCATATGTTTTAGTATTCGCTCTCTCATCCATGATCTATTCTCCTAATTGTAATTATTTTTGTTACGTTTATACTGTTATTATATTTGTTACAGTATGTATTGTCAAGCACTTTTTTCTATTTTCCCTATAGTTTTTCTAGGAAATGATACAGACCATGGATTCTATCAGAGATAAACCACAAAAAACGTTTACGGAAGGATTCGAACCTTCGGTGCAAAACTGCACACCGCCTTAGCAGGGCGGCACCTTAAGCCTCTCGGTCACGTAAACGTAAATGGATGGGGCAGGACTCGAACCTGCGGTGTTTCCTTGTAACAGATTTACAGTCTGCTGCCCTCGCCGCTGGGCATACCCATCCAAAATGATCCCCGCGGGACTTGAACCCGACATCTCCAGCGTGAAAGGCTGGCGTCCTTCCCTTTAGACCAGGGGACCCGGCGCAGGCTCCATATGCAGAGCCTGCAGCTTATGCGCAGTCTCCGTGTGCAGAGCCAGCGACTTTTATATAAATCTGCGCACCATTTATGCACAGGCTGCCGCGCAGGCGGATACCGCATACTCCGATTCAGCATGCTTTATTTTGGCATACTCCGGCTGATACCCATAGTGATATTCCGCCATACATTCTTCCTCTGCCTCCGTCCCTGCAATATCCAGGACCAGAATATCATCAATGTGTACCTGGAATAAAACCGCCAGGACCACCAGGTTATCGATCGTGGGCATGGCGGTCCCATGCTGCCACTTGTAGATCGCCTGCGGCGTGGCAAACCCAAACACCGCCTGCAGCTCCCTCACCGACAGCCCGGCCCGCTGTCTTAACTCCGCAATATTCCGTCCGGTTCCCACCATATCAATGGCTGGTATCGTCACCATTTCCTGTTCCTCCTGTTCCGGCTCCGACCGGGACAGGTCTGTCCTAGTCGGATGCCTTAAAATTATAAACCGGTTTCATCACCTCTATGACATCTACCGATTCCTCAATGACGTCTATGATGTCCTCCAGGGATTTATATGCCATCGGTGCCTCATCCAGGGTAGCCTCATTCACCGATGTGGTAAAAATCCCTTCCATCACATGTTTGTATTCCTCCATGTCAAGGGTGTTCTTTGCCCTGGTCCTGGACATGAGACGCCCTGCCCCGTGGGGCGCGGAGTCATTCCATTCCGGATTGCCCTTCCCCACAGCCAGCACGCTTCCATCCCGCATATTGATCGGGATCAGCACCTTCTCTCCCTTGTGGGCCGCAATGGCGCCCTTCCTTAAGATCATTTCCTCTGTATCAATGTAATTGTGGATGGTGTGAAAGCTCTCGCCGCCCCACATTCCCGTGCGGGCCAAGAGCACTTCCGCGATCTTTTCCCGGTTCCTTTTTGCAAACCGCTGACAGATCTCCACATCGTGTAAGTAATCCTCAAAATACGTCCCGTACAGATAGCACAGGTCCTCCGGCATCGTGGCCTCCCTTTTACTCCATGAGATCGCTTCAAGAGCTGCCTGGATCTCACTGCGCCGTCCCTGTTCTTTATAAGTCCGGATGATCTCATCCCTCTGCTGGAAATAGGTCTCTTTCCCCTTATTTAAGTCAATGGCAAGCTGCTGGTACAACTCAGCCACCTGCTTTCCCAGGTTCCGGCTGCCGGTATGGATCACCAGATACTTTCTGCCATCCCCCGCCTGATCCACCTCAATAAAGTGGTTCCCGCCGCCAAGCGTACCGATACTCCGCTCCAGCCATTTGGTGTTCCTAAGGCTCCGGTAGCAGCGCAGCTCCTCTAGATCAAACTTCTCCTGCCGCCCCTCCCAGATGTGCATGCCGGAAGGCACATAGTGGGCCGCTTCATCCAGCTTCTCAAAATCCACGTCGGCTTTCCCTAAATCCACCGTATACATGCCGCAGCCGATGTCAACCCCCACGATATTCGGCACCGCTTTATCGGTGATCGTCATGGTCGTTCCGATGGTACAGCCCTTCCCCGCATGGACATCCGGCATGATCCGGATCCGGCTTCCTTCTGTAAATTCATAATCGCACATTCTCCTGATCTGTGCTATAGCTTCCTCCTCCACTACCTTCGCGTAGCAGATTGCCGTGTTCACTGCTCCTTTTATCTCGAACATGTTTTTTCTCCTTTCCCTGTTTCTCTGAATCTTCCGCCTGGATCCTCCGCCAAAATCTCTCTCACCAAAACAAGCAACGCGCGTCTCCAGGCATCAAAAAAACCGCCAATCTCATAAAAGATAAGCGGTTTCCATACTAAACTATACTGCTGCATATACAGGAAATCTGTCAACAGATCTCTACACAGTATCGTTCTCGCATTATCTTAAATGAGTGCATGAAACACAGGCTCTGGTTTTCACTCAGTGCCGGGTAGTGTTCGCTTATAAAATAATCGCGCCTGATAACTGTGTTCATCATCCTGATTTCCTTTCTGGACTTTTCAGTCCGCTTTTCTTTCTGATGTTACTATAACATCTTTTGGTGGATTTGTCATTATACTTGTGGTATAAAAAATGTCTATTATTTCAATCCACTTTTATGTGTCATCGTAATGATTCCTTTTTTATATAAAACAAATGCCCCAGCCGCAGTAACCGCCATGCAGAGCAAAACAGCAAACCCTTCTTTTCCAGCCAATGGAATAAATGCGTTAATAATAAAAACCAACGCCATCGGAAGGATCATGCTGAGGCTTTTATTGCGGGTAAGGACCGGGCGGAGTGGGACAAGCAGCACTCCCGGCATAAATCCACATTATTCCATCGGATACACGATCCCCCATTGCCGCCTCAGCTCATCCATCCACTGAAGCATACGCAACGTCTCCTCATGAGGCATCTGAGGACATTCAAGCTCCCCGTGCTCGATCGCATGGACACAGGCCTCCACCTCATATTCATAGCCGGTGATCTGCTTCGGCGTCTCATAGGCGGCAACCAGTTTCCGGTCGGTATCAAATACCTTGATCCCTCCGCAGTTGTTGATGTTCTCCGTCTCGATATATCCCTTATCGCCATATATGATCCCTCTGCGGTCACTTAAGCTGCGGGCGCTGGCATTTAAGGCCGCCATCCTGCCGTCCTTATACACAAGCGTGATATTCTCCTGCATGTCCATACCATGTTCATTGAATACCGCTGTACCGGTAATATTCTCAATATCATCGCCAAATACCATAGACGCAAAATTCAGGGTATAAATGCCGATATCCAACAGCGCCCCTCCGGCCAGTTCCGGTTTTGTGATCCGGTCCTTCCAGTCGATGATATAAGAGAGATTGGCCGCCAACATATGGGGCGTCCCGATGATCCCGCTTGCCAGCACCTCCTCCAGTGTCCTGCGCATCGGCATATACCTGGTCCAGATGGCCTCCGTTAAGAGAAGCCCTTTCTCCTTTGCCATGGCAAACAGCTCCCGCGCCTGCCCCTCATTGACCGTAAAGGCTTTCTCGCAGAGCACATGCTTGCCGTGCTCCAGACACAGCTTCACATGGTCATAGTGGTGGGAATGAGGCGTAGCCACATACACCAGATCCACCGACGGATCTTCAAGCATCTCCTCATAAGAGCCATATGCTTTCTCAAATCCATATTGGTCCGCAAAGGCTTTTGCCCGCTCAAGATTCCGTGCCGCAATCGCATACCTTGCCACTGTCTCCATCCCCTGTAACGTTTCCCCCATGAAGCCGGCGATCCTGCCCGCCCCGATAATCCCCATCTTTATCATTTTTCATATCCCCTTATCATAATTTTGCCATATCTGCTTTTGCTGCGCTTTTGTCCAGTTTTTTCCAGACCTGTCCGATCAGAAAAAGGCATGAGCCTTCTTCCAAAACTTCTCTCCTCACAGTTTCCTGTAACTCTTTGCGTACTTCCTTGCATATAAGTATCTGATACCTCCATTATAAAGTCTATCTGCGTGTATTTCAACATAAATCCTCCAAATCAGGCTGCAACCACAGAGACATCCCTCCATCCTCAATTCAATTCCAAAATTTTTGAAAACCTGCGGCGATACGCCAAGTAACTAAAAGATACAAATCTGATCACACTGTGCCGAATAGATTTACCGCTGCCAATGCATCTTTTATCATATGATTTTTATGATTTGTAGAACTCATTTGTCATTTTCACAATCTCTGCCGGAATTAAAAGATAAAAGATTAATTCCTGAAAACCTTAGATTCCCGCAGCCGGTATAGATACCGGCTGCGGCGAAGCCCGATATGTCAAGCCTCTATATGATACTTTTCAAACATCTCCTGAAGAAATCCTGCATCCTTGCTGAGGAGAGGTAACTTATCGGCATCTCCATCAGCTATCATGGAATTCATAAGCTGCAAAAGCTTATTCCGACCTTCCTCAAGGCCTTCCAGACGTCCCTCCTTCCGCTCATCGCTGAGCATCTCGCTGAACAGCATATACCTCACCTCCATTCCCCGGCTCTGCTTGATCTCCGCAATCCTTGCCTCAATCTTACTGAGCAGCTCATCTGACTGACTCTCCTCCGCAGTAGCCGCGCCGTCCACATACTTTAAAAAACGGACCAGCTCCGGAGCTTCCTCTGCATCATTCTTGCCCTTCGTGTTCAAAAACACCTTATAAGCTTCGTCTCCAAGTTCCTCACCGGTCTCACTGCACCGGTTCATATAGGTGTAACGGTAAAGCCCGTGCCCAAACGGATCAAAGGTACAGATAAAGATAATAAAACTCTTGGGAAGCTCATTAAACTCCTCTCCCGGCTTTAACTCCACCATATCCATCTGGCTCTGATAAAAACGGCTCCGCCTGGGAAGATTTTTCTTGTTCGTGGTCTGCATCTCCACATTGTATACGCTTCCCGCCCTGTCATCCGCATAGACATCCAGGCGCACGCCCCGGTAGTCCGGATTCACCAGCATGCTCGCTTCTCCTATAACTTTTACCGCCCTGATCGGAATCCCCATCACACGCTCCAGGACGCCGCGGCAGATCTCCTCATCTTCCATCGTCGCCGCAAACATGAACGCATCCGGAAACTGTAATTCATAAAATGCTTTCTTCTCCCCCATACTCCTGCCTTTCTGATGCGGCAGCAGCGGTAAACTCTACTCGTACTTTTATTATAAAGGATGCAGGAAGGCAACGCAAGAATTTTCTTATTTGTAAACCAGTTGACAGCCGTCCCTGCTATTCCATGCTATATTCACTTAAAAATATTGAACATATGGAGGTATTTATGAGCGCACAATCCGGTTACTCTTTTTACGGCCAGGATATCGGTATCCTGGTATTTTCCGGCACGGCCCCCCGGATCCCCGGCGACGCCGGACATGCGGGGACTTTCTCCTATCCGGTACGCTATCAGATCGTGGACGGAGGATTTTCAGACTTGATCGACGGTTCCCCCGCCATCCATGACCGGCTGATCGATGCATGCAGGACTTTAAAACACCAGGGAATCCGGGGCATCGTGGGCGACTGCGGACTCTGGTCTCTCTATCAAACGGAGATCGGGCGAACTCTACACATTCCCTTTGCAGGGTCTTCCCTGTGCCAGATCCCGGTCATCTGGCAGATGATCGGGCGCAGCGGCACCATCGGTATCATCACCGGCCATTCCGGTTTCTTAAAAGAAACCCATCTGAAAAATTCCGGCTGGCAGGAGAGCATACCGCTGTCCATCGAGGGAATGCAGTGTATGCAGCATTTTTCAGAAGTCGTGATCAACGGCGTTGGACATCTGGATATCGATCTGATGCGGCGGGATGTCCTTAAGGCTGCCAAAAATCTGTACGCCGGCACTCCGGATCTCAGGGCTGTGATCCTGGAATGCAGCAATCTTGCTACCTATTCCCACGATGTGTCAGACTATTTAAATATCCCGGTATTTGACACAATATCTGCCGCAAACCTTCTGCACTACAGCCTCAGGCCACTAGTATTTGCCGGACAGGCAGCCGGCAACAGCTGAGGATAGTATACAAAAACCAGAGTACACACCGGAATCCAACCGGGATACTCTGGTTTTTCTTTTTCTACTGACTACAGGAAATTTATGACAACTCCCGCCAGCATTGTAGACAAAATGGTCACCACCGTAATGCCGCCTACCACATACGGAACGCTTAAGGTCTCCTCGATAAAGGTCTTTTCGTCGTCCGTCCTGCCAACTGCCTCACTGACCTCACGACAGATAACCACGTTGGACGGGAACCCCAAAAACTGCTCTACTCCGATCCCAACAGCCAGATCACGGTCTCCGACAAGCTTCCAACCGGGAAGGATCCAGCCAATGACGATAATTCCCACACAGGCCGCTGCAAACAGCACGATTGTCTGAAATGCCATGGTCCCCAGGTCCGCAGGCGATACCTTTCCTAAGGACGGGATGATGGAACCGAATACTGCGATCATCATAAGGCCGTAGGAGTTGCTGCGCTGAAGCGGTTTCGGCGGAATATAACCTCCAATACCGGATACCGAGCCCAACAGCAAGGCCCAGATGCTGTAATTGACCGGTGTGATGGACCCCAGTACCTGTGAGATCCAGGCGCCGATACAGACGATCGCGATCAGCACATTTGCCGTAAATAATTCCTTGTGCTTCTCATAAAACATGGGCTTATTGGACGCCGTTCCCTTCTGCTTGACCGCCAGAGCCTCCATATGGGCGGCCGGGTCCTTCCGGAATTCGGCTACCAGTTTTTTCGCATAGCGCAGACCCATCGCAGATGCGATCGGCGCGCCGACAAACTTCTGCACAGAATAGATAACCGCGCACAGGGCCGCCGCTGTGATAAGCCCCCGCTCTGTCGCTGCCTGGGTCATCAGCGAAGTAGCCATAGCGGCGCCGTTGATAACCGGCATGCCCACCAGAACCGTGTCAAATCCCACAAGCGGCGCCACACACAGCATAGCCAGACAGGAGAACACCATACAGAGCGCCGCCATCAGAACGGTCTTCCACTCCTGGACCAGCTGCCTGATGTTGATCGTAGACCCCATGTTAAACAAAACCATTGCCGTAGCTGCCGTCGCAAGCTTTGTTAGCCCCGCCTGGTCAATGATATCCTTCGGGATCACATTTGCCAGAAATCCCACCAGGAAAAGCAGCATGACCATCATCATTCCGGACAGCTTTCCACCGGTAGCATGTCCGATCAAATCCCCCACTGCAAATACAACCACCACGATCATTAAATAGAAATATACTGAACTGAACATTTCTTACCCTCCTCATTTGCACCCCATCAGTGTTTTTCTAAATCCGATATTCTTAAGACAGCCGCCGCCAGCAGCTTTGCGCGTTTAAACATGCTGTCCACCAGCGCATATTCATGGTCAGAATGGTTAAACTGGCCCTGAACGCCCATGGAACAGATCACCGGAGTACCGCCAAGTAAGATGAAAGAAGCATCTGAGCCGCCGCCTAAAAACACCCTTCCCATACTCCCAAAACCGTATTCCTCCGAAATACCGCCCACAAAATCCGCCAGCTTAAGGACTTCCTCTGAGCTGTCAAACGGCGCCATAAACTCCCGGAATTCAAATTCCGCTGTGGTCTGGTCCACTGTGGTGTGTCCACAGATCTCCTCAAGCGCCGCAAGAACCCTGTCCCGCTCCGCCACACTCCCGAACCGCAGGTCAACGGTACAGGAACAGACTGGCGGTATGCTATTTTGCACGGTTCCACCCTGAATCATAGTCACTGCAACGGTTGTATTGGCATCCAGATCCGTCAACGCTTCTATCTGCGGGATCTTCTGCGCCATCTCTGTAATAGCGCTGCGTCCTTCAGAATAATTGTTACCGGAATGAGCCGCAACTCCCCGGACCGTGACCGTAGCCTGCCCGGTTCCCTTCCGGCCAATGCAGATCGCATTGTTTAAAAGCCCGGTTTCCATGTTGAATGCACAGACGCCCCCGCCTCCATGGGAAACTAAAAAGTGTTTGGTATCTCCCCATTGATGCCCATTTTCCTCATCTCCCACGAACACGAATTTGATGGGCCGCCCGTTCCATCCTGCCTCAGTCAACGCTTTTGCGATCCAGATAGACATTACAATGCCGCCCTTCATATCCAGGCACCCCAGGCCATGGGCTTTATTCTCCTCATCGATAAAGAACTTATGGTCCCCCTTCAGCGGTACCACATCATAATGCCCGGTAAACATCACCGGCCTGCCAGGACGTTCTTTGCCCAAAACTGCCTCTAAGCCATATCCGTTTTTCTCACCCACGTCGTAAAGCCTGCATTCGCACCCGATTGCTTCCAGCTCCGATTTTAAAAGCACTGCCATGGCATCCGCCCGTTCCTTCTCAGTGGCATCGCTGCGCAGATCCACAAACCGTTTCCACATGGCAATGATATCGTCGTGGTGCGCGTCAATATAGCCGCAGGCTGCACCAAAGATTTCACTGTCTCTTTTCATACTTTATCCTTTCCCTTTTGTGGATGGACCACCGAAGCCGCGCTCAAGGGGAAAACCCTGTATTATCAAAACAGGAAGCGGCCCGGCATCCAGAACAACCGTAATTTGTTTCTTTTTTGCGCGCAAATTGATGAATCATTCTTTATTGTCTTTTGAATCCCCCCGGTTTAGGGAAATTATACTAAAACATAGTACCGTAAACTATCAAGTATTTTACAATTTATCAATATTTTTCTCTTTCCGTATGAATCTTTCAATTAAGACGGCGTATAAAATTCCCGTATACCCTCTGATTTTCATCCACCACGATAAATGCGTGTTCATCCTCCTGCCAGAGCAGACGGCGCAGCAGTATCTCCTCATATTTGGAGACCACCGTATAATAGATATACATGCCACCCCCACTCTGCCCGCCGCTGCCCTTCCAGTAAGTGACTCCCCGCTCAAGCTCCGCCATGATACGCTGGTGCAGGTTTTCCTTCCGGGAAATGATGATCACGCCGCAGCTGATATTCTGAGTGTGCACCCGGTCGATCATCATAGCGGAAAATACCGCATAGATAATGGAATAAATAGCCGTAGGAAGGCTGAACAGGGCGGCGCAGGCCAAATAAACACAGGCATTCATAAATGTAGTCAAGGTTCCGACCCCGGCCCGCACCCTCGTCCTGGCAAGCCACACGCCGATAATATCAAAACCCGCTCCGCTCCCTCCTGCACGCAGGATCATCCCACATCCGACTCCCACCACCATACCGCCCACCAGACAACTTGTCAGCCTGTCACTGATGATCGGCTGCCCCACATGGATAGCAGATATGGCGACGGTCTGCACTGCCATCACAAATGCTGTCCGCAGAAAAAAACGTCTGCTCAGGATAAAATATGCCATAACCATCAGAGGGATATTGATCACAAGATTGATCACACCAGCCAGATCGATCCCTGTTGACAGGCCCAGATATTCCGTCAAGAGCGTCCGGATAATCTGAGAAACACCGATGGTCCCGCCGTTATAAAGACCGGCGGGAGTAATAAAGAGCTGTAATCCAAGCACGCTGATCATGGTGCCGGCTGCCAGCTCCAGATATTTCCGCCACACTCCTGTATCACTTTCCCTGAATCTCCCGTTTGCAGCCCCCATATGACCTTCCTCCATCTGCCGCCGGTCAACGACCGGCAAATTTTTCGATATCCAGTACCGTGCATGCCAAAAGCTTCGCGCGGGTATATAGGCTCTCCACCAGCGCATACTCCCTGCTGGAATGGTTAAACTGGCCGCAGACTCCCATGGCACAGATAGTTGGGACTCCCGCCAACGTAAAATAGCAGGCATCCGAGCTTCCCCCTAAAAAGATCTTTCCGAGATCCCCCAGCCCCTGTTCCCGGGATACCTCCGCAACCAGATCCGCCAGGGCCTCCCCCTCCGGCGTAACATCAAAGGGCGGCATATATTCTTTGTAGATATATTCAGTGCAGGTGCCTTCGATATGGGTCGTCCCCGCGATCCGCGCAAATCCTTCCTTCACCCGCCTGGCCTCCTCCGATTTCTGGTAGCGCACATCAAAATACATATGGCAATAGTCCGGAATCCCGTTTGGAACCGTCCCTCCCCTGATCACCGTCGGCGCAATGGTGGTGCCTTCTGAGAGGTCCGTCAGGCGCGACAATTCTATGGCCTTGTTCGCCATCCCAAGCACCGCATTGCGCCCGCTCACAAAATCATTCCCCGCATGGGCTGCAGTGCCGTTGACCCAGATCTCGCCTTCCCCGCCGCCCTTACGGCCAATGCAGATATCAGAGTTTACACGTCCAGTCTCCATATTGAAACAGCAGAGGGCCCCCGCAGACGCCTGCATCAGGACCTCCGGCGTATTCGCGTCAAAATGTCCCTTGTCCTCATCCCCGGCCAGCAGGACTTTGATCGGACGGTCCTGATACCCCGCCGCCTCAAGCGCTTTTATGACCCAGATGGCGATCACGATCCCACCCTTCATATCCAGCGCCCCCAGGCCGTATGCCCTTCCCTGGCTGTCCACGCGAAAATGCGGCGTGCCGTCAAATTCCCTCTCATCCCCCGGTTTTGCATCCTCCACCGGAGAACAGTTGACCGTATCGTAATGCCCCGCAAACAGGACCGGCTTCCCCGGGCGGTCCGCCCCAAGGACCGCCTCAATGGTCTGGCTGTTGACCGGACCCACGTCGTATTCCTTCACATCCATCCCCATCTGTCCAAGGATCCCTGCAAGCTTCTCCTTCATTTTCATAGCGGCGGCGCGGTCCCTGGCCTGGCTGGGCGTCTCCACAAAATCCCTCCACATCTCAAGCATTTCCCTGCGGTGCTCCTCAATATAGTTTTTCACCTGTAAAAACTTCATCTGTATCTCCTCCTGAAATATGGAGATCCATGAGGCCTCTGCCCCATGGATCTCACCCCCTTTTGCCACTTACCCCTTATAATCCGGCTCCCGGCCAATCAGGGCAATGATATCTTTCATCGCTGCGATCATCGCATCAATATCTTCCTTCACATTGAACCACTGGCAGGAAATGCGGAACCCGCCCACATTGTCTGTAAACCGCTGCGCCACAAATACCTTTCTCGCATGAAGCTCCCTCATGATCTTCCTGTCGATGTCCACATCATCATACAGTCGGGCGATAATGATCCCCGCACGGCGCCCCGGGTCCCGGTGGGTGATCAGCGTCCCGCCGATGGCCTCAATCTGGTCCATACAGTACTCGCCCAGTTCCCAGACATGTTCCTGTATATTCTCAATGCCGATCTCATTGACCAGCCCCAAAGACTCTCCCAGGGCAATAGCTCCCGCATAGTTGGAGGTGCCGCCGATCTCATACTTGCGCGCCGTGTTGGGGAAGGTCCAGTCAGACACCGCCTGAGCGTCGCATTTCTCCCAATAAGCGCCCCATCCGCCCTCCGGCACCGTCGTATTCAAGTAGCCTGCATAGCTCTGTTTGATCTTGTCCAGAGAATTCTTATTCACATAGAGGATTCCGGTTCCGTATGGGCTGTTGCCCCATTTATGTCCGCCTGCGGTCATTAAGTCGATGTGGCACTCCTTCGTGTCGATCTTCGTGACGCCCATCTGCTGTACCGCATCCACCACGAATATAATATTGTTGTCCCGGCACCAGTCTCCGATCTCTTTTAAATCGCTTGCCCAACCGTTGCACCACTCTACCGTGGACATGACCAGGAGCTTTGTGGTCTTATCCGCCAGCTTCGCAAAATCCTCTGCCCGGAACCGATTGTCCGGAGTCCTGCACACACGGATATCAATCTTCTTGTCCTTTCGCATCACACACCAGGGCAGCGCCACCTGTATAAACTCCAGATTCGTGGTAATAATGCTGTCCCCCTCATTCAGTTCAATGCCCTGGGCGGCAATGTTCAGCCCGTGGGATGTGCTCTCCACCAGTGCGATCTCCTCCGGGTCCGCGTTAAAAAGCTTAGCCGCTTCCTCATACGCCTTTCCCCGAAGGCTGTCCATCGCAATATGGTGGGCGCTGCTGTTGGCCTCATCCTGGCGCGCCGTCATGTCTGCAAACGCCTTCACCGCATTGACCGCACGCTGCGGCGCAAAGCTGACACAGGCTGCATCCAAAAATGTCATCGTCTTTAATACCGGGAATTCCTCCTCACGGATCTTCTTCCAGTCAATCTTGCTATTCATCATCATATCGCTCCTTATCTTTTTCTTCTACTGGTTTTATTTGGTAAATGGACACGTCTGCTGCGCAGACATCACCAATCATGATACTCCACAGCGATCTCCACCTCGCACATGGCTCCGAGCGGCAGGGACGACACTCCCACCGCGGACCGCGCGTGAACTCCCGCATCACCAAAAGCCGTCTGCAACAGCTCCGACGCTCCGTTTAACACCTTCGGCTGGCCCTCAAAATCCGCAGCGCTGTTGACAAATCCGACCACCTTCACCACACGGGTAACCCGGTCCAAATCCCCCAACAGGCTTTTTAACACGCCCAGACAATTGACCGCGCACTGCCTGGCAGCCGCATACCCCTCCTCAACCGAAGCATCCTCTCCCAGGCGCCCTTTATACGCCAGAGAACCGGACGCCATCGGGAGCTGCCCCGAAGTATACACCATCTTCCCCGACACCACCCCCGGCACATAAGCCGCAAGCGGCACCGGCACTTCCGGAAGCACGATACCCGCAGCTTCCAAACGCTCCTCCACTTTTCCCATCATCATCTCTCCTTTCTTCATTCAGGTTCAGCCGCCCAAAACAGCTCCCCTTCTGTTTTTTAATGTAACAAAAAACCGGAGAAAAAGATGTTAAGCATTTTATATTTCAGTATATTTTTTCACTTTTAATTTGCCTTCTTTCCACCTGTTACCTTTCCCCGCTCCCTCCAACATCAGCTTTCGCGCGGTCCCCATCTATTTGACAAAGCAACCCACAGGATATTATAATGGTGACAAACCAACCGTCAACAAACTGCCCTAAAGCGAATCTGCATAACCAGAAGGAGTAAACACACATGATTACCATACCAAGCAAGGACTGGGGAAATCTTAATTCCCCGTGGATTTCCGTAAGCATGGATATCTGGGAGACGCTCATCAAAGACCGCCCCCGTATCAAGTTCCGGGCGAACCAGGAGATCTACTGGCAGGACAAGCAGCATTCCAACGTCTACATCATAGCGAAGGGCCGCGTCTGTGTCAGCATCCTTCACAGCAGTGGTCAGCAAAAGCATCTGTACATTGCGTGCACCGGCGCTATGATCGGCGAGGTGGCCTGTATCCTTAGCCAGACACACGTAACTACTGCCACGGCTATCACTGAGACAGAGGTCTACAGTATCCCCTCTCTGGAAGTCCAAAGACTGTTCCACAGCGAGGTCTGTCTTGCGGACTGGCTGCTTCAGTATGAGGCGCGCAAGAACCGGCTGCTGATCTCCCAGATCACCATGCTGGCCTTTGAGAAAGCGCCCCAGCGCATTGCACGGCTCCTTCTCTGCCTGTACGAAAACTACGGTCAGAAAACCCCGAACGGAACCCTCCTCAATATCCGCTTCACCTGCACGGAGCTGGCGGCCATCGCCAATACCAGCCGGGTCACCTCCAACAATACGATGCTTAATTTTATCCGCGACGGGATCCTGGCAAAAGAAAAAAGCCGATATATCATCCGGGATGTAGAAAGACTGCGTGAGATTGCAGACAGGACAGAGGACGACTGAAACACAGCAGGAAGAGACCGCTATTCCATCCCACATGGAATAACGGTCCCTTCCTTTTTCTCAAACAGCCTGACATCATAAAGCCCTTTTCCCAGGACTGTTCTTCCAGGCGCAGCCAGTTCTTTCAGCTTGACGCCGCAGCCGTCCAGTTCAAGCTCCACATCCAGCCGGATTCCCTCATCCCGCTCCAGGCGGGCCAGTTCACGTTCAAAGCGCCCGGCATCCCCTCCCGGCTTCTGCCTTACATAAAGATCAAAGTCTGAATCTGCATGACGGTACATAAGCCCCGTCACCCATTCCAGAGCAGTGGAACCGTAGATACCACACTCCAGTTCGCAAGCTTCCGCAGCAGAAAATACCGCCCGCAGCTGCGGATACCGGCGGCACAGATCATCCTTTTGTTTCCCGGAACAGAGTTCAAACGGAGAACATGTCCTTTCCACATCCTCCACACGGAAATCCGCCAACAGGCGTCTGCGGCGTCCATCCTCAAACTCCCAGTGAGAAAAACCGCAGGTCCATATACCAGACTGATCTTTAGGCTGACGGCAGAGGATTCCAGGAATCCTGTTGTCCATGACAAGCGATTCTCTCCATACATCCCCCTCTTCCCCCTGCCTGCTGCCTGTCCATTGACTATCTGTCCATTGGTTCCCCGTCCACTGGCTGTCCGTCCACAGCTGTCCCCGGATATGCGCCGCAGCAAAACGCCGTCCTGCGGGAGTGAGCCAGATCAGGGTATGGCGCATCCAGCCAGTTCTATTTTTCATATCTGAAATGCACGTTTTATGTTCCCTCACAATCTGAATCCTCCTTCACCGCGTTTTTCTCCACACCGGATCTGATTTCTGCCTGGACTGGTAATCCTTCTGGGCCTCCATCAGACAGTCAAACAGCCTGGTCTTCACCGGGCCATCCAAAACCATACTGTTTCCTGCATCATTCTGTATCAAAAGCTGCGTGTGGTCCGCCCCCAGCTCCAGTTCCGGGTCCAGCCTGACGATCTTTGCCTTGATCCGCAGGATCGTCCTGGCAAGCCTCGCCGCCGTATCACGGCTGCCCGCCGTGGTCCGCCTGATCACAACCTGGCATTCTTCCTCCTGCCTGACCCGGGAATACGTGAGTATCCTGCCTTCCGGATTACAGATATGCCCCTTTTCCGAGACAGCAAAGCAGTCCCCCGTAGGAAGCCCGCCTGCAAACACGTCATAATACCCCTCTCTCCGTTTTAAAAGAGACAGATCATCCCGAAGCGGTATCCCATCCAGAGTCAGAAAACCGAATTCCTGACAGCCGTACAGATCATGGACACAGGCCCCCGGCAGATCCCTGGCAGCCTCCAACAGCTCAAGGTCCAGCGGCGTGCCCGCTGCCAAAAAGACAAGCCCTTCCGGAAATCCCCCCAGCATCCCCATATGTTTTGCGTCCAGGAGCGCGGCTTTTAAAAAAGAAGATTCCCCCACAACCACATCCGGCCTTTTCTCACAGACCGCCAGGATCAATGCCGCCCGCTCAGAACGCAGCATGAACTCCACCTCCACCCCAAGCTCAATAAGCGCCGCTTTGGAAAACACGCTGACAAGCGGCGGGTAAGTCACAAGCATCCGGCAGCCAGGACGGATATCCGCCAGCTCAAAAAGCTTTTTTGCAGCCTGCACCCGGTCCGCAATCTCGTTCCAGGTGACACCCACCAGGTTCTGGAAGGCGCTGCTCCCTGTTGTAGCTGTAATATAGGCAAAGTTAAGCGGCGCATGGATCTCCTCGATCACATGCGCCCCGGTGGGCCCATCGATGCCCTTATCCTTCAAGCTGCGCCGTTCCATTTCCGAAAATGCCGGAGCAGTCCCCAGCTCCAAAACAAACTCCCTTAACTGAGCCACTTTATCCATAGACCATTCCCCTTTCCAATATTGCAACTGCCAGCTAAAGACATCCGTATGCCCTATAGATACGATTCCTCCACCGCACGGAATTCCTCATACATCTTCTCAATCACTCTGGCCCGAACGGTCCTTCCTCCCCGCTCGTCCCCGAGAATCCCCCGTCCCCATGGGCCGCATAACTCGGATTTGCCTGATACATTCCGCCGGATGATCTCTGAAATATGGCGGTCAATCATATCCGCCATCTCATCCACGCTCGTCACCAGCTCTTCCACGCCTCCCAGCTGATAGAAAAATCCTGCTCCGGAGGCAAACACGGGATTCGTGCGGGAAAGCTCTGTCAGCGACTCGATATCCCGCTTGGTGATCCGGGCAATGCCCGCCAGAGGCATTACATGGATCATGGTCTGGTATTCCTCCGAAAGGGACAGGATATGATCCGCCTGCAGCCCATGGCACAAAAACGCCCCGCTGATCGCGCGTCCGATGACCATAGCCACCACCGGATGCCCCTGCTCCCTGGCTTCCGCCAGGGAAAGCTGATACGCCCCCGTCGCCTTGTTCATTCCAAAGATTTCTTCTACTTTTCCCGGTCCGTTGCCCGGTGTGTCCACGATCAGCACCAGCGGCCGCTTCTGGCCTAAAGGCTTATCTGCGTCCGCCTCGATGGTGCTGTACACCGCAAGGGCCATCTTATATGCTTCCTCCATACCGATGATCCCCGCGTAGACCACCGGGAACCGGAGATTGGCAGCCATGGCGTCATTGGCTATGACTGTCACCTTGCGGCGCTTCAGCATTCCAGTCCCAATGACCGCGCCAGGCCCGATCTCCGGCAGCACAAGCCCGTCGATCCGCCCTTCCTCAAAAGAATCCTCATCCAGGATCATGGAAATCGCTTTCCTGCCCTTTCCAAGCATCGTCGTACCCATCGCTCTACCTCCCTGGCCTTACTTTTACTTCCCTCATAAACGTCTCATAGTCCATATCCGGAATCGCCCTGCTGTTTTCGTTCCCAAAATACTCCCACACATCCGTGGCATCCTTCGGATTTAACTCTGCTGCCAGACGCACCAGCTTAAGCTGATCCTCCACCAGGCTGCGGCTCCCAATACTCCGGTGGGCGGCAATCTCCTCATAGGACAACTCCAAAACCTGACATACCTGTTCCCGGAAGGCTCCCACGGAGTCCTTAACCAGATAGGCGGCGTCCCCCATGATGTACTTGTGTTTCCCCCCTGTGATCCGGTAGATCAGCCCTTTGTCGGAGGCGTCAAATTCCTTCTTGCCCATGGCCTCCTCAATGACCTCCGGGCCGGTCAAGCCAATTCTTCCAAGAGGGCTCATGATCACCAAGTCCGTGGATACTGCCACAAATCCCATACCGCCAAAACAGCCCACTTTGCTGCCCACCAGCCCGATGACCGGCACCCTGCCCCTGCAATGCTGGATCTGTTCCATCACCTCCGCGTGGGCCAGCAGCCCTGCATTGGCCTCGTGAAGGCGGACGCCGCCCGTCTCGAAAGAAATGATCACCGCCGGGGTGCGGTCCTCATGATCATCCGGATACTTCTCAATCGTCTTTTCATATACCTGCTGCGCCAGCCGGAAGGCCCCCACCATTTTTGCACCGTGGACCTCTCCCACCGCGCCGCCGATAAAACGCCCCTCCTGGGAAATGATAAATACCGTCCGTTTTCCGATCCTTCCAACTCCCGTCACAACGCCGTCGTCAAAAGAGACCGCCTCCCCCAGGACCGGCAGGTGAGGACTTGTCATTTTGTCAATGGGAGACAACAGCTCCGTAAATGTCCCTTCATCCACAAGGCCTACCGCGCGCTGTCTGGCGGTGGACTCAAAAAAGCTCTGCCCCTGCATCTCAGCCCAGCTTCTCATGCGCCCTGCCCTCCCTTCGCCTCGATCAGCGCCTGCTTTAACCGCATGGAGACAATAAACGGCGTCGCATTGTTATCATTGATCTCCATATGTAAATTTCCAACATGGCTTTCCGCCACGAATCTCTCCAGAACCTTCTCCCATACCCCTTCAAACCCGCGCACCGGCGTCACTACCTTCACCGTCACATTCCCCTCCTGCGCCCGATGCTCCATCAGGACTTCCATATCCCCGGAGCCTGCCACGCCGCTGTGGGACCATTCCGGCGCAAAGGATTCATAGGGGTCTGCCGGTTTCCATGTGAAATTCAACTCCTGTAATGCCATAAAATACTCCTTTCTGCTGCCTGTACGGTCTACCAGTTGCGGAATTTAGCGGGCGGATGATACAGCCCTCCGGACCATGCAACCAGATCCCTGACATTTTTTGCCGCCAGCAGATTCCTGTTTGCCCGGGTTATGTCGATCCCAAGATCCTCCGGGGTTTTTACGATCCCTTTCCTGCGAAGTTCCTTCGTCTCCTCTGGATTTTCCAAAAGCCCAATCTCCGTATATCCGGCAACCGCGCGGATCGCCGCCATCCGATCTTTAAGGGACGCGCACTTATGCAGATAGGCGATCCCCTCTTCCGTGACAATGTGGGTCAGATCATCTCCATAGATCATCACCGGCGGGATCGGAAGCCCCGCGCTCTCCGCCAGCTTCCATGCATCCAGACGGTCCACAAAACCGGGCGCCATCTTCTCCCGGAATGTTTCCTGGAGCTGCACCACCAGCCGCCGTCCCCGGGGCATCTCTCCGATGAGCTGCCTCTGGAGCCCATCCTCAGAACCGCATTTCAGCCAGGCATCAGAGGAATGCCGCCGCCCCCTCGGATCGCAGCCCATATTGGGCGCGCCCCCAAACCCGGCAATCCTTGAGGCCGTTGCCGTACTGCTGTTTCCATACTTGTCTATCTGCAGCGTGCCGCCTATAAATAAATCGATCCCATAATGCCCCGCCGCCTGGCAGTAGGTCCGGTTGGAACGCAGCGAGTCGTCCGGCCCCACAAAGAACACATCGGAGCGTGCCGCCACATAATCCTCCATACCGGATTCCCCGCCAAAGCTGTGAATAGACTTGATCCACCCGCTCTCAATAGCCGGGATCAGGGTGGGATGAGGATTCAGGGAAAAGTATTTGCAGATTTTTCCTTTCAGCCCCAGCTCCTCCCCATAGGTCGGAAGCAGCAGTTCGATCGCCGCCGTATCAAACCCGACGCCGTGGTTTAAGCTCTCAATCCCATACTCCGCATAGATCCCCTTGATCACCATCATGGCACGCAGGATCTGGGAGTCCGTGATATTGGCCGGATCTCTGGTAAACAACGGCTCCACATAAAACGGCTTCGGCGCCTGGATCACAAAATCCACCCAGTCTCCCGGAATATCTACCCGGGGGACCCGGTCCACAATCTCATTGACCTGCGCGATCACGATCCCCTGCTTGAACTTGGCAGCCTGGATCACCACCGGCGTATCCTCCGTATTAAACCCGGTGTATAGGTTCCCGTCCCGGTCCGCCGATACCGCCGCTGTGATCGCCACTCTCGGCGTCAGATCGATAAAATACCGCCCAAAGAGTTCCAGATACGTGTGGATCGCGCCAATCTCAATCTTTCCATCCCGCACAAACTCCGCCAGCCGTCCCGCCTGGGACCCGGAATAGGAAAAATCCACCTTCCGCGCGATCTTTTTCTCAAATAGATCCAGATGGGCAGGCAGGGAGATCGCCGACTGTACCATATGCAGGTCGTGCACCCGTTCCGGGTCAACCCTGCAGAGACACTCCGCCAGAAAATCCGCCTGTTTCTGGTTGTCCCCTTCTATGGACACCTTGTCGAACGGTCTGATCACCGTCTCCAATAGTTTCACCGCATTAGACGCATCTACGATCTTTCCCATGCTCACCAGTGGAATCGCCTCCCGGACCCGTTTTATCCGGTCCCGCTTCAGCGTATCCCAGTTTTTCTTATTTTCTTCCATCGATTGCCTCCTGACAGCGGCGAAAGGTATGTTTCCTCCGCCGATTCCCTGTTTCACTGTACGATCTGCATTACTCCCCCCTACTGGAACAGCATAAGCAAAAACCCTGCCGCCACAGCCGACCCGATCACCCCGGCTACATTTGGCCCCATAGCGTGCATCAACAGGAAATTGGCCGGGTTCGCCTTCCTTCCCTCCACCTGTGACACCCGGGCCGCCATGGGAACTGCGGAAACTCCCGCCGAACCGATCAGCGGATTGATCTTTCCTCCGGTGAGATAATACATCAGTTTTCCCAACAGCACGCCGCCTGCCGTGGAAAATGCAAACGCTGCCAGTCCCAACGCCACGATCGCAAGCGTCTGCACCTGCAAAAACTGCTCTCCGTTTGTGGTTGCCCCTACCGTGACCCCGATCATGATCGTAACAATATTACTCAGTGCATTCTGGGCCGTATCACTCAGCCGGTCCGTCACGCCGCTCTCCCGAAACAGATTGCCCAGCATCAGCATTCCGATCAGAGGAGCCACCGACGGCAGCATCAACACGCAGAACGCCGTAACTGCAATGGGAAATACAATTTTTTCTGCTTTTGATACTTTTCTAAGCTGCTGCATCTTCACCTGCCGCTCCTTTTTGGTGGTCAGAAGGCGCATGATCGGCGGCTGGATCAGCGGGATCAGCGCCATATAGGAGTATGCGGCAACCGCGATCGGCCCAAGCAGCTCCGGAGCCAGACGCGTGGTAAGAAAGATCGCTGTCGGCCCGTCGGCCCCGCCTATGATGGCGATGGATGCCGCCTGCTGCGGCGTGAAGATCCCAAGCGCAATTGCGATCATAAACGCCACATAGATCCCCAACTGCGCCGCCGCCCCCAAAAGAAGGCTCACCGGGTTTGCCAACAGCGGCCCAAAATCTGTCATCGCCCCTACCGCCATGAAGATCAGACAGGGAAATACCCCGCTCTTTACTCCCATATAGAGGATCCTCAGCACCCCCGAATCATACCAGTGGACCGACGCCAGTTCCGCTAAGGCCGTCTGGACCTCCGCCTGGGAACCGCCCTTCATGGCTGCCTGAAGAGCCGCCTGGGGCGCCTCCGCTGCGTCATACATTAATCCAGCAAGAGGAAGATTTGCCAGCATCATACCGAAAGCGATCGGCAGAAGCAACAGCGGCTCAAACTTTTTTGCGATCGCCAGATACAGAAGCACAAAGGAGACCAAAAGCATGATCCCCTGCCTGGCGGTCAGAGCTGCAAACCCGGAGCTTTGCAGCGTATTAACCAGTACGTCAACAATATTCATATCTGCTTCCTCCCGCTTCCCTTATATCAGTACTGCCAGAACATCTCCCGTGTCTACCGCCGTCCCCTGGGATACCAGGATCTGCTTAACGGTCCCGCCCTGTGGCGCCACGATCTCATTTTCCATCTTCATCGCCTCAATGACCAACAGGCATTCCCCTGCCCTTACCGTCTGCCCGACGGATGCAGCGATGGAAAGCACTTTGCCCGGCATCGGGCATTCCACCTGGATCCCTGCACCGCCGGATGATGGGGCGGGGGCGGATGTGGGCTTAGCGAATGATGGGGCCGCGGCCTCAACCGATGTTGCGGGTGGTGTTGCTGATATTGATGCCGCTTCCGAGGTTGCATGGCCTCCCGCCCGCTCTATCTCCACCTCATAGACTTTCTGATTCAGTTTTACCGTATATTTCATCTTCTCTTCCTCCTTACCATAATTCTCATACATAGATTCCTTTTTCTGATTCCAATCCCGCTCCCTAATGTCCGCCCAGGCTCCATCTCACGTCACTGCACCTGTCACTGCACCCGCGTGACTGACCGGAAAACCACATTCTCCGCCGGCAGCCCCGTCTCTTCCAGGACCGTCACCATGATCACCGCCAATTCATCCTCTTCTTCCGATGATACGGCCGGCACTGCAGCTGCCGCCAATGCCTCTTTTCTTTTTACAACTGCATTCAGAGCTTTTGACATCACCTGGATAAACACCGCCAGAAACGCCAGTTCCAGCATGACAACCATGATCCCTGTCAGGGAAATAATAAAGGAATCACCAAGGCTGATCATCTGTCCTGCCAACATACCCCCACCTCCTGCCATTCTCCCGGGAGCATCATCTCCCTGTACTTTTAATAAAATCTTATCATTGACTTTTTATACCGTCCAATATATACTTTGTTACATATTAATATCAAAATTGTTATGATCAGAAGGTGGACTATGGATTTACATGCACTCAGTCAATTTAAGAAAATCGCAGAATTGCAGCATATCACCCGCGCCGCAGAAGAACTCCATGTGGCGCAGCCTTCCTTGAGCCGCACCATCGCACGGCTGGAGCAGGAACTAGGCGTACCGCTTTTTGAACGGTCCGGGAAAAATATTATATTGAATGATTATGGAAAGATTGTTCTGAAGCATACAGACCAGATATTTCAGGAGATCAAAGACATAGAGCGGGAGCTGGAAGAAGCTTCTGATGAAAAAAGCCAGACGGTCAGCCTGTCGCTGTACTCTGCCTCAAAGCTGCTTCCAGGTCTGGTCATGGCCTTTAAAAAGGCGCATCCGGCCGTCCGGCTCCAGATCATCCAGGAAAACCTGCACAAAGACCCTTCTAAAGAATGCGACCTGACCCTTTATTCTTCCATGCAGCCCAGTGACAGTGAATACTCCGTGACCCTGTTCGCCGAGGATATCTTTCTGGCGCTGCCCGAATCCAACCCTCTTGCGCATCGTTCTTCCCTGCAGTTAAGTGAAGTCGCTCATGAGGAATTCATCTGCCTGCAGCGTGGAAAAAGCCTTAGGACGATCACCGATACGTATTGCCGTATTGCAGGTTTTGAGCCTTCCGTCGTCCTGGAAAGCGACAGCCCGGAAACAGTGCGGGAATTGATCCGTGCCGGTATCGGTATTTCCTTTATCCCCTCCATCACCTGGCAGGGGATGGAGACGGAAAACCTGGTACTGATCCCGATTGAATCCCCCCAGTGCAAGCGTTACATCAACCTGTCCTGGAGAAGCCGGGGATACTTTTCCCCAGCGGCCGGATTGTTCCGTGATTTTGTGCAGGAATATTTCAAACCTTACAAAAAAGAATAACTTTCTTTTGAAACATAACAGGCAGATATCCAGAGTAGCAATTATCTCTGAATATCTGCCTGTTATGCTCGTCCGACCGGTGTTTCTATTCTGCTTTTCCCCTATAGCTGCAAAACACAAAACTCCTCGATCAACCGCAATATCTCCTCCTCGTCACCGCCCTCCACCAGAAATTCAAGCTCATCCCCCTTGACCGCATACAGGTTCATCACCGTGAATACTTCCTTCCCGTTGGCCTTCCTTTTACCGCAGGACACTTCGATCCGGCTCTCCGCGTCACGGCAGATCTTTGCCAGTTCCACGGCGAGCCTTGCGTGGAGTCCTTCCGGATTCATGATCACATACCGGTATATCCTCATGGCAATCTCCCCCTTGCCGTTTATATCGGCTCACATTCTAATATTGACTCAATAAACTCCGCATAGCTGCCGCTTCCAAGCACCTTTTCCAGACTCTGGTATTCTAAAAGCAGCACGATCAGATTGTCGAAGATCTCGTGGAACAGCTCCCGGTCCTGCCGGTTGATGGCAAACAGCAGCACCACGTTCACCATATGCTCCCCCCAGGTGATCGGCTTGTCGCTCAGCAGGATATACATGCCGGTCCGGCTGGCCTCCATTTTCAGGGAATGGGGCACCGCCAGCCTGCCAAAGGCCGTAGAAGAATGCGCTTCCCGGTCCTCCACCTCAGCCATAAAGCCCTCCCCCACATATCCCTGCGCCTCCAGGGCGCCTACCATATGGGAAAGCGCCTGCTTCCGGTCACTCATATCCCCATTTTTGCAGAACAGCTCCGGGGATGTGATCTGAAGGAGCATCTCCCGCAGACGTCTCCGCTTCCCTGCCTGCTTCAGCTCTGCGATCTTCTTTCGGATCGCCGCAAGATCCCGTTCATGGAGGAAGGGATTGACCTGTACCACCTGCTGTCCATCCTCCGGCTCAAGCGCAATGGTTGAGATGACCAGTTCCTCCCGGCGGACTGACTTAAGCTCCGACGGCTTGGTGATCACCGTCTTTACCACCAGGTCGTCAGAAAAACTCCCCTCCAGCTTCTCCATCATAATATCCGCCAGATCGTAATACTGGGGAGACAAAAGGATACAGCCCAGCTTATCCTTCTGCTTTTCCCAGGTCTCCAGGTTCCCGCCGATGTGCAGGGCGATATAGGCGATCTCATCCTCGTCCACCCGGTAGCCGGTCATCTGGCTCAAACAGTTGGCCACGCCCACGGCACACTCAAAGATCAGCGGGCAGGAGTTTTTGATATGCTCCGTCAGCGGGTTTTTGGTGGTGTATTCATGTTCCAGACGCCGCAGCAGATTATGGATGTGGACGGAAAATTTCACTACAAACTCATCATTTTCCGTATCAATAAAATAATTCTCATTTAAATATTCCAGGATCTTCCCCACAATATCCGCGCATTCCGGCCCGATAAAGTCCTGGATATTCTCGCGGTTCAAGGTATCATAATCCACCTTCATCAGATGGCTGATCAAAAGGGCCGTCAGCTCCTCCATCTCAAGCTCCGTAAACCGCACTGCAAAAACCGCCTCAATCCGGTCCGCGATCCTCCCGGAAAGCTCCGTCTCCCGGATGCCGTACTGATGCCTCTGGGCCGTGTGGGTGCGGAACGTGCAGTTTTTCCGTATCCGGTCCATACTGATCACAAGATCCAGGATCAGGTTCACCATGGCATAATCATTGACAAAATAGTGATACCGCTTGCATTCCGTCAGGACGATATCCCGCAAAAGCTCCATATCGTAATCAGGAAATGCCTTCTGCACCATATCCAGGCTCATGATATTCTTGTTAAATTCCTCATAGAGAATGCCGCTTAAGAGACGGCGCTTGTCAAGCTCCCTCCCCTCTAACGTCACCTCCGGACCTGAGACATTGGCATAAAGCCCGTATTCCTTCAGCTTCTTCCGCACCCTGACCATGTCCTTTTTAAGAGTCTCGTAGCTTACGAAGATCTCCTCGCTGATATCATAGAGATCGATCCCTCCCCCATGCTCACTGTCGCTGGTGAGAAGCTGGGCGATCATATAGTTGACCCGCTCGCCGGGCGTTTCCGGCAGGCTGCCCTGCTGCCGCCCAAGCAGCTCCCTCCCCCGCTCCCGTTTGATCCAGTAGCCTTTCCTGGAGCCTTCGATCAGGCTGTTCTCAAAATAATTAATTTCCCCTATGTAATTTTTCACACTGCGCTCCGAAATGTGAAGCTGGAGGGACAGTTGTTTCGCTGTCATCCACCCCTCCTGATCCACAAGGATCCTGATAAGCGCCAGATGCTTTTCTCTCATATTTCCTTCTCCCCGCCTGTCCGTTTAACACCACGATCGCCGCCAGGATGCACCCGATCCCCGCCGCGCCGAAAAATCCTATCCGTTCCCCCAGCACAACCGCTCCCAGTATGGCCGCAGCAGCCGGTTCTACCGACGCGATGACCGCCACACTGCCCGGTTCCATGGATTTCAGGGCCGTATTATACAGCAAATAAGAAAAAATATTGCAGACACACGCCGCTGCTGCCAAAATTGGTACCACCTGAGGCTTTTGAGTAATACTATACACTACCAGTCCCATATCCGCAAGCACACATCCCGCAACCGCCGCCGATAAAAATGCGTAAAACAGAACCGTCAGAGGATGGTACCGTTTCAGCAGCGCCCCCGCCGTAATGCTGTACATGGCGTAGCCAAATGCCGCCAGGATGCCCCAGAAAAAGGCGTCTGCCGGAAACATCACAGTTCCAGACATGATCCCCGATACAAAGGCACAGCCCGTGACAGCGAGCAAAACCGCCGCCAGCTTTCGCCTGGTGATCCGTTCCCCAAACACCGGGACCGCGATCACCGTCACAAACACAGGCGACGTGTACAGAAGGACAGCCGCAGCAGCCATGGAGGACTTTTCGATAGCGATCCCGTAGCTCACATTAAAAAGCAGCAGGCACAGGATTCCCGCAACAGCAAACCACGGAACATCAGACGCCCTGATCTGAAGCAGCTTCCTGTCGGCAGCCAGCAGCCACACTCCAAGGGCCGCGGCGGCGATCACCATCCGCACTACAGTCAGCTCCAGGGAGCGGATGCCATAACGGCCCGCCAGGTTGACGAACAGCCCGATGGTTCCCCACATACTGCCCGCTGCTGCCGCACAGAAAACTGCCTTTCTTCTTTGCCTGTTCATATATCTGCCACTCCCAGTTTTTTACTGACATATTTTACAATGCTCTCACACCGCTTTCACTATCACAGGATCTCCCCATTTGACGAGATCACCTGTTTATACCAGTAAAAGCTGTCTTTGCGGTACCGTTTCCCGCTGCCCCGGCCTTCATCGTCCTGATCCACGTAGATCAGGCCGTACCGTTTCTTCATCTCCGCGGAGGAACAGCTGACAATGTCGATCGGCGTCCACATCAGATAGCCTTTTAACGGCACACCGTCCGCAATGGCTTCCCGCATCTGGATCACGTGTTCTTTCAGATATTCGGTCCGGTAAGGATCATGAACCGTCCCGTCCAGCTCCAGCTTATCCACCGCCCCGCATCCATTTTCCGTGATATAGATCGGTACGCCCGGATAGCGGTCCGCGTAGTTATTTAAGTTCACCCGAAGCCCCACAGGATCGATCTCCCACCCCCACTGGGTCTTTCCCAGATATGGGTTGGAGGATTTGTCCATGGGCGCATAAGTGTTTTTAGATACGTCATTGATCTTTGTATAGTAATAGCTGGTGGAGAGAAAATCCATCGTATTTTCCTGCAACAGCCGTTCATCCGCCCCACTGATCTCCAGCCTGATCCCGTTATCTTCAAAAAACCTTGCCGCATAGCCCGGGTAATATCCCCGAAGCTGCACATCCGGGAAAAAATACTGCATCTGGTTCTTCCGGGTATTAAAAAGCATATCCTCCGGGCGGCAGGTAGCCGGGTATGCCAGCTTGTCGCTGAGCATGGTCCCCACCAGAATCTCACCCTGATATCTGCCTGCCAGCTCCTTCGCCCTGGCGCAGGCCAGAAACTGGTGATGGATCCCCTGGTATTCCGCCTGCATCATATCCTCCGCCCGGTTCCCCAGTATGCCAAGAGAGTTGAACGTCGTCAGGTTGATCTGGTTGAACACGATCCAGTAGCGGACCTGATCATGGTACCGCTCAAACAACGTCTCACAGTACCGGCTGAAAAACTCCACCAGCCTCCGGTTCATCCATCCGCCGTATTTAACCGCCAGGTTCACCGGCATTTCATAGTGGGATAGGGTCATAAACGGTTCCATACCATGTTTTTTTATGGAAGCGATCAACCTGTCATAGTATTCCAGCCCTTCCTGGTCAGGCTCCTCATCGTCCCCATTGGGATAAATGCGGCTCCAGTCGAAGGAAGTGCGGAAGGCCTTAAGCCCCATCTCCTCCATAAGCCCTAAATCCTCCTCAAACCGATGGTAGAAGTCAATCCCGTGACGCTTCGGATAGTAAAGCCCCGGCTCCGTCACAAGGGCGCTCTCATCGTTTCGGATCGTGCTGTCCTCTTTCCGGTCATCACGATTCTTAATATCCCGGTAGGGGTGGAAGTCGGCAATGGACATACCCTTGCCGCCCTCCCCGAATCCCCCGTCCGCCTGGTTTGCCGCGATCGCGCCTCCCCACAGAAAATCCTTCGGGAATCCCCGCTGTACTTTCATCATACCTGCCTCCCAGCCGTATCTTTTTCTCCAGCCACATCCGTTTCCCCGGCCCCTCCTTCCAGCGCTTTTATGCGCCCATCCAATCTTTTATACATGGCGATCATCTTTTTAGCCAGATTCATCTCCGTACAGATCGTCATCACCGTATCCTGGGCATGGGTAAACAAAAGGGAATACTCATATTTCTTCCCTGCCGCTTCCGACTGGACGATCTCCGTCTGGAAAATATGCGCCTGCCGCAGCTCCTCCTGAGCCTCCTTAAGCGCGCCCTCCCCCCGGTCATACTGCCCCTCTGCGGCGCAGTCAAGGGCCTCCATGATCAGATTCCTGGCATCCCCGGCATGGATCACGATCTGCATGGCTACTGTCGCCATTTTCTCTCTTTCTTCCTCATAGCTGCTCATCGTCTCACACATAGAAAACTCCTTATTTTCCCTCATAATCACTCAATTGTCACTCTGCTTCTTCCTGCTCCAGCTTAAGCTGCTGCCTGTCATAGATCTTGAAGAACGGGAAGAAGATCGCCGTTGCAACTGCCAGGTTGATCACAGTCAGCACCAGCCCGGACAGGCTGTGGTTCACCAGCCAGGAACTGATGAACACCGGGCAGTACCACATGTTAAACACCTCCACCGGGATCGCCACCAGTCCAGTTACCTGCGCCAACCAGGTAATGACCGGAAGCACGATCGCCGTGATCCACATCGGAATCATCAAAAGCGGATTCCAGGCCACACAGCCGAACACCACCGGCTCATTGATATTTAAGAGGCTCGGGACGATCGACGCTTTCCCCAGCGCCTTAAGCTGTTTCGATGCAGCGAACAAAAGCATAATGGACAAAGGCAGTGTTGCGCCCCGCCCGCCCAGGCTCAGCCATGCATAGACAGCCTCGTTGGTAAATGGCTGGGAAGCGCTCAAACCAGCCGCCAGCGCGTCCGCATTGGCCGTGATCGCCACCAGAGCGATCGGGTTTAAGATCGGCTGGAACACCCATCCGCTGATACCCATGGAATACAGGATCGTGGGGATCAGATACAGCAGGATCATGCCCGGCAGGGACTGGGCAATATTGTTTAACGGTGAAAAGAAATTCACGATAAACGCGTACATGTCAAAGTGAAGCTGGATCACCACCAGCCAGCCGATCAGCACCACCGTGGCGATCGGAAGCATGGAGTCAAACCACTCTTTCACAAAGTCCGGGATCACAGAATCCTCTTTGAAAAATGTAAACTTTGCATACAGGTTCATGATAAACGCCGTAAACAGACCGGCCACGATCGCAACAAACATGCCGCCTGCGCCAAAGGCCGAGAACTGGTATACATATCCCCCATCGGTGATCTCCGGATTAACCAGGATCATGAATAAGGCTACTCCGGTGAACCCGGCGATCAGCTTCATCTTGTTGTTCTTTTTTAATTCCAGCACATAGTAGGGGATCAAAAATACCATGAACAGCGAGATCAGCCCAAAGGTATAATCCCTCAATGCCGTGAGCACCGGCAGCGCCGGGATAAAGTTCCTGAGAACGTTGTAAATGGTGATCAGAGAGCCTACCAGTACCATAGGCAGTGTCTTAATGATCGCTTTCTGCATCGCGGAGAGCCACGCATTTCCCGTCAGCTCCTCCATCTTCGGGGCAACCACATCGCCCATCCAGTTCATAAACTTTTCCATACCGTTCCTCCTATTCCATCAACCCCAGCGCCAGTTTAAGCACCGATTCCCCATCCAGTGTCGCGTAAAATTTCCGGTCAATGATTGCCGCTTTTACGCCAAAGCCTCCGACTTCCTCCTCGATCTCCGCAAATTTATGCTTGAGATGAGGGCCGATGAGCAGTACGCCCACCCCGTCGATGTTCTCCATGATCTCCGTGTCGCTGACCGCCCGGATGCTGATCTCCAGCCCCTGTTTCTGTGCGGCTTTCCTCATCTTCTGCGCGATAAATCCGCTGGAAGCGCCTGCACCGCAGGCAAGCAAAATATTCTTCATACAGCTTCTCCTCTCCATTTCCCTAATGCATTAAGTTTTGATGATTTTAGTATATTGGAAAAAGCGGACGGTGACAAATCTCTGATTTCACTGAAAAGGGTGCAAAAAAATCCTTACCCCAAAAACAAAAATACGTCTGTAAGCCATACCGAGCTTACAGACGTATTCTCTTTTCATTTCATGATAAACTGAAACTACGCCCCCATGATCAGGTTTGCGATTCCCGTAGTCAAAAACGGCACATAGGTCACCAGCAGCAATACCGTAAAGTTACTGATAAGATAGGGTGTCAATTCTTTGATCACCCCCGTAAGCTTTGTCTCCCCAATATTGGTAGCTGCAAACAGGCACACGCCTACCGGCGGGGTACAAAGCCCCAAAACCAGATTGAGCACACAGATGACGCCGAACTGGATCGGATCGACGCCAACCGCCACGACCAGATTGAGGAGCACCGGGAACAGGATCAGGATCGCTGCGATCGTCTCCATGAACATACCCACAAAGATCAACAGCAGGTTTACCATCAACAGGATGATATATTTATTGGTCGTCATGGAAAGCATCATATCTGCCACCATCTGAGGGATCTGTTCTTTCGTCAATATGTAGGCAAATACGTTGGCAAGCCCCACTAACACCATGATAGCCGCGCTGGAAACCACGGTACTTTTCATGCTCTCGATCAGGCGTTTGACCGTCAACTCCTTATAGACAAAAAATCCAACCAGGATTCCATAAACCACCGCAATGATCGATGCCTCAGTGGGCGTTACCATGCCTCCGATGATCCCCAGCAGGATAATGACCGTCATCATGATCGCAAAGAAAGATTCTTTTGCCGAAACCAGGATCTCCTTCAGGCTGGAACGGCGCTCCGCTTTCGGATAATTGCGCTTTTTCGAGATGATGTAGGACACTGCGATCATGCCTACTCCCATTAAAACACCGGGAACCATGCCTGCTATAAACATCTTGGATACAGAAAGGCTGGTCATGGTCGCCGCCATGATCATCGGCACGGACGGTGGAATGATAGGTCCAATGCAGGAGGATGCCGCCGTAACTGCACAGGAGAAATCAGCGTCATAGCCTTCTTTTTTCATGGCCGGGATCAAAACGCCGCCGACACTGACCGTATCGGCCAGAGCCGTTCCCGAGATCCCCGCAAACAGCATGGACGCCCCCACATTGGCGATCGCAAGGCCTCCGGTGATATGGCCTACGATCTTATTGCAGAACCCGATCAGCCGTTCTGTGATGCCGCCCTGGTTCATCAGGCTCCCCGCAAAAACAAATCCTGGTATACAAAGCAGCGTAAAGGAATTCAATCCTGCAAAAAATCTCTGCGCAAACATGTAGAGGGACATATTTTCCCCAATAAAATACACCAGCGAGGAGATCCCAAGGCTGAACGCCACCGGCACTCCCAGCGCCAGGCAGATAACAAACGTAATAAACAACAGCGCCACCATGTCTCTACACCTCCTCTTTCTTCGTAAACATCAGATAAATGCGGAACAGATAACTGATCACATAGCATCCGAACAGGATCACAAGTGCAAAGTAAATATTTTTCATCGGAAGTTCCAGCGCCGTCGAAACCATAGCCGGCGGCGTCACAGCCAGGAGACCGTCAGGTCCAATGACACAATTATAAAATACAAATGCAGAAAATGCGCAAAGCGCAAGCTGTGTGACCAGACGGATGCCCTTACAGGCCGATGCCGGCAGCGCTTCAAGCAGCAGATCCACACCGACATACTCATCCGATATCACAGCCGCATTCCCCGCAAACGCTACCATATAGATAAACAGGAAGCGGGCGCCCTCCTCCGTCCAGTTGGGAGCTGTCGGGAGAAATGTCCGGCTTATGACCTGGATCAGTACGCAGGCGATAAATCCCGCCAGTCCCAGGATTCCCAGATAGGTCATAAGCATTTTATAGCCATAAATTATTTTCTTCATCTCTGCCTCCATAATCCGGAAAAGTGCCGGCATTCCACGAATGGTTTGCCGACACCCGTCCGTTTGTCAACTCAGTCAATTTGCTGCCGGGTCTGCTGCCGCGATCTTGTCGTAGATCGCCTTCTGTTTGTCAGACAGTACCGCAAGTACTCCTGCAACTGCTTTTTCCTTAAACGGCGCCTGATCCACCTCGATAAATTCCATTCCCTTCTCTTCTAACCTGCTGCGAAGCTCAGCCTCGTTTTCAAGGAACAATTCATGTTCATATGCGATCGCTTCAGTTGCTGCCTCAGAAATAAGTGTCTGGATGTCCGCCGGGAAAGAACTAAACCTTGCCTCAGAAATCGCAAAATATACCCACGCTCTCAGATGCTCCGTAGAGATCACATAGTCCTGAACCTCGTACAGGGATGCATCATAAATGTTAGCTAACGGATTCTCCTGCCCGTGGATGACCCCCTGCTGCAGAGAAGTAAAAATCTCTGAAAATGCCATAGGCGTCGGCTTGGCACCCATGGCCTCAAACGCAGCCATCGTCATCTTGGATTCCGGTGTACGGATGATAAACCCCTGTAGATCAGCCGGGCTTTTGATCACCTTATTAGAAGTAATGTTACGGGGTCCGCGGGTGACCGCCCCAAGATTTCTCAGCCCTGCTTTCAGCATCAGCTCATCCAGCTCTTTTCCCACATCCCCTTCCAGAACTGCCTTCATATGCTCATCGCTGGTGATCGCATAAGGCATACCGATGATGCCCAGCTCCTCCGCGTAGGTCTGCATGGACTCTCCTGTAAATACGATATCACAATCCCCTCTGCCTGCGATGGCTGACTGAATAGTCTCAATCTCAGTTCCCAACTGGGAGTTGGGATAAATGGTCACTGTCACCTGTCCGCCGGATCTCTCTTCAACCAGTTCTTTAAACTTCAGCGCCATCTGATGCCAGGTGTGGTCCTCCGCATTGATATGCCCGACAACAAGTTCTATCTTTTCTCCGCTGTTCTCTGCGGGAGCCGCCCCATTTCCGCCTGCCGGAGCTGCGGCCTCAGCCCTGGTTTCTGCCGCTTTACCGCCTCCGCAGCCCGCCAGGGTTCCTGCTGTAAGCGCTGCGGCGATTCCAAGTGCTGCCAGTTTTTTGATCTTTCTCATCACATGATCCTCCTCGTTTCTCTTAAAATAGTTTTACAACATCACATCGAAAGCATTTCGCTCGCTACTAGTATGGTAGTATAAAAGTTAAATTTTATCAATCTGTAATTTTTCATAAATTTACACCAAAATTTTGTGTATATCTCACATTTTTTCGTTTCGTCGCAACATTTGCTTGACATTTCAAAGCCAAATCACTAGGATACTGGTATGGTAGTTCTGTAGCATTTAGTAAATTTTCAACAAATCAAGGAGTGAAATCGACATGAAAGCTGTACAAGTTTTTGCACCAGGAGTGATAAAGGTGCTCGACGCGAAGATACCAGTCATAGATTCCCGCAACAATGTGCTCATTAAAATGACAGCGGCCGGGATCTGCGGTTCTGACGTCGGCATCTATCACGGAACGAATGCTGCCGCCACCTACCCGCGGATCATCGGGCACGAGATGGTTGGACGGGTCGCTGATGTGGGCAGCAATGTACATCATTTAAAGAAAGGCGACCGAGTCATCGTCAATCAGGTCACAAGCTGCGGACACTGTTACCCCTGCAGCATCGGCCGCGGCAACGTATGTGATCGCCTTGCCGTACGGGGCGTACATATCGACGGAGGCTATCAGGAATATATTGCTGTTCCCGAATCAGACTGCTACGTCCTTCCCGGCAATATATCAGATGAAGACGCCGTTATGATCGAACCGACCACCATAGGCATCCAGTCCTGCACCCGCGCAGAGCTGAGCAGAGATGATATGCTGGTGATCTACGGCGCAGGCGCTCTGGGCAGTTCCATTTTAAAGATCGCCCGCCTGATGTGCGACCATATCATAGTGACCGACATCCTGGATGACAAGCTGGAAGCCGCTAAGCAAAACGGTGCAAAACACACCATCAATGTACTGAAGGAGGATTTGGATGCAAAGATCAAAGAGTATACCGGCGGCCATGGCGCAACCGTATCCATCGATGCCGCCTGCACCAAAGATTCCCTTATGAGCCTTTTAAAGATCACCGGAAATGCGGGAAGGGTCATGACTATGGGTTTTTCCACGGCACCCACAGAAATAAATCAGTTTCTGATCACATCCAAAGAACTGGATGTGCGCGGTTCCCGGCTGCAGAATCAGATGTTTGGGCGTGCGATCGAGCTGATCTGCGAAGGCAGGTTAGACCTGTCAGGCTCCATCTCTCACACCTTTCCGCTGGCTGACGCGCAGAAGGCATTTGACTTTGTTGACAGCCATGACCCGTCCATCCGCAAAATTGTACTTACATTTGAATAAGGAGGTTTATTATGAAAGCAATCAATTTATCAAAACCGGGAGAAGTTTCCTGTATCGAGCTTCCAAAACCAGTTCCAAAACCCGGCGAGGCACTTATACGGATCTGTTCCGCAGGCATCTGCGGAAGCGACATTGGAGCCTTCCGCGGCACGAACACGCTGGTATCCTATCCCCGCATCATCGGCCATGAACTTGCGGGGATTGTGGAGGAAATTTCAGAAAACAATCCAAAGGGCTTAAAAGCCGGCGATAAGGTCATTGTAGATCCCTATCTGTACTGCGGCCACTGCTATGCCTGCGGGATCGGACGCACCAACTGCTGTACGGATCTTCACGTTCTTGGCGTTCACGTAGACGGCGGCATGGCGGAGTATTTCACCCACCCCGAGGAAATGCTGATCAAAATGCCGGATGATATGGACTGGGTTTCCGCTTCCATGGCAGAGCCGCTGACCATATCTCTCCACGGCATCCACCGGGGCAGCTTAACAGGAGGGGAATATTGCGCCATCATTGGAGCCGGCCCGATCGGCCTGTTAGCCGGTATGATCGCGCAAGCCTACGGCGCACATGCGATCCTCATTGACCTGGTACCGGAGCGTCTTGATTTCGCCAAAAGCCTGGGCATTGAATACACCATCCATTCCGGTGCAGAAGATCCTGTCGCCCGCGTCCGTGAGATCACCGGAGGCGTTATGGCACAACAGGTAATGGAGTGCAGCGGAGCCAACTCCGCGATCCGCTCAACCCTCGATCTGGCAAGCCATGCAGGACGCATCACGCTGACCGGCTGGCCCAAGACAGAAACACCGCTGCCCACCGATGCGATCACCCGCAAGGAGGTAGATATCCGGGGTGCGCGTACAAGCGCCGGGGAATTCGAGGAGGCTATCGACCTGATCTACAACAAAAAAATCGATATCCTCAAGCTTCTTACAAAGACCATCTCCCTGGAGGAAGCTCCGGAGACCGTCCGTGATATTGATAAAAATCCGGGCAGCTATATGAAAGTCGTTGTAACCATGGATTAAAGGAGTTCCAAATAAAATGCTCTGCAGCAACTTACACTGCAGAGCATTTTACATATTTCATCAATCCGTTACAAAATAGTCCGGATAATTCCGGTACACTTCGCTTTTCTCATCCTCATAGCGGGTCAGATGGCGGGTCATGATCATCTTCGCCAATTCTCCGTCACGCCGCTTAAGGGCATAAAATATATTCTCGTGATCATTCGTCACGATCTCATTCTGAATAAGCTTGATCGTCAAGGAACGAAGCCGGTCGGCATGTACCATCTGCTGTCGGATCACTTCATAGATCCCCATCTTGTTGACCGATTGGAAGATGATCCTGTGAAAATCATTGTCCAGCTTCAGCAGCAACGCATTATCCGTAGACATCAAATGAACCTGCTGCTGCACCAGATTCTCCTTCATGCTCTCCAGGTACTGCTCCTCCATGCCCTGCGAACAGGCCAGCTCCACCACAGCATTCTCAAGGACCATGCGCATAAAGCGGGTCTCCTCGATCAGATTATAATCAATCTTGGTAATATAGCTGCCTCTCTGCGGCAGGATCTCTACCAGTTTCAGCTTGCTAAGTTCAATCAGCGCTTCACGTACAGGAGTCCTGGAAAGATTCATCTGAAGTGACAGTTCTTTCTCACTGACCGCACTTCCCGGGGCCAGTTCAAGATTGATGATATTGTCCAGCAGTACCCGCAGCGCATAGCTCCGGGCATTCTCCAATGGATGTTTCTCCGGTAACTTCATGTTATCCCCCAAACTTTAATTTGATCCACTGTCTACTATTCTACCATTGGAAACAACTACTGTCCAATAAATTTTCTATAACAGGAAGAAAGTCCAAAAGAAAACAGGGCATGCCCCATTACCTGCAATTGATATTGCAGCAATCTGACACACCCTGTTTCTATATTACAATTGTCCTGAAATCTTATTTCGCAGCCTCCTGCGGACCAGCATGCTTATGCTGGGACAGCGGCATAACGTGCATATTGCCTCTCTGCTCGTTCTCTGCCCAGTAGATGTCGTCTGCCATCTTTGCTTCCGGGTTGAACTCAACGCCCTCGAAGATCTGCTTAACGAATGCCTTGTAGCCCACACGGTCGATCAGATGTCCGCCATGTAAGTACTCCGGCTTGTAGTCCAGAGCCCATGCGGAGAACTTCTGCCAGTTGGCAAACATGCCAAGCACAACATCCTCAGTTACCCAGTTGAGGAACAGCTTGCCTGCACGCGGATTCTGCTTGCCGGTACGTCCGCCCAGAGTTACGCGGTACAGCTTCTTGCCTCTGCTCCAGGCGCCGGTCGGGCAGACTAAGGAACACTCGCCGCAGCCTACGCAGCAGCAGGTATCCTTGTCGATCTTGCCGTTGGCATTCAGGGTCAGTACGCCGGTTGCATGATGCTCACATGCCTCTACGCAGCAGCCGCAGCCGATACAGCGGTCGATCTCGTAAACCTGCTTGTTGATACCCATAACACCAAAATCGTTGAAGTTAGCCTTAACACAGTCGTTCGGGCAGCCTGCAACAGCAACCTTGATATGGTAGTGGGACGGGAAGATCAGCTTCTCGATCTTTCTTGCCAGCTCATAGGTGTTGATGTTGCCCTTGATGCAGTGTGCATTACCGATACAGGACATGATGTTTCTGGCTCCGATGGTCGGATAACCCTTCTCCGGATCGTACTCCGCCTTCTCACCTGCAATGGTCTCCATATCTACATTACACATCTCGGTGTCAATGTCATGGATGTAGCCCTTGATGAATTTGTTAATAGCGTCAATATTCTCATACTTGATTCCCGGAATATTGAGGGTCTGTCTGGTACCCATATGGAAGGTGCCGTTGCCCCATCTGTCGCAGATCTCTGCAACCATGTTCAGATGCTTCGCCTCGATCAGCGCACCCGGTACACGGAGCTGAAGCATGAATTCTCCCGGAACTTTAGATTGTCTATAACAATTTATACGAACTTTCTTGATATCAATATCGTGATTCATACTCTCCACTCCTTAATCGACAAGATTTTTAGCTACTGTATAGTTGAACACCGGGCCATCCAGACATACATACACTTCGTCTATACGGCAGTGTCCGCATTTACCAACTGCGCAGGACATCTTTCTCTCGAAGGACATCCAGATCTTCTCCTCCGGCACGCCGTTCTTCACGCACTCAATGCCGGTGAACTTCATCATTGGCGGCGGCCCAACGATCACAACCGCATAGTCCTCGCCAAACTCAGAGTAAGGAACTTTGGAAACGAACTCGGTTACAAAACCGGTGTTCCAGCCCTCTTTCTGATCCCTGTCGAGAGCATACCAGGTGGTAAATCTCTCTTTCCAACGGTCCAGATCGGAGTGGAAGATGATGCCTTCCTCGTTCTTAAAACCACTGATCAGGGTAACGCTCTTGGTATAATCCGGGTTGTCATAGAACATGTTGAGCATGCTCTTAACCGGAGCCAGTCCGGTTCCGCCGGTGATCACTACCACGTGCTTGTCTTTAAACTGCTCAACCGGCCAGCCCTTGCCATAAGCGCCGCGGATGAACAGGGTGTCTCCTGCCTGCTTTGTGAAGATTACATCCGTTACTTTACCAACAGAACGGATCGTGAACTCCATCCAGCCATCGCCAAAGTTGCTGACAGAGATCGGTGCCTCGCCAACCTTCGGGATGGACAACTGGAAGAACTGTCCATATGCCGGTTTGATATCTGTCTCTACTCTAAAGGTCCATTCATGGAGGCTCTCTTTTCTCACCTCAAGAATCTTGCTTGCTGTGGGCTTCAAAATATTTTCCATTTGTTTTTCCACCTTTCCCTAGTTATTCTCAGCCACAATCTCGTCGATTGCTTTTGCCATCTTATCTACAGTTGCAACGATAGAGATGAATTCCGGACATCTGCTGATGCAGCGGCCGCAGCCTACACACATATCGAAATCTTTGAAACGTGCCTTGTAGTCGTGGAATTTATGTAATACTTTGTAGCGCATACGGTCTGCCGCGGTATTGCGGTAGCTTGCGCCGCCTGCCATATCACTGAATCCGGCTACCTGGCAGGATGCGGTGGTTCTCTTTCTCTCACCTACATTGGCATTCTCGTTGTAGATAATATCGGTGGTTGTAAAACAGGTACAGGTGCTGCAGGCAACGGTACATGCCCCGCAGGAAATGCAGCGCTTGTTGTACTCATTCCACATCGGATGAGTCTTTAACTTATTTAAGACTTCCTTGTTCGGGATCTCCGGAACGGTCACTTTCAGCTCGTTCTCCTCCACAAACTCCGGCTTGAAATCGCAGTCAGCCGCGCCTTCAAACAGAGGTGCAAATGCCTCGTCCTTTACCTCAACGCTCAGTTCGCCTTCGCCAAAACGCACTGCCATCGCGTAGTCGTCGCTCTTGTTGGAGCCCATGCTCACGCAGAAGCAGGTGTCCCATCCGGTGGCGCATTCCATCATGACGATCTTCACCTTGTCATGCATCCGGCGATAGTAAACATCCTCAAAACCGCCGTTGCCCAGGTAGATCTTCTCCTGATGATGCTGTGCATTGATATCGCAGGGACGCATGAAGATCAGCAGCTTTTTGTCTCTCGCCTTGCTCTCCAGGAACTCGTCCTCGGTAAAGTAGAACAGGGACTGGGTGATCGGGCTTAATACTTCCTTTGCCGGGAAGTCGGATTTCTCCTTGTACTCGATCTCCTCCACGGAATTCACCTTCTCATAGCGGATGATGTCCGTGTCGGAATATCTGCCCTTGCCTGCGAGGCGCTTCGGCGCCCAGATCTCGTATTCTTCCTGAAGCTTTGCAAAGATTTTGTCCGTCTCCTGGAAGCTTATTTTGTAACTCATGTGATATTCCTCCTTTTCACTCCTGTGTCATTTATAATACATAACCATTCAGCCGTATACAGCCTGATCAGGTCATGCTGCAACTGCCTGACCGTTCTGATACACGGCTGAATCATTACATTTATACGTGTAACTCGACCCCTGTATCATATTTTTTATCATCGATCGTAAGTGTAACCTTGTAGTCCCCCGGAATCTCATCGGTGCTGACCGGGAACTCAACGGCCCGCTCATCATGGTCCAGGAATGTACCTACACACATGGCAAGGAATGGCCTCTTGGTGGTTGGAACAAAATAGTGGCGGTCCGGTGAACCGTTCTGACCCTCTAAGTTCAGCATGACCAGTGTTCCCTTTTCAAAGCTTGCCTTAAATACGAAGCGGTCTGCCTCCTGTGCGAATTTGGCCTTGTAAGAATCCGGCACCATGCCCGCCGGCTCTGCCGGAGCTTCGGTCATGAACTCCTCAGTAACCCCAAGGGTCCCCAGGCGCTCGCCCTTGCCAAACGTCACCACATCGCTCTCATCGTAAAGGCGGAGCTTCTCTGCACGGTAATAGTTGGCCGGGATCTGCATCTCAAACATCTTCACATCGTCTTTCAGCTCAACGGTGGTGGAATTCAGTTCCAGATACTTTTCATCCTCAGTACCTGCGATCGATGCGCCCGGACGGTCTAAGGTCTCGCCGTGCATCTTGCCCTGTCCGCCGGAATGTACCATGTAATGGCCTTCTCCGTAGTACTCACAGTTGCAGATGTAGGTAGAGAAGAACTCCGCGCCCCGCTCCTTGCCGTACTGCCATACCTGCTCAATCGTCATATTGTCCGTGTCAATGTGATAGATAACGCCGCGGGAGAAATTGTCTTTCGCCGGAACGTAGTTCTCTTTCACTTTAGAACGCCAGTGACCATTGTCAAAGCACATCACATCACCGTTCGGCAGGATCATGCAGGCATGCTGCTCATACTGCCAGTCGAACTCTCCATCGCCCACAGGCTTGAAGAAATACTTCTGCATATCCTCCGGCCAGCCCTCCGGATCACCGATGATCCAGTTCAGCTTCCCGGTCTCAAAATCACGGTTGATGATGATATCCTGATGACGTCCGGAGAACGTCAGGGAGTTGGTCTTCTTGTCATACCATACCGCGTTGTTGTGGAACCAGTCGTGTGCGTCCTGGCTTCCGGAACCGCCCACCGGATATACCGGAAGGACGTCCTGGTGATCCCAGGTCTTGATGATCTCGCCGGTCTTTCTGTCAACCATGACACAGGCATCCTCAACGGTACCTCTCGGCAGATCCTGGGTCAGGATCAGCAGATCCCCATTTTCCATCTCCCACTCATCATGATGATATCCGCCCGGGATACGGTACTCTTTATAGATCTTACCGATCATACCCATCTCATAAAGTCCGGTTACATGATACGGCGGAGCAACCAGGCGGTCGGTACCCACGATCATACGTCCGTTCTTCAGGCGCTTTGCGTCGAAGGCCAGGTTCAGAGTGGTGTACCAGCGAGCATCTCCTGCATAGTCATACGCTGCAGAAAACGCCGGGGACGTCGGGCTGACCAGGATCACAAAATCTTCCATGTACTCCGGAGTGGTCTCGATCAGGGTTGGTTTTTTCAGTTTCTCAGGCGCTTTATCGGTCTGGATGGTGAGCGTCTTCGTCTCACCGGTCCCCAGCTCGATCACAACCTGGTTTGCATAATCATCATACAGTCCATATACCGGGATCACCATATCCCTTCCGTCTGTCGCGGGACGGTACATATGGTCACCGGCAGCTTCTTTACCCTTTACCGTCACCTTTGCAAAGGTGGTCCGGGGGGCTTTGAACATGACCAGTGCGGTCAGCGGTGCAGTCAGATACGGATTCAGGATCACATATGGATTCTCGATCGTATAGTCCCCTGCCCTGTACTCAGCCAGAAACTTCTGTTCTGCCTCATACTGCTGGTCAATAATGTGTTCAACTTTCTTAAATAATGCTGGCATATCGGCTCCTTTCTAACATCAACAGGTAATCTTGATACCGGTCTCATATTTCTTATCATCAATGATCACGCGGACATCAAACTCACCCTTTAACCCTGCTTTATTTACAAAGGTTCTGGTGTTGCGCTCGTCGGAATCCATAAAGGTTCCACAGCACATAGCCAGGTGCGGCACTGCCGTGGTGGAGATAAAGTAACGGTGTGTCTCGTTCTCTCCCTCCAAAAGCAGCATGACCATCTGGCCCTTTTCAAACCGGGAGTAGAACGTTATTCTGTCATCCTCCTCCTCAATCCTTGCATTGCACTCTGCCGGCATCAGCTCACCGCAGCTCTCCATCGGGATATCCGTATCAAATTCCGGAGTCACGCCCATAGCTCCAAGCTGTACGCCTGCGCCAAGCTCTAAGTTGGCTCCATCCACATACATCTTCGTCTTCTCACCGCGGTAGTAGTTAGCCGGGAGATGCAGATCCAGCATCACCTTGCCGTCACATACTTCAACCGTGTGGGTCTCCAGACGTCCGCCCGGCATATGCCTTGCAAAAGCGCCCAGCGCCTCAGACGGCTCATCGTTCAAATAAGCGATACCGCCGGAATGCACCATGTAATGGCCTTCGTTATAATACTCTACGTTGCAGATATACGGGGAGAAGAAGTCAGCTCCGCGCTCCTTGCCGTACTGCCAAACCTGCTCGATCGTCATGTCCTTCGTATTGATGCGGTATCTGACGCCTCTGGAATAGCTGTCCTTGGCAGAAAGGTAGGTATCTTTATTCTTGGAACCATAATGATGGTTGTCGAAGCACATCACATCGCCGTCCGGGGTGATCAGGCAGGCATGCTGCTCATACTGCCACTCAAAATCATCACCGATCGGTTTGAAGAAGTACTTGCTGTACTCCTCCGGCCATCCCTCCGGATCACCGATGATCCAGTTCAGCTCGCCGCTGTCGTAGTCGATGTTCACCATCGCATCCACATGACGGCCTGAGAAGGTCAGGGAGTTGGTATTCTTGTCATACCATACCGCATTGTTGTGGAACCAGTCCTCGTCGCTCCAGCTGCCGGACTTGCTGCAGCCCGGTTTTAAGAACTTCCGGTAATCCCATGTCTTTAAGATCTCGCCGGTCTCACGGCTCACAAGCACTGCATGGTCCTCTACCGTGTCGCCGGTAAAGTCATCGGTCAAAGAAATGATATTGCCGTCTTCCATCTCGATCTGATCGTGATGGTATCCGCCCGGCAGACAGAATTCCTTGTAAACCTTTCCTACCATGTCCATCTCATAAAGTCCGGATACATAGTACGGAAGCTTGATCAGACGGTCGCTTCCCATCAGCACATGACCGTTCTTCAGCCGTTTGAAATCGAAGATACACGGCACGTTCAAATGCCATCTGGCGTCTCCTGCATAGTCGAAAGCCACTGCCAGGTTCTCATCCGCAGGCGCCTCTACGATCACATTGTCCTGCAGATATTCCGGCGTGGTCTCCATAGAAATGCATACCTGCTTCCCGTCAAACACATCCGGAGTCTTGATCGTAAACACCGACGGAGTGCCGCGGTAAGGACGAAGCTCCACTTTATTCTCATAATCACTGTACAATCCCAGTACCGGAAGGATATGCTCCTTCGCCTTCGGGAAGGTGTGATAGATGTTTGCCTCTTTTGTCTTGCCCAGAACGGTCAGGGTAACTGCCGTCTCCTCTTCGGTCCTAAACAGCACTACTGCTGCCAGCGGACTGATGAAGTACGGATTGTATTTCACCAGTGGTTTCTCCAGCGTATAGTCCCCAGCCCGAAACTCCTCAAGCATCGCCTTCTCCGCATCCGCCTGCCGTTTTAACAGGTTCTCATGATATATGTACCCAATCTTGTCCATGTAAACCCTCTCCTTTCATTATCAATCACTTTTTTATCCCATCTCAAATCATCCTGCGCTTCCATCCCCGGCAACCACAGTCCGGCCAGCCCACGCACCATCCATATCTCCGCGCGCCTGCAGCGCAGTCCAGCCAGTACGCCCGCCCGAGGGAAGACCCGGATGAATGGAAGCATTCAGAGGCGTCGGAGCCCGTCGGTGCTTAGGCGCGGTCTTCCACGCGCCTTACGCACCGCTACGCGCTCCATCGAGCGAGAGCGACCTCTGAATGCTTCCATTCATCCGGGCCTTCCCGCTGCGAGCCACCCACCCCTGAACTGCGCCCCACGCAACGTATTCTACTGATTATCGCGGATCATCTTAACGATAACCGGTTTCTGCTGCAGCCCCTGCAGGCGGGCAGCTTCCTTACCGTCCTTTAAAAGCACCAGGGTCGGATATCCGGTAACGCCGTACTCAGCAGTCAGTTCTTTATTCTGATCAAAATCCACTTTCAGGATCGTGAAATCAGCCCCAATCTCCTTTTCCACATCCTTCAGCACAAAGCCCAGCATCTTGCACGGACCGCAGGTGGTGGAGAAAAAGTCCGCCAGCACAGTGCCTTCTTTCGCCAGCTCTTTGAATTCTTCGCTGTTTACTTCCTTGATCATGATGAAATACCCCTTTCTGTTTTATCTTTTGATGCAAAAGTTTTATTACTGTTTCTGCTTCTCCACATAATGGGAAGCTTCCTGTGCCGCGATCGCACCGTCTGCACATGCTGTGATGACCTGGCGCAGATTCTTGGTAACACAGTCCCCGGCTCCGTAGATACCTGGAACCTTTGTCTCCATACGGTCGTTGACTTCAACATACCCCATCTGGTTTAAAACACCAAGGCTCTTGAAGCACTCGGTAGTCGGGGTGAGGCCGATATACTCGAACACGCCGTCGCAGGCCACCTGATTCTCTTCACCGGTCCTGGTGGACTTAAAGTGAATCCCCTCAAGCTTCGTATCGCCAGTAAACTCCAGCACATCCTGGTACGGATAGATCTTCACATGGTCCATCGCGCGCAGCTTGTCGCATGCGATCGGGTCCGCCGTCAAGTCAAACATCGTGACGATCGTAAGGGACTTCACGATGCCGGACAGGAAGATGGACTCCTCCACAGCCGAATTGCCTCCGCCGATGACCACAACGTCGCGGTCACGGTACTGGGCGCCGTCACAGATCGCACACCAGCTGATGCCGTTGCCGCGGAACTTGTCTTCCCCCGGCACGTTTAAGCATCTGGGTCTGGTCCCGGTCGCAAGGAGCACTGCCGTTGCAGTAAACTCCGCGTCATCCTCCTCGCAGAGCACACGCTTCACAGCGCCCTCATCCTTGATCTCCTTTACGGTACGGTAATCGAAGTGGATGTTGTCAAACTGCTGGGTATGCTCATACATCTGATATGCCAGCTCTGCGCCATTAATGGTGCCAACACCGGTATAGTTCTGGATCTCGTTGGTATTGATGATCTGTCCGCCCGGTGCCAGCTTATCCAGCATCAGGACCTCCATATTGGCGCGCGCTGCGTAGATGGCCGCTGTCATTCCGGCAGGACCGGCTCCCACAATAATCAAATCATATTGAGACATTTGTATACGCCTTCCTTTCATTTATTTCATAATTATATCGTACAAAGCCATGTTGTGATCTACATTAAAAGGTTGGTAAGCGGCAGGCCGATGATCATCACGATCGCCAGCTCGATCAGCACGAACGGTATGGTATACATGTACACATACTTGGTCGGCACCCATTCCTTGTTGCTGTGCAGGATTGCCGCAAACGGGGAAGCCGCCGGGGTAATCGCCGCGGAGAGCAGTACAAAGATGATGAGCAGTGTTACGATCGGCTGAGGAGCCGCTCCGGTCTCCAGGCAGTATGTAACAACAACCGGCTGCAGGATCATACCGATAACCAGGCTGTTGCAGAGGTTTGTCAGGATTCCCGCCATGACCAACAGGAAAATCGTAAATGCAAACGGTGACAGCCCCTGGAAGATCGGCGATAAGATCACCTTCAGGAAAGCGGAAACACCGGTGGATTCATTGGTCATCACGCTGCCGATCAGGATCGCGGCTGCGATGATAAAGTATGACGGCCAGTTAAAGTTGTTCTTCAGGACTTCCGAAATATCCAGTACCGACTTGTCCTTGACGATCAGGGCCGCCAGCAAAGCAGTGGCAAACAGCGCAAGTCCGTTGCTGTTCGCTCCCAGGAATGCCATGCCCGGCAGTGTCGGGAACAGGCTCGGAAGCAGCATGGAAAGCACCAGCAGTACGAAACCGCCGCCAATCAGCTTCTGCTGAAGAGACATCGGCGGAAGCGGGTTCCGGTTCATCAGGCTTACATCAAAATTCTGAAGCTTCTTGGTATCCGGTCTCAACACGTACTTGGAAAACAGGATGCATCCGGTGATCATACAGAAACCCATGATGATCGCAACACTTATGTAAGCTGCATTGTTTACCTGGACCGCCGCCCCCATCATCTTCTCGGTGATCGCCGCAAAGTTGCTTAAGAGCGCCAGGCCGTTCTGCATGAACGGGGCAACCGGGAATCCGATCAGAGAGGAAACCACAACCAGCGTCAGCATGATACGCGGAAGCGCATCGCCCTTTTTGTACCCCACCTCGTCGAACATGCCGTACAGTACCGGCCAGAACAGGAAGATCGCCGTGAACGTGTTAACAAACGCCGCCAGGAAAAAGCAGCCTGAACAGATCACGAAAGTCAATACCCAGGGCTTTCCGTTGGAAAACTTACGGGTCAGGAAAAACCTTCCGATGTATGCGGTGATCTTGTAATATACAAGAGCGCCCGACATGATCATCAGGAAAAAGATCTGTACCAGCGTCGCATTACCGAAACACTGCAGCAAAAGCTGCGGCATCGGTGCAAAGTTTGAAAAACCAAGCATGGCGATGGACATCAGGCTGGCCCAGCCCGGGTCTACCGTGGTCCATAAATAGAGCGTGCCGATAAAGATCCCCAGCACCTCCATGCCAATATCCGTGATCTCCGGCAGGTTCAGCGGTAAAAACCGGAAGAAAATCATGATACCTACGCCGATTGCGGAATGCATCAGCGTCCTTGCACTAACATTAACTTGCTTTTGTGTCTTAGCCCCCATAGTTAATAATCTCCTTTACATCATTTACAAAATATGACCTTTTGGATGGCCCCAATTGATAATATTTTATCATAAATCCGGAGTTAAAAAAATAACATGAGTTATCTTTTGTATATTTTTAAAAAATATGTTAAAATAAGTTGTGAATTATTAATCAAAATAACATCGAGGAAACTATGGACAATTACTTTTGGAAATATATGACCGGCAAAGGTCGCAGGATGCACATCCAGAAAGGGGCGTTTATCTACCAGCACAGCGATGATCCCAGCGAAGACTTCATCTATCTTCTTGATGAAGGGATCTGTGCGCTGACCAGCATGACGATGGATGGTGAAGAAAACATCCATCTGTACTTTCATCCCTGCCGGCTCATCGCGTTCAACCAGCATATCATCACAGAGAAAGTGAATCCCGCCAGCGACATCAGGTTCGCCATCATCGCCAAGACGGAGTGCACGGTCTATCAGATCCCGCTCTCCACCTTCCGCAGCCTGCTCCGCACGGATATGGACTTCAACCAGTTTGTGATGCAGACCCTTGCGAACAATTATCAGGAAGTGCTGGTGCACCTGCACTGGCGGGTAGAAAAGTCCGCCATCGCGCGCCTCTGCTATCTGCTTCTGGAGATTGCCCACAGCAACCGGAAACAGAACCTGATCCCCAAATTTTTCACCTACGCGGAGCTGGCAAAATACCTCGGCGTGCACCAGGTCACAGTCTCCCGCATCATGACCAAGATCAAAAAACTGGGCTATGTCAAAAAATGTCCGGAGGGACTTACCATCGAAGACGAGAAATCCCTCTGGACCCTTGCAGAAAACGAAGCTCAGTTCAAATACTGACGGTCATGACCTGCTCAGTTTTACAATTCGGTATATCCGTAGCTGTTGACCACCGCATCCAGTTTGACTCCCGCCTTGCAGTTCGGACAGTTGTCCGGGTCTGACAGGGTGAAGTCAGGCAGACTTGACGCATCGAATACCGCATGCACCGGATAACCGTCGATATTGTCGATGGCCCCGAAGATAACGGAGATGCCTTCCACCTTCCCGCCGTAGGAAAGGATGCAGCGGATGCTCTTTAAGATCGTGTTGCCCGACATAGCAGATGCCAGTACCAGAAGGACATTCTTTCCCTGGATCATAGGCTTGATATTGTCACGGACCACCATCTGGCCTGTACTGTCAAACTCCGGTGTGATCACGTAAAAATTCTTCTGCAGTGTATTGGATATCTTATCCTCACTGATCTTTGACAGCTCATGCGCTACATATGCACCGATCACCTCACAGCCATCCAGGCAGATGATCGTATCGATCGGCGCCTTAGTGGCGAGCATCGCCTCCAGCTCTGAGAACTGGGTGTGGTAACGCTGTCCGTGTCCCATGGACAGCTGTACCCGGCTGATGTATTTCTTGCACATGGCGCGGGCCACCATCTCAGCTTCCTGCTGTTTCATCTTAAGAGCTGTCATATCCACATAATAGTTCATATGAAAACGGTCAGATGAAAAATGTCCCGGAATCACGCGCAGCTTCAGATTCGGGTCTAACTCTGATACAAGTTCTATTGCTTCTTTCATTGGTAATCCCTCCTTCTTAAAATGCCCCATGTAAACAGTATATCAAGAATTCTTTATTTTTTCCATAACATACGTTAATAAAATTTGTGGGTTAGGCGCAGTTCAGCGCGGGGGAGACAATGGAAGGGGAGAGTTTTGCAAAAGCAGGTTGCGGAGGGCGCTCCAACGCCTCCGCAACCTGCTTTTGCAAAACTCTCCCTGGCTGATGTGTTGGGCTGAACTGCGCCCGGCTTGGAGCTTCAAGCTAACCGGCGGTCGCAAGGTAAAACCGAATCATTCTCCAGTTATAAACCGGTAACTGCTTTTATCATTCGCTCAAGTTCGTCGGAATCAGGTAGGCTTTCGTGTTCCATCGCGTAACCCAATACCTGCTGGTATACTTTTTTGCGGAGAGGTTCGGTCTCTACCTTTGCCTTTACTTCGGTGCGGATGCCGCCCAGGTATTCGGTCAGTTCGCCTGTGAATGATGTCATGGACGGTTCGATCTGTGACTTTAAGTATTGGGTCATGAGGGGGCTTTTGCCGCTGCTGGAGAAGGCGGCGACTAAATCCTGGCTGCGTGTGTAGGACGGGAAGATAAAGGTACAGTCCTCCATCTGGTCTACTGCGTTTACGGGTATGCCCAGCTCTTTGCATTTTTTGCTGATGTCACGGTTCTTGCCTGCATCTGCGGTGGCTGCAACGACCAGCTTCATACCGTTTAGCAGCTCCTCACTGTATTCCTGGTAAAGACAGACCACACCGTCTGCCTTTTTGATCTCCTCCAGGATCTCAGGTGCGGCAACTGTGACCTGTGCGCCGAAATCACGCAGGACCTGGACCTTTCTTAAGGCTATTTTGCCGCCGCCCACGATCAGGCACGGCTCTCCTTCCAGATTTATGAACATTGGAAAATATGCCATCTTCTTCCCCCCTTTATCTGCTGTACAATAGTCTGCTTTACGACAGTCTGCCATACCATGTGGCTCCGTTTTTGTGAAATCACGTTGTCTCCGGGGCGGCGCTGATATCCTCCACATCGGCCAGGATCACTGCGGCGATCCCCGATGCCGTGTACTCCACTGCGTCCGCATATACCGGGAGCCCCAGCTTCCGGGCTGTCTTCGTGGTGAAGGGTCCGATCGATATGACCTTTGCCGGGATATGGTCCTTATCCTCCAGCATGCTGCAGAGCGCCCGCGCGGCGGAGCTGCTGGCTACGGTCACATAATCCACCTGCCCGATCATCCGGTTCAGCTCCTCTTTTCGCCGCCAGTCTGTCCAGGTGGTGTAGAGCGGGATATCTGCAAACGGGATGCCCGCCTCTTTCAGCTTCACCGGAAGTACATCGGAACCTTCCTGGGCGCGCAACAGAAGGATCCGCTCTTCTTTGCCGAGTGTGGGGATCCACTCTCTTGCCAGATCTGCCCCGGAATAGTTCTCAGGTACAAAATCGCAGGAGAAACCATGGGCTTTTAAGGCAGCCGCGGTCTTTCGTCCGATGACTGCAAACTTTAAGTGCATCAGCCTGCGCAGGTCGATATCCTGTTCCCGAAGCACCTCAAAGAATAAATCCACGCCGTTGCTGCTTGTGAATACCATCCAGGCATAGCGGCCGATCTGGTCTAATGCCTGGCGGATCTCCTCCGTCCACATGGCGCGGCTCTCGATCAGGCTGATGGTGACCGTCTCCGCTCCCAACGGTTTGAGTTCCTCCTCCAGCTCCCTCGATATGTAGCGGGTGCCTGTCACCAGGACGCGTTTGCCGTGCAGGGGTCCTCTGCCAAACCACTGGAGCTTCTCCGACAGCCTCACCACATCTCCCACCACGATGATGGCAGGAGTCTTGATGCCGCACCGCTCTGCCTCCTCTGTGATATGGGCGAGGTCGGATACCGCCATCTGCTGTCTGGCGGTAGTGCCGTTGTGGATCACTGCCGCCGGGGTATCCGGCGACTTGCCAAACGCGATCAGCTGCCCGGCGATCCGCGGCAGGTTCTTAAGGCCCATCAGAAATACCAGAGTTCCTTCTTCCTTTGCCAGCACACTGTAGTCAAGCGACTCATCCTCTTTATGCGCGCCCTCATGCCCGGTGATGATATGAAGGGAGGAAGCCATCTCCCTCTGGGTCACCGGGATTCCCGCATAGGCAGGAACGCTGTAGGAGGAAGACACGCCCGGAACAACCTCGTAGGGGATGCCATGCCGTTCCAGCTCCAGGGCCTCCTCACCGCCCCGTCCGAACACGTAAGGGTCTCCGCCCTTTAAGCGGACCACAGACTTGCCCTCCATAGCCAGCTCGACCAGAAGCTTCTGGATCTCCTCCTGGGTCATATGGTGCTGCCCGGAACGCTTACCAGCATAGATCAGCTCCGCGTCCAGCCTCGCCTCATTGAGGATGGAGCCGGAGATCAGATTGTCATATACGATCACATCAGCCTGGCGGACGCACTCCAGCCCCTTTCTGGTAAACAGCCCAGCATCCCCCGGTCCTGCCCCCACAAGGAATACGGGCTTGAACCTTACCTGGACCGCCAGCTTCTCTGCCAGCTCCTTTGCGCGGGTCATCAGGTAATCCTGCCATATTTTCTCATCCTGCACGGATGCGTTTCCCATCTGGTCCTTCATACCCTCCCGGCAAAGGTCCTGAAGCGTCACCTGATCCTTTTTAAATACAGGGTGCACCGCATCCTGGGCGAACATGGCAGTCATCACCAGGCTGCCTCCTTCCTCCCTGCACCATGCCCCGCAGGGCGCGTTGCAGCTTCCGCCGAGGATCGTTAAGAATTCCCGCTCTGCCATAAGCTGCGCCGCCGCCTGGTTTGAATGGAGGGCTTCCATGACCTCACGAAGCTCTCCCTGGCGGATCTCCAGAGCCAGGATGCCCTGTCCCGCAGCCGGCACAAAGGTTTCCTTGTCCAGATATTCCAGATGCAGCTGCTCCGGCGCTTCCAATCCCAGACGTTTCAGCCCTGCCGCCGCCAGCAGGATGCCGTCGTACTCTCCGCTCTCCAGCTTCTTTAAGCGGGTCTGTACATTGCCCCGCAGCATCCGCACCACTACCTGCGGATTCATGGCCTTTATCTGGATCTGCCGCCTGAGGCTGCTGGTTCCGATCACACTTCCCGCAGGAAGCAGCCTGGCCGGTATCCCGCTTCTCGTCACCAGCACATCCGCCGCTTCCTCCCGGTCCAGCACTGCGCCCAGCGTCAGTCCCCTGGGGAACTCCATCGGCATATCCTTGGCGCTGTGGACTGCCAGATCGATCTCGCCTTTTAACAGCGCGTCCTCCAGCTCCTTAGTGAACACCCCCTTACCGCCGAAACTGGTCAGGGAGCGGTCCAGCATCTTATCCCCTCTGGTGCTCATGGGGATGATCTCGATCCGTGCTTCCGGGAATCTCTCTAAAACAGCATCTCTCACAAGCTCTGTCTGCACCATCGCAAGCCTGCTTTTCCTGGTTCCAATCCGTAGTATCATCATCTGACCCTCTCAATCCTTATCTTTTACCTTTTCCTGCCATATATTGAATCAACGCTTATCTGATTTCCAATTCAACTTACCACATTATAGCAAGGAAAAAGACAAAAGGGAAGCACTACATATTATGATTTCATATGCAGTACTTCCCGTCATACTTTCTCTGATCTGTCGTTCCAGTTCCATGTCTGACCAGGGCCTTAAGGCTTTAGCAGCCCCAGCTTCTCCATGGCGTACCAGATGCCGTCCTGCTCCACCGTCTTCGTGATAAAAGTGGCATAAGGCTCCAGCTCACTGCTGTGCCTGCCCATGGCTACGGCATTCGGCACATGCTCGAACATGGGAAGATCGTTGTTGCTGTCACCAAATACATAGGCATCCTTTAGATCCAGGCCGTATTCTTTTAAGATGATATCGATGGCCGTCGCCTTGGAGTGGCCTTCCGGGACGCACTCATAGAACCCGTCTCCCCGGTCGATCACCTGGATGTCAAGACCCAGGCTGCGGAAGAATCCGGCTTTATCACTCAATTCATCCGCGATACAGCAGAACTTTTCCGCTTCCCCGCACTCTATATTCCAGTTGTTTGAGCGGATCGCAAACGCAAGCCCCTCACGAAAGTGACGCCCTTCCGGGAACCGGGTCTCGGCGCTGCCCACATAGCAGCCATCCCGTCCCTCCAGGATCCCGTCCATATCTGCTTCTTCTATGGCACGGCAGATCTTCCTGCGCTGTTCCTCCGGCATGGCGCGGTAATAAAGCTCCCGCCCTTCTGCCAGAACATAGGTACCGCAGCCGCAGAGCCAGCCATCCACATCGAGCATCTCACGGATCTGCCCCAGCTGGCTGTATGCCCGCCCGGTATTGACAAACACCAGATGTCCGCAGCTTCTCGCGATGGCAAGCGCTTCTCTTGCGCTGGCCGGCACTTCTCTCGTCACCTCGCTGAGCAGGGTTCCGTCAATGTCGAAAAACAATGCTTTTCTACCCACTTTTCCTTACACCCCGTTTTATTTTACAACTGCATTTTCCTTGATCAGATCAACAACCTTATACAGCATAGCCGTCTCATCCACAGCGTCCGCACCGTAGGTATCCTGCAGGGTTGCAATGTCCATGCCGTACTGGTCGGCGATCGGCTGTCTGTCGGCGTCCTCCACCTTCAGGCCCTCTTTCTCAGCGATCGCTGCAGAAGAAGCTGCTGCTTGATGGCAAGCTCCGCAGAACTTCTAAGCTCCTCCTTAAACTGGTCCTCAGTCATGCCGAACATGCTCACATAATTCTCCAGTGTCATACCATATGCCTGGACCATGCTGGTGTAATACTCAAGCTGGTTATTGAACTGCTCATCCACCGCTTCCTGGTTGATGTCGTATTCGGAGTTGTTGATCGCCGCCATAAATGCATCATTCTCGATCTGCTGGCTGGCCTGCTCCTCTTTCTCCGCTTCCATGTCCGCCAGAGTGTCTGCCTTAAACTCATCTGCTGTGCTCATATCAGAGATCCGCTGAACAAAATTGTCATCCAGGACCGCTTCCTTTTTCTCCTCAATACCATTGACTGTCACATCAAACACAACGGCCTGGCCTGCCAGATCCGGATTCTGGTACGGGTCCGGGAAGGTTAAGTTGAGGCTCAGCTCTTCGCCGGTCTTTGCTCCCACAAGGCCGTCCTCAAATCCGTCGATAAAGGAACCGGAACCCAGCTCCAGCTTGTATCCCTCTGCTGTTCCGCCGTCAAATGCCTCGCCGTCCTTCATACCCACATAATCGATATCCACAGTGTCACCGATCTGTGCAGCCCGGTCAGTCACCTCGATATACTCCGGGTTGGCGTCTAAAATGCTCTGGATCCTTGCATCCAGCTCCTCATCCGTCACCTCGGTGGACGCCTTGGTCACTTCCACGCCTTTATAGGTCCCCAGCTTAGTCACTTTGCCTTTATCTACAGCCGCCTCGCTCTCAGCCTCGGAGCTGGTCGCCGCCGGAGTTGTCTGGGTGTCGTCTTTTTTGGTACAGCCTGCGATCAGCATCATTGCCGCCAGACCGCACAGTGTCAGTTTTGCATATTTTCTCATAATACTTTCCTTTTCTTTTTAGAAGTTACACCGTTCCCGCGGCGTACTTCCTACAGTTATAACATATCGCGCCCGGATAAAAAAGCTTTTCCGGTTAATTTCATAAATTTTTCAGAAACTCCTCTTACTTATAAAACGCACAGAACGCCTTGTAGGTATTGAGGATATCCAGCTTGGAAGCCAGCTCAAAGGGCGCATGCATGGAGATGATCGGCACGCCCAAATCCACCACATCGATATTCATATGGGCAAGATATTTGGCGATAGTACCGCCGCCTCCCTGGTCCACGGCCCCCAGCTCACCGGCCTGCCAGTACACGCCATTCTCCTCCATGATGCCGATGACCTTCGCCATGGTCTCGGCGCTTGCATCGCTGGAGCCGGACTTTCCGCGGGCGCCGGTGTACTTGGTCAGCACGCAGCCCTTGTTGATGAAGCTGGTATTGTTCACCTCAAACACGTCGGAGAAGGTCGGGTCATACGCCGCGTTCACATCAGAGGACAGGCACAGCGCGTTTGCAAAGACAGCCTTCGCGTCCACGCCCTGCATCTGCGCCAGGTATTCTATGTAATGCCGCAGATAATCGGAGTTCATGCCGGTGTTGCCCTCAGAACCGATCTCTTCCTTGTCAGCCAAAACTGTTATGGTGGTAAAGGTCGGGTTCTTCGCCTCGATCTCCGCCATCATCGCAGTATAGCCGCAGACGCGGTCATCCTGCCCGTAAGCTCCCACCAGGCTGCGGTCCAGTCCCACATCCACCGCCTTGTGGGCCGGAACCATCTCGATCTCAGCGCGGAAGAAATCCGCCTCGGTAATACCGTATTTATCATGGAGCAGCTTAAGTGCCAGAAGCTTTACCGGCTCCTTCACATCGTCATCCACAAACGGCACGGAACCGACGATCACGTTCAGCTCTTCGCCCTTTAAGCCCTCGCCCAGCTTCCGCTCATTCTGCTTCGCCGCCAGATGGGGCAGCAGGTCGCTGACGCAGAATACCGGATCTCCCGGCTCCTCACCGATGCACAGGCTGACCGTCTCACCGTTCTTTTTCACCACCACGCCATGCAGCGCAAGCGGCACGGTCCCCCACTGGTACTTGCGGATACCGCCGTAATAGTGGGTCTTGAAAAATGCCATGTCATTCTTCTCATACAGGGGGTTGGGCTTTAAATCCAGGCGCGGAGAATCGATATGCGCGCCGTTGATCCGGACGCCCTCGTCCAGCGGGCGCTGTCCAAAGGTCGTCATCAGGATGGATTTGCCGCGGTTCACCTGGTAAACCTTGTCGCCAGGCTGATATGCCTTCATCCGGTCGAAGGGCGCGTATCCCGCCTGTTCAAGGCGCTTCACTGCCGCCGCCACGCACTCTCTCTCAGTCTTTCCTTCATCCAGGAACACTTTATACCCTTCGCAGAATGCAGATGCCTCTGCCGTCTGATCCGGCGCATCCTTCCCGATGTGCGGGAATTTCCAGGTCAGCTTTTCTTCAAGCAATTTGCCTGCTGATTTTTCTTTTTCCATTGTTTTATCCTCCTTCAATATGAGATGGCCCGGGTGGGCTGCCTGACGCCATTTGGCGCCGGTCACCCCAATATTCCGTTCCTGTCGCCTTCCAGCGCCAGGGTAAACGGGCCATCGTTTACTAACTCCACCTTCATGTTGGCGCCGAAGCTGCCATGCTCCACCTTCGCCACATGACGGCGGCACTGTTCCACAAAATATTCATACAGGCGGTTGGCCTTATCCGGCGATCCCGCCTTGATAAAGCTGGGACGGTTCCCCTTATGACAGTCCGCGTACAGGGTAAACTGGCTGACCACCAGGATCTCCCCGCCCACATCCGCCAGGGAAAGGTTGGTCTTGCCGTCGCTGTCCTCGAAGATCCGCAGCTTGCAGATCTTGTCAGCCAGCCGGTCTGCCGCCGCTTCGTCATCTGTCTCCGCCACGCCCAGCAGGATCAGATATCCTTTTCCTATCTCTCCAATGATGTCTCCCTCTACCTTCACAGAGGCGCGGGAAACACGCTGTAATACTGCCTTCATTCTGTCCTCCTGCCCTATTGTTCATCCGGTTTTCACGCCAAAGCCCGTCACCGGAGCTTCCATCGCATTTCTCACTCAAAACTTCACTCACCGGAATACCAGCCGCAGATATTCCATCAGCGTCTCGGTAGCTTCCTCCCGGTAGATGATCTCTCTCGCCAGGACCGGCCTGTCGGTTATGATCCCATCCACACCAAGCATGATCAGGCGCTCCATCTCACTCTTGGAATTCACAGTCCAGGCAAAGACTCCTTTACCCTGCGCATGGACATTTTCCATCAGCCGCTCATCCACAAAGCTGGAGCGCACGCTGATAAAATCCACCGCTTCGCTGGAATAAAAATTCCCATACGCCGCCGAAATGATATATCCGGTCCGAAGCTGGGGTTCCAGCTCCTTCACCTGCTTTAAATAGTTCAAGCTGGTGGAGGTAATAACGCACTGTTCTTCCATCCCCTGTTCCAGGATCAGCTCTACCACCCGGGCGGGCAGCTCGCTGTCCTTTCCGACGTTCTTGATCTCAATATTTAAGTTTATTTTCCCCCTGCAGACCTCCATGACTTCTTCCAGGGTCGGTATCTGCTCCCCGGCAAATTCCGCCGAAAACCAGGAACCCACATCCAGCTGCCGCAGTTCTTCAAAGGTCAGGGAACTGATCGCCCGGTTAAGCCCCGCCACCCGTTTTAAATTGGCGTCATGGCCCAGGACAATCACGCCGTCCGCACTCATCTGCACGTCCAGCTCCACGCTGTCCGCCAGCTCCTCAATGGCTGCCTCCATGGCGGACAGGGTGTTCTCCGGAGCGCTCCATGAACTTCCTCTGTGCGCGGTGATCTGGGTCTCCACCAGGATCTCATCCGAAACTGCCGAACCGTTCCGCACCAGGTCAAAGATGTAGAACAGGCCTGATGCCAGGATCACGCAGAGCACTGCCGCCATCTTGCGCCTGTTTGCCGTCCCCTTTGCCGGATACTGGAAATCCCACCGTTCTTCATGGAACCTGCGGTTTCCGTACTGATAGTAGGTCACGGACAGTGCCGCAAAATTCCCAACCACCGCCAGGATGCTGCCTAAGAATATCAGGCCCAGTTCCAGTTTGTCGGCCACAGACAAAAGCACTGCCATGGCAAGCGTCTTGTCCGTGAATGCGACCACGAACACTGCCGCCGCAAATACAGACAGTGCGTAGATCAGAAGCGAGGACAAAACTACCAGCAGATTGCAGCCGACAACCAGGCCCAGCACTCGTTTATGATGGCCGTGCATTAAGTTTTTGCTGCGCCGCAGACTGTCAGAAAAACTTTTCTGCTCCACCATGCAGCCGTAAACAATAAAGGACGCCGGAATCATCGCTGCCATGCAAAACAGAAGCAGCGCCAGCATAAATGCCAGCAGCCACGGTTCCTTCATGATCTCCTGGATAACGAAATTGACTGGCTTTACATGAGTCAAAGCCCTGCAGATGAACAGCAGATTGACCAGAAAATACTGCATGAGGAGCATGATCCCCAGCCTCCAGTTGAGCCTCCACAGCTCATCAGCAATCTTCTGAAGCCCTCCCCAGAAAATGTGCAAAGGGGTCAGCTTCTGATAATAGGCTGACCCCTGGAATGCTGTAATAAGTCCGGCTATCTCAAGCGCCAGCATCATCATGCCGACCACCGCCATCATTGCCATGATAAGTATCGTCCATGGCCGGAGAAGGAAACTTCCGATATTCCCCGCAGTCAGATAACTGTAGCCTGCCAGCTTAAGCGCCATGCGCAGTCCCCTGCCCAAAAACCGTAAATAGACCGGCAATGTAATTCCACGGTATAGAAGCTCAAACAAAAGAATGTTTTTCCAGTTCTGGCCTGCAATATGCCATGTATCTTTTGCTAACGTCTTCATATATGTAATTTTCTCTTATTCTTCCCGCCCGGGTTCCTGCTCTCTCCCCACCGCCAGGATCGACTGGTTCAGTGAAAACATCTTTGCATCCAGCACATCCACCATATCGGCGCATGCCTTTAGCTCCGCCTGCAGGGAGTCCGGGGCGTTTCCTTCGAATTTGTAATAGATCTTGTGTTCCAGACTTGCCCAGAAATCCATCGCCACAGTACGGATCTGGATCTCCACCTTGGTATCCACCGGCCCATTGGCCAGGTAGATCGGGATGGTCACTACCATGTGGTAGCTCTTGTAACCGTTCGGTTTGGGCTGCTTGATATAGTCCTTCACATAGAGGACGCTCACGTCCTTCTGTCTGGCTATCATATCCGCGATCTGGTAGATATCCTGGGTAAACGAACAGATGATACGGATACCCGCGATATCGCTCAGCTTCTCCACCATATTGTCTATGGTGACTTCCTGGCCGTCCAGTTTGAGCTTCTTGACGATGCTCTCCGGGGTTTTCAGCCGGGACTTAATATGCTCAATGGGAGTGTGCCCGTAGATATGGACAAACTCCCCATTGAGGATCTCTATCTTGGTATTGATTTCCTTCAGCGCTGAATCATACAGAAACATGATTGATTTCCATTGGTCCAACTGACTGTATGCACTGGGGATATTCACAGACCCTATCCCTCCTTCGCTTCTAATATTGCTCCGGCGCCGCGTGCGTATTCCTACAGCTTCAGACCCTTTAACAGGGACCCCAGTCCTGTGGTGGCCGCACCTGACTCCTTATAGTCAAATACCTCCTCCTGAACTGCTCCGTCTGCCTCAAGCGCCTTCATGCTCAGGCTGATCTTGCCTTCCTTGAGGCCGATGATCTTCACGGTCACTCTCTGGCCTTCCTTTAACACCGCGCCCGGATTCTTGACTCTCTGGTTGCTGATCTGGGACACATGCAAAAGCCCGGTCAGCCCGCCGTCCAGATCTACGAATGCGCCGTAATCCTTAATGCTGTCTACCTTGCCCTCTACTACCGCGCCAACCTTTACGGCCTCCATCCTGGCTGCCTTCTCAGCTTCTTCCTTTTCCTTCATCACAACTCTGCCGGACAGGACCAGCTTCTTGTGTGCCGGGTCCACGGTGATCGGAACCACCTCCAAATGCTGGCCTACACAGTCCTCCAGCTTCTCCACATACTTCGTGGAGATCTGGGATGCGGGAATAAATCCCTGGATCTCATCCACATAGGTAACCAGGCCGCCCTTGACAGCCTCTTTTACTTTGACCTTGACCACAGTCTTGTCAAGCATCATCTGCGCCAGCTCCGCCCACTTCTCCGCATCTGGTCCTTCCTGCTCCTGCACTGCATTGCGCCGCTCGTCGAACTCCTTATAAGATGCCTCCAGCTCGCTGGCAAAATCATCCATCGTCTCTTTTACTTCTTCACTCATGATAAACACTCCTTCGCTTCATACTAATTGCCGGAACTGCAACCGGCAGCTACGATGACTTTACCACATTTTCAACCTTTTTGCTATAGTTTTATGCTAAAAAGTGTGGTATACTACGAAAGCAATACTGATTGATAAAGAAAGGATTTCCCATACAACACAACTATGAACGACATTTTAGACCTGCATACCCATACGATCGTCAGCGGGCATGCATACAATACCCTTTATGAGATGGTCCATTCCGCCGCCGGCAAAGGCGTAGAGCTTTTAGGCGTCACGGAACATGCCCCCAGGATTCCCGGTGCATGCCATCCTTTTTATTTTATTAATTTCAGGGTCGTTCCCAGGGAGCTCTACGGCGTGAAGCTGATGCTCGGCTGCGAGCTAAACATCATCGACTACGACGGCAGCGTGGATCTGGAGAAGAGGTATCTGCGGGGACTGGATTATGCCATCGCCAGCATACATGAGCCGTGCTACAAAAACGGCACCGTTTCCCAGAACACTTCCGCTTATGTTGGAGCCATCAAAAACCCTGCTGTCCAGATCATCGGACATCCTGACGACGGGCGGTTCCCGGTGGATTATGAGACTCTCGTATGCGCGGCAAAGGAGGAGCACGTGCTTTTAGAGGTCAACTCCAGCTCCCTCCATCCTGGCTGCAACCGGGTGGGCGCCCGCGAAAACTACATCACGATGCTGGAGCTATGCCGCCGGTATCATACGCATGTCATCCTGGACAGCGATGCCCATTGTGAGGTGGATGTAGGCAACCATACCCTCGCCCATGCCCTTTTAGAGGAGATCGGTTTTCCCGAAGAGCTGGTAGTCAATTCTTCTATAGAAAAAGCGGCTGAGTACATTCCATGGCTGCGCCAGCCCATATACGCAGGAGGCGCCTCCAATGATTAATTTTTTAAATCTGGAATACTTCCTGGTCGCAGCAGAAGAACTGAATTTTACCAAAGCCGCAAAGCGGCTGTTCATCTCCCAGCAGTCATTAAGCACCCATATCTCCAATATGGAGAAGGAATTTGACGTGATCTTGTTTAATCGTACCACGCCCCTGACCCTGACCTATGCAGGGCAGGCGCTGAAGACGAAAGCGAAAAAGATCCTGGAGCTGAAGGACGAGACCTACCGGGAGCTGGCAGATATCAAGGATTTTTCCGTAGGACAGCTCACCATCGGGCTTTCCCATACGCGCGGCCGCATCATCCTGCCGGAGATCCTTCCTTTATACAGAGAGCGCTTTCCCAACATCGATCTCCGCCTGGTGGAAGGCAACTCCTCCCGTCTGGCCGGAGACCTGCTGCACGGAGACGTAGACCTGATCATCGACATGCTTCCCTTTAAAGTGGAAGATGTGGAATCCGTCCCCATCTGTCAGGAAGAGATCCTCCTGGCTGTGCCGGACTCCGTGCTGGAACGTACATTCCCGGGCCGTTTGGAGGAGATCAAGGCTCAGTTGGAAGCGCACACGGACCTTGGTCTGCTCAGCGAATGTCCCTTCCTCCTGATCAACGAGGGAAACCGGGTCCGCACGATCGCAGATGAGATGTTCGAGGAAGCACAGTTCACCCCCAAGGTCGTACTGGAAATGGAAAATATCGAGACCGTACTGGCGCTTGCCATGAGGGGCATGGGCATCACATTCTACCCGCGCATGTTTATCTCCGGACACAAGGAGATCCAGCGCAGGTTCCGTGACTGTTCGCCTCTCAACTTCTACTCTCTGGACTTTCCTAGGGCCCACAGCGTGCTCGCGATCGGTTACCACAAAGGCCATTATATGTCTCAGGCCACAAAAGAATTCATACGGATCGCAAAAGAAACCATATAAACTGACCCGGTATCTGTCACAGGATACCGGGATTTTTTTATTCCACTTGACTTTTCTGCGATCCTGTCGTAAACTAAACATAGTAACTGTTATCATTTCTAGAATACGTAAGGAGTTGTTCTATGAAAACATTAAAGTATAGCCGTCAGAGGGAATCCATCAAAGCATGTCTGATGAACCGTCATGACCATCCGACCGCAGACGCCGTATACGCAAGCATCAGGGAGGACTTCCCCAACGTCAGCCTTGGTACCGTCTACCGGAATCTCAACCTGCTGGTGGAGCTGGGCGAGATCCAGAAGCTTACCTGCGGAGATGGGAAAGACCATTTTGATGCCGATATCAGCCCTCACTACCATTTCATCTGCCGTGACTGCGGCGCTGTCCTGGATCTTCCGCTGGAAGCATTTACGGATATGGACCAGAAGGCGCAGGACTGTATCGGAGGAAGGGTAGACAGCCATGCCATCTATTTTTACGGCACCTGTGCGGACTGCTTAAAGGCAGCTTCCCACTAACCGATCACTTAAAAAAATGAAAAATTTTTCTCAAAAGTGATTGACAAACTACGAAACATGTGTTATCTTAATATCAGTAATCATTACTATTACTGTTCTGGTTACACGGGTCAGTTAAAAAAATAAAAATATTAATAAATGAAAAGGAGAGTTTGAGTTATGAAAAAATGGGTTTGTACTGTATGTGGTTATGTTCACGAGGGAGATGCTGCACCGGAGTTCTGTCCGGTATGTAAGGTTCCGGCTTCCAAGTTCATCGAGCAGACTGAGGAGAGAACCTGGGCTGCTGAGCACGTTGTAGGCGTTGCACAGGGCGTAAGCGAGGATATCATCATGGATCTGAGAGCAAACTTCGAGGGCGAGTGCTCCGAGGTTGGTATGTATCTGGCTATGGCAAGAGTTGCTCACAGAGAGGGTTATCCGGAGATCGGCCTGTATTACGAGAAGGCTGCTTACGAGGAGGCTGAGCATGCTGCAAAGTTTGCAGAGCTGTTAGGCGAGTGCGTGACCACCAGCACCAAGAAGAACCTGGAGCTGAGAGTTGAGGCTGAGAACGGCGCAACCGCTGGTAAGTTCGACCTTGCAAAACGCGCAAAAGCTGCTAACCTGGATGCAATCCATGACACCGTACATGAGATGGCCAGAGACGAAGCTCGTCACGGCAGAGCATTCGAAGGTCTGTTAAAGAGATACTTCGGCTAATAGCTGATAACATGAGTATTACAGCCATCCCGGCGGCGTCCCCCACACGCGCCGCCGGGATGGTTTTTTCATTGCCATTTTTTTCCGGCTGGTGTATACTGAAGTCAGTACCAAATTTCGTTTAAGGAGGATATTCACATGTCAAAGTACGCAGGAACAAAGACCGAAAAAAATCTCTGGGAGGCATTTGCGGGCGAATCCCAGGCACGTAACAAATACACCTTCTACGCTTCCGCCGCCAAGAAGGCCGGCTATGAGCAGATGGCTGCCCTCTATTTAGAGACTGCAGACCAGGAGAAGGAGCATGCAAAGCTGTGGTTCAAGGAGATCCACGGCATTGGCACCCCGGAGGAGAACTTAGTTGACGCCGCTGCCGGTGAGAACTCCGAGTGGACCGACATGTATGTGCGCATGGCAAGAGAAGCCGACGAAGAGGGCTTCCCGGAGCTGGCCTCAAAATTCCGTCTGGTCGCCAAGGTAGAAGCTGCCCACGAGGCCCGTTACTTAAAGCTGCTCGAGAACTTAAAGAAAGACGGCACCTTCAAGGGCGACGCTCCTCTCGGCTGGAAATGCCGCAACTGCGGATACATCCACGAGGCTGCAGACGCACCCGAGATCTGCCCGGTTTGTGCTCATCCAAAGGCGTTCTTCGAAAGAAAGGCTGAGAATTATTAAGGTTGTTGTTGCTGGGAGGGGACGCAACCTCCGGTGAGATAGTCTCGGGAGAGAGATTGGGAACGATGGGGGCGGGTGCTCCGGTTCCCGGGGATAAGAGGGTCTAACAATAAAAAATACCGCTGTCAGGGCAACGCTCCAGTTCCGGAATACTTTTGATAAGTATTCCTCCACGTCGCGCTACGCCTGGGACTTGAAGTCCCAGGCTCGACCCTGTCAGCGGTATCTTTTATTGTAAGTCCCTCTAATCCCCTCCACAGTCACCCCCGCCCCCATCGTTCCCAATCTCTCTCCCCCTACGGTTCTTTGGAGGTTGCTGTGCTCTGGCTGCCATACACAAAAACCTTAATAGCAAAAACTGAAATAAAAAACCCTAAAACCAGTTCAAGTTCATTAAGTTCAAATACGTAAGAACCTGTTTTGGGGTTTTAGGGGCTGCTTTTCGTTTTCCAGGGTTTTGGTTTTGGTTTTCATACCTCATGGCTGCCAGGGAGCAGGTCGGGAAGGGGGACCGGGGGTGGCGGGAAAAGGGGATGAGGGCATTTTGCGTATAATGTACCCATAAGTGTGGACACATTGGAAAGTGGGGGACCCTCTTTTTAGACAGACCGCCTTGTCAGCCCCTTAAATATGAACAGCCCCCTGCATTCCCGTCCCCTTATAATGCACACACTCTGCTGGTGTACCCGTTTTATTGGACTGCACCCCGGAACTTTAGCCTGGCCCCCGTTTTCTTTTGGCATATTCACTTTCCTTATGGTATTCTTAAATTAAGAACAACAGGAGGAATACCATGAGCAGAAAACCCTTTACCGAAGAAGAAATACTGTTGCTGCGACAAAACCCTTACACCTACAGCGTGACCCAGTTTCAATTGAACCTTACCAAAGAGTTCAAAGAGATCTTTTATTCAGAATACCAGAAAGGGGAACTTCCCCGGAAGATTCTGGAGGATCACGGCTATAACCCGGCCATCCTGGGGGAGCGCAGGATCTGGAGTATTTCCGGCCACATCCGGGAACAGTACAAGAAGTACGGCTGTTTCTACGAAGGGAACTACACACATGGAAAGAGGCAGCCCCAGGAGCAGACGGGTGATAACCATGCATCTGAAAAAGAAGAACTGAAACAGCTTCGGCATGAGGTCGATTACCTGAAACAGGAAGTGGAGTTTTTAAAAAAAATTTCTGCAGTCAGAACTACCAGAAAGTAGGTGCACTGCTCATGAACGACTCTTCGTGTATTTTTGAGATTATTCAGCAGACCCTGGCACAGAACGGGAACACCCTCTCCGCCAAAGAACTCTGTTCGGCAGCCGGGGTTTCCAGGAGCGGCTATTATGCCTGGCTGAAAGCTGCCCCGGTCCGTGAGCAGAAGGAAGAGGAGGACCGCCGGGATTTCGAGCTGGTACTGTCCGCTTATAAGCAGCACGGTTATCCCAAAGGAGCCCGGGGCATCCATATGGCTCTGCTCCACAGTGACCCTCCGGTCATCATGAACCTGAAAAAGATCCGCAGGCTGATGGAAAAGTTCCGGCTGTCCTGCCCATACCGGGGCCCGAATCCCAATAAGAGACTCGCAAAAGCGCTCCGGACTGGAAGTGTTTCGGATAACCTGCTCCGCCGTGAGTTCGAAAGTTATGGGCCGAGGATGGTGTTGCTGACAGATATCACTTACCTGCCTTATGCCGGAAGGTTTGCTTATCTGTCTACGATCCTGGATGCTTTTACGAAACAGATACTCTCTTATGTGCTCAGCGAATCGCTGGAAGTGGACTTCGTACTGGAAACAGTGGAGAGGCTGATCGCAGACCATGGAATCTCCCTGCATGCCGAAACAATTATCCACAGCGACCAGGGCTGTCATTATACCAGCCGAAGCTTTATCAACATCCTTTATGACAGAAAACTGCGCCAGTCCATGTCCCGCAAGGGCTGCTGCTGGGACAATGCCCCGCAGGAAAGCTTCTTCGGGCATATGAAGGACCACATCAGGGGAAACCTGGCGGATTGTGCTGCGTTCATCGAAGTAAAGTGTGTGATAGATGACTATATGGAGTACTACAATAATGAGCGTTACCAATGGAAACTTGCAAAGTTAGCCCCAAACGAGTTTTATGACTTTTTCATCACTGGGAAGTATCCACTGGATATCCCCAACAGGCCGTCCTGTCCGGTGATTACAAAAAGGCCGGAGGAATTAGGAGGCAGAATACTTCAAAGTAACAAGATTACTTAAAACTATCATAGAATACCATAATAATAGAAAACAGGACATCTGAGAACAGGATGTAGGTAAAAGAGGAGGAAAAATAAACTGCCCCACTTTTAAAAATGTCCTTGACAAGGGGGACAGTTCAGCGGAGGCATGGAAACGGTTAGCTTCCTGCGGCGCCAAATGCGGGGACGCAGGCTGACGCACAACGTCAGGCTGCGAGGGGACCGGAGAAGCGAATCCATCAAGGATTCGGTTCGACTGTCCCCGGTTCCCCGCATTTGGCGCTGCAGGAAGGTTAGCGTTTCCCGCCGACGGCAAACAGCCCTCATCCCCTTTTCCCGCCACCCACGGGGCCCCTTCCCGACCGTCCCCTTCAGACATCTTTTAACAATCCAGTAACCGAATCCATCACAAACCCGCGTACCACCACGTCCTTCGGCATCAGCGGGTGCCTTTTGAGGCTCTCCACGGACTCCTGCACAGACTGCTCTACGGAATCAAATCCGGCCAGCCAGTCTTCCAGGTCAATGCCGCTGTTGCGGATGATCTCGATATGCTCCTTTGGGATTCCCCGATCCTTAAGCTTCTCTACCAGCTTTCTGCCGTCCATCCCCTGGACGCCGCAGTCTGTGTGGCCGATCACCATGATCTCCTCCACGCCAAGCTCCAGGATCGCCACCAGAAGGCTTCTGACAGCGCTGCCGTAAGGATGGTTGATCACACCGCCGGCATTCTTGATGATCTTGGCGTCCCCATTGCGGATACCAAGCGCTGCCGGTAAAAGTTCAATGAGCCGGGTATCCATACAGGTCAGGATCGCAAGCTTCTTGTCCGGGTATTTGCTGGTCTGATATGGCACGTAGGCCTGCTCTTCCACAAACTTCCGGTTATATTCCAAAATATCCTTTATCATGCTAAATCCTCCCTGTCTTCGTACTGCATGTCACTTATTCCAGATGATCACAGAATATCATCCGTATCATCCCACTGGATTCGTGAGTGTTCCGATCCCCTCTACTTCACACGTCACTACATCTCCCCGCTTTAGGAAGCGCGGAGGAGTAAAGCCCATGCCCACACCGGCGGGAGTCCCGGTTGAGATGATCGAACCGGCTTTTAAGGTCATGCCCTGGGAAAGCTCGCTCACCACATGATCGATCCCAAAGATCAGTAGCTCTGTATTGCTGTCCTGGCGCAGCTCGCCGTTTACATAGGAACGGAGCTTCAGGCACGGCGGATACGGAATGGAATCTGCGGTCACGATACAAGGCCCCATGGGGGTAAACCCATCCAGGCTTTTGCCGAAATACCACTGCTTATGCCGGGTCTGCACATTCCGGGCGCTGACATCGTTTAAGATCGTGTATCCAAAGATATAATCCTTTACCTGCTCCGGCGGGACATTCTTTGCATCTTTCCCGATGATCAGCGCCAGTTCGCACTCATAATCCAGGCTGTCCACCAGATCCTCATGGGATGGGATCGGCGCGCCGTCTGCCACTGCCTCATTGACCCGCTTGGAAAAATAAACGGCAAAGGGGCGCTCGCCTCCGAACGCCTCTTTCTTGAACCGGGCGGACTCTTCTGCATGATCCATGTAATTGATCCCCAGACAGATGATATCCTGCTCCGGCACCGGGATCGGCGCCAGCATTTTCACTTCCTCCAGCCGCGCCGCGCCCTGTATGGAATATGGTTCTTTTTTTGATATATATTCCAGGAGCTGGATCTCTGACTCGCTGATCTGCTTTACCGCCTCCAGCATCGTCTTATACTCCAGCCCCGCTGATTCAAGCGGAAATACCCACTCTCCATCCTCACTGATAAGGCCTGCCCTTATTTTCTGCTCTACCTGATAAGTCACTAATTTCATATCCGCCTCCCGCTCCGGTCCGCCTGCTGCGCGCCACATTTTCTTTGATCATATCATGATCACTAACCTCACTAGGTTCATATTATACCTCGCGGGAGGGGGAGTTGCAAGCAGATTAGTTTTAGCCGAGGGCTTCCCGGATGGTTTTCACCGCCTGGATGACCACCGTCGGGATCACTGCAAACACTATGATCGTGACGAGCTGGCGCAGGCTTAGGTCTGCTACAGCAAACAGTACCTGCAAGCCTGGAAGGAACAGTACCGCAGCCAGAAGAAGCACTCCGGCCTCAAACGCCATCACACTCCATAAATTGCTCTTGAACTTCAGCCGGATGATGGAGTGTTCACTGCGGCAGTTAAAGCCATGGAACAGACGGGCAAGCGTAAGCGTTGCAAATGCCATGGTACTGGCGGTTCCTGCTCCCCCCGTCTCCAGCCCGATATGGAAGGCAAGCATCGTACACAGGGCGATCAAACCACCCTGGACCATGATCCGGCCCAGAAATCCACCTGTCAGGATTCCCTCCTTCGGGTCCCTGGGCGGCTGCTCCAAAAGCCCTTCCTCCTGCGGCTCCATACCGATGGCAATGGCAGGCAGGGAGTCTGTCAGCAGGTTAATAAACAACAGATGGACCGGCGCAAACGGCATGGGGAGCGCAAGCAGCGAGGTATACAGGACACTGAAGATCCCCGCCATATTACCGGACAGAAGGAACTGGATGGCATGCCGGATGTTGCGGTACACATTCCTGCCGTTGGACACAGCTTTTATGATCGTCGCAAAATTGTCGTCTGTCAGGATCATGGACGCCGCATCCTTGGAAACCTCCGTCCCGGTTATGCCCATAGCCACGCCGATATCAGCCTTTTTAAGGGCCGGGGCATCATTGACGCCATCACCTGTCATCGCCACGATATTGCCCTGCTGCTGCCAGGCATCCACAATACGGATCTTGTGCTCGGGGGAAACCCGGGCGTAGACCGAAATGCGGGTCAAATCTCTCTGAAGCTGTTTGTCATCCATAGCGTCCAGCTCCGGTCCGGTAACGGCCAGATCCCCATTTTCAAACAGCCCGATCTTTTTTGCAATGGCAATGGCCGTGATCTTGTGGTCTCCGGTTATCATCACCGGCCGGATTCCCGCCCGTCTGGCGCTGAGCACCGCAGTCTTTGACTCGATCCTCGGCGGATCCATCATGGCAACCAGGCCCAGGAAAATGTAATCATGCTCCATAGCCGTGCTGCATATGCTCATCTCCGCGCCAGGATAAACCCCGTCCGCTTCCTTGTATGCCATCGCCAGGACCCGAAGGCCCTGTTCCGACCAGTCCTGGTTCTGCTGCTGGAACCGCTGCCTCCAGGCGCCTGTCATAGGCCGTACCCCGCCTGCCGTCAGCACGCTGTCCGCCCGGTCTAACAGTACATCCATAGCGCCTTTTGTAAACAGCAGATGTTCGCCGTTTACGGAGTGAAGGGTGCTCATCAGCTTGCGGCCCGAGTCAAACGGGATCTCTCCCAGACGCGGTACATTTTTCCGAAGCTCTGCCGCATCCACGCCGGCGCGCTCCGCCATATCTAACAGCGCGATCTCTGTCGGATCGCCCAGCATCTCCGGTCCTGCGCTCCCTCCAGACGCATCATTATCCAGGACCGCATTGTATAAAAGCATCCTGTGCACCGGATGATACGGGATCAGACGGAATGGCGGAAGCTCCTCTCCGTCCACATAAACCTGCTGCACCGTCATCCTGTTCTGGGTCAGAGTCCCTGTCTTGTCGGAGCAGATGACCGATACGCAGCCCAGGCTCTCCACCGCTTTTAAATCCTTGATGATCGCATGTTCCTTTGCCATCCTCTGGGTACCCATGGCCTGCACGATCGTAACGATCGATCCGAGGGCCTCCGGGATCGCTGCAACTGCCAAAGCGACCGCAAACATTAAAGAATCCAGGATCGGCATTTTCCGGTAAAGGCTCAGGCCAAAAACCAGAGCACAGATCAGCATAATGACCGCTGCCAGCCTTCCGCTGAACTCATCCAGGCTCACCTGAAGCGGAGTCTTCTTTTCCCCGGTGGCGTTCATGAGCGAGGCGATCTTGCCTATCTCCGTCTCCATACCGGTAGCTGTAACCACCATCACACCGCGGCCGGCGGTGACCAGAGAGCCGGAAAATACCATGTTGTTCTGCTCTGCCAGCGGGATATTCTCCGTCTGCCGCAGAATATCCGTTTGTTTCTCTACACTGTCTGACTCTCCCGTCAGAGAGCTTTCGTTCACCTGCAGGCTGTAGCTCTCAAGCAGACGGCCGTCCGCCACCACCAAGTCCCCCGCCTCTAAAAGTACCACATCTCCCGGCACCACCTGGGAAGACGGGATCTCTGTCTGCCTGCCGTCACGCAGCACCCGCGCCGTGGGGGCGGACAGCGCTTTTAATCCCTCCAGGGATTTCTGCGCTTTTTCATGCTGCACCGTTCCCAGGATCGCATTCATAATGATGACGGCAAAGATAACGATTGTGCTCTCCATGTTGTCCGACAGCATGGAGATGACCGCTGCCACGATCAGGATGATGACCAACAGGTCTTTGAACTGTTCCAAAAATACCTGCCACGCTTTTTTGCGCGCCCCCTCTTTCAGGGCATTCTCTCCCACCTGGCTGCGGATCTGTTCTGCCTGTCCCGTTGTGAGTCCTTCGGGACTTCCCTGCATTTCCTTAAGCACTTCTTTTCCTGAAATCCGATACCACTCTTTCATCCTGAATCTCCTCTCCTATACCTTATGGTATAACCAAAAAAGACCTTTCATGCATGGAATTGCTCCCATGCATGAAAAGTCTTGTCACCACCGAAAAAACGGACGGTATACATAGCCAGACTGTTGATGCAGCCGTGTATGTTGACCATGTATTTACAACTACTCCCTTTTGATGCGCTTGTTTATTTTATGATACTACCAATATATGCGAAAAAAAGGAATCCGTCAACTGTTTGGCGGATTCCTATACACTTTATTAACACATGCCGCCGGGTCTTACCGGATACGCTCCGGGAAGCCGATCTTCTTCTGAACCTTGCGCAGGGTCTTGTTGGAGAAGTACTGGGCTTTCTCCGTGTTGCTCTTTATGATCCCATCCAGATAATCCTTGTTCTTGCTCAGATCCGCAAACCGGTCCTGAAGCGGCTTTAATACACTCACAACCGACTCACCTACAGCCAGCTTGAAATCACCGTAGCCTTTGCCCGCAAACTCTGCCTCCGTCTCCGCCGGAGTCTTCCCGGTGCAGGCGCAGTAAATATCGATCAGGTTTTTGATGCCCGGCTGCTCATCACAGTAGCGCACACAGGCCTCTGAATCCGTCACCGCACGTTTGAACTTGCGGATGATCGTGTCCGGGTCATCCATCAGATAAATACTGCCGTTGGGGTTCTCGTCGGACTTGGACATCTTCTTTGCCGGGTCCTGCAGGCTCATGACCTTGGCTCCCACCTTGCCGATATACGCCTCCGGGATCGTAAACACATCCCCATAGATCCCATTAAAACGCTGCGCGATATCACGGGTCAGCTCCAGATGCTGCATCTGGTCAATCCCCACCGGGACTACATCCGACTGATACAGCAGGATATCAGCCGCCATCAGCACCGGGTAAGTAAACAGGCCTGCGTTGATGTTGTCTGCATGCTTTGCCGACTTGTCCTTAAACTGGGTCATACGGCTCAGTTCGCCCATGTAGGTGTAACAGTTGAGAATCCACGCCAGCTCTGCATGTCCGGACACGTGGGACTGATAGTAGATGCAGTTCTTTTCCGGATCTAAACCTGCTGCGATATAGAGCGTCAGCAAAGTGCGCGCCCGCTTCCGAAGCTCCGCCGGGTCCTGGCGCACCGTGATGGAATGCATATCCACCACACTATAAAAAGTCTCATATTCATCCGCAATGCTGACCCAGTTTTTGAGCGCCCCGAGGTAATTGCCCAGGGTCAGGTTCCCGGTGGCCTGCATTCCGCTAAAAAGTACTTTCTTTCCGTCTAACATAATCTTGTTCTCCTTTTACCATAACCGTCTCGAATGAAACCAGTTTATCACCGGAGAACACAATTGTCAATTTATTACGTCAGCTCCATCCCTGTTTTTATAAAAGCAAACATCCTGAGCGCTCCGTGATAATAAAGCTCCTCTGCATTGCCCAACGCCTCCTCTAAAGGCATCACCGCGTTGACCGTCGTCATCATGGAACGGATCCCATGGCCGAAGATCTGTTCTGCTCCCTCTCCCATGGCTCCAACCAGCGCTACCGCCGGAACACCGCATTTCTTACAATGGTTTCCAACCCCCTGCATCACCTTCCCAAAACAGGACTGCCAGTCGGTCCTTCCTTCTCCGGTGACGACCAGGGAGACTCCCTCCAGCCGCTTGTCAAAATCAATCAGATCCAGCACCGTCTCAATACCTGATTTTAAGGATGCGTGCAGAAAAACAAGCAGCGCAGCGCCGAGACCGCCTGCTGCTCCGGAGCCGGGCATCTCATCCGGGTCGATGCCAAACTCCCGGATCATCACGTCCCGGTAATTCTGCATCCCCCGCTCCAGCTCATCCAGCACCTCCGGCGTACCTCCTTTTTGCTTCCCAAAAGTATAGGTCGCACCGTCCTTCCCGCACAGCGGATTATTTACGTCACACATGGCTGTAAACTTCACCCCGGATATCCTGTCATCCATGCCGGAGCAGTCGATATGAGCCACTTTCTCCAAGTCTGAGCCGCGGCCTTCCAGCTCCCGGCCTTCGCTGTCCAGGAATTTTACTCCCAGGGCGCGCATACACCCCATACCTCCATCGTTGGTGGCGGAGCCGCCGATGGCAATGGAGATATCCGTAAATCCTCTGTCCAGAGCATCCCTTAAAAGCTCTCCGGTCCCATAAGTGGTCGTGTTTCTCGGGTCCCGAAGGGACGGCGGGACCATGGGCAGGCCGGAAGCCGCCGCCATCTCAAGGATGGCACGGCGTTCATCCAGTCTGCCGTAAAAAGAATCCCGCTCCTCCATCAATGGCCCATGTACCCGCACCTCTATCTTTTCTCCGCAAGCCGCGGCGATCACTGCATCCGTGGTCCCCTCCCCGCCGTCAGCAATGGGTACCCCGTCACATTCACATTCGCCAAACACTTCCTTTGCAGCTTTTGTCAGCAGTTCTATGGTCTGCTCACTGCTCAAAGTTCCCTTAAAAGAATCAGACGCAAACAGCAGTTTCATCCCTCCACGCCTCCTTTCCGCCGGCACAGGTCCGCACCGGTCAATGCAGGAACAGTGACAGAAGGAATATCTCAGCGATACCTGCAATACCCAGCAGCAACGTCACAGCCGTCTGGGTCTTATAACCCTGTTCCGGTGTCATGCCGCCAAAGTTGGTGACAACCCAGAAATAGGAGTCATTGGCATGGGATACAGTCATCGCTCCCGCACCGATCGCCATACAAGCAAGGGTAGCACGGACCGGACTCGCCAGTCCCAGGACCGGAAGCAGCGGAGCCACGATCCCGGCCGTGGTAGTCAACGCCACCGTGGACGAACCCTGGGCGCTCTTTAAGATAGCAGAAAGCACAAACGGGAAGAAAATACCCATGGTGCTCAGCACCGTCGCATGCTCCGTGATATAGTTCACCATATCAGAAGAAGCGATCACCTTGCCCAGAACACCGCCTGCCGCCGTCACAAACAGGATCGGACCCACGGTCTTTAAAGTCTCGTTGGTTATGTCATAAAAATCCTTCATCTTACCGGCGCCATTTAACTGAACTACGCCGCATATGGTTCCGACTGCCAGCGCTATGATCGGGGTTCCGAGGAATTTCAGCAGATCGGCAGCACCTCCGCCCATTCCCGCCATGCTCACGATCGAGGACAGCGCCATCAGTATGATCGGGACGATGATCGGAGCGAGTGCATTAAACCCGCCCGGCAGCTTTCCATACTCAGCCACCAGCTCCTCATAGGTCTTAGTCACCTCTCCCATATCAGCCTCATCATTGGCCCGGACGGATTTACCTATGTATTTTGCGTAGAAAAAGCCTGCAGCCAGCGGAAGGATCGAGCAGAGTGCGCCGAATCCCATAACCATCAAAAGGTTATTGCCAATGCCAAGGGTGGACGCCGCCGCGATCGGTCCCGGAGTAGGCGGAATAAACACATGCGAAATATAAAGTCCCGAGGACAAACCTACCGTCATTGCCACCGAGGATGCCGCGGTCCGGTTCACCAGGGCTTTCCTGATGGGGTTTAAGATAACGAAACCGGAATCACAGAAAACAGGGATGGATACTACCCAGCCCATCAGCTCCATAGCGAGCACCGGGTTGTTCTTCCCCACCAGCTTGATCACCATATCCGCCAGCTTGAGCGCGGCCCCGGTCTTTTCCAGGATCGTGCCGATCAGGGCGCCCAGGATGATCACGATACCAATACTGGAAAATGTGCCGGAAAAGCCCGCGCCGATTACATTTGCCAGGCCGCTGACCTTCGTGCCGTCCTCCAGCGTCTTATCCACCAGCGGGATCCCGGCGATCAGCCCGAGAATCAATGAGATACACATGATAGCGACAAAGGGATGGATCTTAAATTTGGATATTGCGATGATCATCACCACGATCGCCAGGACAAAAACAAGAATAAGTGGTAAACCAGTCATTTGAAAACCTCCTTTTTTCAACACGCTGAGTTCACAGTTACGCGTACAATTACTTAAACTTATCGTACCTGAAAACTCTTTATGCTGCAAAGGACATTAATCCGAAACTGGCTGCCTGTTTTGTGCTCTCAGCACAAAACTAATGTTCTCTTCTTAAATAATTATAAAATGCCTCCATATAATACCGGTCTGAGGCAGATACCATGGGATTTACATTCAGCATATCCTTGATCTTGTTGTAGCGGTATACCAGCGTATTTTTGTGCATATACAGGCGCTTCGCTGCCTCCGCCAGATTAAAATTGGTATCCATCAGCATCCCGGTGATCTCTATGTAGCTTTTCTTGAAATCCTCGCCCAGCATCTTCTCATACACATTGAACATGCGCTGCAGCTCATTCACCGGCATGACCGAGCGCAGGTACTGCCCTGCATAATCATAGAAAAACGCCGAGGTGGAATCTGTCCTCACAATCTGTTCCAGCCATTTGCAGTGCTGATAGGCATAGTAATACTGGGAAAAGCTGCTCTGAAAGGAGCCGATATAAAACATACATTTCTTTTCGTGTACGCGAAGCCATCTGAGCGCCTCTCCCAGATAATCCGCGATCAGGAACTTATAATCAGAAAACAGATCCTGCTTCCCGCCGGGCATGGTCTTGAAGATCAGCACCCGGCTGTCATCCAGCACAAAACTGATATCCTCCTTACTGTGCCGGTCCCCGGCTTTGATCATTTCCAAAAACGGCCCTGCCTCCACCTGGCACAGCCTGCAAAGGATGGGGATCCGCACAATGGCTTCTGTATATCCAAGCTCATCCGCCACGCTGCAGCCGGCCCGGATCGGCATATTCCTCCGTCGTCAGCAGGCTCATAAACCATTCTTTTCGGTTTATCCTCCGCTGCAGTTCCTGGTGCTGTTTTTCATATTTGAGCATGGCTTCGATGGCCATTTTGGTGATCAGCGCCACCGGGCGGATCTCCTTTGGGTCCCCGGTGATCCCCACCACACCCTCCCGCCTGCCGTCAATGTTGATCACCATATTGATCCCGGGGCGCACACCGGGATAGTCGTGCTCTCCCGAGGTCACCACCATGTCTTCCGTGCCCGTAACAATATAATAAGCCACCTCATGAAAGGTGCCCACCCGTTTGGGGTCCCGGCTGGCGATGATCACGCCTTTTTCATTCATGATATTGATGTTGTAATCCGTATACTGCGTTACCTGCTCTATGAACTTCTGGGCCAGGTCAAGTTCTATCATTAAAAACCTCCTGCATTTCTGATTTACTTTCGTTTGTCACGGTCCGCCAAAACCTGACTTCCTTTTTTCTATTATACACTATCTTCCCCTGTTTGCGAAGTTATCAAAAATAGAGACAACAGCACATTCCCCTGCGCCTCTTCCTTGAACCAATTAAAATAAACCTGATTTTCTGCAAATCACAGCTTTAAAATGAATGATGCTTTTCCAAGTCCCGATTTGCCGATTCTCCTGGATTGTAAGTATGGAAGCCCTACGATCAGAGGCACTTTAATAAGCCTCGTTGGAGCCGAACTTGCGAAGGCATATGCTTTTCCCTTTTCAGATGCGGAAACTCAAGCTGCATAGCTATTGCATGCTAAAAGTAATCATGTTACAATTATACTGTATTTTCAGGAATATCCGCACTTTAAGTAAAATATATCAAGATCGTCATCCATAACATGACGCATGAAGAAGATAGATTTAAAATGCAGCTGACTACGAAAAATGGGGGGATTGAATCATGAAAAAATGTATAAAAGTGGTTATGCTAATGGGGGTGTCTGCTCTTCTGACAGTAGCAAACGCTGCGCCAATGGCTGCTCTGGCTAGTAATGTACCCTGGACAAGGGAAGAATCTGTTTATGAACCGTACTTTAAAGATCGAAGTTTTCCTCCCTCCAATGCCTACTATACTTTTGAAAAGCAGGGGGACGGGCGATATAAGATTTATTTACAGGGAGAATCTCTGAATCTGCATAATGATCCACAGCGCATGCAAGAACACCGGGACCAGGATGATGGAGGCTACTTGGAATTAAGTGTGGGGTGTGACGACTCTGGTATGCAGAGGGACTATTTTGTCGATGTTGATGGATATTTAAAATCCGGTTGGAGAAGACTGCCCGGCGCAGTAAATCCGGCCTATGAAAATTCCGAAAAACTGAGCGCTTATAAAGAAAAGTACAACCATTTTATTACTGATAGCGGTGAGTCTAATGAACATGGAACTATTTATTATAATGAATGGGCATATTATTCACCAGTTGACTACTGTGCAGTAGAAGGCTGGACAGAAATCGACGGAAAAAAATACTTTTTTGGGATTGGAGGGCACCCATTTACTTTTAATGGAACTCATACCTTAAGGTATGGTAACCCTAATGACGGTATAATGCTGTATGATACCTATACACCAGATGGCTACTATGTTGGTGTGGATGGTACACTGGACGAGAGTGTTCCCCAGATTCACGGACAATGGGTGAATGTAATCACAAACCATATTAGGAATAACTTGGAGTTATTTGAGCAATGTGATATGACAAGCGAGTTTATGCCGGTTGCCTATAAAAAAGATGGCTTAACTCCGGTAGATCGTTTCGGATTCAGAACTTTTTGGGTGCCCTGATTATGCATTTTTAGGGCATCCAGGAATACTGAATGCCCTAAAGAGAGATTATCTCTATGAAAAAACAAGCATTTCTTCCCATTCTTTTTCTTTAAACCCAACCAGGATAAAATCATCCGCCACCACCAGCGGGCGCTTCACGAGCATCCCATCCGTGGCAAGCAGATTGATCTTCTCTTCATCGCTCATCCCTGGAAGCTTATCCTTCAACCCCAACTCTTTATACTTCAAACCGCTGGTATTAAAAAACTTTTTCGTATCCATACCGGACCGTGCGATCCACGCCTTTAATTCTTCTTCCGTCGGGTTCGCCTCCACAATGTGTCTGTCCTCAAACTCAACCCCTTGCGCTGTCAGCCATTTCTTCGCCTTCTGACAGGTACTGCATTTCGGATATTCAATAAAAATCACCATATACAAACTCCTCAATCAACTGATACAATTCGTAACTACACTTACCATCATTTCTTTTTCTTCAGGATGTGATCCGGCGATCATAAGCATCCAGCAGCTCAAGCGCCTGCTCAATCGGCACTGTTAAACTCAATTCTTTATCCCCGGTCTCAAATAACCGGATTTCGTTTTTGCTCATTCACACTCTCCTCAGACAATCCCATTCAGCTCCTGGTACAGCCTTTTCGCATAGCTGTCCGTCATCCCGCTGATAAAATCCGTCACCAGCAGAAGGCGCAGATAAAGCTTCTCCGCCTCGTCCCTCCCTTCCGCATGAATACGGTATACCCGCTTGAAATTGTCGGAGATCAGAGATACCAGTTTTTCCTGGACCGCCGTCATCTTCTTCCTGGGGTGGGTATCCCAGGGGATCACCGCGTCCACGAAACGGCTCAGCAGGAAATCAAAGATCGCGTCCGCGCCCACCTCCAGCTTGATGATGGGCCTGGAAATAAAAGCGTATCGGTATGCAATATCCCCGAGCGCCTCCATAAGAGGCTCGCCAAAGGTTCCGTAGAACAGGTCATGTTCCCAGGTTCCCGCCATAATTTCCTGATAATGATCCACAAAGCTGTCCGTGGCGCAGGCGATCATCTGGCCCTGGACCGACACCACCCAGTTCTGGATGGCGTATGTCTCCGGCTTCTCATAGCCGATCCGCAGGGCTTTGGCGTACTTCTCCTCCAGCCAGCCAATGATCCGGGTGCACTCTACCGGAGCTTTGTCACAGCATCGGTACAGCTCCTCCACCAGCTTTCCATAGGTGATGCAGCCTTTCTTCATGGCATCTTCTATATCCGCGGTGCGGTACGCGATATCGTCCGCCGCCTCCAAAAGAAATGCCAGGGGATGACGGTATCCATTGGTTCCATTGGATCGCTGGATATCCGCAAACTCCGCCCGGTCCGCATAGAAATACCCCATCTTCTTTTCCCGGATCCTGCCGCTCTTTTTGTTGATCTCCAGAGAGGACACCGGGTACTTGATGATGGTCCCAAGAAGAGCTTTCGTCAGATTCATGCCATGCTCATCCACCAGATAATGCAGCTTTGTCACCAGGCGCAGCGCCTGGGTGTTGCCCTCAAAATGATAAAAATCCTGCTGCATCTGCTCATTCAGCAGCTCCGAGAGCGGTCTTCCCTCAAACCCAAGCTCCGGCAGGTGCTTTCCGAACCAGTCCTGGATAGCAGTCTCCCCAAAATGTCCGAATGGCGGGTTCCCGATATCATGGATCAACCCTGCACACTGGAGGATATCACAGACCGCGGCCTTTTCCTCCGCGCCGAACTGCGGGTCCAGCCCCAGCTGCATGATCTTTGCCGACACATTCTGTCCAAGCGATTTGCAGAAGGAAGAGACCTCCAGCGAGTGGGTCAGCCGGGTCCTGATAAAATCACTCTGGTCCAGAGGAAACACCTGCGTCTTGTCCTGAAGCCGCCTAAAGGACGCACTGCCAATGATGCGGTGATAATCCTTTTCAAACTCCGTCCGCAGGTCATTTCCTCCCGCCTGCTTTTTAAAGGGCCGGATCCTGTCCGGGCATAACAGTGTATTCCATTCCATAAAAGCTTCTCCCTACTCAACAAAATCCTTCCGCATCGGTGTAAAGATATCTAAGAGCACCGTGTCCTCCAGCACCTCAATCCCGTGCACCGCATCCGGCTTCACATAGTATGTATCCCCGGTCTGCAGCTCCTTGTCTTCGCAGCCCTCTTCCTGATAGATCAGCCTTCCGGACACAATATATCCGATCTGCTCGTGGGGATGGGAATGCTTTGCTCCCACAGCGCCTTTCTGGAAATGAAGCTCCACGGTCATCAGGTTTTCACTGTAAGATAAGATCTTGCGGTTTACCCCGCCTCCCAGGTCTGTTACCGGTACATTTTTATTCTCTGTATACATGCTTAATGATCCTCCTTATTTCCGCGCTTACCCGCGCGTCTACATTTTTGTCCAGTATACCACTTCCTCAGCTTTTTGACCACCCACAGAAAGGCAAGAATCAACAGTCCGCCAAAGAACAAAATCACGCCGATCCCGATCACCACAAGCAGGGTCCGGGTGATCTTCTGCCAGAGAGTGAGCATCCCCTCTGTATCAGCCTGCGGCTGTGTCTCCTCTGAAGCCTCCATCTGAATACTTACCTCTGTCCCAGATGCATCTGCAGTCTCATCTGCTCCTATTGCCTGTTCCGTGACAGCCTCATCCGCTTCCGTTTGCAGACTCACGTTTCGTTTTGCCGGGATCTGCGCCGTTCCCGCGTACCGAACCCGGTAATCCCTCACCAGCTTGTTCCCAGCCGCCAGGGCATCGCGGCACAGCTCCCCCTCTTCCCCCTGGTATGCCTCCCCTGCCCACTGCACAGAGGTGATCCGGTAATCCTCCGGCATCAAGCCCACCAGCTCCAGAAGCTGTTCCTCACAGCCCTCCAGTCTTGGGCGCTCCTCATCAAAAGGGATCAGGATATCCCCCAGCCGATAAAAAGCCGCATCGTAGGAGTGAAATGTGACCGGAAAAGAAAAATGGTCCTCCCACCGTTCCCTTAAAATCACCTTCTCCTCCATGGCGCAGACAGCGGTAACCGTGGCTCCGCCCTCCTCAATCCGGACATCCAGGGTCTCCGGCAGGGACGCGCCGCCCTCTACCTGCTCATATACCACATCCTTTTTCACATGCCGGACCGTAAATGCATCACGGCCCCCAGGAGCGGCGCTTTCGGAGGTTTCCGCTCTCAATTCCAGGCAGTTTACCACCGCCATCTGCAGCAGGATCAGGATCACCCAGAGACCCATCTGCACATTTTTTACCCACTGTTTTCGGTTTTCATTCTCTTTTTGCATAAAATAAGCTCCTTTTTCACTTTTTTACACGAATAGAACCACTGCCGCCGGCGTACTGCCGTTTTTATCATTTTTGATTTGTTTTACCTGTTGGAATTAAAAGATAAGAGATTAATTCCTGAAATTTCCTTGAGCCTGCCGCCGGCGTAGAAACCGGCAGCAGCGAGATCCTGGATCCGGACCTCTATATGATACTGCTCTACATAATGTTTATATTTATAACGTGCAGCTGTTCAGCACGGCGGAAGTTCTACTTCGTGTTAATATTATACCGGATTGCATCTCTCAGGACAATACTCAAAATCAAGTTTCTGCACGCTTAAGTATCGGCGTCCACAAATGCAGGCCTTCACGAATACACAAAATGATACAGCTGGCGCAGCTCCTGATATGCTGTAAAATGCTCCAGCTCCTGAAGCCCCACCAGGATACCGGCCAGATACCACCGGTGCCACTCCCGGTCCTTTTCGTTGAATCTCTGCCAGATCTCATCTCCCACCACCATATAGTCTCTGGCTGTGGCGCGCATATTGCTCAGCTTGTCCCCCAGAGTGAGGAGCTTTACCTCGTAGGAGGCCGTATCCAGATGACGGATCGTATCCTCCTTCCGTTCCTTCCACGTCCGGGACTTGTCCTCAGTCTCAGCGCTCACCAGCGCCAGAATTCGGCTCCCAAACTCCCGCTCAAGCTCTGCCGCCGTGACCTGCGTATCCTCCAGCACATCGTGGAGATAAGCGGCTGCGATGACCTCCGGATCATCCGTCATCTGCGCTACAATAAGCGCCACCTCCATAGGATGATAAATATAGGGAATCCCACTTCCCTTACGCAGGGCGCCTGCATGCGCCTTTGCCGCAAATCCTGCCGCTTTTCGTATCATAAGTGTAACCCCCACACAATCCAGAGGACGCCGTTGCCCTCCAACCACCGCTATTGCTTTAATCATACCACAGACCTCACCGGCTGAAAAGGGTCATCGTAAGAAAATCTTTCCTTGTAAAACCACGTATTTTCTGCTATGCTATTGGACAGACAACAGGGCATCTGCCTGGAGATAAAAAGGAGCATCCTATGGAAATCTATCAAAATTCTTCCTACCATAAATCCGGTAGGTATCAAAAAAAACAGGACGGCGGCTGGCCGCATATCCTGCTGTTTTATGTCCTGCCATTTATTATTTTTAACAGCATCCTGCTCTATTGTGTGATCGCAAAACCGAAGATCGAGGTGATCGTTGCCGACACCAACGACTATCTGTCCACCCAGGTCACCCTAACCGTCAAATCCTGGTTCCCGACAAAGTCCGTAAGCATGACGATCGACGGAGAAGAAGTAGAACTGGAAAAGGGAAAGAAACGCACCTATACCACCACCGTATATAAAAATGGCTCTATTGAGGCCGCCGTTGTCAACTTAAACGGCATGCCTGCATCCGTTTATGAACATGTGAACGTGCTGGATGACAACCCACCTTCCTTTACGAAGACACAGATCCAGGACGGCGTGGTCACCCTGACCGTGGGGGATACCCAGTCGGGCATCAATTTTGATTCCATTTATGCACTGAACTCTGCAGAACAGCGCGTGGAACCCATCGCAGTGGACCGCAGCACCAATACCCTTTCCTACGAGATGGATCCGGCTGGACTGCATGTCTTCGCCCAGGATAAGGCGGGCAATGAAGTCCAGGGGACCTTTACATCCCATAAAGAGGGCGATGTGGAGACGTTAGAGGGCGGCGCAACTGACGAATCTGAGCATGGCGCAGATGTACCGGAAAGTACGGAAGCTGCCTCCACAGAATCCTCAGAACCAACCGTAACGATCAACTGAATCAATGGGCATTGACAAAAGTCCCGCCCCGGAGGCTTTCCGGTGCGGGACTTTTTATGTTTTGTCAATTTCTCAATTATATCTTTTTATCTTCCGTTCGCTCGATCCTTCCATAGATCTCTGCCATCCTCCGGCATTTTTTGATCAGATCCTCCGTCAGATCCTCCGCGCCCATGCGCCACCGCCAGTTTTCGCCTAATGTGGACGGCTCATTGATCCTCGCCCAGTCGCCAAGCCCCAGATAATCCTGTACCGGGATCACCGCCAGACGCGCTACGCTCTGCAGCGCCAACCGGATGTAATCCCAATGGATCTCTCCCTGGGGAGTACGCGCATTGCCCAAATAATCCAGGGCAAACCTCCGCGCTCCGGCATCCAGGCTGCGGTACCAGCCCTGAAGGGTCATATTATCATGGGTTCCAGTATAAACCACACAATTTTTCGGATATTTATGCGGCAGGTAAGCACTGTCGCCTGTCTCGTCAAATGCAAACTCCAGCACCTTCATCCCTGGAAAACCAGTCTTTTTTACAAGCTTCAGCACGGATGGGGTGAGAAATCCCAGATCCTCCGCGATGATATCCAGCCTGCCAAACTTTTTCTCCATAGCTTTAAACAGGGAATATCCAGGCCCTTTTTCCCAATGTCCGTTCTCAGCGGTCTTATCCTGCGCCGGAATCGCATAGTACTCGTCAAATCCCCGGAAATGATCGACCCGCACCACGTCATACAGCCGGAAGCTGTACTCCATGCGTTTCAGCCACCAGTCATACCCGGTCTTTTTGTGGTAATCCCAGCGGTACAGGGGATTGCCCCAGAGCTGCCCGGTCTCTGAAAATGCGTCCGGCGGGCAGCCCGCCACTCCTACAGGCCTGCAGTCTGCATCAAACTGAAACAGCTCCGGGTGCGCCCAGCTGTCCGCGCCGTCAAACGCCACATAGATCGGGATATCCCCAATGATGCGGATGCCCTTTTCATTGGCATAATCCTTAAGCTGTGTCCACTGCTCCTGAAACAGATACTGCTGGAATTCATAAAAGGCGATCTCGTCCTTTAAAGCTTTCCGGTATGTTCTCAGCGCCCCCTCCTGACGGGTACGGATATCCAGATCCCATTTATCCCAGCTTTTCCCATTGAAAGCATTCTTGACCGCCATGTAGAAACAGTACTCTCTTGTCTCCGCAGACAGGGCCTTGCCAAGGATCTTCTGCGTCTGCTTTTCATCCAGCCCCTCGGCCTGACGCTGCTGCTTCCAGCGGACAAAAGCCTTTTTCAACAGCGGAAAACGGTTCCGGTAAAGCTTTTCATAGTGAATGAACCTCCGGTCGCTGCCAAAATCCGCGTTATCACATTCCTCCCTGGTCAGCAGCTCATCATCGATCAGCTGCTCCAGATCGATAAAATACGGATTCCCGGCAAAGGCGCTGAAGGACTGGTAAGGGGAATCTCCGTATCCCGTCGGCCCCAGGGGCAGGATCTGCCAGTACTTCTGTCCCGCTGCCTCCAGTTTATCTATGAATTCGTATGCCTCTTTTGAAAATGCACCGATCCCGTATTTGGACGGAAGGCTCGATACCGGAAGCAGCATGCCGCATGCTCGTTTCATGGTGTGGTTCCTCTTTTCCTTTTATTTCAATATGGATATTTTAACAGGAATGAGGTGGTTATGCAAGCGTTTCACAGACACCCGTTTAAGGCTTACTTATTAAAGCAAAGATATTCAATCCCTGTCATATCACAGAACATTTCCAAAACCTTTGCATAATTTCCATATACCATATGCAAATGATTGGAATTTATTTTCTGGTAGAACGCCTGGTAGTCCACGTCTGCCTCGACAAATGCGTGCGGATAACAGTACGTCGTTTCCTTCAATTTTTCTACAGGATACATCTTTGTAGTCCCCTCAAAGCAGCCCAATACATAATTTCCATTGCTGCGAAACAGCCTTGCTACTGTCACCGCGCCCGGTTTGGCAATCATCTGAAGCGACGCGCCTCCTGCTTCCCCAAAAATATGAGGCATAAGCACAGTTTTTTTCAATGCATCCTCACGGTCATCCGGATTTGCAAAATACGGAGCAACACTGCCACAGTTTGCCAGCACAAACTCTTTGCTGGCTTCATCAAAGAATTTTATATCCAGCAGACAGGATGGTGCTCCTTCTGCGCACAGGCTCAGAATCCGCATCGTCAACGCCCCATCGCAATCACATTCACAGGACGTTGGGATCGGCTGTTTTTCACCGTCCGCATCATAATGATTGTTTAAAAGCGCAACCCCCAGGCACTGCAACACAAAGTGATCACTCATGTCTTGCTGACACTTGATTCCCATAAAATCATATTTCTTTTCTGCCGCCATATCCTTCAGTGCAAGGTAGCTTCTCACCTGCAGTTCCAGCGTTTCTTCCGTAAACTTACCGGAATAACCCGCCAGGGAACTATACGCCTTCACCCATTGCAGATGTTGTTTCACACGGTCATTCTCAATTGCCGCTGCTCTGTAAACAATCTCATACTGATCACAATGGTCGAATTCCACGCCGAACTGCTTTTGCCACTGGCTGGGATCTGCCACTGTAGTGCCAATCCCAATACTTCTGCCTCCAATCATGCCATAGCTGGATCTGCGTATCCCCTCGGTCACAGAAATCCCCCGGATAAACGCATCCACCTTTTGCTGAAGCTTTAAATCCCTGTACTCACCAGACACCCTGATACATTTTTTCCCCGTTTGATCCAACATCCCCGCTACCGCAAGAAGTGTCACAAGACTGGAGGTGTCTCTTTGCAAATTACCAAGCAAAAGTACCGGATAATCCGTTGCGTATGCGATGCGGAACGCCAGGGACGGCGTGGCCCAAATTGGAAGGTGCAGAATGACAGCCCGGATCCCCCTTTGCCTGATCTCATCTGCCACAGCCAGTCCTTCCTCTGCGTCAAATACGATCGGTGGCAGAAACAGATCATACTGGTCTCCAAATGCTGCCTTTACTTTCTCAATCTCCGCGTCCGCAATATGCCTGCGCTTTTTGTAAAACTCCTTTCGGCTGTCTCCCAGGGTCACCACTGCCACTTTCATCTTATTCATATTTTATCCTCACAATCCAGTTATTTTAAAACCATTCAGGCTTCATCATTTTCGGAAGCGTAAATGCAACATCCGGCAAAAATGCGATCAAAATCACTACGATCACGGATACCGCAATATAGGGAAGCACTGCCCGGAATGACTTTTGCACACTCATCCCCGATATACGCCCTGCAATCAGCAGACACAGCCCATAGGGAGGCGTGACCTGTCCAATAGCCAGCGTAATGACAATAATAAGCCCTAACTGAACCGGTGTGATGCCAAACGCTGTCGCTACCGGCATAAGGACCGGAACAAACAGGATCATTGCCGGAATCGCATCCATAAATGTGCCAAGAAACAGATAGAATGCAATCAGGGCAAGAAGGAACTGCCATTTATAGGGGAAATGATCAGCAAACATCTGCTGCACCAGGACTCCCACATTATAATAGCTGAGCAGCTGGCCTAATGCATTTGCAGTCGCAAGGGCAAACAGCGAGGTGGCGCTGGTCCGGAGCGTGTCGTAAAGCAATGGCTTAATATCCTTTAAGCTTAAGTTTTTAAAGACAAATACCCCAAGGATAATCGCATAAATACAGGCAACGGCGGCCGACTCAGTAGCCGTGCATATCCCGCCGATCACACCGCCGATAATAATAACCGGTGTCAGCACCGGCGGCAGGCAGGTTACGGCCAGTTTGGCAAATGCTTTCAACGACATGGGCGGCTGCTTGGGATAATGGTACTTTTTATTGCCCAGATAAATAACAAGCATCTGTCCCCCGCCGATTAATATTCCAGGGACAACGCCGCCCAGAAACAACGCTCCGATCGACGCGCCGGCTACGGAAGCATATACGACCATTGGAATGGAGGGCGGGATCACAATGCCGATAGTAGAGGACGCAGCCGTAACCCCGACCGAGGTTTCCTGCCGATAGCCCTCCTTTTCCATTGCCGGAATCAATATGGACCCAATACCGGCCGTGTCAGCCTGGGAGGAACCGGAAATCCCCGCAAATAACATGGATACCAGCACATTGGCATACGCCAGTCCCCCCGGAAACCTCCCTACGATCCCATTGCAGAACTGGATCAGCTTTTCACTGATTTTAGCCCGGTTCATGATATTGGCTGCCAAAACAAACAAGGGAACAGCCAGCAGAGTAAAACTGTTAAGTCCCGTAAACATTTTCTGTACCACGGTAATCATGGAAATAGAACCAAGCTGAGAGATTCCGAGCAACGCTACTAGCCCAAGTATATAAGCAATTGGCACCCCCATAAATAAAAGGACAAGGAAGGCCCCTACCAGCACAAAAATCATAAATCCACCTCCTTCATGGCCTCATCAACCGCATCTGTCAGACTGCGCCTGTTTGGCTTCTTAATATGCCCTGTCAAATTTTCCAGTGAAAACATGGATGCCGCAATGCCAAATACAGGTACACAAAGCCAGCACCAGCCTTTGCTCACCGGAAGTGTTGTCATCTGCCACGCTGAAAACTGTTTTACAAGAAGAATTCCATAGAAAGCTACAAACATGTTGAATACAAACACGAAAAACAGGCACGCAGCTTCATCCAAAAAGAACGCCTTCCCCTTTAATTTCTCCGTCAATGCAGTGAAACGGAAATGTTCATTGGAACGCACCATAGGAGCCGCGCCGATAAAGCAGCACCAGGCCAACGCAGTATTGGCAACCTCCTCCGTAAATGCCGCCTGAAATCCAAAGACCCGAGAACATACCTGGACTGTTGTACAGATAAAAAATACGGCAACCGCAAGCATTCCCACACCGTACATTCCCTTTTCTATCATGTCGCATATTTTCTTCATATCCTGATCCTCCGTTCAGCAGGAGAGGGCATACCGGCATCACAGCATGGTACCCTCCCCTGTTAATCATTGTGGATTTGCTTTTACTTAGCGGGCTGCCTCATTCACCATCTGATACAGGTCAGCGGCCCCAAGCTTTTCTGCTGCTGTTTCCCTGGCATCCGCACACGCCGCAATCAGGCTCTCCTTGTCCACTTCATTGACAATCCCGCCGTTGGCCTTAATCTGCTCCAACGCCTCATTGTTCAATGCCTGATCAAACTTCCTCTGCTCAACACAGGCATATTCGGCAGCTTCATCGACCCAGGCTCTCTGCTCGTCTGTCAATCCATTATATTTCTGCGCCCCAATTAAAAACATTCTTGTGGCAATATCATGATCCGTCAGCGAAACATATGGACCAGCTTCATAAAACTTCTGTAAAAGGATATTGCCGAGATCATTTTCCGCAGCGTCAATGACATTATTCTGCAGCCCGCTGTAAAGCTCATTGTAGGCCAGTGTAGTGGGGTTGGCTCCAAGCGCGCTCCACACAGAACGCACTGCATCGGAATCCTGGACCCGGATTTTCACATTTTTCAGATCCTCCAGCGTATGGATTGCCTTCACGCCGAAATACTCTCTGGTTCCACAGCTCCAGTAACCCAGGGAATGAAGCGTGCCTGCGGCATTGATCCTGCCAGAAATAGCCTGTCCCACCTCACCGTCAACTACCGCATTCCAGTGTTCCAGCCCTGTGTAAAGAAAAGGAATTGAGAACAGATCCGCTTCCTTTACCCCTGTGGTCGCGACAAAATTGGGGGAAGCCACGATCATATCGACCGTACCCGTAGCCATTTTCTCAACCAGCTCCGCCTCATTCCCTCCAAGTTCCCCATTGGGATGGATTTCGACTGTCATGGTTTCGCCTGAAATCTCTTCCAGCTTTTCCTTCATCGCTTCAAATCCCGCCTGATAGGAGCTGTCTGTCGTATTGACATGGGCTCCAATTAGTTTGATTGCGGCTTTAGCCGCAGTGTCCGCGTCCGCTCCGCCCTTTGGTGCATCTGAGGCAGCCGCCATTGCCGCTGTTTCTGCTGTCGTCTCAGACATCTTCGTGCACCCTGTCAGTGCTCCCAGAACTGCTGCCGTTAAAATAATTCCTGTTGCTGTTTTCATGGTTGCTGTTTTCATCATAGTACCCCTTTCAACATTAGATTTTTATATACTTAAATATAGCTGCTTAGAACTATATTCAGTTTCCTCTGTCTATTGCTATGGGAAATCGATTTCCTTTTGCTGGTAAAAATAAGGAAATCGATTTCCTTTTGCTGCGTTTTATACACCGGCTGCACCGGTGTATAAAATATCTTATAAGATTTTTTTCACACTTTGCCTGATGATCAATTCTGAAGTGATCAGCACCTCTTTTTCCGTCACTACGGACTCGTTCCTGTCCGGCTGGTCCATCAGATCAAAATAGTATTGGGCAAGCTTTCTCCCCCACTGATACTTGTCAAGTCCAACCGTAGTCAGCGCAGGATACACGGAATCAGCAAACACCAAATCATCGAAGCTGATAACGGAATAATCTCCCGGAACAAGCTTATTCGCCTCCCGGACTGCCTTTAAAGCGCCAAGCGTCATCGCATCATTCATACATACAAACGCTGTCACCTCCGGTGTTTTATTCAACATGGCCCTGGCCAGCAAATAGCCTTTTTCTGAAGACTCGGTCACATCCCCGTCTGCATCACGGCCTAAAATATACACAAAATCCTCACAATATTCTATCCCATTCTCTTTTAAGGCTTCCTGATAACCAGTTAACCGGTTCGTACGGATAGAGTTATCCAGCCGGTCAAACAGGATTGCAATCTTTTTATGGCCCTGCTCCAGCAGATAGCGAACTGCAATTTTACACTCCTCTACCTTATCCACCAGGATAGTGTGCATACCTGGAAGGCATTTGCCATTGGCAACCACATTCAGCGCCATACTTCCCCGTTCAACCAGTTTCCACAGCCCTTCCGGCACTGCATCCATATAAATACTTATGATCCCCTGAACATTAACCGCCAACATGTTCTCAATACTGTAATTGGTTCGCTCAATATCTCTGTCGCAGCTGGAAATGATCATATGATAGTTTCTGCTGACAATCTCGTCCTCTATCCCCCGAACAATAGATGGATAAAACGGATTCGCAATGGAAGGGATGATGATTCCGATCGAGGTACTCTTCTGGCTTTTTAAGTTCCTGGCCTGTAGGTTCGGTATATAGCCCATGCGTCTGGACGTTTCCAAAATCCGGTCTCTCATCTCCTGCTTTACCGGATGTTGAGAATTGTTCAGGACCCTGGAAACAGTAGCCGGTGAAGCGTTTGCCTCTTTTGCAATGTCATAAATGGTTACACTACTTTTGTTCATAGCATCCTCTTTCCGGAAAGGAAATCGATTTCCTTTCTTGTTCCCATACTACCATATTTCGTTGCTTTTTGCAAGCATTTTTTATGCGCTGACTGTTTTATTACTGAGTAGATCAAATGCACACAGGACAGCTAAAACGCCTCAGCACACATGTCCCAGTTCCCGTTCCGTGACTTTACGGTACAGGCAGGCCATGAAAAAGCTTACTGCGGCAAATGCACTGAGCAGTATGTAGGGGGCCGTATAGCTTCCTGTGTGCATCTGGATCATGCCGATCAGAGCCGGAACACTGGACAGGATCATGGTTCCAATGTTTGTGATGGCAAAGTTTGCGGAGAAATAATTGTCTCCAAACAGCGCTCTGACGATGATCGGGGCGAGGCTGGAGCTGCCCCCATAGCAGAACATCACCAGGGCCATGCCAAAAGCAAACAACCAGACGGAGCTTATATACAGGGAACCAAGTACGGCGCCCAGCGCCAGGATCAGCAGGATGCCCAGATACCGCAGGGAGGCCGCGCTTCCGATGCGGTCGTAAACGATGCCCCAGAGTACACGTCCGATTCCGTTGAACATGCAGACAGCTCCGACGATCAGGGTGCTGAGGGCCAGGCTCTGGCCTAAATCCTCCTGAAGCGTCATCGCCCCATGGTTGATGAAGGCCATGCCTACGCCGCCGATGGAGATGTAGATGGAGATGAATACATAAAAGGATTTCATCCTGATCATGGCACAAGGAGAGAAATCCGGCTGCGTAAAGGTTTTTTCCGCCTCAGTCAAATCACAGACAGCTGCCTGCGCCTGCGCCTTCTCCCGCTGTGCCAGCGCTTTCTGCTGCTGTGCCAGCGCCTTCTCCTCCGCTCCGGACGGTGCATGGATCACCACGCTCCCGATAAAGAATGCAGCGGCCTCGCTGCCCCCCAGCGCCAGGAACACGCCCCTCCATCCAAATGCAGACATCCCCATCTGGCAGAACGGCCCCAGCACGGTTGTGCTCATGGCAAAACCCATCAGCAGGATGCCTGTAGCCAGTCCCACCTTATCATGGAAAAACAGCGGGATCATACTGATCATCACGTTATAAGCGATCCCGATGGAAAACCCACACAGGATGCTGTAGGTGAAATAAAGCTGCCAGAGACGGGCCGCTCCGGCGGACATAAGAAACCCGGCGCCGATCATCACCGCGCCAACCCGCAGAAGGATTTTCGGCGACAGCCTGCGCAGCAGGAACCCGGTGACCAGGGAGCCGGATGCAAAACAGATAAAACACAGGGTAAATACCAGGGAGGTATCGGCGCGGGTCAGTCCCAGGTCCTGCTCGATCGCTCCTACGAACAGGGAGAATGCATATCCGATCCCCGCAAACAGCAGGATCAGGACCGCCACCGCCAGATATCCCCATCTTTTCTTTGATACATTCATAATCATATACCTCTATTAATATAACCATTTAAATCCCGGCAGTTTTACTTAACAGTTTTACTTAAATACTTTAAGTATATCGCTGAACCGGTCCGCTTTCAGGATCCGGTCCACAGCCAGCATATCCTTGGTCAGGTTCGCAAGCTCGCTGAAGATCACCTTGAAGGACTCGTTTAACTTTGCATCGATAGAGAGCATCAGGATGATCTGCACCTTCTCCTCACCGCCCCACAGTACCGGGTGCTTTAGGGTCATCAGGCCGATCCCCTGCCGGAGCACATGACCCTCGTAGGCATGAGGGATCGCAAAGGTACAGCCGATGGACGTGGCAGCCAGATTCTCCCGGACAAACACCGAATCCACAAATCCCTCGTCCACATAGCCCTCCCGCTGCAGCCGCCCGCCTAAAAGGCGGATCGCCTCATCCTTGGAACGGCAGTCACATCTCAAGATAGAAGTGCGTCCGTTCATCAGCTTCAGGAGATTGGCGTACTTTCCCCCGGAGGACGGCACCGTCCTGACGGGCGCCGCGGTGACCGCCATCTTGATCTTGTTGATATCATGGTCATTTAAAAGAGGTGAGACAGGGATCACACGGCAGCGGTCCAGCTCCAGCTTCAGCGGCACGGTGGAGATCACAAAATCCATTGGATCTTTCTCCAGAAGCGCCTGCGCTTTAGAAGCCGGGACCACCTTGTCAATGATCATATCCGGAAAATACAGCTTGAGCCTTGCCACCACAAACTGGGACGTCCCCACTCCGGTACTGCACACCACCATGACCCTGGGCTGCTCCACCTTTTTCTGGGCCTGCTCCCGCTGCAGGCTCGCTCCGATGTAGAGCGCAATGTCACAGATCTCATTTTCCCCCAGCTCGATGCCGTACTCCGCCAAAAGAAGGCCCGCCATATAGGTTGCCACGTCAAACTCATAGGCCAGTTCCTCCTTTACCATGGTCTTTAGGGGGTTGTCCAGGTAGATCTTGTTGCGCAGGCGGTTGAACATGGCGTTTAGATGCACAAACAGCGCAGTTTTAAAGGTGTTGTCGTCCAGCAGGTTCTCCCCGTACAGTTCCCCCACCTCCCCCACGATCCGCTCCCATGCCTCAAAGGTCTGGGGCGGCACTTCGCGCAGGCACCTGGGTTCCTGGGAGAGCACCAGCGCCTCCCGCATCATTTTCGCGGCGGATAAGTTCATGTGGATGTAAATGATATCCCCCTCCGATACCTCCACGCCGAAATTCTCCTGAAGGCGCACGCCCAGAAAACGGCAGATCTCAAAGTCGTCCTTCTCCCGGTATTCCTGGAGCTTTTCCTCCTCTATGGAACAGGATTTCCCCCTCAAGAGCCGCTTTACAATGATCGCCAGATGGATCAGCATCTCAAAATAGGAAGCATCCGTCAAAACAAAGCTGAACTTCTCCTCGCTCTCCTGGAGGATCTCATTTAAGCTGTCTAAATCCATATCGTCGAAAAACGGCTGGAGCTTTAAGGCCGCCGCTTTTCCCTGAGACGTGACGATGGAGCGGATCACATTGGCTTTGGCGATGCGGATCTGCTTTTCCCGGCCCAGGATACGGACTCCGTATTTTACCTTCCGCTCCAGAGAAAGTCCCTGCTTTTCAAAAAATTCCTCCAGCTTGTTGATGTCGTTGACCACCGTGCCCTTGCTCACATACATGGAATCGGAGATCGTCTCCATGGATATGAAATCATCGGAATCCAAAAGCTCGAGCGCGATATAATATTTCCGCACCTCCGGTAAAAATGAGCATGGCGATTCCCCATTCAGCATCAGGTTATCCAGGAATCTTCTCCCCTCGTCATTATAGGAGATCCATACGCCTTTTCCCGCCTTGGCATGGATCTCACAGCCGGAAAACCTCAGCTCCTCTTTGATCTTCTGGATTTCCGATTTCACCGTCCGCTGACTGATGTTAAGCGCATTTGCCAGTTCTGTTGTTGTTAATCCGTCCTTACTCCTGTATATCAATTCTACGATCCGCTTTTGTCTTGGCAGCAGCATAGGCAACCTCTCTCACCATACTCATTTTTGGTACCATTATTTTTTAAGCTTACAGTGCTTTCTTATAGATGTCAACCAGGTCATTTTTATCCAGCCGGTGGAACAGGCCGATAACACCGCCTCCGGTGGCTGCGGCTTTTTCCGCCATCTCCTCGATCTGCGCTTCGGTCGGAGCTTTGCCCAGCAGCCCGGTGATGGTGGTGGGCATCCCGATCTTTCTGCACCACTCGTCCCAGGCGTCGATTCCAGCCAGCGCGGTCTCCTCCAGATCGTCAAAATTTAACTCCACGCCAAAGACCTCCACCGCAAACCGTGCAAACCGCGCGGGGTTACTCTTGTACACGGTCTTTGCCCAGGCAGACCATGTCGCAGTCAGACTGGCTCCGTGGGTCGCGTCGAACATGGCGCTCAGCTCATGGCCGATCTTGTGCACCGGGAAATCATTGATCCTTCCGGTGCCGGTCAGGCCGTTGTGGGATAAGCTCCGCCCACATTAAGTTTGCCCTCGCCTCATAATCCTTCGGGTCTTTCAGCGCTTTTATGGTCGCATCCCGCACCGTCACCAAAAGTCCCTCCGAGATCCGGTCGCTCAGCTCCACGTTCTTTGCCTGGGTAATATAGCGCTCCATGGTGTGCATCATGATGTCCGCGCCGCCGCTGGCTGTCTGGTAAGCGGGAAGGGTATAGGTCAGTTCCGGGTTCATCACTGCAAACAGAGGCCTTGCACAGTCATGATTATAGGAACGTTTTAAAACGCCCTGGTCTTTGGTCTCTAACGTTACCACCGTGGAATTGCTGGTCTCAGACCCGGTGGCTGCGATCGTAGTGATGCACCCCACCGGAGCGGTCTTTGTGGTCTTCACCTTGCCCAGGAAAAGATCCTCCAGCGGAAAATCATTGGCAAGCCCATAGGCGATCGCTTTGGAGGAATCGATGGCGCTTCCGCCGCCAACTCCCAGGATAAAGTCCACGCCCTCCCTTTTGCACAGCTCCACGCCCTCCCTTGCAAGGGAAAGCCTGGGATTCGGGACCACTCCTCCCAGATCCACAAACGTAAGCCCCGCGTCCGTCAAGCTCTTATGGATCCGGTCCAGCTCTCCTGTTTCTTTTAAATAAGTCCCTCCAAAATGCACCAGCACTTTTTTATAACCTCTGGATGCGATCTCAGCGCCAACCTGCAGTTCTGCGTCTTTTCCAAAGATAACCTTTGTCGGTGAATAAAATTCAAAATTTTCCATAGAACATTCTCTCCTTTTCCTATTTTCATGTCTTTGTGTTTTTATTGTTTTGTGACTGTCCGCATATCCAATTTTCGGTCATCTGGACTGTTATCATTATAATTGTTTTTTCTAATAAACAATAATCAATTAATTGCACCAGTATCGTGCGGCACTTTTGTCAATTTCAAAGATAATTCTGCTTATTTCGTGGTTTTCCTCTTATATTCCCTCGTTTTCTCTTTCATCTCTCCATTTCACCAAACTTTTCACCATGCTGGTGCAGATTATTGATTTGTTTTCCACGGATTTAACTGGTATCTTAGAGCCATAGCAAACAACGCCGGACGACATCAGAAGTTCCGGCGAAGAAAATCCGGCAGCCAGTACCAGAACGGCCTGCACGGATAATAGAATGTTTGGAGGAAATAATATGGATTTAGACTTAAGCAGTATGGTAGACGAGCGGCTGGTCCGGTTTGACTTTGACGCTGCTACAAAGGACGACGCCATCCAGAAGATCGCTTCTCTCTTTTATGAGGCGGGTAAAGTGAGCGACCGTGACATTTACACCCAGGGCGTTTTAGAGCGGGAAAATGAATTTGCCACCGGCATCGGGATGCAGGTAGCCATCCCCCATTGTAAGAACAGCGTAGTGAAGGAAGCCGCATTTTCTATGATAAAACTCAAGCGCGGCATCGACTGGGACGCATTTGACGGAAAACCGGTGACGTTCATCATCATGCTGGCCGCACCGGACGACAGCGACAACGCGCATTTGACCATGTTGTCCACACTGGCAAGAAATTTGATGGATGACGATTTCAGGAACGGCCTTCTGGAATCGGAAACCATTGAAGATATAAAAAATCTATTATCAAAGAAGGGGGTTTAATGTATGTATATCGTATGTGTAACAGCCTGCCCGGTGGGGATCGCCCACACGTATATGGCGGCAGCCAATCTGGAAAAGGCGTTCAAGAACGCTGGACACGAAGTAAAAGTTGAAACTCAGGGGGCCCAGGGACTGGAAAATGAGATCACCGCGGAGGATTTAGAGAGAGCCGACGCCGCACTGATCGCCAGTGATATCCGTATCAAGAACGCTGACCGGTTCAAGGATGTGCCGACCATGACCGTAGCCGTTCAGGAGGCCGTAAAAGATCCCGATGGTATTGTTGCAGAACTGATGGAGGCGTTGGAATAATTATGGCAGAGCTTAAGAGAAAGAATGCGAAAAAGAAAAGTACAGGTGCATTTATCAAAGATTCCTTTATGACCGGTATCTCCTATATGATCCCGGTGATCGTCGGCGGCGGTGTCCTCCAGGCCATCGCCAAGATGATGGGCGGCTACAACATCGGCGCCGAGATGGCGACTATTGACACCTTTGCCAAGGTCATCTACCTGATCGGTACCAGCCTCTGGCAGTTCACCGTCCCGGCGGTGGCGGCGTTCACCGCTTACGCCATGGCGGACAAACCCGGTATCGCCCCCGGCCTGGCCATGGGCGCCCTGGCAAACTCCATCAACACCGGTTTCGTCGGCGGTCTGATCGGCGGCATCCTGGTGGGCTATGTGGTCCTTGCCATGAAAAAGATCCCGGTCCACAAAAACCTGCAGGGCATCATGCCGATCCTGGTGATCCCGGTATTTACCACCCTGATCTGCGGCCTTGTCATGTACTACATCCTGGGCACGCCCATAAGCTGGTGCATGAATACGCTGCAGTCCTGGCTGATGAGCTTAAACACCGGCTCCAAGTTCGTGCTGGGCGCAGTGATCGGCGCCATGATGTGCGCTGATATGGGCGGCCCCATCGGAAAAGCCGCCGCCATGTTCACCAACGGCTTAAACGCGGACGGTTTCTTCATCCCCACCTCCGCCAAAATGTGTTCCGGTATGACCGCGCCCATGGGCATTGCGATCGCAACCCTGCTTGGCGGCAAAAAGAAATTTGACGACGTGGACCGTGAGAATGCCAAATCCGCATTTCTGCTATCCTTCTGCTACATAGAAGAAGCCGTCATCCCGTTCCTGGTAAACGACCCGATCCGCGTCATTGCATCCTGCATGATCGGCGGCGCCGTCACCGGCGGCCTGTGCATGGTGACTATGCTGGAATCCCCTGCGGTACACGGCGGCGCCTTCGTCATCGCCATGACCTCCAACCCGCTCCTGTTCATCGGCCTGTGGATGCTTGGAAGCTGTATCACCGGAGTGCTCTACGCAGTTCTGAAACGTCCGCTGGCTGACCAGAAAGCAGAATAAACAAGGAGGTTTTATGTATACATCTATGAAAGAAATGCTTTTACACGCCAGGGACCACAACTACGCAGTGATGGCGATCAACGTGGTCAATATGGAACAGGTAAAAGCCTGCATTGAGAGCGCCGAGGAGGAGCATTCCGCCGTCATCTTAAATATCTCCCCACGGCAGATGAAAGCTCACGCCTACCCGTATATCATGGCTCCCATGGTGAGGGATTTAGCAGAGCGGGCATCCGTCCCGGTAGCGCTCAACATCGACCACGGCGTCAATATGGAGGACATCGTCCAGGCCATCCACTGCGGCTACTCCAGCGTCATGGTGGACGCCTCCAGCTATGAATTCGAGGAGAACATCCGCCGTGTCCGTGCGGTGGTCTCCCTGGCCCACGCAAAGGGCATCTCCGTGGAAGCGGAGCTGGGCCACGTGGGCGTGGCGGCAAATGCGGATGGGCAGAACGCTGATTATTACACAAATGTGGCGCAGGCCGCAGAGTTCGTCCGCCGGACCGGCTGTGACTGCCTGGCCATCGCTATTGGAACCGCTCACGGCAGCTATCCGAAGAATATGATCCCGAAGCTGGATTTTGACCGGCTGGAGGAGTTGAAACATGCTCTCGACGTGCCGCTGGTGCTCCACGGAGGCAGCGGCGCCGGAGAGGCAAATATCAAAAGGGCGGTTGCGCTTGGTATCAATAAGATCAATGTCTGCACTGATCTGATGAACCATGCCAAGGACAGTATGTTGGAGATTCTGAAGGAAGAACCGGATATCCAGTATATGGAGTTGAATGAAGCTGTGGAAGAAGCCATGAAGGCGTTTATTAAGAGCTATATGCGGATGATCGGCTCAAGTGGGCGGTATCAGTTTGAGGTATATAGGGGTGCGGAATTGGATTAAGATACTGATTTAGGAGTATCCCAAAGATTTTAAAGAAAAGACCTGTAAAGTAAGTCCAAGATGAGGAAACTGATTTTTTTCTATAGGCAGAGCGAGGGTGCCGCTCAATCATCTATTTTGATGATTTTGCGACACCCTCTTTATATACATATGCTTTTATGATACAGTATACCTGTCTGCGTTTGATACTAAATAATATACGTTTGTCGTCACAATTTCCGTCACTCGTTTGTCAAGGCCACGACAATTTTTTTTCACTGTTAATGAAAAGAGGGCGGTTCCCGTCCTCTAATCGCCACAATGCCCACTTCAATTTTCTTTACTTATTTCCGCTAGTCGTTTAATCCCTGCCGAATCAATCAATGACTGCATTTGTTCCCTTGCCATCCGATTCAACTCCACCAATCGATCCTCACGGCTCATGCCGAGTTTAATCATCTCGGCATTCAAACTTTCCATATTAGAAAGTACAATAAGTTGCTGCAAGGTTGCATGATCACGAATATTTCCATCTAATCTCGGATTTGCATCTCGCCATTGTTTTGCCGTTTTACCAAACATTGCCACATTCAAGACATCAGCTTCCGTGGCATATGTAAAGCCCTGATATTGTTTTGGAAGTTCCGGAACAATCAGGTGTTCTTTGATAGCGTCCGTATGAATTCGGTAATTGATTTTTGAAATCTCACGGTTCATGTTCCAATTAAGAGAAAGCCTGCTGTTTTCATCAGCCTTTAGCCGTTGATAATCTTTGATAATATATAGTTTGAATTCTGGTGAAATCCACGAAGCAAATTCAAATGCAATGTCTTTATGAGCATAAGTCGCTGCATAACGACCTTGTCTTGTGATCACTCCAATAGCGTGAATGTCTGCTACCCATTTTTTAGGTGTCATAACAAAAGCATTACTACCTGAATCATTTTTAATTGCCTCGAATTCGAGGTAATTAAAATCAGGATTATTGAGTTGTTCCCACAGCCCCAAAAATTCAATAGTACTTCTGTTCCTCATCCAGTTTTGTATTACATACCCTGGATATTCGGGATTCTTATATTTTGCTATGTCAGTTAAAGAAATATAATCATCCTCAATCCCATCTGACACAACGGTAATCTGCATCCCCTTTGCATTGATCTTCGCTTTTAAGACTTTGTCATCCTTCATTTTCAACCTCCGACAAGTTTACCTAATATTATACCAAATATCTTTGTAAAAATTTCAAATTCAGAATTGCCTGAAAGTCAATGGTATTATTAAATTCTTCAATCGCATACTGTTTGCCATACAAATAAGACGATAGCATAACGCAACTCTTTCAGTTACCTGTTCATGGGATAGCCATTATGTCTTTGTCACACTCATCAATAATATATTGCGGAATAGTATCATATTCACGAGGATTAAGCTGAAAAAGATAGTCATTCTCCACATGAAAGGTCTCATTTACAAATTTACGTACAACACGATTCCCATTGTTCTCATTGAAGATAATACGATATATTTGTAATTTTTCATAATTGCTTGTACTTTCATTATAGAGAGCAACCAATAAAGCAATATTCTGTGTCTTTTCATATTCGGTATCATAGTTGAAAGAAGGAATGTATTCTCTAATACTCATTTCTGCCTGTATGATTTCTTCTTGCGTCATAAGTCGCAAACCGTTTTCATCAGGAAAAGTTGGTTGTTTACGCTTGTGAAAAAGATTTGAAAGCAAGTGCCAGGCTTTATCCTTCTTTCCCTCCGCTTCCAATAACCGTCTCAGATAAATTTCTCGATTCAAATTATCAATTGTAGCATTAATATTATTTTTTGCGATCATGCTAAAAGAACAAATATCAGACTTGGTAATCGCTTTTTCGGAAAGAAATCCACCTTTTATTGTCAGGAAGGCAGCCACTGGATTAGGATTAAAATTCTGTGGCATTGTGTGGATAATATCAATCACTGTATTAAATTCGTGAGTTAATAGCAATACTGTTCTGTTCTTCAATGAATGTTTTGAAAGAAAAAGCATATTAATGATTGCAAACTTTTTATTCCCATCAAAAGATGAAATGGGGTCATCGAGGATTACCAAATCAGGATTTTCCTTAAGTGCACTGAACATGAACAGCACAAGAGCAAATGCGTTACGCTCTCCGTAACTTAACCGATTTTTTGCTGAATCAACAATCGTATCAACACTTCTTGGCTTTAAAACCATCTTATACTTTTGGTCAGCTGTTTCATCAATTGCAACAATGTAATTATAACCAGCGCACAATAAAAACTCGTTAATTGCACTGCTGTTCTCTTCAACTGTCTTTTGCACCAATCTATTTTGCTGTATAATTTCTCCTTGCAGCTTACCAGCCACCTGCATTATGGTATTAAGTGATGCATTTATAATTTTAATTTTTTCGCAAGTCGTTGCAGAATTCAAGTGTGTGAAATAGGACAAATCTATAATATATTTTTTCAGCTCATCTGTAATCTTATCTGCTTTCTTTAATGATTCAAATCCGAGATGTTTAAGCCCCCTAAGCAGAGCAAGCAAAGTTTCAACTTGATTTTTAACCTCAGTTAAATAGTTTTGCTGCGCTTTCGTAATGCCAGCAACATTATCTCGTATTTCGCATATTTTTGCAGCGGTATTATCAGAAAAATAGGGCATTAGTTCTTCAAATACAAGAAGCATTTTGTTCAGATGCTCGATTGACTTTGAATCATATTCCTCAGTAATTTTTAATATTGCCTCTTTCTTAGTTTTGACTGAACCAGAACAATAAGGGCACTGATCGGCAAAGTCTAAATATGTTTTACCTTCAAGTTGCCATTTTAACCATTTCACGTTTGAGGCATCTTGTGTCCTTGTTAAATAGGGAGCATAGGCTTCAAGTCCCTGTGGAATATTGATAATTTTGTTCCCTTTCCCAAATCCTTTTCCGATAGATCCAGCTGCTGAATAACCAGACTTTGCTTTTCCAAATCCATCAATAAATTGAGTAAAATTCTGTATAAGTGAATCAAGTTCAGGATGATTCTGAAAAGCAAAGTTGATTTCAGACAAAAGATTTTGTATTTCCAACATATGAGCATCATAATCAGACGTTTTCACAAAGATAGAAAAACTATCTTGGATTACCTCATCTGATTGAAACACAAACTGCCCAACATACTCGTCATTAAATATGCGAACACTTTCAATCCCGGTTAATCCAGAGATGGATGGGATATGTCCTTCTGTTTCTGGGAGATAATGAAATGGTGTCAAAGCCGTAATGGCGTTAGCATCTCCAGACACACTAGCGGAGATCGCTTTTGCAATGGTGGATTTTCCAGTGCCATTAATTGCATATTTAATATTAAGGCATCCTTCTCTTAGTAAAATTTCCCCCTGAACAATGTTATTACAATCGCGAATTTGAACATTCAATGTATTTCTCCCTTTTTCATATATCAATGAGTTCGTCTTTCCCAATTAATAGAGTAAGTATAAAATTTATTGTTTTCATTTTTATCCTATTTTACCACAATTTTCTTACCTGTGTCCACCATAATGCTATCCATGTAAAGATTTTTAGTAACACCTAGCTGTTTTCAGGCGAAAACGTTAATACTCGACATATTATATTATCTAATCCAGGCTATTATTGTCGAATCTTGTCGTCACGGTTTAACCATCCCCCCGCCACTTCAATCTCCATACACCGCAGCCACCGCCATCACTCTCCGCTTCATTTCCTCACGCACATGCGGCGGACCCAGACACTCGCACTTCTCCCCAAAACCAAGAAGTATATGATAGTGGTATTCATTCTCTACAAAAGGAAAACTGACAATATAATACTCATCCCCATCCGGCGAAATATCCTCATACGTGCAAAAATCAAGCACTCTGTCTATCACCGACCCATGAACGCGGAGCTTGACCTTTGTATGCATCGTCTCCCACATATCCGCAAAGTCCAAAACCGGTTTTTCATAATCCCGCGGAATAAATGTTTTCTCCAGGATCTGCAGATCCGCCATGCGTGAAAGCCGGAATAAGCGAAAATCATTCCTTTCACGGCAATACCCCTGCAAATACCAATGACTGCTTTTTAGTACAAGCTGATATGGCTCGACTGTCCGCGCCGTTCTATTACCGTGGTGGGCGATATACTCAAAGGTCAGCAGCCTGCTTTCCTGCAAAGCTGCTTTGATAGTTTCCAAATACGGCTGTATGTTTCTGTTGCCTGTCCAGGAACTTAAATCGATACAGATCTGATTTACCTTTAGTTCAATGTCTTTTGCCCTGTCCGCGGGAATGAAACTCTTAACCTTTGCCAGCGCATGTACCAGCTCCTCGCCCCTCACCATGCCCGAAAGACTGGAAAGCCCCATGAGAAGCGCAGAAAGATCATCAGTAGAAAAGACCTTCTTATCAAGCTTGTATTCCTGCATGATCTCAAAGCCACCGCCCACTCCCGGCGTGGAACGCACGGGAATCCCAGCCATATTGATCGCATCTACATCGCGGTAGATCGTGCGCGTGGAGACTTCAAACATATCCGCCAATTCCCGCGCACCGATTCGTTTTTTATCAAGAAGTATCATAATAATGCTGACAAGCCTGTCTACTTTCATCTGCTGATCTCCTTTCTGACAAGATTCCAAGATTATAACCTATTGTGACAGCAAAATAATGATAGCCATTCAATTGCTGCCATACTGCTGTCAACAATTACATGGTACAATAAAAACGAAAACAAATCAATGAAAGAATGAAATTGGATCTGAAATCGGAGGAAGATTATGTTTACCATTTATGTTTATATTCTTGATACTTTGGCGGACTGGGAGCTGGGCCATGTTACTGCGGAGCTGAATTCCGGCAGGTTTTTCAAAAAGGACGCTCCGCGCATATCGCTCAAAACGGTCAGTCATTCCAAAGAGCCAATCCATACAATGGGCGGGCTGACCATCATACCGGACTGCTTAATAGACGATATGGCTGTGAATGAAACGAGCGTGCTGATTTTACCGGGCGCAGATACATGGAACGACCCAAAGCATGGCGCTGTCATCGAAAAAGCAGGTGAATTTCTCGCGTCAGGCGGTTTCGTTTGCGCAATCTGTGGGGCAACCGCTGCCCTTGCCAATCTGGGTCTGTTGAATCAGCGTCCTCATACCAGCAACGGACCGGGATTTCTGGAAATGTTTTCTCCTGGCTATCAGGGGCAGCCCTTTTACATAGACCAGCCAGCTGTATCGGATCACAACCTGGTCACTGCCGGTTCCACCGGCGCATTGATGTGGGCGAAACAGATTATAGAACATTTAGAAGTTTTTAAGCCGGACACCCTGGAAGCGTGGTATGAATATTTCAGCACCGGGAAACCGGAACATTTCTATGCCCTTATGCAGACTTTGCAGTCCGGCAATGAAAAATCACCAAACGCTGTTTAACCGCAGGACATGGCACTCCCCGCCAGGCATTTTAATTCATAAAACGTTCCCCCGATTCAAAAATTATAAGGCCGCAAAGTCATATATCCATCTGACTTTGCGGCCTTTTAAATCCTACTTTTCAATCATATAGATCAGTCTACAGCACCGTACTGTGGATCGCTGTATTCATAATACCACAGAGCACATACAGGCTGGAAACGATCAGCGGACCTGCCCAGTTATTCCCCGTGCGCTTATAGATCGCCCGCAGCAGGTACGGAGCCAGGAACAACTGCCAGACGCAGAACACGATCACCAGCACATTGATCCAGCTCGGTCCCCAAATGACCGTTCCGGTCAGAAGGAACTTACCGTACTGCAGCGCCCATAAAAGCGTGCAGCCGAGAATATTGCCCAGTCCCAGGATAAAGAGGTTCTTCCGCCCGTTCATTCCCTCAAACCGGCCCGCCCCATTTACGATCAGGGCATTGCCAAAGTAAAATGCAAAGAAGATCGGCAGGTACTGGATGAAGTAGAACAGATGACCCACGTCAAAGGTCTTAAACGCCGGAGTCCAGAACCGGAAATCTGTGTTAAAGGCCCATTTGCAGAACCAGACCACAATATAGATCATGCCTACCACGCCTGCGGAAAATGCAATGGTCTTAAGCAGTTTCTTCCCTGTGATCTTTAAGCCGATCATCCCATCGCTGCGGATTCCCGCCGCCTTATCCTTCTTATAGTTAAAGAAGAACCAGAAGAACGTCCATACCGCGCTCAGCCCGGTCCACACCGCCACCGTGTTCATAGTCGGCGCCGCAAAGAAGGTCCAGTTGCTCATGAAAAATCCATGGTTCTTTGTGGCATCCAGCGACGGCACCGTGACCGTGGCGATCACAGCGAACAAGAATGACATAGCCCCGCAGAGCACCCAGCCGATCCAGAACGCCTTTTTCCGCTTCTGATCCAGTGCCGGGACCTTCGGTCCTTCCACGCCGCGCAGGTCTGCGAAGCAGGGACATGCCAGCAGCAGGTCACAGAACGGCACGATCAGCATCAGCAGTCCGATCATGGCGATCAGATTGCAGAACTCTTTTATCAGGAATACCTGGTTTGTACTGCTCAAGCCAGTGTCAACATTCAGGCAGTATGTAAAGAATTCTACCACATCCTTCGTGGATGCCGGGTCAAAATGGATCAACGGATGGGTGACGTAGGGCTGGTAAAGGACACGCAGTGTCCCTGCTTCCTTATCGCCGTAGAACACGCCCTCCTCCACGCTGGTCACGCTGGGATCTGAACTGTTCACCATATCTAAGGCTTCCTTAGAAGAACCCAGCAGATTGGCGGTGCCGGTGGTGCTTCCATAACCGCCCTCTTCTAAAAGTCCATAGAGAAATCCCATATTGCAGCGGATCGCACTCCAGTCCGCAAGGCTTCCCGGCGACTGTCCCGTAGGCAGGGATGCGCAGATCTTCATCTGGGAGTCCGCATACGCCTGTTCCGCCGGAGTTATCTCCACGCCTCCGTCAGAATCCGGCGCCTTGGCCGCTTCAATCGCCGCGTTATACAGGTTGCTGTAGTGGATCGCCGTATTTTTTGCCGCACGTCCGCCCATGGAATGGCCCATGACGCCGATCCGGTCCGTATCCACATAGTTCATGATCCCGCTGGCCGCATACTCCACCAGGGCCACCATGCCCTGGCCATAGTTGGCAGAATCCGAATCAATCCCCACATCCAGGCTGCTGGACAGTCCGTGCCCGTAGGCGTCCATGGCGATCACCGCGATCCCCCTCCGGGAAAGCTCGATCGAAGCCGCGTCCTGCACCTCCGCGCTGTTCAGCCATCCATGGCTGGTCACTACCAGAGGCACCTTATTCTCCTCCGACGCCTCCTTTGGGATAAATGCAAGGGCATGGATATACTGATGATTCTCCGTCATCAGGTTGATATCCTTCACCTGCACCTTACCTGAACTGGTCTGCAGAACTGCCGCTGCCACACTCCCCACCAGGATCAGCGCAAATGCAATGCAGAGCCACCTCTTTGTCTTAGCTGGTTTCATAAACCTGTTACCCCCTTTCGTGATTTTCACGTAAATATAGTTGCCTATGGAAATAATTTTACTTTCTATGGAAAATAATTTCAACGTATAAAGATACAAATTTTACGCACTTTTTTTGTTTACTATATACAAATACAGTAATATCAACATGTTATGCGAAAATTCAGATAATGGCAGCATAGCGCGAATACATATTTTGTGTTATAATATGGACACTCGATATCCTCAGGTATAACCGGCAGAAAGGCAGGTGGCAAAACATGCAGTTAGAATGGCTTGGAAAATACAGGGCCTTTATAGAGAGCTTGATCTTTTACGTCAACATATACGGACAGGTATATACCAGCCAGGGCTTCCACGACACCTCCGTCCCCTGTTCCGTCGCCCAGATCCAGGTATTAGAATATATCCTGGAAAACGAGGAAAAGAACCAGAAGATGGCGGAAGTAGCCAACCGTCTGGGCATCTCTCCCAGCGCCTTCTCCAAGAACGTCAAAAAGATGGAAGAAAAGGGCCTTTTAGAAAGATACCGCAGCGTCAACAACAAAAAGGACATTATCATCAAAGCCTCCCCCTTAGGACGCCAGGTTTACCAGGAATACGTAGATTCCCTGTGGGAACGCCGTTTCAAAAAATCCTTTGAGATCCTGGATGAAGTACCAGAAGAATATATAAAGAAATTCACAGAAATGCTGAACTACAACGCCGAAAGCCTCATCGCACAGATGAACGAACGGCAGCGCGTTTTAAAAAAGCAGGAAACCGGCGAACCGGCGGAGCTGGTCAGGATCAACCCCTGAATCCCCGCCTTGTTTACAAAAGTATGCAGAAAGGGACTGCACACAAAAACTTCTTGTGGCAGTCCCTTTTCATTACAATTTCAAACGTCCTGTTTGAAATTACTTTGTATTAAAGAATATGCAGCTTTTCTTTTTCTCATACACATAAAAAGGAACTTGTCCCAAGTCCCTTTTCTTTGAATAAATCATATATTCCTTTCACTCCCGGAAAGGACTTCTTTGTAATTTCATTCTAATTGCTATCCGTGGGTTTGTCAAGCGTTAATTTCAAAGCTGCCAGTTCGTCCTGCGCCCTGTTTCGTTCTTCTTTAATGCGCTCAATATATGATATTTTATCCGCAAGTTTTTTGGTCAAATCTGAATAATATCCCATTAAACCAACAGTCCTGGCAATAGCTTCATCTATCTTCTTCATATCTTTCGATGATATTGTGCACACAAAATCACCTAGTCTCGCTTTGCTTACACACATTATATTTGACGCATTTGCCTGTCCATCAAGTATAAGATTACCCGATGCATCCACTACCGGAGTAATATCTGCGACACAGGGCAGGGAACTTGTATCATGAGTAATTGGAAGTACTATGGTATTGCCTGATCTATTGTTTCCAATATCATTTTGAATAATTACTGCTGGACGCTCTTTCTGCATCTCGCTTCCAATTCCACAACCAAAATTACACCGGTATACCTGTCCTCGTTTTATAGCTCTTGCTTTTGCATTACTTGACACCGCATCTAAATATAATTTAGTCTTTAACCACTCAAGCATTTTTTGTGCCTGCACTAATTCAATTTTCATACATTCTCCTCCCCTCGCGTTTACACCTGCCGCACCCGCTTTGTAAACCCGCGGAACCTCCACACAAACACCGCCGCCCGGAAGATCCAGTCAATAAACATCCCATACCACACGCCCATAACGCCCAGATCCCAGACCCGCACGAACAGATACGCAAACCCGATCCTAAACGCCCACATGGAGAATACAGATACGACCATCGTAAACCTGGCATCCAGACCAGCCCGCAGGGTATTGGGCAATGCAAAGGCCGGCGGCCAGACAACCATGGCGCAGGAATGGACCAGGATCAGGCTTCCCGCCAGGCCCGCGGCCTCCGGCGACAGGTTGTAGATCCCCACGATCGGTCCTCTCCCCAGGATCATCACGCTGCACACCAGCAGCAATATCCCATAGTTCAGCGCCAGCAGTTTTTTCGTGTAAGCCTTTGCCTGATCTCTCTCATTAGCGCCCACGCACTGGCCCACGATCGTGATAAGTCCCAGACCCAGCGCATTTCCCGCCAGATATTCCAGGGTTACCAGGTTGCTGGCGACCGCAAAGCCTGCGATGGATGCCGTCCCCAGGGTTGACACCAGGCTCTGCAATGCAAGTTTACCGAACTGAAACATACCGCTCTCCAATCCGCTGGGCACGCCCACGCTGAGGATCTTTTTGATCATGGAGAACTCGGGCCTGAGCTGGGATAGCCCCTTCACGCGGATGACATTTTCCGGATGCTGCACCAGAACCATCATTAAAACCGCAGCAAACACACGGGAGATCAGGGTAGGGATCGCCACGCCTTCCACTCCCATGTGCAGCCCGTAAATGCAGATGGCATTACCCACAATATTGATCCCGTTCATCACAAGGGAGGCCATCATGGAGACCCGGGAATTGCCCATGGACCGAAACAGCGCCGCCCCAGAATTGTACACCGCCAAAAACGGATAGGAAAGAGCCGTCAACCAGAAATAAGTAGCCGCGTTGTTCATGACCGCTTCCTCCGCATTGCCGAAGATCAGCTCCAGCAGATTCCGGTTGCCCAAAAGGGCCACCGCCGTAAACAGGACGGAACACCCCGCCGTGATCAGGATCAGCTGTCCCGCCGCGTGGCACGCCTGATCCGGCCGCTGCTTTCCTATATACTGGGAGCACACCACCGCTCCCCCCGTGGCAAGAGCCGCTAAAAGCTGGATGATCAGCAGGCTGATGGAATCCACCAGCGCCACGCCGGACACCGCCGCTTCCCCGACTGCCGCCACCATAATCACATCCACCATCCCAACCAGCACCGCCAGGATCTGCTCCACGATCAACGGCCCCAGAAGCCGGAATAAGTCTCGTCTCGAAAACATCATCTCATCATATCCCCTTGTATCTCATCAGAATTTTATACGCTTTGGTTGTATCATCTAAAAATGCAATTGATTTTTATCATACTCACTTTACCTTAATTTTACAAGTCTTTTCTTTCCTTCCCGCATAATTCTGCCGCCAAAATCCGCTGCTGCATTTTTTACGCGTCTCTGCTATAATAAAAATACAGCATCCGGAAATAATAAACTTACTGTTGACCTTAACCAGAGAAAGAAGTGAAAACTACATGAATCCAATGAAATTATTGCAGCTCAAATCTGCCTGGGACCGTTTCAAGAACAACCATCCCAAATTCCCCAAGTACCTCTCCGCCGTGTACCAAAAGGGCGTAAAAGAAGGAACCCTGATCGAATTCAAGGTGACCACCCCAGAGGGAGAAGAACTGTCCGCCAACGTCCGGCTGAAAGCCGATGATGTTGAATTATTTAAGGAAATGACCGAGATGTTCCAGTAAACTTTCAGCAGGCAAATATTGCTGCGAAGTCTGCTGTACCGGCCTGTTATTTACAAGAAGCCAGCCTGGGGATCTGCATGTCCCACATGGCTGGCTTCTTGTCCTTCCGCTCCATAAAATGAATCATTTTATCTTTCCATAGATGAACAGATTATAGATATGATCATCTTTGACGACTGCATTTTTCATCAGTCCTTCTAATTCAAACCCATTCTTCTCCAGGACCCTGCGGGATGCCGTATTCGGCTCATATACCAGCCCGGTGATCCGAAGAATATCCAGTTCTGAGAAAGCCAGTTCGCAGATGAGCCTGACGGCCTCGGTCATGATCCCCTTTGACCATTCCTCCGTATTGAGCAGATAACCGAGCTCCGCATCCTTGCCATACACATCCGATTTCTGTTCCACGGTAATGTTGCCCACAACCTTACCGTCCGCCATGATCGCACGAAAAATCCCGTCCTGTCCATCGTGCTCCGCCACCATAGTAAGCCACCATTCTGCATCCGCACCCGTATAAGGATAGGGCAGCCTGTTAGCCAGATACTGCCTGTCTACGGCATTGCATATGGCCATAAGGCTTTCTTTCATTTCTAAAGACCATTTTTTCAACTGAATATCCATCTTCTCCTCCTGACTGCTGATCCTTTTTATTCCAGCTCCTGGTATGCCCGCTTTCTGCACGTTTGCTTCCGTACAGCCACAATCGCATGATCACCATTTTCATAGCCGCTGTCCGCATTTTGGGCAGAACTGGTAGTCTTCTTCCGTCTCAAATCCGCAGGATGGGCAGCGTTTTTTTGCCTGAGCGCAAACTTCCGGCTGCGTCTGTGTCTGCCCTTGCGGCTGTGCCTGCCCTTGTGTCTGTCCTTGCGGCTGCCCCTGTCCCCGGTACTGATAATCCGCCGGGATAATACTCTCCGGCAGCGACGTTACCTCTCCCCGGTCGATCTGCCTGCCCAGATCCCCGCTTATCTCCACTGTAGTATCACAGCAGGTCGTCCGCACATAGTATCGGCGTCCCCATTTAAATACCGGTATGAAAAACAGGCTCAAATAGGAATACACCATATAGACTTCCAGATGCCCATATCTGCCGCAGTGCCCACAGATGACCAGCTGGTCAAAATTCAGTTTTTTCTGTCCCTGGCTGACGCCCATGATAAAAAACATTTCCTGTACTCCTGCTGCCATAACACAAATATTAACACAATCTAACCCAGCACGATCAGCCGCGCCACCGCCACCGGGTTGTCCTCCGGGAATGCCTGCACGCAGACCATGATATCACTGATATATTGTTCCTTTTCACCAAGGGCTTCGGCAATCTCAGCCGCGTTCTTTCCCTGTCCGCTGAGGGCAATCACCTGTTTCACCTGCTCCGCCACATGGTTTAGTTCTTCGCTTACTGAGTTTGTCTGCGAAAGCCCGGACTCTGCATTCAGATCCGCAGAATCATCATCCATGAAATCCTCCAGGCTCAGTTCCTTTTTCTCTCCGTCAGCTTTGTAAAAATCCTCTGAAAACTCCCAGTCCTCTCCCAGACCTGCTTTATCCTCCAATGACATATTATTTTCCTCCTACTGTTTATCCTGTTTGCTTATAATCAGTTCATCAATATCAGCAAAAGCATTTTGTAAACGCTCTACATGGTAGATTTCATACATACCATAAATAAATTCCGTCAGATTCAGAGAATCCCACCACACCAGCACTTTTTGTGCTGTAGTTTTTTTGTCTTCCGCATATCGTTCTATCAGGTAAATGAAAAATGCAGCCTCCTTACTCATAATTACCACCTCTTAAATATTGTGAATCACAAGGGTCGCCTGTCACCTGCTCACTCTCCCACATGTCAAAAACAATGCGCGGACTCATTTTATAAATTTCAAGTTCTGGATCGGCCAGCATACGATATGTTTCTGACTCCAGGAATCTGCGAATCGCATCCATTTCATTGAGTCCATATTTATCGATGATCTGCTTGATCACATGCCTGTCAAAAAAGTCCATAGTTCTGGCTGGAATTTTCCTCATAACTGTTCACTCCTCTTAAATTTCAAATATGCTAATGCTTTTTCGGATAAAAACGCATATTGATCTGTCAAATTCTGAGGCAGTAACCGTTTCACCGCTTCTTCTTTCGTATAAACACCATCCATATAATCATCGATGACTGGCAAAGTCGAATCATTTGCCACTGGCCCAATTACAATATCATATGGATTTACCATCAACAATTCTTTGCGGTTATTAACAACAAAATCAAGCCACTCAGCATTGGCAGTCTGAAACTTCAAAACGTTAAGCATCAGCAATCCAGACTCATCAAACTCATAAATATTAAGCTGGGGAGCCCCTTTTCTTCTGCGCCTCGCGACCACCTTTGCCCATTTTACGGCCTGTTGTTCACTGGAAGTCAGATAAAAACCTGCGCCAAAATCCAGTGCACGTAAATTAGGACGAATAATCGGATATGATACTTCTGCATTGCTCCCATGATACAGTTTCAAAATCTCAGCCCCTTCCGCTTTCCTGTCAGTCCGCCAGCCGCATCTGTTCTTACTATAACACAAATTCCCCAAAATGAAAATGAATCTTGACAACTGCCACCAGCCGTTTTATAATTGTTGCTTAATGCAACTGTTGTGTAATACAAGAATATGGCTGCTATTTTAATAAAGGAGAATGCTATGAACCAATATTCCGGTATCTACCGCCGGTGTGAGCTTTTATACATCCGCCACTCCCTGGAACAGTTTGGCCTCCAGCCCCTGGAAGGGAAAATCCTCATATACCTGGAGGACCATCAATGTACCCAGGAAGACATCTGCATCCATTTTGACCTGGACAAAGGGCGGATCGCCAGAAGCCTGTCCGAGTTAGAAAAATGCGGCCTGGTCTGCCGCCATATAAACGCAAGGAACAAACGGCAGAAATTCGTGGTGGTCACGGAGCAGGGACGCCGCATCCTGGAAGAGATCCACAGGATCTTTGAACAGTGGGATGAGCTGTGCTACACCGGCTTCACCGAGGAAGAAAAAAAGCTTTATCAGGATTTTGTCCGGCGGATCGCCGAAAATGTGATGAATTGCAGACATAGAGAAGGAGACGATAACGATGGTAAATAATCTGACTGAAGGAAAGCCTTTAAAACTGTTATTTTTCTTTGCAATGCCCATGGTGGTGGGCAATCTGTTCCAGCAGCTTTATAACATGGTGGATTCCATGGTGGTGGGCCGCTTCGTGGGCGAGGACGCTTTGGCGGCGGTCGGCTCCTCCTTTCCGGTGGTATTCCTCTCCGTAGCCATTGCCGCCGGCCTGTCCATGGGCTGTACGGTTGTTATTTCCCAGTTTTTCGGCGCAGGCAAGATCCGCGACATGAAGGTCACGGTCTCCACCTCCCTCATCTCCCTGGGTGTCATCGGCCTTGGCATCATGGCGTTAGGGGAAATGATCGCCCTTCCGCTTCTGAAGCTTCTTGGGACCGACCCGGATATCATGGCTGACTCCCTCGCCTACCTGCGGATCTACTTCGGAGGCGCAGTATTTTTGTTCCTGTATAATACCTTAAACGGTATCTACAACGCATTGGGAGACAGCAAGACCCCGTTAAAATTCCTGATGGTCTCCGCCCTGACCAACATTGTGCTGGATCTGCTTTTCGTCATTAAGTTTCACATGGGCGTGGCCGGTGTGGCGTGGGCGACCCTGATCGCACAGGGACTGTGCGCTTTTGTCTCCTTCTTTGTGCTGATCGGACGCTTAAAGAAGATGGAGGACGAACCGGGCAATACACAGATCTCCTTCTCCTACTTCGACGCGGACGCCGCCCGGAGGATCGCCAAGGTCGGGATTCCGTCCATGCTCCAGCAATCCATTGTCTCCGTGAGCATGATGATGATGCAGGGCCTGGTCAATTCCTACGGCAAGGTATTTGTGGCGGGCTACACTGCTGCCACCAAGATCGATACCCTGGCTATGCTGCCCAATATGAACTTTTCCAACGCCATGTCCAGCTACACTGCCCAGAATATCGGCGCAGGCAAGCACGACCGGGTAAAACAGGGCTACAAAGCCAGCATGTTTATGGTGGTAATATTTTCCCTGGTCATTACCGCATTTATCTTCCTGTTTGGCCCTCAGCTTTTAGGCCTGTTCCTCAACCAGGGATCTGAGGGCAGCGCTATGAGCTATGGCCTCCAGTACATGCAGACCGTATCTGTATTCTACATCCTGATGGGAGTCCTTTTCGTCAGCAACGGCCTGCTGCGCGGAGCCGGGGATATGGGCGCATTTATGTTAAGCTCTGTGGCAAACTTATTCTGCCGCGTGGCTGCCGCCTATCTTCTGGCTCATTTTATCGGCGTCAGCGCGATCTGGTGGTCCATTCCCACCGGCTGGGTCATCGGTTCTGTCTTCTCCATCCTGCGGGTGAGGGGCGGCAAATGGAGCCGGAAGACCCTGGTTGGATAGTCGTTGCTCATCTGACAAAATATGATAAAGCAGAGGGGACATCACACCGAAAAACAGTGTGGTATCCCCTCTGTCCATACGCATAATCCAGATCAAGCCTCCCGTCCTTATCAGCTTTCCATCTGTCTTCCCAAAAAACCGGCAGCCGTTGCCACCAGCCTGACCTCCATCTCGCCAAATTTGGCTTTTGGTTCTCTGCTTAAGAGCGCTACGGAACCGATAGCGTCTCCCTCACAGATGATCGGCATCACCGCCTGCGCCGTCACACCCTCGATCTCCTCTGTAGTGATCGGCACAAACTGCTTGTCATCCTTTCCCGCAACGATCGTCTCACGCTCGTTGATAGAATGCTCAAGCTGTTTGCTGATATTTTTCTGAAGCAGATCCTTCTTGGGACCGCCGGAAACGGCGATGATCTGATCCCGGTCCGTGATACAGACCATCATGCCGGTAGACTGCGCCATAGACTCCGCATACTGCGTGGCAAATGCGGTCAGCTCCACCATGGGGGAATATTTTTTCAGGATTATCTCCCCTTCCCTGTCTGTAAAGATCTCAAGGGGGGTTCCTTCCCTTAAGCGGAGCGTTCTACGGATCTCCTTCGGGATCACAACCCGGCCCAGATCATCAATTCTTCTCACTATTCCCGTAGCTTTCATTTATTCATTTTTCCTCCTGTGCTTTCCTCATAATACAAACTCGGTGCTGTGTTGTTATTATGTGGAAGCAGGAGAAACATTATGCATATAGCACGGCGAAAATATGATGCCTTACCATGTTGATATCAATTTTGAAGAACCTTCCAGTACCCGTTTTTATTCGATCCAACGCGTTCAATAAAACCATTCCTTCTCAAATAAGAAATATTATTTTGAGTTGCGGTTCTTCCAATTCCAATTATAGTTGAAAGTTGTGGTTGGGTTATATTTGGATTATTTCTCATTTCTTCCAATATTCGGGTTCTTGTGGCATTGAGAGATTTATCCCTCACTTTATCTGCCACATTATCCCCCACCTTATTTGCCAGTCTTTCAAATGGTATTGTTACAACAATTGACTTTTCTCTAAATTCATAGGCATTTTTCCCATATTCTTTTGTAATAATCGGTACACCTCTGCCCGACCGCTCACTAATATGCAATTGAAGAAATATATCTGAAAGGCATCTATTCACCGGAACCGACTCTCCAAGATAAAATCCTTCTATTGTCTGTGTTGGTGCAAGTGTCCCTCTTGACAATATTTCTATACGATCCGAATAAATCGTGATCATTGGTGCATTTCCACTGATCCATAAATTATGGACAAATGCATTTATAATTGCTTCGCGAAAAGCATTTGGGTTAAATAATGGAACTTCTTTTCTCTCAACAATACGGTTCTGCTCATTCGCTTGAATAATATTGAGCACATCCCCATATTCTAATATCTTATCTAACGAGATAAGCACACAACTGTTTCCAAATTCACGAACAGAATACAGTGGTGATGTTTTATCAGTTCCGCTAAAAATAGATACCCTTATAGGAATTTTACTATCATCTGATAATAATTGCGCTAAAAGATTATACTTTCCATCTTTTGTAAGCAGGCCCAAGTTCTTTTTGAAAGTATCTTTGTTTAATACAATCCCTTTATCTTCATAATATAAAAATAATTTGCGAAATGTCAGTTCCTGACTGTAACTTTCCATACTCTCCATTGTCGGAAAATCATTTCGCAAAATATCAAATAGCTTTGATTCTCGTTCTGGAAATTTATTTAAGTTGACCTTGCTCGAACCAATACGTAGAAAACGGTTATTATTAAATGCCGTAGGCACCTTTTCTGCTGCTGGAATACTTAGAATAACAACTCGTTTTTCTTCAACTGTCAATTCATGAAACTGAAAATTAATATCAGGAAAAATTTGTCTTGCTAAAAAATGTTCCAATGGTTCATTTTTTACATCTCTGTGATAATCAAAGGTAGTGCCTGTCAATTCGTGCGTTTCATTATTGATTCCCCAAACCAGATATGCATATTCCTTTCCAATCATAGCAGCGACATTAGACATGCTCGATATATATTCGCCAATTCCAGACGGCTCATACCAATTTTCTTTAAACTCAAACCATTCTTCCTCTAACGTATATGATCTTAAATCCTGAATTAATGCCTTTAGATCTTCCACGATAGTATTTCCTCCTCAAATAAATATCCCCCACTTATCCCCCACCTATACATTATAACATAAGTGGGGGATAAAGGTGAGGGGTATTTTTTATAAGCCTTTACAGAGTTTTCGCTCCACCAATCTGAAAATTGGAAACCTATTCTTTCAATGCAGTTATCGGGACCACAAAGATCCCATCTTCACGTTTATACGCCGCATTTGATAATCCACAAAGGACACAGAGGGCTGAGGGCAGCTTTCCGCCGTCCGCCTCTATCTCATCCCGGATCCTCCTCAAATTCTCTGCTGCTTCATCAATCTGATTCGCCCCCAGCTTTATCTCAAACCCACACCAGTTTCCGTCCGGCAGTTCTATGACCGCGTCAATCTCCCGATTACGGTAATCCTGATAATGATAAAGGCTGGCTCTGAATGATTCTGCATAGATTCTCAGATCCCGCTCGCACAATGCCTCGAAAAGAAATCCCAGTGTTTCCAGATCATGAAGAAGCATATCTGGTGTTGCTTTTAAAAGGGCGCACGCCAGGGAGGGATCTGAGAAATGTCTCTTTTCGGCCTGCTTCACACGCACAGAGGATCGTATCCTCGATGCAAACGGCGGCTGATTTTCTATAATAAAAAGTCTTCTGAAAATATCCAGGTAATCTGCGATCGTATCTACATCGATATCCTCATCATCAATTGCCTTCACATCGCGTCTTAAGGATTTGTTGGTTGCGGTCGTGCTTTCATTTCTGGCAAGTGAACGCAGCAGCAGCTTCATTTTTCCTGTATCACGTTTGATGCCATCGATCCGGTAGGCGTCATCCTCGATCACTGCATTCAAATATTCCTGAGGCAGCAGCATTGCCTGGTCGATCGGCATATCCAGGCTTGCAGGCCAGCCGCCCCTGATAATATGATTAATGAGGTCCTTCAGCGATACATCCCCAGTCATAGCGGGAACCAGCTCTCCATGGCACAGCTTTTCCAGAGATACTTTACCGCTTGACACCCCTGATTCAGCCAGGGACATAGGACGCATACGGAGCCTTGCTATACGCCCCGCCCCGCTGTGCAGTATCCCCTTATGGTTCGGAGTTGCCGACCCGGTCAAAATGAACTGTCCCGTAGCCGCACGCTGATCTACCCGATATCTCACAGCATCCCACAGCATCGGCACTTCCTGCCATTCGTCGATCAGCCTGGGGACCTCCCCTTCCAGAACCAGATCCGGGGACAGCTCGGCCAGTTTCCTGTTTTGAAAATTCCCCTCAGGATCTCCTAAAAATATGGCGCTTTGACTATGATAGAAAGACGTCCAGGTCTTGCCGCACCATTTTGGCCCCTCTATGCACACCGCTCCAAAGGTAGCCAGGTACTGCTTCACTGCTTTGTCAATAATCCGCGGTTTATAATTCTCGTGGTTCATGTCTTCAACCTCCTTCTATCAGTCAGTATACCCTATTCCGTCATATTTTACAATAATATTCCGTCATATTTATAATTTGTATTCCGTGAAATTTTAACATTCCATTCCGTATAATTTTAAATTTGTATTCCGTTGTATTTTATGTTTTTAATCCGTTATATTTTCTATTTTGTTTTAGAACATGATTCAAATTTACTCCAACAGATTTCTTTTTCACCAGATTTTATTATAATCTCCCCATTCTAAACATCTATTCGGCTTACAGACAAAGTAAAACAACCCGGACCGCGCGTCTGGAATCCACGCATCATTCCGGGTTATTTATCTTATTTACCGTATTAGTCTCTAACTTATTCTTAAACCTGCTATTCCTTTAAAGCGAACCAGCCCCATCGATCTGGATATTGGCCCCATCCAGGAACCCGGCCTCCCCGCTGGAGGCAAACAAGATTGCCGCTGCGATCTCCTCCGGTGTGCCCAGCCTTCCAAGGGGCTGCCTGGAAACATAATTTTTCATGGCGGCATCCGGGTCCGGCTCAGACTGGATCCGCTGCATCAGGGACGGCGACAGTACTGTCCCCGGGGAGACCACATTGACCCGCACCCCATCCTTTAAATGATCCGAAGCCATGGCCTTTGACAAAGCCAGGACCGCTCCCTTAGAAGCGCTGTAGACGGCGCGGTTGGCGATGCCTTTGACCGCCACCAGCGAAGAAATATTGACGATAACGCCCTTCGACTTTTTCAGGTGCGGCATGGCGTATTTGCAGACCAGGTAGGTCCCGGTCACATTCACAGACATCACATGCTCCCACTGCTCAAGCTCCACTTCCTCCACCGTGCCGCCGCACACGATCCCCGCACAGTTCACCACAATATCCAGACCACCAAACTGTTCCACCGTATGCCGGATCATCTCCTGCACCTGCCCCGGATCGCTCACATCGCCCCGGACAGACAGCGCCTGTCCACCGAAAGCCCCGATCTTCTCCGCCAGCCTCTGCCCGGAATCCGATACAGAATTGACCGCTACCTTTGCGCCATTCTCAGCATAAGCCTCCGCAGCCGCGGCCCCGATCCCAACACCTGCCCCCGTCAGTAAAACAACTTTATCTGTAAAATCAAACACCATAATCCCCACCTTCTCTTTATTTATTCTTCGCACTTTTGTTCATCACACTGCTATCCGTGTCACTGCCATACGTCTCTCTTTTATGTCCCCCCATGTCACTTCAGCTTCGCCCCGATCTTTCGTGCCGCACTCTCCAGCTTCTTTTTATACAGGCTTAAATTCTCCGATGACATCAGGCCGATCGGCCCGGATATGCCGATCGCATAACGCACATTGTTATGATAATCGAAGATCGGGACGGCAATGCAGCGGACATTTAAAAACATCTCTTCATCGTCCACCGCATACCCCTGTCCCCGGATCATTTCATACTGGGCCAAAAGCTCCGCTTTGTCGGTGATCGTCTTTTCCGTATAAGGAGTCATCTCATAATCCGCCAGAAGCTCGTCCACCTTATCCTGGGGACGGTAGGCCATGATGCATTTGCCTACGGACGAGGAGTGGATCGGTTCGATCATCCCCACCCTCGCCGACATGGTATAGGGCAGATTGCTCACGATCTGATCGATCACATAGACCATATTCCGGCTGTAAGCGCACAGATGGACGCTCTGTCCCAGCAGGCGGCTTACCTCCATCAGGATCGGCCTGGCAATATCGATGACCTCCAGATAATTGCTCAGCCGCTCGCCCAGATACAGGATCCGGAACCCCAGCCTGTATTTCCGGGTGGTCTTGTCCATCTGCACCATATCGTGCTGCCTGAGCGTTTCCATGATCCTGGAAACCGTGCTCTTGTCAATATCCAGCTCCTTTGCCAGCTCCGTTACCGATATGGACTCCCGGTTCGCCAGAATATTCAGCGCCTGAAGTCCCCGGTCAAGTGATTGTAAGATCATAAATTATCCCCTTCCTGAACGTTTCCTGTCCAGTAATACCGCAATAATAATAATGCTTCCTTTTACGATCTGTTTGTAGAATGCTTCTACTCCCATCAAATCCATGCCGTTGTTGATGACGCCGATGATCAGCGCCCCCAGCACCATGTCAAACACATTTCCGATACCGCCGGTAAAGCTGACGCCGCCGATGATACAGCCGGCGATCGCATCCAGCTCATAGCCAGTGCCCAAGTTGGGGGACGCTGATTTTAATCTGGCCGCCATCAGGGTGCTGGCAAGCCCCAGAAGCGCGCCCTCGATCAGATACGCCTGGATCTTGATCTTATCCACGTTGATGCCCGCCGCTTTTGCCGCGTCCTCATTGCCGCCCACGGCGTAGATGTATCGCCCGATGGGGCGTTTCTTCATGACAAAGTTCATTACAAACACAACGATGATGAAGATAATGACCGTAAACGGCACGACCCCGAACAGGGATGCGGTGCCCAGATAGTTAAAGGTGTCCGGAAAGCCGCCGATCGGCATGCCGTGCGCTAAGACCAGCGCCAGGCCTCTGGCGATGGACTGGGTGCCCATGGTCACAATGAACGCCGGGATATGCCCTTTTGCAACCACCACGCCGTTGAAGAGTCCAAACAGAAGGCCGATGCCGATTCCCGCCAGGAACCCCACCGGAGCCGGAAATCCCATGCCCGCAACGCTGGTGGACACCATAAGCCCTGCCGCAACGCCGCCCAAGCCAAACATGGAGCCGATGGACAAGTCGTTGTTGTTCATGATGATCAGGATGCCTACGCCGATGGTGGCGATCCCGATACAGGATATCTGCTTTAAAATATTTACCATGTTGTCCGCACTTAAAAAATTCGGGGCAAACGCAGATAAAAAAATAAAGATCGCCGCAAATCCGATGAGTATACCATTATTATTGAGAAAATACTGTACATCCTTTTTATTAATAGATTTTTGTGCCATATCAGTTCCCCCCGCTTTCATTCTTCACTGCGTATCTCATAACGATGTTTGGGTCTGCTTCGCTGCGGTCCAGGATCCCCGTTACCCTGCCCTCGTTCAGCACCATGATCCGGTCGCTGATCCCAAGCACCTCGGGAAGCTCAGAGGATACCATGATGATGGACTTTCCGGAACAGGCCAGTTGGGACATCAGCCTGTGGATATCGGACTTGGTCTTGATATCGATTCCCCTTGTCGGCTCGTCCAGGATAATGATATCCGGGTCTGCATTCAGCACCCGTGCGACCACAACCTTCTGCTGGTTGCCGCCGGACAGATTGCCGCAGAGCTGGTCGTCGCTGCTTCGCTTGATCTCCAGCATGTCGCCGAACTGCTTACAGTACTTCTTTTCCAGGGACTTCTGGATCACACCGTTTTTCACGCATTTGCGGATGGATGACATAAGGATATTATCTTTGATTCCAAGCTTCAGCACAAGCCCGTTTTTCTTTCTATCTTCAGGAACCATGATGATCCCGCGCCTGATGGCGTCCTCGGGGATCCGGTTCACAATTTTTTCGCCGTTTAAATAGATCTCGCCGCTGTCCGGAGTCCGAAGCCCCATGATGGTCTCCACCACCTCGGTGCGTCCCGCTCCCATCAGTCCAGCCAGTCCCAGGATCTCGCCTTTTCTCAAAGTGAAGCTCACATCCTGGAATTCGCCGCTCCTGGACAGGCCTTTCACCTCCATCACCACGTCCCCGATCTCACCGTACTGCTTCGGGTACATCTCGGAAACCTCTCTGTCCACCATATATTTGATCATCTGCTGTTCCGTAATATCCTTCACCAGACCTGTATAGATAAAATGCCCGTCCCGCAGGATCGTCACCCGGTTGCAGACGCCGTACACCTCCTCCAGCTTGTGTGAGATAAATACGATCGCCTTGCCCTGGCTGCACAAAAGCCTGACAGTCTTAAGCAGATACTCGATCTCCGACTGGCTGAGGGCGGAGGTCGGCTCATCCATGATGATCACATCCGCATCATAAGAGATCGCTTTGACGATCTCCACCAGCTGGAACTTCGCTACGGTCAGCTTAGCCATCTCCGTTTTCGGTTCCAGATCCACGCCCAGGCTTTCCAACAGCCGTTTGGAATCCTCATACATTTTCTGGTAATCCACATTGCCGGCTTTTGTCCTCGGCTCCCGGCCCAGATAGATATTCTCCATGACCGTCATATGTTTTACCTGGTTAAACTCCTGGAAGATCATACTGATCCCCAGCTTTTTCGTGTCCATCACCGACCGGAAATGGACCTGTTCCCCCTTATAAAATATCTCACCGCCCGTAGGCACATAAAGGCCCACCAGGATCTTCATCAGCGTAGATTTGCCTGCGCCGTTCTCTCCCATCAGCGCATGCACTTCCCCTCTCCTCAAAGTGATGGAGACATCATCCAGCGCATGTACTCCCTGAAACCGCATATCAATGTGTTTCATCTCAACGATGATCTCACTATCCTTCGACATGGCTTACCCCCTTTCTGCCTGATGGGGATGCTGTCCCCCAAACAGCATCCCGCTTCTCTTTCCCAGAGCCTTCATCAGGCTGTCAGCTCTCCATCTTTAAAAATACTTCTTAGCCAGAGCGTCTCTCTCCTCAGCCATCTTTTCATATTTTTCGATGTTTTCCTTCGTACAGACTTCGTAATCGATGATAATATCGGAAACCGGCTCTCCCTTAGCTGCCTTGATGGCAGTCTCCAGGGCCATCTCACCCTGAGCCAGGCCGTCCTGCCAGATGGAGCAGTCCACCTTGCCGTCTCTTATGGCCTGCATCACGACCGGGTCACAGTCCATGCCCGCCAGCTTGATCTCCCCGATCTTGCCCGCATTTTCCACCGCGGTGATCACACCGGTAAGCTGGCAGTCCGCCATGCAAAGGATCGCGTCAAACTCCTTACCGGACTGGATCCAGTTCTCCACCAGCCTCATGGATTCCTCCGGAGACCAGTTGCCGGTATCGTGCACCACCAGCTCCACGCCCGGATTCTCAGCCAGGACCTTCTGATAACCTTCAGACCGCTGCACCTGGGCGGAATGGCCAAGGGTTGCGTCCACATAACCGACCTTTGCGTTTTCCCCGCACACGTCGATCATCCTCTGCATCTGTAGCATCCCCGACTGCACATCGTCACAGCCCACATGGGCCGTGTTGTTGGGGCTGTCGGTGATGGTGTTGATGGTGATCAGCGGGATCCCCGCCTCATAGGCAAGGTCTACCGCCGCCGCGCACTGTACCTTGTCGACCGGCTGCATGATGATCGCGTCCACTTTCTTGCTGACAAAGGTCTCCACCTGGCTGAACTGCTTGGAAGCGTCGTCATCCGCGAAAACCACCTCCATGTTGATGTCCGGGGCCTTGGTGGCCTGGTATTCATACATGGCGGAAGTGAAATACTGCACAAATCCGCTCTGGTTCCCCTGCATGGTAACGCCGATATGGAGCTGCTCACCGGAAGCCTCCCCTGCCGGCGCTCCGGTATCCGCGGGAGCTGCCTCTTTTTCCTGCGCTGTATTTTCTGCGGCAGCTTTTGTATCCGCCGGGGCTGCCGTTGTGGCGTCTGCCGGCTTGCTGCAGCCCGCTGCTGACAATACCAAAATCCCTGCCATTACTGCTGCTGTAAAACGTCTGATCTTCATATCCATCCTCCTCCAATTAAGCTGTATGTGATTGCATTTCCCCCTGAATCATTTTGCCGCCCATCCGCAGTCTACCAGCAGGTCCGTCCCAGTGATAAAGGACGCTCCGTCGCTTGCCAGGAAATAGATCGCATCTGCGATCTCCGACGGGTCCGCCCACCGTTTGAACGCCTGCTCCGCCTCCCGGAGCTTTTTGACCTCCTCAAAGGGCATCCCTGTCCTGGTCGACTCCAGCTGGATATCGGAGCGCAGCATCGGTGTATCTACGGAACCGGGGCTTACGGAATTGACGCGGATATTGTAGTCCGCCACCTCCCATGCCACCGCCCTGGTAAAGGAGATCACCGCCCCTTTGGTAGCGCCGTAGATCGCATGCTCGGTCTGTCCCACATGGCCTGAGATGGAGCCCAGATTGACGATGGCTCCTTTTTTCTGTTTTTTCATAACCGGCAGCACCAGTTTGGTCAGCACGAAGGTCCCGCCGATATTCACTTTGGCAACCCGCTCAAACTCCTCGTACTTTGTGTCCTCCAACGGCTTTACCACGACGATCCCCGCATTATTGTTCAGCACATCGATGGTCCCGTATGTATCCTCCACGCTCTGGATGAACGCCTCCATCGCTTTCTCATCCTGTACATCCCCCACGCAGCTTAAGCACTCGCCGCCCATCTCATGGATCATATCTTCTGTCTTTGACAACGCCGGGCTGATATCGATCATTGCCACCGCATACCCTTCCTTCACGAATTTCAGGGCGGAAGCCTGGCCGATCCCGTTGGCGGCTCCAGTTACGACTGCTACTTTTTTCCCCATATCCATCTTTCTTCCCTTCTAAGCTTTTATCGGCCTGTCCTATAAACCAAGCATCTCTCTTGCCTGCGCCACAGTCGCCACTTCCCTGCCAAGGCTTCTGGAAATATCGGCGATCTCCTGGACCAGCTCATGGGTCGTACAGATCTTCCCCGCCTGGTTGAAGGGATAGTCCTCTGTTCCCACACGCACGTTATCCCCGTTTACGATCGCTGCCGCCAGAATATCCATCTGCTCCTCGCACATGATGGTAACGGTGCAGGCGCAGTTGTCAGGCATCATCCTGCGGCGGTACAAGTACTCCTCCAAGGTTGCCGGGGACCAGGTGCCGCCCGGCCAGCCAAAGAACAGCGTCGTGATGTACGGCCCGTCCAAAAGCTCCTTCTCGATCAGGCGGTTTAGATTCCAGATCGCGCCGGTATGCCAGATCTCAAACTCCGGTTTCACACCGTACTTACGGCATGCGGCGGCATATTCCTCAAGCTCTGCAAGCGGATGCAGCATATCGCAGTTTACCTGCTTGAACGCCTCCGCATGATGATTGGCAATGATAGAGACCATGTCGTATTTCAGCTCGAACAGCTCGATCCTCTCCTGCAGCGGGATGCTGGACATGCCGCCCTGGAGCAGGATATCGGATTTGGCCTTCACAGAATCATACACCTCTTTCCACTGCCCCTCCGCGTGGGTGTGGAGTACCGTCGCGCCCGCCTCCCGGCACAGCGCGGCCTCCTCACCGATCTCCTGCGCGTTCTGCGGATAGCCAACCTCCGGATGAAGCCAGCAGACATTAGGCGTTGCTACGATGATCAGCGGTTCCTGTTTTCTCATGATAAATTCCCCCTTATTTTTGTTTTATATTGTTGAGGCCAAAATGATTTTTGACCCCTTTGATACCGGATTATTTCTCAATAATATGCTTGGAAATGGTCGTTACCTTCCTGCATCCGTCTTCTGTCACCACATAAGTATCCTCGACGCCGATCAATGCGCCGCCAAAGCTCTCCCATGCCTCGATCTCAAACACCATGTTTTTCTCAAACGGGCCGTCTATGGCGCCCAACGTCCCGAGGATATGGACGTCCTCACACTCTAGCCCCATGCTGTGGCCGATGGAAAATGCCAGGCTGTCCGGGTATTTGGCGGTGTAGTACGCCCGCGCTTCCTCTCCCAGCGCCTTCATGTTGGTCCCGGGCTTTACTCGCTCCTCAATGTAATGCTGGAAATCCAAAAGCGCGTCAATATGCTGCTTTGCCGCCTCCGGCGTTTTCCCGACGATCACGTGGCAGTTCACGTCCGCCACATAGCCTTTATAGTTGGCGCCGAAATCCAGACGGATGATCTCCCCTTCTTTGATGGCCCTTCCCGTTCCGGGGGCCTCGGGATCGGAATCCCCGATGGTCATGGTCAGGTGGTCCCAGTCGGACGCGCCGGCATCCAGCATGGCCCTCTTCCCGATGGCAAGCAGTTCATTGTCCGTCACGCCCACTGCACAGGCGTCGATACATCTGCGAAGAGCGGTCTCGGTGATCTCCGTGGCCTTCAATATGTGCTCCATCTCCCGGTCGGATTTTACAAGGCGCATATCCCGGAACGCCTGGTCTGCCTCCACGATCTGCAGGTTCCATTTGGGATCGCTCAGCACATCCATCACGTACTTGGGCGCGGTGGACTCCACTCCGACCCGTTTTCCTTCCATCCCCCACTGCTTCAGTTTCCACTTTAACGCCCTCTGCACATCCAGCGGGCTTTCAATGCCTACGCTGTCAGCCGCCCAGCACAGGTCTTCGGCGCTCTTAAATACGTTCCAGTGGACGACGGTATTTTCCCCTCTCCTGCGGATCAGCCCCATATAGGGGTACTGGTTTGCCAGGGCCGCCAGTATGGGGTTCGGCGCGCTGTGAAGCACCGGAAGCCCTGTGGTGTAATAGGTGTGGATCGGCGATGTGGCGATCAGAAGATCCAGATCGTATTTTTCCATCACCGCCGCCGCTTTTCCTTTCTCATATCCTATGGGTTCTGCCATTTTTATCTCCTTTAGATTCTTATTGACCGGGATGGACGCCGCCAGCTTTTCCAGGATCTCATGAGTCCTGCCTTCTTTTCCCATCTCCCGGATCTCCTCACATTTCACCGGACGCTTCTCGATATGGGACAGATACCCGGCCAGGATCGCCTCAATAGCGTGCATCGCCTGGTAAGGCGTAAATTCCGGCTGTCTGTTCTCCAGCACGCACATCGCAAAATGCTCATCCTCCCGTTTCACGGAGATCGGATAGTATCTGGGGAACGGTGCGTGTTCACAGTCCGGCTCGTACCATTTCTGCCGCATCCGCTCATCCCTGGACGTCATGGAATAGACCCGCACCGGCTTCTCCCACGCATGGTTCTCAAAGATGGTCCCCTCGGTGCCGTAGACCTCCAGGCTGTTAAAGGGCGGCGTCATCTGTGTAAAGCTCACCATCACATCCGCGATCGCGCCATTTTCATATCTGGCGATCGCCACCGCATTGTCCTCCGCTTTCTCCGGCAGGTTGATCATCTGCTTTGCCGCCACAGCGGTCACTTCCTCACACCGGCTTCCCATGATATACTCGATGGTCGCAAACTTGTGGGCCGCCATATCCATCAGGGAACCGCCGCCCGCCTTGATCGGGTCGCCCTTCCAGAAGCCGCTCATGCTGAGGCCCGGGATCTCATTGACGCCCTCGTATGCCCGGATCATCAGCACCCTTCCGATCGCGCCCGACGCGATCAGATCATGGACACAGTTATGGGCCGGCAGGAACCGGTGGTTTTCCGCGATCATGAACAGGACCCCGTTCTCCTCACAGGCGTCGATCATTCTCTGGCACCCTTCCATGGTGGTGCCCATGGGCTTTTCACAGAGCACATGCTTTTTCTTCTGTGCGCATCTCACCACGATATCATCATGGAAAATGTGCGGTACCATGACCAGCACGGCGTCGATATCGCTCTCAAGCATCTCATCCAGGGTCTCATATGCGGTCATCGGATTGTTTTTATACTTCTTTGCCATGCGTTTTGCATTCTCATAGTTGACATCGTAGATCGCCGTGTACTCCAGGATCTCGGAATCCCGGATGCCGTTGGCATGGAAATAGAACGCACCGCCTCCGCCGACTACGCCAAATCTCACCTTCCTCATGCTCCCGCCCCCTTTTCTTTTGCAATATTTGCGATCCCGTCCAGCGCGCTTTCCAGAATCGGGATAAACCGGATGGCTCCGTCTTTATAGCCTGTGTAATCCACATCGCCGTTCATTTGTGCGACCGCCGAATAGACCTGCCCGTTTATGATCTCCAGCGCCGCATCCTTATGGATCCAGAACGTCACAGCCGGAAACTGGACCGTTCCCTTCAAGGTCCTGCATACTCCGTTTTCAAACAGGATCACGTAGGAATACTCATCAAATACAAACTGGAAACTCTCTGAGTATCCTTTCAGCGTAAACAGCAGGATCTCATCGCTGTTACAGATTTCCTCAAACGCCTGGAACACGTCGTCAAAATCCTGTTCTGTCACAGCTTCTTTTAAAATCTTATTTCCCACATCCACCGCCAGCTGCTCATTTAGAAGCATATTTTTTTCCTCCTCTGTTTCTTGGGCCTCAGCTTTACTTCTCTTGTAATTTCACTATACCATCAAAAAACACCAATTTCACCCCATTTTACGGCGGTTGTTTCACTATATGCAACAACCATTTTCGTTTTCTGTATGTATCTTAAAAATCCTCTTAATCACTAAAAATTAATTTCATTTTATTTATTTGTTAGAAAATTATCATTCTTTTTCTCTATTGCGCCCGCTCCTTTTCCGTACTATAATTGCCGGTAGATGAAAATAAACCGTGAGAAAAGAGGCATTTATGATACAGGACATCGCACCCCACACATTTGACAACGCTTACAGGAATCCGGCTCCGGGGCCGGACAGCTATGCTTTATACTACGAGGGACAAACCGTACTCGTGGATCTTTTAGTGGACGGCACGTTTGATTTTCCGAAATTCAGAGATTTAGAAGCTTTAAATAATGATATCTACCACACCTACACCTATCTGTTTTCCATTGACGGCAGGCCGTTTTACCTGCTGGACCATATCACGGTGCCGGCGCCCTCCGGCTTTACGATGGAAAATATCCGCATGTTCCGGGGAAGCGCGCCGCGCCACCTGGCCTTTGCCGGGATCACCGGACACCAGCTGTACCTGTGGTACGAGAGCAGCCGCTACTGCGGACGCTGCGGGGCGCCGCTCCGCCCCCATGAGACCGAGCGCATGATGTACTGCGACGCCTGCCATCAGATGGATTATCCCCGGATCTCCCCCGCCGTCATCATCGGGGTCACAGACGGCAGCCGCCTGCTGCTCTCCAAATACAACGGGCGCACCTATAAAAAGTACGCATTGCTGGCAGGCTTTACGGAGATCGGAGAGACTTTAGAAGAGACGGTGAAACGTGAGGTCATGGAGGAGGTGGGCCTTAAGGTCTCCAATGTCCGCTACTACAAAAGCCAGCCCTGGTCCTTCTCCGGCACGCTGCTGGTGGGGTATTTCTGCGATCTGGCAGAGCCGGGAGAGATCCGGCTGGATGAAAATGAGCTGGCGCTGGCGGAATGGTTTGAACGTGAGGACATCCCGTTAGAGGACGACGACCATGCCAGCTTAACCCATGAGATGATCCGGTATTTTAAGGAAATGTCTACTCAAGCGCCTCCACCAGATCCTTTATGAGCAGCAGCCCCACAGGCCCCAGCAAAAACCCCACGATCCCAAACAGTTCCAGGCCCACATACATAGACATCAATGTTTCTAAGGGGGACAGGCCCACCCTGTCTCCCATCAGCTTTGCTTCCAGGATCTCCCGCAAAAAATAGCAGATCAGATATAGCGCCAGCAGTACGATCCCCCGTCCCCAGCGTCCGCTAAAAAACATGACCACCGCCCAGGGGATCAGCACGGTCCCTGTCCCGAACACGGGCAGCGCATCCAGTATCCCGATCCCCACTCCCGCCAGGATATAATAGGGATTCCCGAGCAGCCAAAAGCCCACGGTGCAGATCGCCGCGGTCAGCATCATGATGATTCCCTGGGTCTTCAGATACGCATTGGCAACGATCGCAAGCCGCCGCCCGATCAATGCATATTCCCGGTTGTAAATGGACATGGCGCACCGTTTCTTCCACCGGTCCATCTCCTGCAGGCAGAGTCCCACAGAGACTAACACCACCACCAGGATCACGGAGATGCCGATCCCCCACTTAAACACAGAGACGGAATTCACCATCACATACGGCATAGCCGCATTCTTGATGCTGCCCATCAGCCCTTTTAACATTTCCCGCATCAAAACCACCAGCACATTGGCCTTCAGACAGAAGATATCTTCCATGTCATGGCAGACCGCTGTCAGCCATGTATCCAGTATCCCGATCCATTCCGGTATGCGGTTTATGAAAAGACTGGCCTCCAGACACAGCTTCCGGCCGCCCAGATATATTCCCACAGAGACCGCTGCTGTAATGACCAGCAGCTCCAGCACCCCCGCCACGCCGACAGGTATGCCAATGTAATATTCCCCGGCCTTTACACCGGGCGGTCCTGGCTTCCCGCCCGCCCGACTTGCAAACCATCGAGTAACAATCCCCCTTGGTATCCGCACCCGGCAGTGTCCGGCGATCCACTGCGCCGACGGCCGCAGAAGAACCGCCAGCCCCCAGGCCAGCAAAAAGGGAATCACAAGGGGCAGCAGGAAGCGGAAGCTCCCATATACTGCGCCTGTAATTCCCAGTATTAATATAATTTTCTTCAGTTTCTTTTCCGGTTTACCCATGGACTCACCTGTTTCTGATTTGTACTTCCTTTGTACACGTCTTATTCTGTCCGTCACAACTAAAAATATACGACGTTTCAAACAGGTTTTAAATAACACCGGCGGGATATTTTTCCATTTATAACAACGGCTCCAATCGTTTTAACCAACAAAATCCATAGGCCTCCAGCTCTGCCTGCGGCAGCTCACGGATTGCTCCATCCATAAGATCCTCATAACTGCCTTCCTCTCCGCTCACCCTTATGTTCCTTTGCTGTCCGCTGAAATTGAATACTCCGATGATCCGCTCGCCGCCTGATTCCCTCACAAGGCCAAGCACCGCATCGTCTCCGGTGTCCAGTGTGCCAAAGGATGCTGAGGCGTCAAATGCCGTCTGCTGCGCCCGGATCATTTCCAGTTTCCTCAGTCCGTGGAATATCCCGTTCTGGACCGTTCCCGGCAGATCGATCCGCCCTACCAGATCCCACTGAAAGCTGCCCCTGTGAATATAACGGGAATCCGCGGCTTTAAGCGGGTCATCGTGGTAACTGTAGTCATTGACCTGCCCGATCTCGTCCCCGCTGTAGATCATGGGGATGCCGGACAGAAACAGCATAAATGCATGCAGCATCACATCGGTCCGAATTGCCGTCTCCATAGCCGCCTGATCATTTTCAAATCCCGCCTTCTCAATCCCGCACATGGATGCCGACGTTCCGCAGAACCTGGCGTCACCGGTCGCCGGGTCTTCATTGTAAAGTTCCCCCCGGCTCACGCTGTCTGCCCGCTTCCCGGTAAAATAGTCATTTAAGAATTTCTTATGAGGAACCTGCTCCATGCCCCAGGTCTTTAAAAGCGGATAATCAAGCCCCCAGCCGATGTCATCATGACACCGCAGATAGTTCAAAAATGTGTACTCCGGCGGCAGGCTTCCCACGATCTCCATCTGGCGCTTTAAGAGCCGCACATCCCGGGCTGCCAGGGTATGCCAGGTAGTCGCCATGGTGGTCACATTGTAGAGCATGTGGCATTCCGGCTTCTCTACTGTGCCAAAATAAGGCGCCACTTTATCCGGTTCCATCACCACCTCGCCTAACAGCACGGTGCCCGGGCATACGATCTCGCAGATCATGCGCATCATACGGACGATCGTGTGCACCTGCGGCAGATTCCTGCAGTTGGTCCCCAGTTGTTTCCAGATATAGGGCACCGCATCGATCCGTATCACATCGATCCCCCGGTTAGCCAGATATAAAAGGTTAAACATCATTTCCCCAAACACCACCGGATTGCGGTAATTTAAGTCCCACTGGTAGGGATAGAAGGTGGTCATCACATAATGTCCGGTCTCCGGCAGCCAGGTAAAATTCCCCGGCGCCGTGGTTGGAAACACCTGCGGTACCGTGCGTTCATACTGGGCAGGCACAGATCCGTCCCCGAAGAAAAAATAACGGTCCTGGTATTCTTTTTCCCCTGCCCTGGCCCGTTTCGCCCACTCATGGTCCTCAGAGGTATGGTTCATGACAAAATCCAGACAGAGGCTGATCCCTCTCCTGCGGCAGGCATCGGCCAGGGTCTCTAAATCCTCCATGGTGCCAAGCTTCGGCTGCACCTTCCTGAAATCGGCCACCGCGTACCCTCCGTCAGACCGCCCCTCCGGCGTGTCCAAAAGCGGCATCAGATGCAGGTAGTTAACGCCGCACCGCCGGATGTAATCAAGCTTTTCCCTTACCCCGGCCAATGTACCGGCAAATTGCTCCACGTACAGCATCATCCCGGTCATTCCCGGTTTCCTGTACCAGTCTCCGTCCTGTTCCCTCCGCTCATCCAGCCTTTTTAACGCCGGTTTGCGCTCCTCGTAGAACTGGTGGAGCTGTTCCAGCAGGTATGCAAACTGTGACTCATCATCATAAAGTTCCATGTAAAGCCATTTTAACTCATCTAAGTGGCGCTCCAGACGCGCCCTGAAGGTCTGCTCCCCTTTTTTCATATCCGTATCCGTCCTCCTGCGCTTTCCCTGTCATCCGTGTTCCGCCTGGATCCGCCGCAAATGCAGTTTGCAGCTCTGGTATTCTTCCTTTAACCGGGGAAGCGGTATGCCTGCCTCCATCAGCGCCGCCCCACAATACCGGCTTCCGGTTTCCGTATTTTCATACATGCCCTTCGGGTCCAGCCCCGCCAGTCTCACACTCAGGGTCAGCGGGTTTCCGTGGGCTTCCAGTGTCACCGCCTGCATAAGCGCCTCACCCTTATCTTCACTCACATACATCCAGGCCCCCAGCGCATCGCCCGCAGGCGGGCAGGTAAGCCGGTAATAATCCCCATTGTGAATGAGATTCCAGTACTTTTTATATTCCGCCGTCTGTTCCTTCACACAAACCTTTTCCTCCTCAGTGAGGCGGCTTAGATCCAGCTCATACCCAAAGCTGCCCGCCATGGCGACGCAGCCTCTGGTTTCCATGGATGTGATCCGGCCGTTCTGATGGTTCGGCACCGCCGAGACGTGGGAACCCACCGCCGACACCGGATAGCCAAAGGAGGTCCCGTACTGGATATGGATACGGTCGACCGCATCCGTATTGTCGCTGCACCAGATCTGAGGCGTATAGTAAAGCATCCCCGCGTCGAACCGTCCGCCGCCGCCGCTGCATCCCTCGATCAGCAGTCCGGGATACCAGGCCAGAAGTCGCTCCAGAAAATCATAAAGCCCCAGCATATACCGGTACATGACCATCCCCTGGTCCTCCCTGGAAGCGGTGGCTGAATACACATCCGCAATGCTCCGGTTCATATCCCACTTGATATACTCAATATTGGCGTGATCCAGTACCTGACAGATACTCTCAAAAATATGCTCCCTCACTTCTTTTCTTGAAAAATCAAGAACAAGCTGGTCCCTGGCACGCACCGGTCTCCTTCCGGGAACCGCAAATGCCCAGTCCGGGTGGGCCCGGTAAAGCCCGCTGTCCTCGGAGATCATCTCCGGCTCCACCCACAGGCCGAATTTCAGGCCAAGGCCGTTGATCCGCTCCGCCAGCTCCCCCAGCGTGCATCCAAGCTTTGCTTCATTGACGGACCAGTCTCCCAGACCGGTTGTGTCCGTATTCCGATTCCCGAACCATCCGTCGTCCAGCACGAACATCTCCACGCCCAGTTCCGACGCCTGCTTGGCGATCTGATACAGCTTCTCCCCGTCAAAGTCAAAATACGTGGCCTCCCAGTTGTTGATCAGCACCGGACGCCGCGCCGTCTTATAGATGCCCCGGCAGAGATTATGGCGGATCACCCGGTGGAAATTGTGGGACAGGGCCGAAAGCCCCTCTGTGGTGCAGCTTAAGATGACCTCCGGGCCGTAGAATGTTTCTCCTGCTTTTAAGACACAGGAAAACAGCTCATCCTGAAGCCCCATGCTGATCCGGGTCTGTCCGTACTGGTCCCTCTCCGCCTCCGCTTTAAACATACCGCTGTATACAAAAGACAGGCCATAGCATTCCCCGTGACGCTCCGTGGCCTCCCGCCCTGCAAGGATCACAAATGGATTGTACTGATGGCTGGAGGTTCCCCGCCTGCTCCCGATCACCTGCGCGCCGTGACCTACCGCCGTCCTCTGGTAATTCCGCTCCATGGCATGACGCCCATAAAAGCTGATCAGGTCATAATCGCCGTAGAGAAAATCCAGACAGGCCGTCTGCACCTTTAAAAGCTCCAGATCCGCCCCGCCCCGGTTTTCGACCTTGACCGCCCTGGTGATCACATCCCGCTTTGGCAAAACGCCGTAGAACAGCGTGACCCGAAGCCCGTTTGCACGATCCTCCAGGTAGATCTCCAGAGTTTCCGCGCGGTCTGCCTCGCCCGCAGCTCCCGGCGGTTCCGCACTCTCCCCGGCCTCCGCATACACAGCCGGCAGCCCCGGCAGCCCGTATTTCCCCGCCACGATGCTGTGACCGGCATATTTGAGGACCGTACTGACACTCCCGTCCCCGTTTTTCACCACCAGGGCCGGGCTGCGGTAATCGCCGGTCCCCTGGGTCGGATATTCCTGGGGCAGGGCGTCCAGGGAATAGGTGCGGTCGCTTCCCGCCTCATATGGATTCCCCGAAAACCCCCTGTCCTCATAGTTTAAGAGATACTCCATGGAGCCGTCAGCACGCCCTCCGTAATAGAGATGGAGCAGATAGCCGTATTGGTCCACCTTCATCTGATAGGTGGTGTGCTCCGTATGTAGTGTAAATAACCGTCCGTTTTCCTGATAAGTAATCCCCATGGAACTGTCTCCCTTCTGCCTGTCAATATTCTGTATTTATTTTCCGCCTGTCATGGCGATTCCCTCAATAAACTGCTTCTGGAACGCCAGATACAGGATCACCATCGGGACCATGGCCAGCATGGAGCCTGCCATCAGAACCGGGTAATTGGTGGTAAACTGTCCGCGCAGAGTGGAAAGCCCTGCGGACAGGGTCATTTTATTTAAATCCGTGTTGGCGATCAGCGGCCACATCAAGTCAGCATAAGCAAATACTGCCGTAAAGATCGTAAGGGCCGCCATGGATGCCTTTGTGAGAGGCATCATCACCTTTGTAAATACCTGCCATTTATTGCAGCCATCCAGGTAAGCCGCCTCGCCCACCTCGTCGGGAATCCCCATATAGGACTGGCGCAGGAAGAAGGTCCCAAAAGCGCTGACGATCCCCGGGAACACCAGGGCAAAGATCGTATTGGTCAGCCCCATCTTCGCCAGCATCTGATACTGGGGAATGATAAAGATCTGGGACGGCAGCATCATCTGCATCAGCACGATGCCAAACAGCAGGTTCTTTCCCTTAAACTGAAGCTTCGCAAACGCAAATCCGGCTGCGGAGGAAAATGCTACCGCCAGGATCACGCGGAATATGATCAGCAGCGTCGTGTTGAGATACAGCTTCATAAAGGGCAGGCTGGTCAATGCTTTGGTATAATTGTCCGTCAGCCATTGCTTCGGAAGGATGGTCGGGGGGATCTGTACGCTCTCCCCGGCTGATTTGAAGCTGGTGAGGAGCATCCATAAAAACGGGAAGATCATCAGCACTGCCCCGGCTCCCAGCGTCAGATAGACCAGCATCTTTGTTCTCCGGTAATTTCTCTGTAACGAATCCATGATTTTCCCTCCTTATACCTCGTAGTTGACCCATTTTTTCTGTCCCCAGAACTGCAGCGCCGTCACACCTGCTATGAGGAGCACGGTCCAGACAACGATCGCAGACGCATATCCACGGTTGCCCGCCACAAAGGATTCCCGGTAGAACAGATACATGAGCGACTGTGCGCTGGTCAGCGCCGGGTTGCTCTGATCCACCATCATGTAGATCAGGTCGTACACCTTGATGGATGCCATAAGCCGCATGATCAGCACCACAAACAGAGTGGGGGACACCATCGGCAGGGTGATCTGAAAGAACTATAATGTACCCATAAGTGTGGACACATTGGAAAGTGGGGGACCCTCTTTTTAGACAGACCGCCTTGTCAGCCCCTTAAATATGAACAGCCCCCTGCATTCCCGTCCCCTTATAATGCACACACTCTGCTGGTGTACCCGTTTTATTGGACTGCACCCCGGAACTTTAGCCTGGCCCCCGTTTTCTTTTGGCATATTCACTTTCCTTATGGTATTCTTAAATTAAGAACAACAGGAGGAATACCATGAGCAGAAAACCCTTTACCGAAGAAGAAATACTGTTGCTGCGACAAAACCCTTACACCTACAGCGTGACCCAGTTTCAATTGAACCTTACCAAAGAGTTCAAAGAGATCTTTTATTCAGAATACCAGAAAGGGGAACTTCCCCGGAAGATTCTGGAGGATCACGGCTATAACCCGGCCATCCTGGGGGAGCGCAGGATCTGGAGTATTTCCGGCCACATCCGGGAACAGTACAAGAAGTACGGCTGTTTCTACGAAGGGAACTACACACATGGAAAGAGGCAGCCCCAGGAGCAGACGGGTGATAACCATGCATCTGAAAAAGAAGAACTGAAACAGCTTCGGCATGAGGTCGATTACCTGAAACAGGAAGTGGAGTTTTTAAAAAAAATTTCTGCAGTCAGAACTACCAGAAAGTAGGTGCACTGCTCATGAACGACTCTTCGTGTATTTTTGAGATTATTCAGCAGACCCTGGCACAGAACGGGAACACCCTCTCCGCCAAAGAACTCTGTTCGGCAGCCGGGGTTTCCAGGAGCGGCTATTATGCCTGGCTGAAAGCTGCCCCGGTCCGTGAGCAGAAGGAAGAGGAGGACCGCCGGGATTTCGAGCTGGTACTGTCCGCTTATAAGCAGCACGGTTATCCCAAAGGAGCCCGGGGCATCCATATGGCTCTGCTCCACAGTGACCCTCCGGTCATCATGAACCTGAAAAAGATCCGCAGGCTGATGGAAAAGTTCCGGCTGTCCTGCCCATACCGGGGCCCGAATCCCAATAAGAGACTCGCAAAAGCGCTCCGGACTGGAAGTGTTTCGGATAACCTGCTCCGCCGTGAGTTCGAAAGTTATGGGCCGAGGATGGTGTTGCTGACAGATATCACTTACCTGCCTTATGCCGGAAGGTTTGCTTATCTGTCTACGATCCTGGATGCTTTTACGAAACAGATACTCTCTTATGTGCTCAGCGAATCGCTGGAAGTGGACTTCGTACTGGAAACAGTGGAGAGGCTGATCGCAGACCATGGAATCTCCCTGCATGCCGAAACAATTATCCACAGCGACCAGGGCTGTCATTATACCAGCCGAAGCTTTATCAACATCCTTTATGACAGAAAACTGCGCCAGTCCATGTCCCGCAAGGGCTGCTGCTGGGACAATGCCCCGCAGGAAAGCTTCTTCGGGCATATGAAGGACCACATCAGGGGAAACCTGGCGGATTGTGCTGCGTTCATCGAAGTAAAGTGTGTGATAGATGACTATATGGAGTACTACAATAATGAGCGTTACCAATGGAAACTTGCAAAGTTAGCCCCAAACGAGTTTTATGACTTTTTCATCACTGGGAAGTATCCACTGGATATCCCCAACAGGCCGTCCTGTCCGGTGATTACAAAAAGGCCGGAGGAATTAGGAGGCAGAATACTTCAAAGTAACAAGATTACTTAAAACTATCATAGAATACCATAATAATAGAAAACAGGACATCTGAGAACAGGATGTAGGTAAAAGAGGAGGAAAAATAAACTGCCCCACTTTTAAAAATGTCCTTGACAAGGGGGACAGTTCAAACTGCTGCACCTTGCTGGCCCCGTCTAAGCTTGCCGCCTCATAGTAGCTTTTGGAAATATTCTGGATACCCGATAAAAGCAGCACCGCGTCATACCCTACGGCGCTCCAGATCGCCACCACCGCGCAGGCCGGGAGCACCAGCGCCGGGTTGGTCAGCCAGTTTACCTTGGTTCCGATGATCTGGTTGATGATCCCGTACTCCGCGTTGAAGATCCATTTCCACACCATAGCGATAGCCGCGGGCGCCACTACCATCGGCAGGAAATAGATCGCCCGAAACGCCGTCTTGCCCGCGATCTTCGCATTTAACAGGACCGCCGTCAGCAGGGAGAGGAACACTCCCAGCGGCACGGTCAGGATGCAGAAGTAGATGGAATTCCAGGTCGCTTTCCAGAATTCCTTATCGGAAAACATCTGTACATAGTTCCCGACACCCGTGATCTCATAATATCCAAAGGGATGCGTGGTGGAAAAACTTAAGACCAGGGTCTGGATAAACGGATATACGTTTAACAGTACCAGGCCGATGATCGTTGGCGCTACCAGCAGATAGCCCCATTTTGCATCTTCTGTAAGCCATTTTTTCTTTCCCATGATTTCCTCCTGTTCTTGAGCGCTCTAGACGTCAACCTTTTACGGCGCCTTCGCCTCGTCAACCTGTTTCTGCATCCGCGCCAGCCCTTCTTCCAGGGTCAGCTCGCCGCTGTAGATCTTAAGCAGAATATCATTTACCTGCGTCTTCCAGTTAGGCCTTGATGCATTGTTGACGCTCTGCACGCCGTAAGGGAACATCTCTACACAGTGCTCCACGCTCAGCTTGTGTTCAAACCGGTCAAACGCCTGGATCCAGGTATCTTCAAGCCCTATGTAGGCAGGGATGGCCGCGCCGGACATTCCCTGTACCCGCTGCCCTTCCTCAGAACCGCAGAACTTTAGAAAGTCCAGGGCGTAGGAGAGCTTTTTCCCTTTTGCGCCGGTAGCGTAGGACAGGCCGTTGGAAATGGTAGCCCTTCCGTCCCCGCTCACCGGATCCGGGCATTTGGGCAGCACCGCGATGTCCCACTGGCCTTCGATATCCTTGTTGTTCTCCATCATGGACATCAGGTTCCAGTTGCCTTCTAAGTACATGGCTCCCTGCCCGGAGGCGAATGCCGTGCCCGGGTTGGTCTCCGCAAAATAATTCTGATCCGGGCACCAGGGTTCTTTCTGAAGATTGATATAAAATTCCATGCCCTTTTTCGTACCCGGCTGATCAAATCCCGCCTTCGTCTTATCCTCGTTTAAAATATACCCGCCGGCCTGGTACACGAAATTCCAGTATCCGAGCTGGTCGTCCGCATAAGCCATATAACCGTATTTTCCGGTCTTCTCATAGATGGCTGCGGAAGCGCTGCACAGATCGTCCCAGGTCCAGGTCTCATCCGGATAGGCGACTCCCGCCTGGTCGAACAGTACCTTGTTGTAGACCAGGCCTATGGTATCCTTATCCTTCGGCACACCGTACATCCTGCCGTCGGAGCCTCTGGCATTGTCCTGGGAGATCTCGGAATAATGCTTGTTGTAATAATCCGGGTCCACATCGTCATAGAGATCCGTCACATCTGCCAGCATCCCGTAATCTGCGTATTTCAAGATCTGGTTCGTATGCATCCAGAATATATCCGGAAGCTGGTTTGATTCCGCCGCGGCGTCCAATTTGGTCCAGTACTCATCCCAACTGGTGACCTGTACATCCACCGTCACCTCGGGATGCTTTGCCATGTAGGCGTCCGCTATGGCCTGCATTCCTCCACGCTGGGCATTATCCCAGATCTGAAAGGACAGGCTGACCTTGCCGTCCTGTCCGGCGCCTGCACATCCGCTTAAAGCCGAAGAAGCCATCAGGACCGCCAGTCCTGCGGCAATGCTTTGTTTCTTCCATTTCAGCATAATATCTACCCCCTGTTTCCTACTGGTTACCCGCGCGGTAATGCTTTACATGGATATCATACTATCTGCAAAGCTCAGAGTAAATGTATGGATTTTGTGGATTATATACCAAAATGCTGTTTTTCTCTCTTATGGTTGATGTCAGGACGCATTTTGGTATATAATAGGGATGATTATTGCAGATTATGTGGATTTTCGTGACAAGGGAGATGCTTTATGGACCATATGATGTTTTCTATTTTTCCAAATGAACGGTTTGTTGACCTTGGTTTATATCAATATGGGTGGGAGGAATGTGAACCGCTGCACTCCTATGGCCCTTATGCCAGGAACCATTATCTGTTCCACTATGTGATCTCCGGAACCGGCACGCTCCAGTCCACCGATTCCAGGGGGATCACCAACACTTACAAGATCAAGAGCGGCGAAGGCTTTATGATCTTTCCCAAGCAGGTGAACACCTATTACGCGGACAAGGACCATCCCTGGGAGTACACCTGGCTGGAGTTCGACGGGCTGCGGGTGAAGGAAGCCATAGAGCTTGCGGGACTGGATATGGATCATCCGGTCTACCACTCCAACGCGCGGGACTTGACGGCCCAGTTAAAGAACGAGATGCTCTACATCGCTCAGAATCCAAACCAGTCCCCCTATCACCTGATCGGGCATCTGTACCTGTTTTTGGATTATCTGACCCGCTCCTGTGCCTCCCGCAAGCTTCTCCAGAGCGGGAAGATGCGGGACTTCTATGTAAAAGAAGCCCTGTCCTTTATTGAACAGAACTTCCAGAATGATATTTCGGTTGAGGATATTGCCGCTTTCTGTAATTTAAACAGGAGTTATTTTGGAAAGATCTTCCGGGATGCAACGGGCAAAAGCCCCCAGGAATTCCTGATCAGCTACCGCATGAGCAAGGCGGCGGAGCTGTTGAAGCTGACAGAGCTGGCGATCCGGGATATCAGCAACGCCGTCGGATACCCCAGCCAGCTCCATTTTTCCAGAGCATTTAAAAATGTGTACGGGATCTCCCCCAGGGAGTGGAGAGCGCAGAATAAGCTTACACCATAGTGGAGCAGCCCTAACTCCTCAGAATGTCATGGCCGCGCCCGGCCCCAGCGGAAGCCCGAGCATCATCCATACCACTAAAAGCACCGACCAGCCGATCATAAAGAACAGGCTGTAGGGCAGCATGGTGGAGATCAGGGTTCCGATGCCGGAATCCTTGTCGTACTTTTTGGCAAATACCACGATCATGGCAAAGTACGTCATTAAGGGGGTGATCAGGTTCGTGCAGGAGTCGCCGATGCGGTACGCCACCTGGGTCAGCTCCGGTGAGTAGCCAAGCAGCATGAACATGGGCACAAATACCGGCGCCAGGATCGTCCACTTGGCGGAGGCAGATCCCATCACCAGATTGATCAGGGCTGAGAACAGGATGAAACAGATCATCAGTACAGGCCCGCCAACGCCCGCCTGCTCTAAAAAGGACGCGCCCTTTAAGGCCAGCACGGACCCCAGCTTCGTATAGTTAAAGTAACTGATGAACTGGGCCGCCACAAAGGCCAGGGCGATATAGCTTCCCATGGCGGACATGTTGACGCCAAGCTGATTGCACACATCCTTCTCATCCTTATAATTGCCCGACACCCTGCCATATACCACGGACGGCAAGAAGAACAGAAGAGCGATCAGAATGATCAGACCATCCATGAACGGGGAGTTGTTCATCAGGCTCCCTGTCTCTGCATTTCTCAAAAATGAGTTCTGCGGCAGAGCCAAAAGCGCCACCGCTGCAATGAATCCGAACAGAGTCAGATTCGCCAGCCGCAGGGCCTTTTTTTCCTGCCCGCTCAGCGCCGTGGCCGTCTCCACATCTTCACCGGTATGCCGGTGGGCCGACAGGCGCGGTTCCACGATCCGGTCCGTCACCAGGGTCCCGATGACCACAATGACCACCGTGGACACGATCATAAAATACCAGTTGGCCGTAGGCTGCACCACATAGGCCGGGTCCACCATACGGGCCGCCTCCGTGCTTAAGCCTGCCAGCATCGGATCTAAGGTGCCGATCAGCAGATTGGCGGAGAATCCCCCGGAAACTCCCGCAAACGCCGCCGCCAGTCCTGCCAGCGGATGCCTTCCGTATGCCATAAATACCACGGCGCCGATGGGGATCAGCACCACATAGCCGATATCCGAGGCCACATTGGACATGACGCCCAAAAATACCAGCATCGGTGTCACGATCATGGCTGGCGTCACGGACACCGCTTTTTTCATCAGGGCGGACAGATATCCGCTGCCCTCCGCGCATCCCACCCCAAGCATGGTCACAAGCACCACGCCCAAAGGTGCAAATCCTGTAAAATTGTTCACCGCCTGGGTGAGCATATAGGCCAGTCCCTCCCGGTTCATCAGGCTGACTACCGTGATGGTCTGTTCCGATACTTCCATTGTCTTTGCATCAATCATTTCCCCGGTAGCCGACACCCCCAGTGCCGCGCACAAACCGGAAATCAATACGATTGCCACCGCCAGGATGGCAAACATGGTAATCGGATGGGGGAGTCGGTTGCCGGCAGTTTCAACTATATTCAAAAATCTGGCAAACCACGTCAGCTTTTCTCTCTTTGCTGCTTTGTTGTTCATTTCCTTACCTCCATCTGTTTTCACGCTGCTTTAGAACTGTTTTGTATCCCTACAGTTGAAAAGCTTTTTCAATTTCCTTTTTGGGAAATTTTATCCATAGTATATTACTATGAATTCAAATTCTTACCCATTATATAAGAAAATCTGTGCCTGCGTCAACAGATATCGACAATCTGACATGGATTGCCTTTTCTGGATATGCCCTGTTCTACCGCTTCTACCGCTGTTTTGCCGGTTTCACTGCCCTGGTTGCTATAAAGGAACTGCAATATTGATCCAGCAGCCTTTCTCCGCCGAACGTATCTTCATAAAAACCGGTGAGATAAAATCCCGCCTCCATCTGGCCCTGGATCTGTGCCTCCAAGGTATGTCCAAACTCAATCGCGCCGTTTTCCTGGTCACTCTTCTGTTCTTCCGTGAGATGATCCAGATCGGAATAGGGGATCGGATACTTCACCTGCAGGATCCCCTCCTCCTGCAGATCCCAGTCAAACAGGTAAAACACGGGATTCATAAATCCGCTGATCATGACCCCGCCCTCTTTTAATACGCGGAATGCCTCATTCCACACCGGCTGAATATCGGGAATATATACGTTGGAGACCGGATGGATAATGAGATCAAACTGCCGGTCCTCAAACATGCTCAAATCACGCATATCCGCGCATACGGTCCGAATATCAAGATTCTCCCGCTCTGCCACGATACGGTCCTGCCCAAGCTGTGATTCTGAAAAATCCAGCACGGTTACTTTAGCTCCTGCCGCCGCCAAAACAGGCCCCTGCTGTCCTCCGCCTGATGCCAGGCACAGAACATCTTTTCCACGGACAGGTGGAAACCACCCTGCAGGAACCGGTCTCGTGGCTGTCACAACGATGCTCCATATCCCGCCGCGGGCTTTTTCTATCAGCTCGCCCGTTACCGGCAGTGTCCAGGGATTCCCCTGTTTTACTTTTTCATTCCAGCTTTTTCGATTGGTCTCGAGTATGTCCATGTTTCATCCCCCTGTATTTTTTTGTCAGATATTTTTATATCGGATATTTTTATGTTGGGTATTTTTATGTTAAGTATCTTTATGTTGAGTAGCTTTATATTCAGCAGCTTTATGCGATGTAATTTTATATTGTCTCGCTTCCACAGTTTATTGAGGTATATGAAATTCCCGGAAGATCTTTCCGTCCGGAGCCTGCCGGAATGTCATGGTTTTTCCCGTCACCGGGTGGGCGAAGGTGAGCTGGTATGCCGCAAGGGCGACATCCGCACGGCTGCGGACGGACGGGACTGGAGGCACACTGGCCGCCGGCTCCGCCAAATGTCCCCGTGATCCGTTGTGGATAAGTCCAGCCAATGGAACTGACGGCGCTCTGCCAGGCGCTCCTGCCGGGCCGCATGTCCCGCCAAACTGCGGATTATACCGATTATCCCCCCAGAGCGGCAGTCCATGGCCTGCCATCTGCACGCGGATCTGGTGATGTCGCCCGGTCAGCAGCTCGATCTCTGCCAAAGACAGCAGTCCATATGGCTCCACCTGCTTTGTCTCCAGCGTCCGGCAGATAAGTTCCGCCTGCTTCGCCCCGGTTATCCCCATATCCACAATCCGGGATACGTTCATTTTATCGTCCTTCAACAGATAATCCACATAGTTTTCCACATTATCCACAGGTTTTCCACAAACCACTGCCAAATAACGCTTCTTCATCTTCCCTTCCGCCACCTGCCTGCTTAAGACCGCAGCGGCTTTCTTCTCCTTGGCGTACACCATCACGCCGCTGACCGGCTTATCCAGCCTGTGGATAACTCCCACATAGGGTTCTCCGGTTTTTGGGGATGTCTTTGTGGATAACTTGTGTATATGCCGCCGGATCTCACTGACCATATCCGCCCCAAAACCACGGCTGGACTGGGATTCCATCCCCACCGGCTTCCACACCACAATCATATGTTCATCCTCATATAAAATGCGCAGCATGTTTTTTCCTCCGCTTTTCTTTTGATTAAAAGTTTCTTTCTGACATAGATCAGAAATATTCCAGGTCATTACTTTGATTATCAAAGTTTAATGATTCTTTTTTAAAAAACCTTGCATTTTTTCTCCAACAGATGTATAGTATACTAAACAGTTATATGTAGTTTTGATTACTACATATTAAAGTTTTTAAAACTCAAATCGACAGGAACGTCATCCAAAGAACGTTCTGAGATCCATAAAGGAGGCATTTTATGAAATTCAAAGTTAAAGATCCAGGCAGCGCCCTCACTCATTTTATCGGTATGCTATTGGCGTTATTTGCCTCTGCCCCACTGATCATCAAAGCGGCGCAAGCGCCGGGCTACACCCACATACTCTCCGTGACCATCTTTATCATCAGCATGATACTGCTCTATGCAGCAAGCACCATTTACCACACCCTGGACATTTCCCCAAAGGTCAACCAGGTTTTGCGGAAAGTAGATCATATGATGATCTTCATGCTGATCGCCGGCACCTACACTCCAATCTGCATACTGGTCCTGGGCGACCGCACCGGCTGGACCATGCTGGCACTGGTATGGGGCATCGCCGTCGTAGGCATGCTCATCAACGCCCTATGGATCACCTGCCCCAAATGGTTCTCCTCCCTGATCTACATCGCCATGGGCTGGGTCTGCGTCCTGGCCTTCGGCAAGATCACCTCCTCCCTCCCCAGAACCGCCTTTTACTGGCTCCTGGCCGGGGGCATCATATATACGGTGGGTGGAATCATCTATGCTTTAAAGCTGCCGATATTTAATAAAATGCATAAAAACTTTGGCTCACATGAGATATTTCATTTGTTCGTCATGGGCGGCAGTTTGTGCCATTATGTTATGATGTACGCGTATGTAGCTTAGCGGTGCGAAAAGACGGGTAGATAAATTACCGGAGGGGAGCTTGCTCATCTCCGGTAATTTATTTACCTGGCTTTTCATAGGGCGAAGCCCGCGCGACCGACGCATTGAACACTTGGCGAGGTCTTCCGAGCCTAGTGTGAAAGCGCACAGAGGGCATGGAGCGAAGCGGAATGGAGGTGGCGCGCACCGCGAACTCCCGCCAGTACCCCATCAAACTTTCCCCGCCCGGCCCCCCTCCCCGCGGTCCAGCGTAGCGTTGACCTCTCGCATCACCTCACCCTTTCCTCTTCCCCTCAAACAACCGAACAATCACCTTCCCAATCTCCTTCGCGTCCTTCCCATTCAACTCCTTACCAAGTCCCCCCAGATACCCGGCGATCAACCTTGAAAACTCGCTGTCCGCAAACTTCTTCACCCAATCCAGATCCTCCGCACTCAATTCACCCCTGGCGATCTTCTCCATGACCGTGGCAGCGATCTCCCCCACCACAGCCGTGATCACTCCCGCCACCGCCGCATTCAACAGATCCGCCGCAATATTGATCCCCGGGATCGCCTTTAACCCGGACAAAAGCGTCTTTGCGCCCACCGACACCATCCCGCTCTGCACCACGATCTCGGCGATATCCTTAACCCCCGAATCATCCTTCTTCACTCCATAAATCTTTGCAATCCCGATCACCAGCCCTGACTGCAGCGGCACCAACAGCGCAGAATCCGCGATCGGTATGGGAATCGCACCGATCAAAGACGCGCTGACCGTCGCGGCACCGATCAGTGCATTGGCATTCCCCCGCCTGATCCGCATCTGAAGCGCAGAGACCGCCGTCTCATTCAGCCGCAGCGCCTCCGGCATCACCTGATTGGTCATCTCAATCAGATCCTCAAGCCCCACCGGCGGCACGATCACCTCATCATTGATCCGATATGGACGCGCCACCACCGAAACGATCCCCTTCACATTCAAACTGCTTTTCGTATAATTGTCCAAAGCCGCCCGAACCATCGCCTCATTATCCACCCGCTCCGTTTGAGAATAAGATTTCGTCAGAACAACAATGATGGGAATATCCTTCCATAACTTCGAGACATTTTTAAGCGTCTCCAGATTCTTCTTAAACACCCGCTTCGATGTCGCATCCAGACAATACCATATCAAATGGATATACCGTTTCTTGTCCTGCGACTTCACGCTGGTCTTAGACCACTTCTTAATGGCGTTCCTGGTCTTCATCTGTTCGATCAGCCCATACTCCAGCCCTCTCGTGTCAATCACGCGAAAAGGCACCAGATCATTCTCATAGATCGCCATTTCCCGGGTGACCGCCGGGCCGTCCCCCGTTTTCGCCCGGTCGAATTTGAACACCGCATTGATCAGCGTGCTCTTTCCCGTGCCTGAATTCCCCATGACCAATACATTGGCTTTCTCCATCTGTACCTCCCTGCGGGGTCATAAGCCCGCTATCCTCTGCCCGTCAATCAGCTCCCTCTTCTTCTTCCTGTCCAACTGCTTCACCGCCCACTCCCGCTGCATGGCCTCCTGCTTCGTGGCAAACTCCTCATAGTAAACCAGCGTCACCGGCCTCCGGCTTTTTGTATATTTGGCGCCCCGTCCCTCATTGTGTGCCCGCACCCGCTCCTCAAGATGGTTGGTCCAGCCGCAGTACAGGCTACCGTCGGCGCACTCCAGAAGATACATGTAATTCGTCTCCATTTTCATATCCTCTTCTAAAACCTGAAATAAATAAACGGATTGTAGCCGCTCGCCATCATCTCGCAGACCGCCAGGAAGAATAACACCGCCACTACCGTATCCGAAACAGCAGCCAGTCCCTTTTCCTTAAGCTTTTCATGCGCCTTCGTAAAAAACGGCGTACAGAACAGGACGGAAACCACAAACAGCAGGATAAATTTACCTCCCACGACCAGCTCCGCCAGTTCCCGGTCATAGGTCCCGACCAGCTTTCCGGAAAACATATCCCCCAGATATCCGACCGCCAGCCCCAGGTTATCCGCCCGGAACAGAACCCAGCCGATCCCAACCACAAAAAGCGTATACATACGACGTAAAACTGCCGGAATCCGCTCCAGCGCCTTCTTAACCCCGATCTTTTCCAGGATCAGAAACACCGCAAAATAAAGCCCCCACAGAAGGAAATTCCAACTGGCCCCATGCCAGATGCCCGTAAGGGCAAACACGATCAGATAGTTCCGGCAGTTTTTCCCCAGGCTGCACCGGCTCCCTCCCAGCGGGATATACACGTAATCCCGGAACCAGGAGGACAGCGAGATATGCCATCTGCGCCAAAATTCACTGACGCTTTTCGATAAATAAGGATTGTCAAAATTCTCCCGGAAATGGAATCCGAATATCCTTCCCAACCCGATCGCCATATCAGAATAGGCCCAGAAATCCAGATAGATCTGAAGCCCGTAGCAGACGATCCCGATCCAGGCATAGACCATCCCCACACCCGGATCCTTGGCAAACGCCAGATCCGCCGCCTTCCCCATGGCATTAGCCAGCAGGATCTTCTTGATAAATCCCACCAGGAACCGGAATACGCCTTCGTACACATCCTCAAGCCTGGAGCTTCGGTTTCCGATCTCCCGCTCCACATCGATATATCGCACGATCGGCCCCGCGATCAACTGGGGAAACAGCATCACATACAGCGCCAGATCCATCAGGCTTTTCTGGCAGGGCACCTGTTTCCGGTACACATCGATCACGTAAGACATGATCTGGAACGTAAAAAAGGAGATCCCGATCGGCAGCACGATATTGGGAATCACAGACTCCACCTGACCGCCCGTCACCGTACCTATCAGCCATGCAGCCGAATCCCCCAATAAATTTAAGTATTTAAAAACCACCAGGATCCCCACATTCCAGACGATCCCGGCGATAAACACAAGCTTCCGCCGTCCGCCGTCTTCCTGCCTCTCCAGCATGATACCCACGATCCAGTTCACCAGCACCGAGAGGAACAAAAGCCCCAGATAGGAAAGCCCGCCGTATCCATAAAAACACACCGAACAAAACAGCAGCACGCCATTTTTCACGCGGATGCTGCCCGTCTTCGCCGCCACTCCATAAAGCAGCAGGGTAAACGGCAGAAACAAAAATAAAAATACAGGTGATGAAAATACCATGATTATTCCTCCAATAACTCCGGATGCTCCAGCACATAATCAATAAATCCAAAGCTCATCTCCGAGACCGCCGTCTCATTGACCTCCAGGATCACAATATCAATATCTTTAAAATACTCCTTCAGATCCAACTGGTCATAGCTGTCAAATCCCACCGTATTGGCAAATTCATCGGTGAAAACCTGTTTATTTTCTATGGACACATTTTTTCCAAAATAATGGTTCCGGGTGAGCGCCGCCAGGCTCTGCCCCATAAAACTGCCGCCCCGGCACAGCATCCCCGGAGCGTCCGTAGTCTCATCCGTCACGGTAAACACCGGCTCATAGTAGGAATCATATGGCTTCTGCAGCAGGTTAAACACCTCAAAAGAATCCGCGTCCGGGTAAACCGGATCTTCACAGGGCTTCGCGGCAACCTCCATCTCCGGTAAGTTATACCCGCTCTTTTCCTCCAGGAAATCCCCGAAGGCCGCGCCCACCACATTGCCCGCATAGACGGACCAGTGAAGCCCCGTCCTGTAAAACAGCGGAACCCGGCTGTCAAACTCCTGCCGGTGCTCCTCCATATAGGCAATGCTGTCAAAATACTTAAGCCCGCTCCCCAAAAGGGCCGCCGTCAGCCGCTCATAGTTCCCGTCCTGCCGCTCAGGAGCCATCACCTTGTCCACCCAGGGCAGCTCGTCCTCCATATAGCGCACCTTACAGGGCGTGATAAACAGATAGAGCTGCTTTCCCTGCTTCTCAAGCAATGCCTCAAGCCGCTCAAGCTTCCCCACCAGCTCTCCGGCCCCTTCCTCAGACACCGGCGCAAAATACTGCAGATAATAGCTGACATTCTCCCAGGAAAACAGGTTCCTGTCCCGGTTCATACTGTAATTATTATTAGAAACAGTCCCCAGCAGGGAAAACGTGATCTCATTGCGCAGGCGCACCATAAACGGTTTTCCCGGCAAATTTTGCTGCACATATTCCTCAAAGGCTGTCTGGGCCTGTCCGCTAAGCAGGGAATCCGCCGTGATCTGCGGAAATTCCTTTTTATTCTCCACGCCGTGGAAGGCAAACCGTCCATCCGTCCCGGCCAGCAAAAGCGGCGACAACAGCACAGCGGCCGCCGCTGCGATAAATAGTTTCTCTCTCAAATACTTCACAATCGTTTCTGCTCCCTCTTGTGGATGTGTCATTTCGACAACTATCTTAAATCCTACCACAGCGTATGGAAATCCTCAAGATTAGTAGCGAATAAAAATCAGCTAAAAATCACTCAAAATATTGTAATCTTATTTTTCATATCTAACTTATATAGCTCCTGCAAACTCCAATTCTTCATCTCTAGGTTCAAATTCTTCCTGGCCAATAATAACTTTGTCTTCTGGCGCAATATATTTATTCGTATCGCTTGCTTATCTGGTGCTTTTTCATATCTGTTCTCTGCCAAAATAAATATTTATTATTCTTAGACTCATTATTATTTAATTAAGATGTTAAAGTTAATAAATAAAAATTTCTGCTCTACTTACAATCATTGCAAACATCGCAAGTAATATACAAGTATAACAAAAATCCGACTCAATTTTAAAATTATAATTTCTGTTATCTATAAATTGATCATCTATTTGATTTTGCCAATAAATAACTTCCGGTTAAGTGTAATTCAATTATCTTTTACCAAGCGAATAGTTCTAGAAATTATGGATCGATATATTTCCCAATATTCTTTATATGAAAATATGCACAATTCAATTGTAAGTGGTATGATTAATAATTCAATCAAAAATCTGCCACAATTACGTCCACTAAAAAACAGCTTTTATCATCTCTTGCTGTCAATTTACTTATATTCATGTAATCCCCCCTATAACAAATCATCCTATACACTTGTTTATCCTGGATATAGTTTATCAGAATAGGTATTTTAAGTAAACTCATATGAACGACATAGCGAATTTTATTTTATCTGTAGCACATTAAAAACTAACAAAAGCCCTGTGATCGGCCACCCTCAGCCGATTCACAGAGCTTTCTGATCCCACTGTCTCAATTGCTAAACCGCAACTGATAATCCGTATTTCATAATTGCATATTGCTACTGGACCCTGGCTCCGTCCGCGCCCACCTGATACCCGTCCGGGGTTACGGCATTGACCAGAAGAGACCCGACCGGATTGGTTTCCGTCTTTGCAACGGTGAAATAATACCATTTTCCATCGATCTCATGCCAACCTGTATACATATGGCCCATGGTTCCGTCGGAAACCGCATGCAGGTAATACCGGTGTCCGTTCGTATCGGTGAACCAGCCAGTCTGCATGTAGCCGTTTGCATCAAAATGATACCACCGGTTCTCATTGGTCGTATAGGTTAGGTAGGCCCAACCATTTGCGGGATAGGTTTTGTCCGCGTACTGATACCACCAGCCCGTTGCGTCCAGAATCCATTTGCCCGTAACGGTTGTGGTCCGGCTTCCTCCGCCTCCACCGCCGCCTCCGGAATATCCGTCGAACGGTTTGCTGGCTGTAAACTCCAGTTCAAAGATGCTGAAATGTGTAGTTGTCACATCCACATATTTATGTCCGTTCTCTTCCCGGATCGCCAGGTACTGGTTATTTGATACTACGCCGCCCTTATCGGAAGTATGGGTCAGCTTCGCGTATCTTGCGCTTGCGCTGACTGCAGAGGGAACCGGGATTCTGAACCGGAAGCTGCCCCGCAGGTTGTTGAGCGGCTTCTCTGTCCCTGCTCCGGTATGGGAAGCTGCATAAGGCTTGATATCAAATACAACCTTTTTAACTACCGGAGTGTAGGTAACAGTCTCTTCTTTTGTCACCGGATCTATGGTTTTAGTTTCCTCAAACACGGTTTCAATCTTTTTAAGCTCCTGTTTCGGATAGATCACCACACTGGAGCCTGCCGGTATTCCCGCTTCCAGCAAAGCCTGTTCACCGATCCGATCAAAACCACTGACACCTTCTTTTGCCGCCTCATTTGTCACCAGGCTGGTTATGGCTTCCTGTGTCTTTACCTCTGCTTCGTTTTCCAGTTCTTCTGCCTGTTCAGCGTCCATACCATCCGGCGTTTTCGGCTGCTCAATCTGCGCATTGTCTGCGTTGATATCTGCTTTTCCGTTTCCGGCCTCAGTCTTTTTGGCCGTATCGGCGATATTGACCGTGATGCCTATCATGGTCATATTACCATTATCTTTTGTCAGGGCTGCCAGGATCGTAGTTATCCCTGCGCTAACCGCTTTTATAGTGTAGGAGCCGTCCTCATTGATGCTCACCGCCGCATATTTTTCGTTTGCGCTGTATACCTTAATGCTTTCAGTCCCATAGTCAGTCTCAATGCTGAATGTATAGGTGTCCGGCGTCTTGTCCGTATTGGTCTCTGCCCGGTCCACATTCAGGTTCACTTCTTCTTTTGTCCCGTCTGCCAGCTTAAATACTTTATCCCGGTACTGTGCCGTCACAGTAAGGCTGCTGTCCGGCATCACCAGTATATTCTCACCATCAACCGATGCGCCGCTGCTTCCTGTCACTTTCCACCCCGTAAATATCTTATCCGGCAGTGTATCAGGGCTCAAGGTTATGTCCGCGCCTTCCGGATAATTCCCGGTTGTTATCCCTCCAGATACCGGATTCCCGTCTACAGCTGTGATCCTGCCGCCTTCTACCTTAAGCTCCGGGGTGGTGTCCACTACTGTAACCATAACCTCTGCCAGGATTCTGGAGCTGTCCGCCGCGGTAAATGTGATGGTTGTCTCTCCTGTCTTAAGGGCAGTGACCCTCCAGCCGCTTACTGTTCCGTCCTCGTTGATCTCATCTATGGAAATAACGGAGTTATCATAATCCGCAACGCTGGGCGTCGCATAATCGGACTCCTCGATCATAATGTCTGCCTGATCCATTTCCCCACTGTTCTGATACAGATCCAGATTCAGGGTTTCCGTATCCAGAACCAGTCCCTTTTCTGCGTAAAGCGCTTTCAGTATAATATCAGACATTCCCTGCGGCATTGTGAAAATCACTTCTTTTTCTTTTCCGCTAAACTCATCCGACAGATCCGCGCCGGCAAATTCCCAGCCGCTGAATTTGTGATCCTGTTCCGCTTCATCTGCCATAACGCTCACTTCTGTGCCCGGAAGTATGTACATCTCCCCAGCGGTCCCTTTTGCCACTTCCCCGTCTGCGACTTTTATTGCCGCATTTTCTGCTGTGACCTTCGGAAGATTCAGCGTCATATAGACGCTGTATTCTTTTGAAGCATCAAATCCATTATGGATCATGTCATTGCCGTCCAGCCAGTCGCTGACCCCCGGTTCCTCCACCGGGGATGCTCCTACGGAAACTGTAACCGCCGGCTTATTGGAACTGCCGTAATAATTCTCCGTCACGAATCCGTAACCGCCTTTTTCCAGCCATTCCAAAGCACCTTCCCGCTCTGAATCCAGCAGATGGAAGCCTGCATACAGACCGTTGTATGTTACACCCTGTCCAATGGAAATATCCATCTTTTCCGCTTTACCATAATGGAAATTCCCGCGACTGGTTCCTTTCTCATAGTTTTCAAAGCGTTCGCCGCCCGGATACCAGGAACCTGCGTATATCTCTCCGATCTTACCGCCGTTCAGCTCATAAGCAGCCTTCTGCACATATGCGCGCTGCCCGATGGATAAGGCGCTCACGTCTCCTCCATCCACGATCACAGTGGATTTCTTCACTTCACCATTGGCGCCGCCTGCAAATACGCCCCATCTGTTATCCTCATCCGCGGTGGTCGCCCCGATTTTCCCGCCTGCGATCTGGATCTTTAGATCCTCCGTATAAGAGTAACCTGCATTTCCAGCCAGCAGTGTGCTGACAGAGCCGCCATATACAGATATCTCCGCATGTTTCACAGTCCGGTCCTGACGAGCTGCATAGGAAGATGCGCCGCTGATATCACCGATGCCGGTCTTTCCTGCACCGGAGCTGGCATTGGCATATACCACTCCTGCGCCGCCGCTGTTGATCGTGATCTTTACCTGATCGATCGTACCGGCATACTTGTTGCCTCCAATGATCGTATTGACCCTTCCGCCCTGCAGTGTGATGTCTGTTGACCTGATCTGGGCATTGGACGCAGTCGCCCCTCCATATACATAACTGGTCTTACTCCCATTCACCTCTGTAAATGCACCGTTGGCGTCTTCCACAATATAGGTGTTGGAACCGGATGCAATGATGGTGACTGCTTTGCCGTTGGCGTAATAGGCAGTACTTTCACTGTCCTCCTCCCATGTCACGCTGGGAGATGCCAGCTCATTCCATTTGACATCCTTAAATTCCGGCACCGCCACTCCTGTCCGTGCGCTTCCCATCCTTCCGGAGCTTCCTCCAAACAAGTCGTTGATCAACACAATCTCCGTGTCGTCATAGTCGTCGTCATCCGAATCCGCAAGGGATGAAAACGACGCCTGTCCCAATATCATCGACAAGATGAGCAGCCAGGACAGCTTTCTCTTAAAACCTTTCATACAGTTTCCTCCTTTTCCCCCACTTACAAATCTGCTTTGCAATTGAGGATTATCAAATCCATGTAACTATGTTAACACGTTTCTTTTACCCAGTCAATAATTTTTGCGTTTAAAACAGGTGTTTATATTACGTTATTAACAGGTGTATTGCCTCTGATTTTATAGCAGATAATAGTATCTCGATGGACTTTTATCGCAACTTGTTTTTAGCTCTTATGGAAGGAATTAGGATATGGAATTATACAATCGTATTGCAGTGGGGGAACGGATCCGAAAAAGGCGCATTTTACTGGGGCTGACCCAGGAAGAACTGGCAGAAAAGGTAGGGCGTGCTTACAAGTACTGCCAGGATATTGAACGCGGAACCTGCGGCATGTCCATTGATACATTGCTTAAGCTGTCGTCTAGTCTCAATATTTCTCTCGACTATCTGATCTATGGTTATCAGGATGATTATTCGGCGAGAACGCCTGAGATGCTGCAAACACAGGAAACGGTCCTTAATATGCTGGGAACCTGCAGCGAACAGAAACGCAGATACGCGCTGGATTTGCTGAAATTATTTTTAAAGGCCTGTGATGACCGGTAATACACACAAAAGCTGCACTTGCGTCACCCGTGCCTGCAAATGCATGAATCTATGTAGGCGTCATCCGTGCTTGCAAGTACACGGATGGCGCCCAGGTTGCCCTGATCTATCTGAAGCACCAGCCGGATGCGGGTTGCCATACTCTATCATATACCGCAGTTGCTGAAAGTGTGCCTGGTCAGATATCCAGGGCTTAGTATTTCCCTTATAGCCTGATTTTCATTCACGCTACTGCCTGGTAATTTCTTTTACCAGGATCAGGCTGTCTCCGGGGTGGATCACATCGGACGACAGGCCGTTGGTGGTCATGATATTGTCCACCGTCGTGTGGAACCGTTTGGCGATCTCCCATAAAGTATCGCCTTCCTGCACCAGATATCCCACGATCCCGGGCATCTGCTGCAGTTTTTTCGTATCTAACGGCGCGATCTCCGCCCGTTTGATCACCTGCTGGCACACCGGCTGAAGCACCAGCATATCCAGCACGAGAACCGCCTTCACCTCCACGTTCTCTCCGCCTACCATGACGGCGGTCAGCTGCTCCACGCCATTTTCCAGATACCAGATACTGTCCGGCCGGATTCCGGGAACCTCCGCTTCATAATGAAATGGGACCGGCTCTGTAACCGACTGGACCGGACGGCTGTCATCATCCGTTAAGTAAAGGATGTTCACCTCCAGCACGCCGTCCATCACCAGCATATCGTCCTTTGTCTCAACCTCATCCAGCTTCACCGCGCCGGTGCTGTGACAGATCTGCAGAACGCGCTGGTCGCCGCCCAGCTCAATCTTTTCTGAAACCTTGCATTTTCCCGTATTGCGGGTCAATATCTGGTCAAAGCACGCCTCCCCGGTCTCCATGGTCAGTTCCCGGTTGGTGGCATAAAGATCGCTCAACACCTCCAGCTCCTGTTCCTCATACAGCCGGATGTCCAGTTCGATCACCGCATCCACGTCCAGCTCCCGCATTTCCCCGTCGTAATCGGGCTTTTCTTCAATGCCCTTATGTATCAGCCGCAGGTCAATGGCCGGGATCATTTCCTCCACCGCTCCCTGCATCTCCACCTCGCCGGAAAACGGGATGCTCTCCTCCACCCACTGGATGGTCTCCGTCTCCCCTTCCCCCTCATAGATGACGAATATCATCAGGACGCCCTCTAAGTGGATCTTGCCGTCTAAGGGACGCGTCGTTGCGCCGTTTAAACGCATTTCCGTCCACAGGATCCGGTCGATGGCCGGTTTACTGCCGGACAGGGTGATGTCCTCCTTGAGCCGGTAGGTGTCCTTCCGCCGCAGGGCGATCGCCGCCACCTCCATGGACTGCCTGCGGGTCTCGATCTGAGGCTCGCTGCTGCCGCTGTCCTGTACGGCCCCCAGCTCTACAGCCGCCTCCGCGTCAAAAAGCGTTTCTACTTTTACCTCCAGTGTCACCACTGCTTTTATGCTCAATTTTCTGGAATTGATGATGCCCGCATCCAGATCCTCAAGCTGCCAGGAAACGCTGACAAAATCTTTTTCCTCCAGCCCCGGCACGTTGATGGTCTCCTCAAATGGGATCATGCCGCCCAGCGTCTGCAGACCGCCCTCCTCTTTCCGATATAATACATGGAAATCCAGCTTGCCGCGGACCACCACCTTTTCCGCCTGGGTCTTCACCGGCTCAAGCTGGATCTCCCCCGCTTCCAGGATCACCTGCGCAATATCGCTCATGGTATCCGGCACAATGAAATCATCGTCCAGAGTCACCTGGGTATTTACCTGATTCTTCCACCGGTTCATATGTATGTTCTGTTTCACCAGTTCCAGCATAGAAAAAGCACCCACCTTACCTTCCAGATTTGATTCCGGCGCCGTCTGGTCAGAGTGCCCGGAACCATCTTTTACAGTAAGTTTATGTGGGTGTCTTTGAAAATATGTGTAAAGGCCGAAAGAGGGGGCGCGGGACCTGCGGCAATCAGGCCCCGCTTTGGTAAACGACAGACGCTCATCTGTAATAGCGAGCGGTGTCTATGCAGTGAAATAACTGCATTTTATGAGAAACAACTTTTTCCACCTCCTGCATTCCGTGTGGCAGGATATTGGCAGGATAGAAATCATTGGTCTCATTCAGATAGTTCTGAATGCTGCGGTAATACGCCACTTTGAAATCACTGGATATATTGACCTTCCGCAGCCCCATACGGCATCCTTCTTCTACCTCTTCATCCGGGTTATTGGATCCGCCATGGAGGACTAAAGGCACCTTTGTCAAATTCCTGATCTCCCGGATCAAGTCCAACTGCAGCCGCGGTTCATACCCTTTTGGATACTGTCCATGCGCCGTACCGATAGCGATCGCCAGTGCATCTACTCCCGTCCGGCTCACAAAATCAACTACATCCGCCGGATCGGTATAAGTAATCCCTTCCACTCCGTCAGCTTCCTCCGTCCCCATGTTCGCCCCTATGGTGCCGATCTCAGCCTCCACCGAGACCCCTGCTGAATGTGCCATCTCAACTACCTTCCGGGTCAGCTCCACATTCTCCTCATAGGGAAGCAGCGAACCATCTATCATCACGCTGGTAAATCCGGCCTGTACCGCCTGAACACACTCCTGGAAGGTGTGGGCATGATCCAGATGAAGCACAAACGGATTGTCAGAACCGGAAAGACGCTTTACTACATATGTATAAAATTCGCTTCCGGCGAAAGCAAATTCATTGGTGGCTGCGGCGATGACAGCAGGAGCGTGCAGCCGCTCCGCCGTCTCCGTCACTGCGCGGAACATACTGCTCTCTGTCACATTGTAGGCCCCGACCGTGAAATCATGCTCCTCCGCCACCTCAAGCATCTGTTTCAAATTCATCAACATACGCGTTCTCCCTTGCCTTTTTCTACAAATTGATAATGTCAATGTCATCCAGAGAAGAGGACCCGCCAGACGGAAGCACATCCGCGCCCAGATCCAGCCCGCCGTTCAGCTCTGTCTCCGACAACGGCTTTTTGAGCACAGCCAGCAGTACCCCCATAATCACTGACCCGATGATCATACACAGTACATAAGCCAGGGGCTTATTCATCGTGGGTATGATAAACCATCCCCCATGCGGCACATAAGCCTGGATTCCCATCAGCATACTGACGCCTCCCGCAATACTGCAGCCTGCTACGCTGGAAAGCACCACACGCCACAAGTCGTTCATAGCCAGCGGAATCACGCACTCCGTGATCATGCAGATTCCCATGGGGAAACAGGCCTTGACCGCTTCCCTCTCCGCCACTGTAAATTTCTTTTTTCCAAGCAGGTATGCAACAATAATCCCCATGGGAGGGATCATACATCCTAAAAGCTTGACTGCCTCCGGCTCGCAGATGCCGTCCACCATAAATCCATTTGCTACAAGGCTGGCCGTCTTGTTGATCGGCCCTCCAAAATCGGTTCCCGTAAATCCTCCAAGCACTACACCGAAGAGGAATTTGCTTCCGCCCTGCATGTTCTGCAAAAATCTTGTCAGCACATCCATAAATGCAGCAATCGGAACCCCGATCACATACCGCATGATAATGGTACAGGTAAATGTTGCGATCAACGGGATCAATAAAATCGGCACCAGCCCCTTCAGCGCGCCAGGCACATTTTTCAGCAGTTTTTTCAGCCAGTTCACAAAGTAACCCACAAAAAATCCGCCTACGATACCTCCAAGGAACCCGGCCTTGATATCCCCTGCTATGTATCCTACGATCAACGCCGGCGCAATGCCCGGTTTATCCGCGATCGAATAAGAGATCGCCGCACAGATCACCGGCACAACGATCCCAAGTCCTCTGCTGCCTACACTGTACACAAAATTCAGAAACGAACCTTCCACGTCCTTAATATTAGGCCCGCCCAGGATAACGCCGATCGCCATACAGAGCCCGGATCCAACTACCAGCGGGATCATGAACGACACGCCGGTCATAACATGCTTTTTAACTGTAGTAATTTTAAATTTCATCGTAAATCCCCCCTGTTTTCTAAATCCTTCCCGCAGCCTTCAGTTTCTTTTCCACCGTCTCAATAAGCCCCCCGGCATTCTGCATCACGGTCTCTGTCGGAACCTTCACCGTCGGTTTTCCTTTAAAACGATCCTCGCCAGATATCTTTACATCCACCGCCAGAATAACCACATCTGCCGCTTTAATCTCCTCCGGCGTAAGCTCGTTCTCCGCACCAATACTGCCCTGGGTTTCAATCCTGCAGCCATGTCCCCTTGCTCTCGCCGCCGCTTCAAGCTTTTCTTTTGTTATGTACGTATGAGCAATCCCTGTTGGACAGGCTGTAATGCCAACTATGTTCATCTTAACCTCCTTCCTGCCATTTCCGAAAATGGTATATTTGTTATGTTGTGTGTATATTATATCACATTTTTTGAGCTTTTCAAGCACTATCTTTGGTATTTTTTCACTTTTTTCATATTTTTCCAGAATAATTACTGTTATATTTGAGTTAAAATTATTAAATATAACAAATATACCATTTTTATTGTTTGACTGATACCATATTTACACCTGCAGCAGTTGTAATTTTGTGTTTTATATGATATTGTTATAGTAATAAATTAAATATTTGGAGATATCAGAGATGAAAGATTCCAGACTCCGGGATATGGAGAACTATATTGTAAATAAACAGACTGTAACTTTAAAAGAACTGAGCAGCAAGTTTAACATTTGCATGAACACGGTCAGAAAATATGTAGATGAGCTTGCAAAAAAACCTTATATCAATAAAATATACGGAGGCGTCACTGTGGACAACTCCGCATGTGTCTTTTACACTGACGCCGACCGTGCTGTGGCAAGTCCCGATGGAAAGGACCGGATTGCGCGTCTGGCCGCATCTTATATCAGTTCGGATGATATCGTATTTATTGATTCCGGCACAACTACAAAGCAGATTCCCAACTACATCCCTGATACGGTCTGCTGCACGGTCATCACCCATTCCTGCCACATCATAGAAGCGTGCATCCGCAAGCCGAATATCACCCTGATCGTGCTTCCGGGTGTATTTTACCAGCGTTCCTACTCTTTTGTAGATACATTTTCCACGGAATATTTGAAATCCCTGAATTTCAAAAAGGCGTTCATGAGCAGCACCGGATTTTCCTTAGAACGGGGTGCTACCAATTCAACGCCTTTGGAATGTTATATAAAGAGCACTGCTTCAGAATGTGCGCAGGACATCTACCTTTTGGCAGACCATAAAAAGATAGGCATCTCCTCCCTTTTGACCTACGCTCCCACCGAGCGCATCCACCATCTGCTGACAGATGAGGAAGTCCCGGCGGAATATTACGAGGTATTTGGTAACAATGGGAACCAGATTGTGATCGCTCCATAAAAGAAGGATTATCAGCGTCCAGAGATCAGAGAAGCTCTGCTCCAGCCTCCCTGTCCTTCCGGTCATATTCCTCCAGAAAATGATGCCGCTCTCCATCTTTCACGTACCCGATACAGGCGTCCAGGTTCACATTCTCCACGCTCTTAAAGATATTGGTCTCAATATGGGGGTTGATCTGCCGGAACCGGTTGATCAGCTCCTTCATTTCCTGGCGTTTTGAGGTATGGACTTCCTCCTCCAGGGCCTTTTCCTTCGCGATCTGCTCTGTAAAACGGCAGGCGCACTGGAGGAAACGCAGATGATTGTACTCCTTCCAGGCAAGGATATCCTGCTCCTTGACCAGATACAGCGGCCGGATCAGCTCCATACCCTCAAAATTCGTGCTGTGCAGCTTGGGCATCATAGTATTGACCTGCGCCCCGTAGAGCATACTCATGAGGATCGTCTCTATCACATCGTCAAAATGGTGTCCCAGCGCGATCTTATTGCATCCCAGAGCTTTCGCATTGGCATAGAGATTCCCCCGGCGCATGCGCGCGCAGAGATAACAGGGCGAACCGCCCGCATCCACCACGGAATCAAAAATGTCTGATTCAAAAATGTGGATGGGAATCCCCATAAGAGCTGCATTTTCTTCGATCAGCCTGCGGTTGGCCGGATGATAGCCCGGATCCATCACGATAAATTTCAGACCGAACTCCATCTTCCCATGGCGCAGGATCTCCTGCATGCACTTGGCAAGCAGCATGGAATCCTTACCGCCGGAAATGCACACCGCAATGTTATCATCCGGCTTTATCATATCGTATTCATTGAGTGCCTTCACAAACGGACGCCAGATCTCCTTGCGGAACTGCTTGATAATGCTGCGCTCGATATCGCGGCAGCGGACGGCCTGATTATTTTCCTGCGCGTTCATCTTTTACCGCCTCCAACTGCTCCTGAAGCCTCTTAAGCTCTGCTTCCAGTTCCTCCACCCGGCTCTCCATCCTGCAATAATGCTCCATGGATACCGGCTTATCTTTTTTCGGGACCGGCACGCCTGCCACCTTCACCGGACGGGCCGGTATCCCGACTGCCGTTGTGTCATTTTCAAGGGGCTTTAAAAGCACCGCGTTGGCAGCGATCGTACAGTTATCCCCCACCTCAAATGCACCCAGGATCTTGGCTCCCGCACCAACGGTCACATTGCTGCCCAGGGTGGGATGGCGCTTGCCCTTGTTTAAGCCCACGCCTCCCAGGGTCACCCCCTGGTAGATGGTGCAGTTGTCGCCGACCACAGTAGTCTCGCCGATCACCACGCCGCAGCCGTGGTCGATCAGTATCCCATGGCCCATCACCGCTCCCGGATGGATCTCGATCAGCGTAAAGAACCGGGCCAGCTGCGAGATCAGCCTGGCGATAAAAAACATGTGATGCTTATAAAACCAGTGGGCAAACCGGTGCCATATGAGCGCATGGACACCCTGGTATAAAAGGAGCACCTCCAGCGCATTCCGCGCCGCCGGGTCCCGCGCCTGAACCGCTTTCACATCCAACCATATATCCTTTAATATCATCCTGTCATCCCTCATCCATCCCCGAGGCTCTGGCAGAAAATGCAGCATTCCCTGCCAAAGCCTGATATTTTGTCCTTTATCATACCATATGTCCCTTATTAATTACAAGTGCAGGCTTGCTTTTGCTGCAGATAATTCTTTGTGAAGATCAACTGCCATCAGTGCTGCCACGGCTGCAGAAAGAACATCAGCAACCGGCTGGGCATAAAGAACACCGCTTAAACCGCAGACCGTCGGAAGAAACAGAATGACAGGCACAAAGCAAATCCCTTGCCTGCAGGCGCCAAGGATACAACCCTTCGCCGCTTTTCCCATTACAAGGAACAAGAACGAATATACCGTGTAGAAGCCAAAAAGGATAAAGGAGAGGCCGTTTGCCCGTAAAGCAGCCGAACCGACACGAATCATCTCCATGTCACCTTTTGTAAACAGGGCCATGATCTGCGAGGAAAAAATTGCAGCGGCCAATCCAAACACCACGCAAAATATGGTGGACCAGATGATAGAGATCTTGATCGCTTCATGCAGGCGGTCAAACTTCTTCGCCCCGTAGCTGAATCCGGCGATTGGCTGAAAGCCTTTCAGAAAACCGAAAACGATCAAACTCCCCATAGACATGATCTTTGTGAGCGGCCCCATCGCGGCCAGCGCGGAACCTCCATATTCTTTCGCAGCATTGTTCATCATACCGATGGAAAGGCTGGTCAATACCTGAAATAGTAAGGTAGGAATCCCAATCTTCAAAATCTCGGACATGATCTCTTTGGAAAAACAGCATTCTTTGATACGGAAATCAAACACACTTTTTTTGCGGAGGATATAGCATAAATAGACCACTGTGGAAACCATTTGCGAAATAGCCGTGGCAATCGCGGCACCTGCTACGCCAAAGTTAAGCACATAGATAAATATGGGGTCTAAAACCACGTTCAATAAGGCGCCTGCCATCAATGCACACATAGCTGTCCTGGCGGCCCCTTCGCTTGACATGATATTGTTCATGGTGACGTTGAATACGTTAAAAATGGAAAACGTGATATAGATACTGGTATAAGAAATTGCATAAGGCATGATGCTTTCCAATGCGCCGAGTTGTCTTAAAATCGGCTTTAGGGAAATGACAGAGCAAAGAATCAGAATTGCGCCGATCAATACACTGCTGTATACGGCGGTGCTGGCTACCTTGTTTGCTGTTTCCTTGTCCCCCCGTCCGAGCAGTCTTGAAAGATAGGCGGCAGCTCCATTTCCAAATAGCAAGCCCAAGCCTACGATCACTTGTCCGAGGGGAAATGCCACCGTGACGGCGCCCATCTGATCGGTTCCCAGTCCACCAACAAAGTAGGTGTCTACAAGATTGTACAGCGCGTTGATCAGCATTCCAATCATGGTTGGAAGCCCTAATGCCAACAGTGCTTGGGGAATCGGCGCGCTCCCCAGCAGCGCCATTTTTTTGTTTGGTTCATTCATGTGTTCGGCTCTCCTTTCACTTGACACAAATCATAAAATATAGTAGTATAAATTATAGCATTTTTCATGCTGGTGATTATACTACTATACTTTATACCAGTTGTCAATAGAAAAGGGAGGAACTCATGGCGACCATAGATTTAATTGTATTGGGAATATTGAAAAGGCAATCGCTCAGCGCCTATGACATTCAAAAATTAGTTGAGTACCGCAATATCTCCAAATGGGTGAAAATCAGCACGCCTTCCATTTATAAAAAGGTGATACAACTTGAGGAAAAAGGGCTGATAAAAAGCAACATCGTCAAAGAGGGGAAAATGCCGGAGAAAGCAGTCTATTCACTGACGGAAAGCGGAGCAAAGGAGTTTGAAAACCTGATGAATAAAATCGCGGCGCAGCCGATACATTTTTTCCTGGACTTCAACGCAGTGATCGTAAATCTGCACAGCCTTTCGCCAGAGGGACAAAAAGCCTGTCTGGAAAGCATCGAAGGGAACGTGAAAACCCTAAAAACTTATCTGGAAAAAAATATACGGGAAAAAGAAAACGCACCTGATGTTCCCGAGACAGGTATGGCGGTCTTACAGCAGCAGTATATATTGGCCCAGGCGGTCGAAACTTGGATTGCATCCCTTTTACCAACTGGCAAGGACATGTAAGCCGCCCCGGAATACTCACGTTATCTCATCATGAAAAAGCCCCGTTGAGATCAACAGGGCTCATACAATATTTTGCGACACACATCATTAAGTGTATTTGAAGCTGGCGACACAAACCCGGTCTATCTGATCTTCTCGATCGTCCCGATCAGGTAATCCGTATACTCCGCCGCGCTGGCATCCTCCACAAAGGTAGTCAGTACGACCTTCCGCTCCGTGACCGTGCAGATATCCAGCGCCTTCTCCAGGAGTTCCTTCCGGTCCGCGTATCCGATATGGGCCAGCATCATGCCGACGGCCCGGATCAGGCTGCTGGGGTCCGCATAATCGCCTCTGCCATGGGAGATCAGGTAAGGCGCGGTGCCATGGATCGCCTCAAACATGGCATATTTATTGCCAATGTTGGAGGAGGACGCGGTCCCCAGACCGCCCTGATGCTCTGCTGCCACATCTGTCACGATATCGCCGTACAGGTTCGGAAGCACGATGACCTCGATCCCCTTGTTGAACTCCGGATCCAGCATCTTCGCGCACATGGCGTCCACCAGGCGTTCCTGGATCTCAATCTCCGGATACTCCTCGCCCACCTTGCGCACTGCCTTGATGAAATTGCCGTCAGCCAGCTTCACAATGTTGGCCTTGGTGACGATGGTCACATTCTTCTTGCCGTTCTTTTTGGCAAAATCAAACGCGGCCCGGGCGATCCGCTCGCTTCCCTGCGCGGTCTGCACCTTAAAATCCACCGCCAGGTCTTCATTTACCTGGATGCCCTTGTTGCCCCAGATATATTCGCCCTCAATATTTTCCCTGAAGAACGTCCAGTCAATGTTCTTGTCCGGGATCCGGATCGGACGGACCGCTGCAAACAGCTCCAGGCTGCGGCGCAGCAGGCTGTTGGCGCTTAAGAGGTTCGGCCATGGCTCACCGGCTCTCGGGGTCACCATCGGCCCCTTAAGGATCACATCACATTCCTTCACCTCCGCCAGCACCTCATCCGGCAGAGACTGAAGCTTCGCCGCCCGGTTCTCTATGGTCATCCCTTCGATCTGGCGGATCACCAGCTTGCCGGATGCCAGTTCTTCCTTCATCAGGACTTCCAGTACCCGGAGCGCCTGCTTCATGATGATCGGCCCGATCCCATCGCCTGGCAGTACGCCCACAACAATCTTATCCAGTTTAGAAAAATCTTTTACTTCCTTATCCTGTTTCATCCGCTCGATACGCTCAAACTCCGATCTGATCAGCTCTGCAAATTTCTCCTGCGCAGCTGCGATCTCATGATCCATATTGATCTCATTCATCTTGCTGCTCTCATTCATCTCGCCCATGACATTTCCCTCGTCTTTCTGTTTCATTCACTCGTTTGCACACCCGCACATTGGCCTTCATCCGCCATCACTGTACATGTTCATCCATTTCTTCCAGCTCTTTTTTCAGATATCGTAGCTGTCCGCCACACAAGATGACCTCAAGCTCACTGTCAGATAATTCCAGCTTCACCTTAAAAGCAATGTCCTTTGTCTTGTCCTTCACTGTGATCTTCCGTGTCCGCATCTGGTCACGCAGGTTCTCAATCTCCAGCTCGTCATAGAGATCCACCTTATCATAATCCGCCGGATCCGCAAAGATCATCGGAATGATCCCATGGTTGACCAGATTCCCCTTGTGGATCCTTGCAATACTTTTCGCGATCACCGCCTTTACGCCCAGGTACATCGGATTGATCGCCGCATGTTCTCTGGAAGATCCCTGTCCATAATTCTCTCCGCCGATGATAATGCTCTTTCCCATCTCTTTGGCCCTGGCCGCAAAGCCGGAATCATAACGATGGTAGCAATACTGGGACATTAACGGGATATTGGAGCGCATACTGGAAAACTCTGCGCTGGCCGGGGTAATATCGTCGGTGGTGATATTGTCCACAGTCTTTAAACTGATCTGCGCAGACAGATTCTGTTCCGGCGCATCCGGCACCGGGAGCGGCTGGATGTTGGGTCCGCGCACGATCTCTACCTTCTGTGCCTCCTCTAAGGGCAGCGGGCGGATGATCATGGAATCGTCCACCGGATATGCTTCCGGCTCCTGAACCTCTGAAAGCTTCACCACGTCCGCCCCCAGGATATCCTCCGCGCTGGCAAAGGTCCCCACAACTGCGGTTGCCGCCGCGCTCTCCGGGCTTACCAGGTAGATCTCCGCCGTCGGATTGCCTGCCCGTCCCTTAAAGTTCCGGTTGGTGGTGCGCACCGCCACGCCCTTGGTGGCAGGGGACTGCCCGATGGCGCAGCAGGGGCCGCAGGCCAGCTCCAAGAGGCGCACTCCCGCATCCAGCAGCATATCGATGTATCCGTCATGCATGAGCTGCTTGTAGATCTGCTTTGATGCGATCGCACAGGTACAGCTCACATCCTCATGCACATGGCGTCCCTGCAGCACCAGCGCCGCCTTTGCGATATCCGTATAGCTTGCGTTGGTACAGCTTCCGATAAATACCTGCTGCACCTTCTTTTTCTCCACTTCCCGCAGCGGGATCACGTTGTCCGGCTGGTGCGGGCATGCGATCAGCGGCTCCAGCTCGCTTAAGTTGATCTCCATCTCACCGTCGTACTCACAGCCCTCATCCGGCAGAAGCTCGATATACTCATCCTCCCGTCCCTGGGCCTTCATAAACTTACGCACCTGCTCATCTGCCGGGAAAATAGATGTGGTAGCCCCCATCTCCGCCCCCATGTTGGCGATCGTCGCGCGGGCGGAAACCTCTAAATCCTTCACCGCCGGTCCCACGTACTCAAAGACCTTGCCAAGTCCGCCTTTGATCGTGACGCGGCGGAGCATCTCCAGGATGACCTCCTTCGCATTGCAGCCAGGCTTTAAGCTTCCAGTCAGATTCACCCGGATCACCTGCGGCATCTTAAGCCGCATGGGCACGCCGGTCATGGCAGTCGCCACGTCCATACCGCCCACTCCGATACACATCATGCCGATGGAACCGCCGTGGGGCGTGTGGCTGTCGCCGCCCATACTGAGCTTGCCAGGCGCACCAAACCTCGCCACCTGCACTGCATGGCAGATCCCGTTGCCCTGCTTGGAAACATGCACCCCATAACGCTTTGCCACCGACTGCAGATAAATGTGATCGTCCGGCGTCTTGTTGTCCAGATACAACAGATTGTGGTCCAGATAGCTCACGCTGCATTCCGTCCGGATCCGGTCCAGCCCAACCGCCTCAAATGCCAGATACGTCATGACCGCATTGATGTCATGCGTCAGTGTCTGGTCCACTTTCAGGAAGATCTCTTCCCCCGGTTTCATCTCCGACGGCTTCGCTAAATGCGCCGCCAGGATTTTCCTTGTCAGATTCTGCGCCATACTCTTCTTCTCCTTTTTAATAACGGATTACCTTTTTGATAATTTTATTATAACAAGACACTTTCCAGTTGTAAAATGTCATTATATTCTGAATTACCATGAGTTTTTTCTCATGGTATAAGTTGAATTTACAGGATAAAGAGAGTATACTGAAAGAAACGGATCAATTGGGAGGAACAGGATGGACTTTCGCCAGTTACAATATATCACCACCGTAGCAGAATACCAAAATATCACAAAGGCCGCGGACGCCCTGTTCATCTCCCAGTCCGCCTTAAGCCATTATATCCAGAAGGCCGAGCAGGAGCTTGGCATCGTGCTGTTTGACCGTTCCACTTCCCCCATCACGCTGACCCTTGCAGGGCAGCATTATGTGGAGACCGCCCGGCGGATCCTTTTGGAAAATGAACAGCTCATGAAGGTGTTTCGGGACATCACCCACCACATGACAGGCAAGCTGCGCATCGGCACCTCCAGGGACCGGGCTTCCTACACGATCCCCCGGCTGCTGCCGGATTTCGCAAGGCAATACCCCGGAATCGAGGTGGAGGTGGTTACAGAGAGCGGCTACCAACTGACCGAGGCGCTGCGGGCAGGCAAGATCGACCTGGTACTGCTGCCTGTCTATAAGAGCGAATCCTTCCCCGGCATCGAGACCCGGAAGATCTATTCAGAAGAGCTGATATTTGCCGCAAGGGAAGGATACGTTACGCCTAAGCAGCGGGTCCCCGGACATCCCGGTTCCATTGATCTTAAGAAATGTAAAGACATGCCGTTTTTCCTGCTGTTCCAGGAACACCGCAGCCGCTATGCCATCAACGCCCTGTTCCGGGCGCACCGGATCAAGCCGCCGGTGAAGATGGAGTTCTCCAGCAATATCACCAGCTACTGGATGGCCTCCACCGGTATGGGCGTCACGATCATCCCATACCTGACCACCCGTCTGACCCGGTGTGAACAGCCTATGGAACTGTTTTCCATAGGCGCAGAGCCGGTCACCTGGGATGTGCAGGTCTGGACACGAAAGAACGCTTACCTTGGGCAGCCGGAACGGGATCTGATCGAGCTGGCGAAAGGGATATTCCAGAGGGAGATGCTGTGACGCATCTCCCTCATATTTCGATCCCCTTTATTTCCTGCCCGGTGTTTTGTTATTACCCGAAAGCCTCATGCATTCTTCCCCTGATTTGAATATCCCGCCGGAGTCGGCCAGTGATAGCCCCTCTGATTATAAAGGCCATAGTCCGCTTTGACTGTGTACGTCCCCGGTTCAAAACCCACGAGCCTGCCTTCCAAAACCCATTCCAGATCTTTACCATAAAGGGATTCGACCAAATACCGCTCCATCGTTTCAAGCGTCTGAGCGTACTTTGCTTCCCCCGCACAATTATGGGTCTCCGCCGGGTCTTTCTCCAGATCAAATAACTGGAGTACATTTCCGCAGGGATAATAGATCAGTTTATACCTGTCCCACCGGATCATGCGGGTGGCCTTGTCGCCTTCGCTGACCTCCCCGTACAGATAGGGGTGAGTCCTCTCCGACAACAGCGGGATCCCCTCGACGGTATCCGGGATCGGAAGCCCACAGAGGTCCAGCAACGTCGGCATGATATCCCCAAGCTGAGCCAGCTTCTTCTCCACCGTCCCCCGCCAGGGCAGAAGAGGTTTCCCGGAAAGGATCAGCGGCACGCAGGCAGCTTCCTCATAGAAACACCGCTTTGCCACCATCTCATGGTCAAACAGCATGTCCCCGTGGTCACTGGTGAATACCAGGATCGTGTCATCCAGCAGATTGCTTTCCCGCAGGGTGCCGATCAGCAGCCGGATCTGGTAGTCAATGTGGGTGCACTGGGCAAAAAATGCTCTTCTGGCGCGGCGTTTCTCCTTGTCAGTATAGATCCGCGCCTGCTCACACAAAGCCTTGAAGATATAGCTGTCGTCGATCCAGTCCTGTCCTGCGGGCGGATCGATCTCTGAGTCGTCATACATATCCCAGAAGGTCTTAAGCGGGACCAGCGGCGGATGCGGGAACTGATAGGAACAGTAAAAGAAAAACGGCTTGGTCGGGTCTTTCCGTTTGATCTGGTGTATCATCTCCATGGTCACCCAGTTGGTCGGGTGCGCCTGTTCATCCAGATGCCAGGTCCTGGTATAGTAAGTGTTGTTTCCCATACCATGCATAAATTCCTGTCCCAGATAGCCGTGCTCCCCCAGCCAGATCTGGTAGTCGTCAACCGCCCCCAGCTCATACCGCCCTTCTTCCGCCAGGATAACATCCTCAAAGCCGATACGGCTGCGCTGTGGATACACATGCAGCTTTCCCACGGCCATGGTTTGATAGCCATGATCCCGGAATGCCTCCGCAAGCGTGGTCACCGGGGGCATTTCCATGCGGTCCGAGTAGACCCGGTCCCCATGGCTTCTGGGCGAAAGCCCCGTCATCAGCGTGCGCCTTGCGGGGATGCAGACCGGGCACTCGCTGTAGCAGTTCTCAAACCGCACGCCGTTTTCCGCCAGATAATCCAGGGTCGGCGTCATGATATCGCTGCGGCCCGCACATCCCATCAGGGACGCGGACCAGTGATCTGTACAGATCATCAGAACATTTTTTCTGTCATTTTTCCTGTCGCTCATGTCATTTCCTCCTGATCATTTTCTCCTGGTCGTTTTTCTCTCATTTTACAAAAGTCCCAGTGCGCCCGGCAGCGCCAGCGTAAACGCCGGAATATACGTGATCAGCAGCAATACCACCAGCATCACTGCGATCAGCGGCAGTGTATGGCGGAACAGCCGCTCAATCGGCACGCCGGAGATCCCGCTGCCGATAAACAGTACGCCGCCCACCGGCGGGGTGATCAGGCCGATGCCGCAGTTTAAGATCAGGATCGCACCAAACTGGATCGGACTTAAACCAATGCTTAAAAGTACGGGCATCAGGATCGGTGTCACGATCACGATGATGGACGCCATCCCCAGGATCGTCCCCAGCACCAGGATAATCAGGTTGATCAAAAGCAGCAGGATAAACTTACTGTCCGTCAGGCCCAACAGGCCATTGACCACCATAGTCGGTATCTTTAGGTATGTGATACAGAAACCGAACGGCCCGGATGCAGAGATCAGGATCAGTACAGTAGACAATGTCTTAATACTGCTCTTTAAGACCGTCAGCAGCTCTCTCCAGCTCATCTCCCGGTAAACCACCATGGATACCACCAGGGCATATACACAGGCAATCGCCGCACTCTCGGTGGCGGTGAATACCCCTGCAACCACGCCAACCACCACAATGAGCACCGTCCCCAGGCCCCATATGGATTTTTTGAGCGCCGTCAGAAGATGTCTCACAGAAAACGGGGTCCCCTTTGGATAATTCCGTTTTACCGACAGGTAATAGCTGAACACCATCAGAGCCAGCCCCAGGAGAACGCCCGGCACGATCCCTGCCATGAACAGGGCGCTGACGGAGATCCCGCCCGCCGCCATGGCGTAGATGATCATGTTGTGGCTGGGCGGGATCAACATGCCCTGCACGCTGCTGGTCATGGTGACCGCAGTAGCAAACTCTTTGTCATACCCCTGCTTGTGCATCATGGGGATCAGGATCGCGCCCAGGGAGGCCGTGTCTGCCGTTGCCGATCCGGAAATACCCCCGAAAAAGATGGACGCCATCACATTTACCATAGCCAGCCCGCCGCGCATCCAGCCCACCAGCGCATCCGCTAAAAGGATCAGCCGGTCTGAGATCCCGCCGTGCGCCATAATATCGCCGGACAGGATAAAAAACGGGATTGCAAGGAAGGTAAATCCATCTACACTGTCCACCATCGTATTGATGATCTGTGTCGGAGACAGTCCCAGATACAGGATCGTGATACCCGCGGAAGCCATCATCGCGTAGGATATATGAAATCCAAGGATGATCATAATAAAAAATGATGCAAGAAGAAGGATGATCGCTGTCGTATCCATTTACTAAAATCCCCCTTTCATCAGCCGGTATACAGACATGGCAGCCCCGTAGATCCCCCCTACCACAACAGAGAGGTAGGTGATGCTCATGGGCCAGCCGGTGGCCGGCATTTTCGCCATCTTCGTCAGATCCAGAAGCTGTACTCCATAGATGACCCACATGAGATTCACCACCAGAAGCAGCCCATATGCGCATCCATGCAGGAAGGACGCCGCCTTCTTCGGGACCAGAAAGCTGATCACCGTCATCCGCACATGCAGCCCTTCCTTGATCGCGTAGCCTGCGCCCATAAAGCACAGCCAGACCATGCAGAGGATCGCCAGCTCCTGCGTCCACCGCGGATTGCGGACAAAGGGCAGATAGCGCCCCAACACTCCATATGATACAGAAAATACCATCACACCAAATACCACAATGCACGCCAGGATCATAAATCCGGATAATGCATCCGCGATCTTATCCAGAAGGCTCAGGCGCGCCTTAACATTTCCACTCATCTGTTCCATAATTCCCTCCCATCTGCCGCCCCGCGGCACAATTTGGAATAAATCCATAAACCGCTTTTGCCCGGTTTAAAAAAGGGGCCCCTGCGGATTCGCGGTCCACAAAGTCCCCTTTTTCCACGGCTGTATCAATATTTTGTGCTCTTGATCTGCTCTATGATATCCGCATATTTACTGCCGTATTTGTCATAAACGCTGCTGCACGCCTCCTGCCATTCAGTGATATTCACATCGATGATCTCCGTGCCGGAATCCTTGATGGTCTGGAGATATTCTTTGTCCTTGGAATCGGACAGGCCCTCAAAATACGGCACTGACTCTGCAAACGCTTCCTGGATCATCTGGCGGTCCGCATCGCTCATCCGGTTCCAGGTCACCTCTGAAAACAGGATCAGGTTGGGGCTGATCTCATGCTGGTCCATCACATAATATTTGGAAACCTCCTGGAACGCATTGTTCACAAATCCAGATAATGGCTGCTCCGCTCCGTCCACTACGCCGGACTGCAGCGCGCTGTACAGCTCCGAAAATGCCACCGACTCGGCAGCAGCCCCAATGGCCTCCACCGAATCATAATAGATAGAGCCTTCCTGGCACCGGATCAGCATATTTTTCATATCTTCCGGTTTTTCTACTCTTTTTTTCGTAAAGAAATAATTTCTTGCAGATTCCTGGTATGCCCCGATGCACACCATTTTGCTGCCTGAAGACTGCACCGTATCCAACAGCGCCCGTCCCGCGTCACTGTTCTCGAACGCCCTGGCATGGGCCACGGAATCGAACAGGTAAGGCAGTGTAAATACACCCAGTTTTTCACTGCCGTAGTCGGCGATCACACCGCTCATCAGCATGGCTGCGTCGATCGTCCCGGTCTGGAGCCCCTGGACCGTGGACGCCTTGTCCCCAAGGGAACCGCTGTAAAACAGCTCCAGCTTGATCCTGCCGCCGCTCTTCTCCTCTAAGGTTTCTCCGAATTTTGCGATTCCCTGGCAGAGTGGATGATTCTCACCATTCTGAAGCGCAAATTTAAACGTGTAGCTTTCGCCTTCCGCAGCCGTTTCCGCTGTGCCTCCCGCTTCTCCCGCTTTCGCTGAGGCTTCTGCGGAAGTACCGGCCCCCGGTTTCGCCGCGGTCTGCACCGCCGTGGTGTCCGCCTTTCCCGATCCGCCGCATGCTGTCAATGCTGCCGCCATGGTACATGCAAGTATCACTGCCATCGTTTTTTTCATACCTTAACTCCTCCTGTCTTTCTTTCCCCTTTATGTTTTTCTGAACTATCTCACAAGCGCGCCCCTGTTATGATGGTTCCATTTTAGCAAGTAATTCCTGTACGTGCCACGGAAAAAATCGACCCATCTTATGACAGAATCGACATTTTTCACATTTTTTTAACATTACAGGGTCTTTTTTAATGGATTTTACACAGATATCCGTGCAACAAAAACAGGAGGCCGGCAGCTACTCAGCCACCAGCCTCCTGTTTCCCCTGACTCTCCCTGTATCTTACCGGAGAAAGCCCTGTCGCCTGTTTAAAAGATTTTGCAAAATAAGCAGGATCACCAAATCCTGTCTTTTCCGCCACCTCCCCGGGATTCATCCCACAGGATAAAAGCTCTTTCGCCCTGGAGATCCGCACCTCCCTCAGATAACCCATGACCGTAGTGCCGCTCTCCTCGCGGAACAGCCTGCCCAGATAAGATTTTTCCAGACACACCACATCCGCCGCATCCTGAAGCGTAAGGTTTTCCTCGTAGTGGGTTTCCAGATATTTTTTGATCTTCCGGATCGTACCCGCCCTGCCATACAGCATGGCCTCCTCTTTTTCCTTCTCCGTCTGCAGCCCGCGGCTCACCGACTCATGAAAAGACTCCACAGAATAAGGCTTTACCAGATAATCCAGCGCCTGGTTCAAAAGAGAGCCTCTTAAATGCTCATAGTCAGAGTAGGCGGACACCATGATGATCCGGATCTCCGGCAGCTCTCTCCGTATTCTTCCGGCGGCAGAGATGCCATCCAGCAGCGGCAGATTGATGTCCATCAGGATCAGATCCGGTCTCTCCCTGACCGCTGTCTCCACTGCCCGTTCGCCATTATCCGCCGTCAGCACCTGCCCCACCTGGGGAAAGCCTTCTTGGATCAAATGGACCATGGCTTTGCGCTCCAAAACCTCATCCTCAACGATCAGGACCTTCATCTGCCCCTCCTTTCTGCGGGATGAGCAGCGTGACACTGCTGTAGACCCCCGGCTCACTTTCAATCTCCATGGCTGCATTGCCATCCCCATACATCAGCTCAAGACGTTTTCTGATATTGTTTAAACCAATGCCGCCCTCATCCTTATCCAGGCTCATTTCCGGATCAAAGCCGATCCCGTCATCCATAACACAGACTGATACCTGCTCCCCTTCCCATGTGACGGAAATATGGATATGCAGGTTCTCCTTATTTCCAAAACCATGCTTAAAACAATTTTCCACGATCGGCTGGATCGTCATGGTGGGGATCCGTATCTGTTCTTCCTCCAGTTCATTATGTATTTCCACCTTCACCGCATCCCCGAACCTGCATTTCTGCAGGAACAGATACTGGGACACAATCTCCAGTTCCTCATCCAGGCCTGTCATAAGCTCCCTGTGATACAGGGAATAGCGAAGGATCCTGCCGGTAGCCTCCACCATCTGCATTACCGTCTTGGAATCCCCCACAAGCGCCGTCACTCCGATCAGATTCAGAGAATTAAATAAAAAATGCGGGTTCACCTGCGCCCTCAGTGCAGACATCTGGGCAGAGATCAGCATCGCCTGCTGTTTTTCATTGATCAGCCGCTCCTCACCCAGCTGTTTTTCCAGCCTTGCCTGGTTCTTGATCTCCCGCACATAATTGCGGATCTCCTGCTTCATCCTGTTGGCGGTACGGGAGATCAGCGTAAATTCCCGGTACTGGGAGTCCTCCAGATCCGGCGTATCCCACTCCCTGGCCGCAAGCCGGTCAAAATACCCCGTCATGCTGTCCATGGCCCGCTTTGTCACGATGGAAAAACGTGTCAGCACCACTCCCATCATCACCGCCATCACAGCAAACACCGCCGCCATAAAAAACATCCGCCGGGACAACCTGTGGGAAACATTTTCATAGGCGTTGCTGGCAGACACCATGTCGCTCTGGGCCATCTCCATGGCTTGCTGCTGGTGCCTGTTTAAACCATTCACTACATAGATGTACACATCGTAGTGGATCCGCTCCCCTTCCATTGCTTCCCGGATCTGTTGCTGCTGGTAAAGGTTAAAGCTTTCAATCCGCCGGATATCGTTGAGCGTTGGCTGGACATCCTGGCAGTAGGCCTGGAATGTCTGCAGGTCTTCTGCCAGCTGTCCGCAGGATTTTAGGTAAGCCTCATATCCCGCTTCCGACCAGTTCCGACCAAATTCAATAAACTCCTGTTCCATATCATATAGATCCGCCAGGATTTCGCTGCAGGCCGCCGTACGGTTTAAGAACTGCACCTGCTGACGGCTCTGTACCGTCACCCCATATACCATTGTTCCGATCACCACCATCGCCATCACCAGGATGGCCGCCCCCAGTGATGAAAAAAACGCCATGATCCCCGGCTGCCGCCTGAGAGTTTTACTCATTTGCCCTATCCTCTGTTTCTGCTTTCCATCACTTCTCCGCCAGCGCCCCAATTCCGTCCAAAAGCTCCTTGGCCTTATCCATCATTGCCGCGCAGTCCTTGTTCTTATTCTTCTTATCCACATAGAGGAAATACGGCTGGTCCGCCATCTGGAACTTGAGCGCCCCATTCTGCCGGCCGATAAGCTCCGGAATGCCGGTGGTATCCAGCTTTGCCTTCTGGAACATGATGAGGCGCACCTCCTGGCGGTTTACCTTCACTTCCGTCACATAAGCCCGGTGGGCCAATGCCTTCAGCGCCGCAACCACCAGGAGATTCTCCACCGGCTTCGGAATGTCTCCGAAACGGTCCAGAAGCTCATCCTGCATATCCATGTACTCTTCTTCATTTTCAATGCCGGAGATCCGTTTGTAGATATCCAGCTTCTGGTACTCGTTTTTGATATACGTCGCCGGAATGTACGCGTCAATATCGCACTCCACGACCGTCTCAAACTCATCTTCCTCGCTGCGCTGCCCGCGGAGCGCTTTCACCGCCTGATTGAGCAGCTTGCAGTAGAGGTCGTATCCCACCGCCTCCATATGGCCGTGCTGCTCTGCCCCCAGCACATTCCCGGCCCCGCGGATCTCAAGATCCCGCATGGCGATCTTGATGCCGGAACCAAGCTCTGTGAATTCCCGGATCGCCTGAAGGCGTTTTTCCGCCTCCTCTTTCAAAAGCTTATCCCGCTTGTACATCAGAAATGCATAAGAGGTCCTGCTGGAACGACCCACGCGCCCACGCAGCTGATAGAGCTGGGACAGCCCCATCCGGTCCGCATCATGGATGATCATGGTATTGGCGTTGGGAATGTCCAACCCCGTCTCAATGATCGTGGTGGACACCAGCACATCAATGTCCCCGGCTATAAAATCAAACATGATCTTCTCCAGACGGTGCTCCGGCATCTGCCCATGCGCAAAAACCACCGATGCATCCGGCACCAGCTCCTGCACATGGGCGGCTATCTCATCAATGTCCTTGACACGGTTGTATACATAATACACCTGTCCGCCCCGCGCCATTTCCCGGTTGATGGCTTCGCGGACCATCTCGTCATTGTACTCCATCACATAAGTCTGGATCGGCACCCGGTCCACCGGCGGTTCCTCTAAAACGCTCATGTCCCGGATCCCCACCAGGCTCATGTGCAGCGTCCTGGGGATCGGCGTCGCCGTCAGAGTCAGCACATCCACATTTTCCTTGAGTTTCTTGATTTTCTCCTTGTGAGCCACCCCAAACCGCTGCTCCTCATCGATGATCAAAAGTCCCAGGTCCTTGAACTTCACATCCTTTGATAAAACCCGGTGAGTACCGATCACAATATCCACCCACCCCTTCTGGAGATCTTCGACCGTCTTTTTGATCTCCGACGGTGTGCGGAACCTGGACATCAAGTCCACCCGAACCGGAAAGTCCTTCATTCTCTGCAGGAACGTATTGTAATGCTGCTGGGCCAGGATCGTGGTCGGCACTAAGTATACCACCTGCTTGCCCTCCTGGATCGCTTTGAATGCCGCCCGCAGGGCGATCTCCGTTTTCCCATAGCCCACGTCCCCGCAGATCAGACGATCCATGATCCTCCGGCTCTCCATGTCCTTCTTGGTGGCATCGATCGCGTCCATCTGGTCGTCCGTCTCTTCGTAAGGGAACAGCTCCTCAAATTCTTTCTGCCACACGGTATCTGAACCATACTGATAGCCATTTACCTCCTGCCTGGCTGCATACAGTTCCACCAGATCTTTGGCGATCTCCTTGACCGCGCTCTTGACCCTGGTCTTAGTCCGGTTCCACTGTTCACCGCCCAGCTTGTTGAGCTTGGGGGCTTTTGCGTCTGCCCCCGCGTATTTCTGGATCCCGTCAAGACGGGTGGCGGGCAGATACAGGTTGCCGCCGTCGGCGTATTCTATCTTCAGATAATCCTTGACGATCTTATCCCGCTCGATCTTTTCGATCCCCCGGTAGACGCCCAGGCCATGGTCCTCATGCACCACGTAATCGCCCACTGAAAGCTCGGTAAAGCTCTGGATCTTCTTGCCCTCGTAGGTAGTCTTTTTCCGTTTCCTCTTTTTCTTCTCCGTGCCGAACATGTCGCCTTCGGTGATCACCACGAATTTGATCTGGGGATATTCAAAGCCCCGGTGGAGGTTTCCGTAAGTGACCAGGATCTCCCCCGGCTGCACCTGCCGTTCCTCCGTATCCGGGCAGAATGCACGCAGGTCGTATTCCCGCAGATCCCCCGCCAGACGGCTCGCCCTGGTACGGGACCCGGACAGCAGGATAACCCTGTAATTCTCCTTCTTCCAGCGCTGCAGATCCTTGATCAGCATTTCAAAGCTGTTCTGATAGGAGCTTACATTCTTTACGCTGATACTGTATTTCTTCTCCACGGTCATCCCCGGAAGCTTTTGTTCCAGGCCGGTTAAATACACCGTATTGCTGCGCTGCGCCCGGGCAAGCACCTCTTTTACCGGATAAAGCAGGCCCGTCTGTCCCGGCAGCAGATACCCCTTCTCCAGACGATGGGCCATACTCTCCCGAAACTCCAGTTCCACCGCCTCGCCTTTTTCCTTAAGGCGGGCCGGCTCATCCAGAAACACCATGCTGGCCCCAGGATCAAAATAATCCAGAAAGGAAACGGTCTCATTGCTGAAATAGGACAGCCATGCATCCAGTCCATGCTGCTTTAAGCCCTCCTCGATCCCTTCTGTAAGCTCCCGCACAATTCCGGATATGCGGTGTGCCTCCTCGGTCTGCATTGCATCCCGCAGTTTCTTTTCATGGGCCTTTCCTTCTTTCCGGATACGCTCTGTACCTTTTAAAAGCTGCTCTCCCGTCAGAACGATCTCCGTCGCCGGGTAGATGTCGATGCTGTCCAGCTGCTCGATGGAACGCTGGCTCTCCAGGTCGAAGGTCCGTATAGAATCCACCTCCGTATCCCACAGCTCGATCCGCACCGGCTGTTCCTCCGTAAGCGGATAAATATCCAGAATCCCGCCGCGCACCGAGAACTGCCCCATGCCGTCCACCTGCCCGGTCCGCTCATAGCCAAGACCTGCCAGCCGCGTTTTCCACGCCTCCAGATCCAGTTCCTGTCCTGTCTCCAGATGCAAAGTTTGTCCCCGCATCTGAGCAAGCGGAAGCAGATGGTCCATCAGCCCGTCTAAGGTGGTCACCACCACGCCGGTCTCATCCTCCATCAGATGGCGCAGCACCTGGATCCGCCGTCTTGTGAGCAGGTTCCCGTGGATGTCCGCGCTGTAGAACAAAAGATCCTTGGCCGGGTACAGCCACACATCCTGCCGGAAACATCCAAAATCATCATAGATTTCCTTTGCCCGCGCCTCGTCGTAAGTCACCACCAGCTTCCACGGCACCTCATCTGCAGTCTCCTGCATCAGATGGACCTTCTGGGAATCCATGCAGCCGCTGACCTGCACCGGACCTCTGCCCTTCTTTAAATCGCTGTTTAAGTCCTCATATTCAATTAATTCTATCAATGGATTGGCAAATACCTTACTCATCCTGCACTCCTGTCATGTTGCGGTCATCCCCGCACTGTCTCTGGTCCCGTGTCCCGTCCCGTGTCCCGTCCAGCGTACTGTCTGTCGTACTGTCTGTCGTACTGTCTCATTCTTCGATCCGCTTTTTTGCATTATAATGGTTCATAGCCCGCTCAGCTCCGTCCGTCATCATCATGACGGCAGCGTCCGCCGCTTCTTTAAAGGCATCATCCATCTGCGCCTGCTCTCCCCTGGAAAAACGGCTGAGAACATAGTCCGCCAGATCCATCCTCGGCGGCTTCGCTCCGACCCCTACCTTGATCCGGGGAAATTCCTGGGTTCCAAGCTGGGCAATGATATTTTTAATCCCATTGTGTCCCCCTGCGCTGCCTTTCAACCGGATCCGGAGCTGGCCCGGCTCCAGGCTGATGTCATCATAGATCACGATGATCTCCTCCGGCGGGATCTTATAATAATCCACCGCCGCCCGAAGGCTCTCCCCGCTTAAATTCATGAAGGTCTGCGGCTTCACAAGGAGCACCTTCTGCCCCTCTATCACGCCCTTCCCACAGTACGCCCGGTGCTTCCGTTCGCTGACATCGATACCATACTTGTCCGCCAGCACATCAATCACCGAAAAACCTACATTGTGCCTTGTTTTATCATATTCCTTTGTGGGGTTTCCAAGTCCTGCAATCAGATACATAATTTATTCTCCCTGCTCTCTCGCCATTTATGCTGCCAGTTTTCTGCCTGCTCGTGCAACGCACCAAAAGCGCTAATTTTCTTCCCATGGGGGGGTGAAAATTAACGCTGCGTGGTTTTATTCTAGCAGGTTGGAGAGGAAATGTAAAGGGCCGAGATCTTCGCAGCCAAACCTAAAAATATTTTGACCCAAAAATTCGCGACAGCAAATATTTCCCAACTAAACATTTGCCATCGCGAACAATTCACAATTCCACTTTTCACTTTTCTTCCCCGCCCCCAACCGTCTCCCGCCCCGCAAACAGCTTCCTCAGCCTGTTAATACAATGCTTAAACGCCGGAATCAAAAAACAGTCTGCGAATATCCACGCCAACGGCGAGGCCAGACACACTGCCGTATACCCAAACAGCGGGATCCCGATAAACCCGGCCAGCGCCCGCGCCACCATCTCGCAGACTCCCGCCAGGATCGCAAATCCCGAATACCCCAGCCCCTGGATCGCGAACCGCCACACATTCACAAACACCAGCGGTACAAAGAACAGGGAGTTCAAGATCAAAAACTGGTGCGCCTGGGCGATCACCTGTACCTGGTCCGCATCCACAAACAGCAGCGGAATATAACCGCCGAAGAAAAACAGCACCGCAAACGCAGCCACAGAATAAACCGAGCCGATGACCGTCGCCGCCTTTACGCCGCTCTCAATGCGGTCCAGTTTCCCGGCTCCTACGTTCTGCCCCACATAGGTCGCCATGGTCCCGCCCAGCGCGTCAAAGACGCAGCAGAAGAACATGGTGATCTTCTGACCTGCCGTCACAGACGCCACCGCCACGGAACCAAGGGTATTGACCGCAGTCTGGAGAATCACAGAACCGATCGCCGTGATGGAATACTGCAGCCCCATGGGAATCCCCATATTGCACAGGTTCAGGCAGATATGCCCGTCCAGCTCCATCTCCCCCTTCTCAAAACGAAGGATCGTAAACTTCTTTTTCATGTAAACCACGCACAGGACCCCGGACGCCGCCTGGGAGATCACAGTGGCAACAGCCGGTCCCGCCACGCCCATGCCAAGATACCGGATGGTCACATAGTCCAGCACAATATTCACCAGTGAAGACAGGATCAGGAAATACACCGGCGTCTTGGAGTCCCCCAGCGCGCGGATGATACTGGCGGTTATATTGTAAAGATAGGTGACCGGAATGCCCAAAAAGATAATAAAAATATACTTATAAGCGCCCTCTATGATATTCTCCGGAGTCTTCATCCACACCAGGATATTCCCGGTCAGCGCTCCGATCACCACCGTCATCACTGCGGCAAACACGATCGTCAGCCACATGGCGTTCGCCACGTACTTCCTCATGCTCTTATGATCCCGCGCCCCGAACCGCTGCGCCACCGGGATCGCAAAGCCCGCGCATACCCCGATAACAAATCCGTTTACCATGAAATTGATGGCCCCGGTGGAACCGACCGCCGCCAGCGCATCCACGCCGAGGAACTTCCCGACGATGATCGTATCCACCATACTGTAAAACTGCTGGAACAGGGTTCCCAAAAGCATGGGGATGGCAAACCCAAGGATCAGCGTCACCGGATTCCCCTCCGTCATATCCCGGATCGGGGAACTGCCTTTCTTCTGTGATATTTCCATACGTCTCCTATATCTACTATGTAAAATACGTTCTCACTCAAAAGCTACAAATCAGTATTTTACTATAGGAGCGCTCCTGTCTGCAATCCGCAAATTCACGAAAATAACGGCGCTTTCAAGCAACTTTTTGCCGTATATATGAACGCGCCTTCTCCCGTTCACTTCACCGTAACCACCTCGCTGCCCGCGATCGCCTCCTCGGTCAGCTCCTGCCCGATCCCCGGACGGTCCGGGACCTCAAAATACCCATCCACTGCCTGATAATCATACTTGCAAAGATCGATATTATCCTGGATCAACGCACTGGCGTGCAGCTCATGGATCACAAAATTCGGGATGACCGCCTCAAGCTGCAGAGCTGCCGCCGCAGAGATCGGGCCGCCGCAGCAGTGCACCTGGACCCCGATATCGTACACATGGGCCATGTCGCAGATCTTTTTCCCCTCCGTGATCCCTCCGGTGTTGCACAGATCCGGCTGGATGATCCCAATCGAGTGATCTTCAAAAAACGGCCTGTAACCCCACCTGGTATACACCCGCTCCCCTGTTGCCACCGGGATCTTTACTTTTGCGCTGATCTCCTTAAACAGGGCCGGATTGAGCGGCTGGGTCGGCTCCTCATAGTAGAAGCAGTTAAGCCGTTCCAACTCCCTGCCCAACTGGACGGACGTGTTGGCATCCGTCAGCGCATGCAGTTCAATGATGATATCCAGATCCGGCCCCGCTTCCCGCATGGCCTCCACCCGCTTCACCGCCATTTCGAGCTGCTCCCGCTTAAGGATCCCTCTGCTGCTCCATCCCATCCAGTTGCCATCCTTGTCAAATCCGATCGGATCTACCTTCACTGCGGTAAAACCATCCGCCATGGCTTTTCTTGCCGCCTCCGCGTACTCCTCCGGCTTTGATAAGGCCCTGCTGATCTTTCCCCAGTCAAACTGGAGCTGGCTCGCATAAGCCCGCAGCTTCTTATTGGTCCTGCCGCCCAACAGCTGATATACCGGCGCCTGGAACGCCTTGCCCCTAATATCCCACAGGGCAATATCGATCCCGCTGATCCCCGCCATGATGACGCCGCCGTTTCCCATCCCCCAAAAGGTCAGACGGTGCAGGCGGTCCCAGATCTCCTCGCTGTTAAGCGGGTCCAGGCCGATGATGCACTTTGCGAAATCCACCCCCATGCCAAACCCGGCGTTCTGGGCGTTGCCGTAGGCTACCCCGATCTCGCCGTAACCGCTGATCCCCTCGTCCGTATTGATCCTCACACAGACCGGATGCCAGGGCACGCCGCCCACAGCGATCTCCGCATTCCTGGAAGGCTCCCTAAATGTCTTTATAATATCCACACTCGTTATTTTCATATGTTTTATCCCTCTCCTTCTCCTGCCCGCTCCATCAGGCAGGCAATCACAACCGCCGCCAGGCCGCTGACCACCTTGGCTGTAAGGACCGGCGCCACCATCTCCGGCGAGACCGCCTTCGTGTACGCCAGATGGGCCGTAAACAGCGCGATCGCGTTGGTGCACCAGGCCGCCGAGATAACGATCCCCCTGCGGTCCATTTCTTTTACCATGGTAAACACGGAGATCACATTGACGCAGGCCACAGGAAGCGACGCCACGGACACCGCATTGACTGAAAGCTTCTCCCCCAGCCGGGCCAGGGGCTTTTTAAAGAACCGTACAAACAGCGCCGCCAGAGGAATGCTTCCCAACTGGACGATCCCCATCCCCGCCACGATCCCCATGGCGTATTCCAATGTTTCCATCCCCGGGATCAACCGGTATCCGGTCAGGCTTGTAAAAGCCCCCACTCCAAGCCCAAAGACCGATACCGCGCGGATGCCCCTTGCCGCTGCCAGGAAACCGCTCACCAGCCGGGCAGGGCAAAATACAAATCCCGCGATCAGCACCGCCGTCACCAGGATGGTCGGAATGCTGTTCCACAGGATTTTCACCAGGGGAAGCCCCATCATGATCCCGCCAACGGCTGATCCAACCGGAATGGGAATCATCCCGATCATGATCCCTTTGGTAAAAGATTCCTTCCTGTCTTCCTGTACCATTCCCAGCCCCACCGGGATTGTGTACACCAGCGCCGCCCCCAGCATGGAGGACACGACCAGTCCGGAAAACAGCCCCATCCGGCTGTCGTCAGCCAGCTCCATAGCCAGCGGATAACCGCCCATGTTGTTTGCCAAAAGGCTCCCGAACATAGCCGGGTCCATGCCCAGCAGATGATAAAGCGGTACCACCGCCGGTCTCAGCAGATTGCCCAGGACCGGGGCGATGCAGATAATCCCCGCGATCCCCAGAGCCGCGGCTCCCAGGCAGAGAAACCCCTCCTCGAATTTTTCCCCAAGACCCAGACGGTTCCCGCGGATACAGTCAAAGGCTCCTGCGAGAGCCCCCACCGCGATCATAAAGGTCAGCATCTGCCCCTCCCTCTTCTATCCGTAACTGTCCAGCGCACCCACATTCCGTCCCCTCACAGCTACGATTCAAGATTCAAAATACGCACCAAGGTTATACGGTGAAAAGATCCCCTTGTCCGTCACCACGCCGTTGCACAGTTTGGGCGGCGTCACATCAAAGGCCGGGTAAAATCCCTTCACTCCGTCCTTCGTCACCTTCGTCCCCATGGCGTCCATGACCAGCTCCGGGTCCCTCAGCTCAATCTTCACCGAGCTCATGTCCGGATGCGCCCTGTTGGGGGTTCCGGTCGCATAGTAGGGGATACCCCAGTACTGGGCAGCCAGGGCGATCTGGAACGTGCCAACCTTATTGACGATATGACCGTCCACCGTGATCACATCCGCCGCCGAAGTGAACACGTCCACTTTTTTCTCCCGCATCACATAGGCCGGCATATTGTCCGTGATTACAGTCACATCAAAGCCCATGTCATAAGCCACGCTGGCGGTCAGCCTTGCCCCCTGGAAATACGGCCGGGTCTCCGGGCAGATCACCTTGATCTCATTATTCTGCTTCCTGCACTCATTGAGAAGCGTCCCGATGACTGTCTCCGCAAAGCACTGGGTCATGATGGTGCCGCCCCTGGGGATCTTATCCGCAAGGTATTTCCCAATGGACTGAAACCGCGTATAGTTGCCGTTGATATAGGAAAATGCATAGTCCGCCAGGGCATCCACCAGCGCCTGTCCTGCCCTGCCCGCCTGCACTTCCTCCCGCACCACGTTCATGGATCCTTCCGTCACCCGCTTCATTTTCTCAACCGTGGTGGGCCTGGCATGAGAAAGGGTATACGCCGCCTGCTCCATATAGGCCAGAAGCTCCGCCTCCGCCATATCCTTTGCCTCATAGGCCGCCAGCGCCATGCCCATGGCTGCCGCGGTGTATGGCCCTCCACTCTGGGTCACCATGTCCGCGATGGCCTTCGCCACCTCCTCATGTCTGCGGCAGACCACATACTCCACCCGCACCGGGTAGATCCTGCGGTCCAGGATCCGGACAGCCCCGTCCTCGTACCATGCTACATTTTCATATTTCAGAAGGAAACCCATTCCCTCATCTGCTCTGACCATTCTTTTACCTCCGTTTCCATGTATTGTTCACGCCTACATCAAAGAAGCAAACAGCTCCTCAATCTGCTCCTTCGTCGGCTGCACCGGATTATTCCCCAGGCTTCCGTCACACAGGGACTTCTCCGCCAGCAGGGAAATATCCTCCCCTTTCACATTCAGCTCAGACAGGCGGCGTTTCGTCCCGATCCGGTCTGACATGGCCTCGATCTGCCCGATCAGGTACTCTGCCTTCTCCTGATCTGTCTTGCCGTGCACCGCCAACGGAAAAAGCATCTCCCCGATCTGCGCGTATTTTCTCCTGGCCTCTCCGTCACTTAAGTTGAACCGGCATACCGCAGGCAGAAGGACCGCGTTGCACAGACCATGGGGCAGGTCGTAGACGGCGCTGAGCTGATGGGACATGGAATGTACCAGACCGCAGCCCGCGTTTCCGAAGGCCAGGCCCGCAAGATACTGTCCTGCCGCCATCCCCTCACGGCTCTCCTCATCCGGGCAGAGGGCCGCTTTTTCCAGATTTTGAAAGATCAGACGGATCGCACCCAGAGCCAGCTCCGAGGTGATCACAAACCCGTTGACCGAAACATAAGCCTCCACAGCATGGGTCAGGGCGTCCATCCCGGTTCCCGCCGTCAGGCCTTTTGGCAGCCCCATCATCAGCTGATGATCGTCCACAGCGACCGCCGGGATCACATACTGGTCCCTGGAGCCGAACTTCTCCCCTGTCTCCTCGTTGACGATCACGTAAGCCCTCGTGGTCTCGCTGGCAGTGCCCGCCGTGGTGTTCACCGCGATCAACGGAAGGGCCGGCACCCTGCTCTGGTCCAGCCCGCGGTAATCCAGGATGCTGCCCCCGTTCGCCGCCAGGATCGTGACCGCCTTCGCACAGTCATGGGCCGACCCACCTCCGATCGATACCACAAAATCACAGGCCTCCTCCTTCAGGATCGCCAGGCCGCTGTCCACATTTTTCACGGTCGGGTTAGGCTTCACGCCGTCATAAAGGCAATAGCAGATTCCACTCTGATCCAACACGTCCGATACCTGTTTCACGATTCCCAGCTCCACCAGCGACCGGTCCGTCACGATCAGCGCCTTTTTATAACCCCTTTTATTTATCTCATCCCCAAGTCCGATCAAGCTTCCATAACCAAACAAACTGCACTTGGGTGCAAAAAAACGATTGATCCCCATCTTTCTCCTCCTTCTCCATCCACTACCCTTTATTCCTGTTCAGCATGATCTGTACAAATTCCTCCGGCACCTCGTAAGTCTCCCCGTTGGAAAGGGCAAGGGAATAGATCTTTGCCGCATCCTCCACGTAAACTGCCCGGATATGGGCCTGTTCCAGAGTCGTTCCCACAGCCAGCACCCCGTGGTTTGCCATCAGGCAGGCGTTTCTCCCCGCAAGGGCTTTCACCGCTTCCTCCCCCACGGATTCCGTCCCCGGAAGGGCAAATTCCGCCACCGGGACGCTGCCGCCCAAAAACGGCACCATTTCAATCAGGATCACCGGGATCTCCTGCTTGTTGACCGCAAAGGAAGTGGCATAGGGGGAATGGGTGTGCAGGATCGCGCTGACCTCCTCCTTTTCCTGGTAGATCACTGCGTGCATCCGCCATTCGGAAGACGGACGGTTCGTTCCCTCGACCACCTCTCCGTCCAGCTTCATAAGCACCAGGTCATCCTTTTCCATTGTCTCATAGGGGACTGAGCTGGGCGTGATAAGCATCAGCCCGCTCTCCCGGTCGTAGATGCTCAAGTTCCCGCTTGTCCCCGCAAACAGAGCCTGCCCATAAGCCCGGCGGCTCATTTCCAGCAGCTGCTCTCTTCTGTCTCCCCACTGTGTTGTCATGATCTTGCCCTCTCTTTCTCCTCCAGTCCCTCCCGGACCGCTCTCAGCGTATCAATATAATCCCGTCCGCGGCGGTAAGATGTGTTCCTCTCCATAATAAACCGTTTCGCCGCAAGCACACAGATCCGCTCCGCGTATGCCTTCTGCGCGGCGTCCGCGATCCCATCGATATCCTTCACCTTCGCACTGCCCACGATCCGCCGGTTCAGCTCCAGGCCCGCCACGCCTGCTGTATCTGACAGTACACCGTCCACGAACCACTCCGCAAAACCTTCTGTCTGCGCCATCACATCCGTGGCCTGCTCCTTTAAGATCTTCACGGATTTTTCAGCAAACCGGTCCACCACCGCCTCGATGGTGTTTTCCAGCCAGCCCTGAAAATCCTCCCGCACCTCTTCCGGCTCCATAGTCGGTTCCATGGTCGGTCCCATAGCAGGTTCCTTTGCCGGATGAGCGGCCGCCTCCGCACTTGCCCAGGCGAATATCAGGTTGGCAATGACATTCCCCACATCATATCCAGCCGGCCCGTAGAACGCAAACTCCGGGTCAAGGACCTTTGTGGCCCCCTCTTTTACAAAAATGGAACCGGTATGCAGATCCCCGTGGATCAGCGACTGTGCATTTGCCTTAAATCCATCCTTCAGCTTTGCAGCCTCCAGGCGCAGAGCCTCATCTCTATACAGCTCCGTCTCAAAGAACTCCCGGTTGTCCGGGTTCAGGCGGTTCTTCCCGTGGCAGTCCGTATAAGGATCCGTATAGACCAGATCCTCCGTGATCTTGCAGAGGGCCGGATTGATAAAGTTCTTTACCTGCCCTTTCTTCTCGTCCGGATCCATGACATGATCCGTGGTCATCATCAGGGTCCGCGCCATGAAGGTGGAAATATCCTCCGCAAACGTGGGGTAGACATGATGTGCGATCATCTCATACCGCATATTTTTATAATCTTTCAAATCCTCCATCACCAGGCAGCACATGACCGGATCGTATAAGTAAACCTCCGGCACCAGACCTGGCGCCAGTTCCCCCTCAAGCTTCAGGATCTCCGCCTCGATCCGGTTGTGGTCTGTATCTGCCAGGCTTTGGGACGAGCGGATGCGGATATCTGCATGTTTGATGATGATGGATTTTTCTCCGTCCTCCTCCTGCACACGGAACACGTAATTGATATTGCCGTCCCCGATCTCTTTGCAGGACAACGCGGCATTCCTGTCAAAAAAGCCTTTTTCCACGGCATACTCCATGGCGTCAGCTTCCTGCATTTTAAAATGCTGATCAAATTTACCCATTTGCTCTCCTTTCTACGCTCCTTAGTCTTCCTTCGTCGAATAATAAGCCGACGCCAGTGCGATCGCCAGAACCAGCCCCTTGATCGCATTCAGGGAATAGTACGGGACCGACATCATGACCAGGCCGTTGTCCAGAACCCCTACCAGAGCCGCGCCGATCAGGGTGCCTACCGCATTGGGCTTCCCCTGCCCGGCAAAGGAACGGCCGATAAATACAGCCGAAAGGGCCGGCATACTGAAAGAGGATGCGCCGTTGATCTGGGCGGACTGGTTTCTTGCCGCCACCAGGATTCCCGCCAGGGCCACGAAGGTTCCCGCCATCAGGCCCGCAATGATCCGGTACTTGTTCACCGGAATGCCGGAGAGCTTTGCCGCGATCTTGTTGCCGCCCACCGCATAGATATATCTTCCGTACTTGGTGTAATTGAGAAATACATGGACAAATGCCACAGCCACCAGCATAATGATAATGATCGTGGGCGAGGTTCCCATCTTTTTTAACACATCCGGCACGATCCCCAGGGACGGCGTCCCGTCCGGTTTCGGCATACCGGCGCTGATAGCGCCGCCGCCTGAGTAAGTAAGGCTTAAACCATCCAGAAAGAACATCATGGCACAGGTCGCCAGAAGATCCGGGATCTTGCATTTTACGATCAGGAACATGGAACCAAGGGTGATCACCAGCGTTCCCGCGATCGTGATCAGGATGGACAGCCAGACGTTCACGTTGTGCCAGATGAGAAAGCTCATCATGATAAAGCTGGACATGGTGGCTGTGGAGCCTGCAGACAGATCAAAGCCGCCCACCGCCAGGGTCATGGTCAGTCCCATAGCCATGACCGTCGTCACTGCGATGGAACGGAAGATCGTGGTAAAGTTATCGCTGGTCGCAAAGGTGTTCGGCATCCTCACCGAGAAAAACGCAAACAAAAATATCACCGTTATGACTGCCGCCCAGTCCCGGATGATCTTTCCCACACTCAGATTGTTCTTTATTTTTGCACCCACTGTTATTTTCCTCCTGTCGAATAGTACATGATTTCATCTTCCGATGTGTTTTTTGTCTCAAGCTCCGCCATGATCCGGCCCCCATACATCACGTAGGTGCGGTCTGTGATCGCCAGGATCTCCGAGTTCTCCGATGTAACATAGAGCACGCATTTCCCAGCCTTTGCGATCGTTGTGATCAGCTCATAAATGTCCTGTTTTGCCCCCACGTCCACGCCCTTGGTTGGCTCATCAAAAATGTAGATCTCACAGTCGGCAGCCAGCCATTTTCCCACTGCCACCTTCTGCTGATTGCCGCCCGACAGATACCGAACCATCTGGAATTCCGACGGTGTCTTGATCCCCAGTGACTGTATATACTTTCTGGCATTTTCCACTTCTTCTTTTTTCTTTACAAATCCGCCCGCCGTACAGAAGGAAGAAAGGGTCGCCGCAGACAGATTGAAAAATACAGGCTCATCCACCAATACTCCTTCTTTTCTCCGCTCCTCCGGCACCAGCCCGATCTTTGCGCGCACCGCATCTGTGGGGGACTTGATGTTCAGCTCCTTCCCATGCAGAAAGACCTGCCCGCTTTTTTTGCGGCTGTCACCAAATAAAAGCTTGCACAGCTCTGTCTTGCCGGCTCCCACCAGTCCGCTGACTCCCACGATCTCCCCAGAACGCACTGTCAGGGACACATCGTTTACCATGCCGTCCTCATCCTGCAGGTGCTTTGCCTCAAATGCCACCTCTCCCAATTTTACATCCGCCTTTGGGAAGTCCTCCTGGAAGCTCCGGCCCAGCATCTTATCCACGATCATCTTGCTGGTCAAGTCTTTCGTGACCTCAAGCTGGCCGACCATCTGGCCGTTCCGCATCACGTCGATCTTATCGCAGATCTCCAGCACCTCCTGAAGCCGGTGGGAGATAAAGATCACCGCAATATTCTCAGCCTCCATCAAATTCCTGACGATCCGGAACAGTTCCTTTGTCTCGCTGACGCTTAAAGGCGCCGTCGGCTCGTCCAGGATCAGGAAATTGCATTTTTCCCGGACTGCCCTGGCGATCAGCACCATCTGCTTTTCCGCCAGAGAAAGCTGCCGCACCATCTTATTCTCGTCCACATTGATGTGTAAGCGCTCCAGGGTCTCCTTTGCTTCTTTTCTCAGTCCCTTCCAGTTGACAAATGGATTTTTCATGCCCCGGATAAGCTTGTTCATCATGACATTTTCCGCTACGGTCTGGTCCGGGAACAATGCCATGTCCACCTCCTGGTACACGATCTCGATCCCCAGTTCCTTTGCCGCCTGCGGAGTCCGGACCTCCACCGGTTCCCCCTTATACCGGATGTCTCCTGTATAACCGGGATTGACGCCCGCCAGCACCTTCATCAGCGTGGATTTTCCCGCGCCATTGGCGCCCACAACCGCCCGGATCTCCCCGGTCTCTATGGTAAAATTCACATCCGACAATGCTTTGACCCCCGGAAACTCGATCGAGACTCCTCTTACTTCCAGTTTGATTCGTTCTGTATTCTGCATATCATCCCACCTTTTCTCCATTTGCGATAAAAGTGACCCCTTCCGGCCACTTTTATCACAAACAATCTGTCATGTTATCATCGGCAGTATTTTATTTCTTGTCGATATACGGCTCCATCCACTCTGCAATGTGGTCATTGTTCACGCCGTACCCTTCGATCGAATCCTTTAAGTTCAGCACGTTGGAATCCGCTTTTAAGTCCTCTGCAAGCACCAGAGAAGGCGTTAAGTTATACACATCCTCCGTCTCATCCCCGTTCAGCTTCATAGCCAGGATACGGATTCCCTGTTCGCCGATCGTCGAGAAATCCACCGTGGAACAGGCGCGCCATACGTTGTTGCCGTCCAGCATGTAGTTGATGTCCTGGTTGGAGATATCCACGGACACAACCGGGATATCCTTACGGTTTGCCTCCATGAGCGCCACATATGCGCCTCTTGTATAGGCGTCGTAGCAGCCCCAGATCGCATCTACCGTCCCCTCCGGATATTTCGGCAGCGCGGAAGCAACCACCTGCGCCATGCTGGCTTCCCCATTGGCTGTGTCGATCGGCCCTAAGGTCTCAAGAGTCTCGATCAGGCCTTCCTGCTCATATTTCAGATAAGTCTCCTGACGGCGGTCAAAAGGTGATACGCCGGGGCCTCTCCATATCTTCAAGATCTTGACCGGTTCTTTAGCAGCGACCTTTTCCGGATAGATCGTGTTGCAGATATAATCCAGCAGAAGGTCCGCCATCATCTGGTCATTCTGGAACATCTGGGTCACGCCCGGCACGGTCACGCTGTTCCGGTTGGCGTCTGTGAGCTGTGTATCAAAGCAGACGACCTTGATCCCTTTTTCCTGCAGCATCGTGACCAGGTCATAAGCGGTCTCCTGGTTCCCATGGGAGAGGAACATCGCATCATATCCCTGCCCCGCACAGGTATTAACAAAGTCCTGAAACTTAACATTGTCCGTATCAGTAAAATACACATCCACCGTCATCCCCAGGGCTTCTGCCGTTTCCTTTGCAGACGAGACTGCCATCTGGAAAATATCAGAGGACGCCACGTTCAATATGTAAGCGATCCGGTATCCCTTCTTTACAAATTCCTCACCGCTTAAAGGCGCCCCCGCTGCCTCGCCGCTTCCCCCTGCTGCGCTTGAAGCATCTGCCGTATCTGTTATGCCTGTTGTGTCCGACGCTGCTGTTCCCGCTGATGTAGCTGCCGGCGCCGCTGTGTTCCCCGCGGCAGACCCCGAACTGCCGCTGCCACATGCCGTCAGGGACACGATCATCGATGCTGCCAATACCGCTGACAAAATTTTCCTCATGAAACTTACCTCCTCTTAATTGTTGTTTTTGGTTGCTGAGTGCATGGTTTTTGGTTTCTTGTTGTTTTTCTGTTGCTTTTGTTCTTGTTTTTAGTTGTTTGTTGCCGTTTCTTGATGTATGATTGGATTATAGCACAGTGCTTTGTTGATTTCAATAGATTTTTTGTTGATTTTTAAGTTTTTTTATTGATTTCTGACACATTCGGGCGTAATTTCCATATTATTCCAAATAAGTAGTCAAAAAAGTGCCTGACAACCAGAATTTATTTCCTGGTTGTCAGGCACTTTTACCAATTTGCTTGCTGGTCAGCTTAAAGCTGCGCTACTTCTCATCTTCCAGACATTCTATAAAACGGATCTCCTGTTCCTCCAAAAAGCGGGGCCAGGTATCCTCAAGCTTCTTATCTGTTATGAGCACATGAACATTATCATAGCCGCACGTCTGCACGAACGCCGACCTTCCCAGCTTCGTAGAATCGATCAAAAGACAGTTAAAATCAGAACTGTCTATGATATTCCGTCGCATATCTGCGACCATTTCCTCCGCATCTCCAAGTCCTCTGCGGATATCCAGAGTCCGGCAGGACAGGAATGCTTTGTCAAAGGAGTGGCGCTTCAAATACTGTACCGCCTCCAGGCCAAAAAAAGCCTGGTTCTTGGCATCAAAATTGCCGCCCGGTATCACCAGCTTGATATTCGGCTGTTCCGACATGCGGTTCATCACGGCCAGGGAATTGGTCATAACCGTCAGCGGCATCCCTGCCAGTTCATCACACATCTCATAAACCGTTGTAGAGTGGTCTAAAAAGATACAGTCATTGGGGTGCACCAGCTTGGCAGCCTCCTTCGCCATCCGCCGTTTCGCCTCGATCAGGATCCCGGACTTTAGCTTCTGGGATACGGTCATGTTCTTGCGGACTGCCAGCGTCGCCCCTCCATAGGATTTGATCAGAAATCCCTCTGCTGCCAGAGCCTCAAAATCCCGCCGTATCGTCTCTGTACTGACATCAAAATTCTGTGCCACCTCCGCTACCGTAACACTTTTTTTCTGAAGCAGTATCATCTTAATCTGTTCTCTCCGCTCCGCTGAAATCAAATCTTTTCCCCCCGCCCGATTATTTTAAGCAATTGGTTTTTTGTTGTTTTCCCTTATAATTCAACATTATATCACATTTTTCCGATTAAGGCAACCGCCGCTCCCTGAGTTTCCTCCCACAGCGGCGGATAGTCATAAAGCGCCCGATCCCTTAAATGCAGAAAACCGGAGGAATCTGCTCTCATTTCCCGCAGATTCCTCCGGTTCTATCCGGTCATACACCGCTCCTGCCTATTCCACCAAATGGCAAGCCACAAAATGCCCCGGCTTCACCTCTTTAAGCTCCGGCACGCTTTCATGGCACTTGCCACAGACACGCGGACACCGGCTGGAGAATGCGCAGCCCTTCGGCTTGTTGATCGGGCTTGGCACATCGCCGTCGATGATCTGGCGCTGCTTTTGGGCCTCTTTGGCCGGGTCCGGGATCGGCACCGCGGACAAGAGCGCCTGGGAGTAAGGATGGAGCGTGTCCATATAAAGCTCATGGCTGTCTGCCAGCTCCACCACACTGCCAAGGTACATAACAGCAATACGGTCTGAAATATATTTGACGATATTTAAGTCATGGGCAATGAACAGGTAAGTCAGGCTCATCCTCTTCTGAAGCTCGTGCAGCAGGTTGATGATCTGTGCCTGGATCGACACATCCAGCGCGGAGATCGGCTCGTCGCAGACGATGAACTCCGGCTCGATCGCCAGGGCGCGGGCGATACCGATCCTCTGGCGCTGTCCGCCTGAGAACTCATGAGGGAACCGTCCCGCATGTTCCCGGTTCAGTCCCACGATATCCAGGAAACGCTCCACCCGCTCCTTGCGCTTGGCGGCATCGTACATATTGTGGATGACCATGCCCTCCTCAATGATCGAACCAACCGTCATACGCGGGTCCAGGGACGCATAAGGGTCCTGGAATACGATCTGGGCCTTTTTCGTGAACTCAAACCGCTCACGCTTATTGTTCAGATTCAGTTCCTTCCCATCATAGATCAGCTTCCCTTTGGTCGGGGGATAGATCCCCATCATGGTACGTCCCAAGGTGGATTTTCCACAGCCGGACTCGCCTACCAGACCCAGGGTCTCACCGCGGCGGATCGTTAAGTTTACGTTATCTACAGCACGCAGGGTACGCCCACCGCTCACTTTAAAGTATTTGCACAGGCCTTCTGCCTGTACCAGGATCTCATCTGTCACTGGTGTTCCCCCCTTTCCTCTGCTGTCGGGCAGTCAGGATGCAGCAGCCAGCAGCTTGCCGTATGTCCTTCGCCCACAGTAAATTCCGGCGGTTCCTGCTCATGACAGATCTTCATGCAGTGGGAACACCGCGCCGCAAAGCCGCAGCCCTTCGGCGGGCTTAACAGATCCGGCGGCGTGCCGGGAATCGATGTCAACGGTTCCGCCTTTGTGGTATCCACAGAAGGCAGGCTCTTCAAAAGCGCAAGCGCATACGGATGCACGCCCCGGTAGAAGATATCCTCGCAGGACCCGGTCTCTACCACCTTGCCTGCGTACATAACTGCTACCCGGTCGGCCGATCCCGCCACCACGCCCAAATCATGGGTGATCAGGATGATAGCCGTATTGATCTTCTCTTTCAGCTCGATCAGGATATCCATGATCTGAGCCTGGATCGTCACATCCAGGGCTGTAGTCGGCTCATCCGCGATCAGAAGCTTCGGATTGCAGCTTAAGGCCATGGCGATCATGGCACGCTGGCGCATACCACCGGAAAACTCATGGGGATACTGCCTGGCCCGTTCTTCCGGGTTCGGGATATTTACCTGTTTTAAACATCTTACAGCTTCTTCAAATGCCTCTTTTTTCGACAGATGCTTGTGGAGCTTGATGGCCTCCACGATCTGTTTGCCCACCTGGGTGGTGGGGTTCATGCAGGTCATCGGGTCCTGGAAGATCATCGCCACTTCCTTGCCGCGGATCGACTGCATCTCTTTTTCACTGGCTGCCACGATGTCATGCTCCCCTAAACGGATGGAGCCCTCCTTAATCCTTGCCGGAGGCATCGGGTTCAGCTTCATAATGGTCTGTGCCGTTACGGACTTGCCGCAGCCCGACTCGCCTACGATGGCAAGCACTTCGCCCTCATCCACATGGAGCGTGACGCCGCGGACTGCCTGTACCTCGCCTGCATAGGTATCGAAGGATACATGCAGGTTTTCCATATCTAGTACTCTATTTCCCATCTTGCTACCTCCTCAGTTTCGGGTCAAACGCATCCCGCAGACCGTCGCCAAACATATTGAAGGCGAGCATGGTCACACTGATGCAGACAGCCGGTATAATAAGCTGCGACGGATAGATCCGGAAGTTCTCGATGCCTGCCTGGGCAAGAGAGCCCCAGGAACACATCGGCAGCTTCACGCCAAGTCCCAAATAGCTTAAATAAGCCTCCGAGAAAATAGCAGCCGGGATCGAAAGAGTGATCCGGACGATAACCACAGAAAGGGTGTTGGGCAGCAGATGCCTTGCGATAATGCGGGAGGCATTGGCTCCCAGCGCTTCCGCGGCTGTGACAAACTCCTGCTCCTTTAAGGCGATCACCTGTCCTCTGACCAGCCGCGCCATGGGAATCCATCCCACCAGCGAATAGGCTATGATGATCGTCACCATACCCGGCGGCAGGATCATCATCAACAGGATGACTATGATCAGATACGGGATCCCGTTGATGATCTCCAGGATACGCATCATGATAATATCCGTAGTGCCGCCGAAGTAACCGGACACACCGCCATAGATCACGCCAAGGAAAAAGTCAATGATCGCACTGGCGATCGCAATGGTCAGGGATACCCTTCCGCCCATCCACACTCTGGTGAAGATGTCGCGGCCCAGGGTGTCCGTACCAAAAATATGCATATGGCCGGCGCCCGCGCTGCCCGCTTCCGTACACAAGGTCATCATCGCCGCATTGGTGTGGGAATAATGCTGTTCCCGGTAATCAAAGGGACAGAGCATCGGGGCCACTGTAGAGGCTACGATCATGATCACGATCGCCACCGCACAGACAAGCGCTACCTTATTCTGGCGCAGACGGCGCATGGCGTCCTGCATGAAGGTCACGCTCGGGCGGGTAATGGCCTCCCGCTTGCTGGCATCCTCGCCCACATAAGAGAAACTGTCTTTCGTTATATGTTCCATACTCTATTCCTCCAGTTTCACGCGCGGATCGATAAAGCCGTACAGCAGATCCACGATCAATGTGCATAAAATAAGCAGTGAACCGTAGAACACCGTCGTCCCTGAGATCATCGTGTAATCTAAGTCCTTGATGCTGGTTACAAAATACTTTCCAAGTCCCGGAATATTAAAAATACTCTCAATAACAAAGGTACCGGTCAGAACGGAAGCCACGGTCGGTCCCAGGATCGTGATGACCGGCATGATCGCATTCCGCATGGTATGCTTCCAGATGATCATCTTCTGGGAGAGTCCCTTGGCCTTCGCCGTCTTAATATAATCCTGGCTTAAAACATCCAGCATGCTGGTACGCATCAGCCTGGATACGGTGGCAAGGGAACCAAGCCCCAGCGCAAAGGACGGCAGGATAGTCTGCACGAACCTGCCCCAGCCCTGGATCGGGAACAGTGTAAAGCCCAGAAGCTTGTTGAGCCGCAGGGCCAGGAAATACTGAAACAGCGCGCCCAGGATAAAGCTCGGCACAGAAACGCCTACCATAGCGATGAACATGGAAAAGGAATCCCAAACAGTCCCTCTCTTGATCGCAGCGATAGTTCCCAGGAGAACACCGATAATAGTCGCAAATAAAAGCGCCCGGAGACCCAGATCCGCAGACACTTTGAACGCTTCAGAAACAATCTCATTAACAGAACGGTTATAAACAATGGAAGTGCCCAGGTCACCCCGGATACAGTTCCCTAAATACATAAAATATTGTACGATCACCGGCTTGTCCAGACCATATTTGGCCTGCATGTTGGCAAGCGCCGCGCCCGTTACGGCCTTATCGCCCAAAAACGGATCACCAGGCAACATGCGCATCATAAAAAAGGTGAGTGATATCAAAGCAAATAATGTCAGGATCGCGTATGCAATCCTTTTTAATGTATAACGCAGCACGCAGAAACCTCCTTCGTGAATATTTCCCCCGTAAAAAAGCGATGTCATCGCCCTGTCGAATAACGCGCAATGCGGCTGAATAGCCTCAGCCGCATTGCCCGATTCCATCACAGGCCTGTAACGGCCCGCCCGCTTTTCATACTTGATCAATATGTAATCTTATTTCGCCAGTTTGGTATAGATCATGTTGTCTTTCTGGAATGCTTTTTTCACGTAGCCGCTTTCCAGCTTCTCACTTGCCACATAGTCCTCATGGCGCCAGTAGATCGGGATGATCGGTAAATCTTCTTTAATCATGAACTCACACTGCACAAAGATCTTCTCACGTGCAACCGGATCGGTCTCTACCTTGGTAGAATCGATGAGCGCATCGTACTCCGGATTCGCATAGCCGGTGTGGTTGTTGCCGTTGGTGCTGTACATCAGCTCCAGATCGGTCATCGGATCGTTGTAGTCCGGGCCCCAGCCGCCGATACAGAAGTCAAATTCCTTCGCGTTACGGCGTGCGCGCCACTCGGTAATGGTCAGAACTTCAATATCCATCTCAATGCCAAGGTTCTGGCGAAGCTGCTCCTGAACAACCTGTGATAACAGCTCGTTCTGGGTGCCTTCACTGGTCATCAGGCTGATCTTGATCTGGCTGGGATCGCTGTAGCCTAAGTCTTCCAGCGCCTTTGCAAGATATTCCTTCGCCTTGTCCGGATTAGCAGTATCAGAATACAGGCCCTGGCCGCCGTTCTCAGCTACCACCGCGTCAGAGAAAGTATCTGTCTCTACACCGCTGATACCAAGGGCAAAGCTCTTCGGAACTTCATTGTCATTCTTAAATACAGTATCGATAAGCTGCTGACGGTTCAGCGCCTCATCCACTGCATGGCGCAGGTTCGCACTTCTGAAATCAGAAGTATCCTGTGTGTTCACCCATGCGTAGAAGCTGTAGCCGCCTACATAAGAGCTCACGTCAAAGCCTTCAGCCTCAAGAGCTGCACGCTCCTCGCCGGTAACCTCGGTCACATCCAGCTCGCCGCCTAAGAATGCATTGTAACGGGCGTTGAAGTCAGTGTATTTTACGAAGTTGATCTTCTGAAGCTCAACATTAGCCGCATCACGCCACAGTTCGTTCTTCTCAACCGTAACGCTGTTCTCGATCACCCAGTTGCTCATATAGAACGGGCCGTTGTAAACTGCGGTGTCAGGAGAGGTGCCATACTTGTCCGCGCCAACCTGCTCATAGAACGGCTGGTAGATCGGGCTCATAACCTCAAACTTCATATACTGCAGGAAATACGGAAGGAAGGTCTCCAGCTCGATCTCCAGGGTATAATCGTCAACTGCCTTAAAGCCTACCTGATCCAGGGTAACCTCCTCGGTAGATACGCCGGACTTGTAGTCATAATATGCCTGTGCATTCTTAAATACAGTTGCAAACTGGTAGTACTCTGCTGCATTTTCAGGATTTAACAGCTCGCTCCATGCAAAGATGAAGTCGTTTGCAGTTACATTGCCTACCTCTTTGCCGGTGTGGTCTACCCACTTGGCATCCTTGCGCAGGTGGAAGGTCCACTTCATGCCGTCCTCAGAGGACTCCCAGGACTCAGCCGCCGCCGGAGTCACGTTGTTGTTCGCATCCAGCTTAACAAGCGCATCCCAGCAATGACGTGCGATCGTGTTCTCATCCGCATAAGTCATCAGGGTGGTGTTTAACACAGACATAGTCTGGATCCACACATTGATCGCTCCCGGCTCTGAAGTACCCATATACATGCCTTTTCCTGCATTCGGGTTCACCATGCCGGCTGCCGCTGCGGCACCGCCCTCAGCATTTCCGCCTTCTGCTGTGTTTCCGCCTTCCGCACTGCTTCCGCCTTCAGCTGCCGCAGTCGTTGCTGCCGTTGTGGTCTGAGCAGCGCCACCGCCGCCGCATCCTGCGAGGGACGCAGCCATAACACATGCCAGTGTCAGAGCTATAAATCGTTTTCTCATACAAATTCCTCCTCTTTTCTTTCTGCTACCATCTCTTTGCTGTAACTTGTACCGGCAATAAAAATATGGTATATTGTTATATGGTAACATAATTAAGCCGATTTTGGCAATAACAAGTTGAAAATTATCTACATTTTTTGCTTAAAGAAAGGGGTTTTATGCAGATATCCTATCCCTCCTTCGACCAATTGGTGACCAATCATTTCCCGGATGTCTACCGGCTGTGCTTTTTGCTCACCAAAGATCCCTCAAGCGCGTGGCAGACTGCCTTTCAGACTTTTCTGTATATGGGGACAATAGCCGAACCATTCCCGGATGAAACCGCAGAGCAGAACGCTCTTTTTAGCTGGTGCGTCCGCACTTGTACAGACTACTATTATCGAAAGATACGGCGAAAAAAACGGCGGGAGCTCTTTGAACAGGAGGTTCCATTCCCGGTTTCCGACAGCCTGTGGGAACTTTTAGGGCTGCCGTTACAGAAAAAGGCGGCGGTCTTTTTTAACGATTATCTCGGTTTTGCCCCAGAGCGCACCCGGCTTATCTTGAAAGGAAATGATTTAACAAAAAACGCTTCGCACAAGACTTTCGTAACACCGCAGGGGCCAAAGGGCGCTAAAGAGCCAGGAAATGAGCAGTGGCAGCAGGCCGTCGCATCCATCCGCCCCGCTGAGGACGGCGCCACACAGCTTCTCGGCGAGATCTACCTGCGTTTTGAGGAGCGCAATGTCTCTCTGGAAAACAAGCTGCGCAACATCCGCTACTGGTGGGATCACGCCGTTATCTGGATCGCCGCCGCCATTATACTGCTGTTTGCCGCGGCCGCGTGGTACACTGCGCAGATTGTTGTGTAAATGCACCGGTGCCCGGGGAACGTGTTGCCCGTTAAGCTGACATCCTCGCTGCCGGGCATTCAACGCCTGTTAATCTCACTTGAAAGGAGTTTATAACTATGAATACAAATCCCATTACCGAAAACCTGAAATCCCGCAAATCCGTCCGCGCCTACGAGGACCGTCCGATCCCGGCAGAGGCCAAACAGATCATCCTTCAGTCCGCCACGGAAGCTCCCAGCGCCGGCTGCCAACAGCTTTACACGATCCTGGACATCACGGATCCGAAGCTTAAGGAGACCCTTGCCGTCACCTGCGACAACCAGCCATTTATCGCCAGGGCGCCTATGGTTCTCATATTCTGCGCCGACTGCCAGAAATGGTATGACGCCTACTTAGAAGCCGGCTGCTCCCCGCGCCATCCGGGCGCAGGCGACCTGATGCTTGCCGTCACCGACGCCGCCATCGCCGCCCAGAACGCTGTGACCGCTGCCGAGAGCCTTGGCATCGGCTCCTGCTATATTGGGGACATCATGGAGCACTGCGAGAAGCACCGGGAGCTTTTAAATCTCCCGCCCTATGTGTTTCCCGCCGCCATGGTGGTATTCGGCTATCCCACCAAGCAGCAGAAAGACCGCCAGAAGCCGCAGCGCTGCGATTTAAAACATATCGTCCACGAAAATACATACCGCCACATGGACGGCCAGGAGCTGCGCGATATGCTGGGCTATAAGGCAAAAGAGCTCTCCTTTGACGAGTGGTGCCGCCGGTTCCTGGACCGCAAGTACAATTCCGAGTTTTCACGTGAGATGAGCCGGTCGGTGGACTGCTATCTGGATGAGTTCCGGGAAGAATAACGTTTAAAATGAGTTTCAAAAACCAACGCAAAAAAACACCATGTCCTGTCCCCTGTCTTCAGGTTCATAGAACATGGTGTTTCTGTTTGCTTGTTTAAATATCATGCTGCTTTGCTTTTACGCCAGCGCCTCACTCTCCAGCGCCGTAGTCTCATACTTATCTAAGATCACGCTCTGGATCATATCGCGGGTCTCCGAATTGATCGGATGGGCAATATCGCGGTACTCACCGTCCGCAGCTTTGCGGCTCGGCATAGCGATAAACAGCCCTTTCTCCCCTTCGATCACTTTGATATCGTGGATCACGAACTCGTTGTCCAGGGTAATGGAAACGATGGCTTTCATTTTACCTTCTTTTTCAATCCTTCTCACTCTTACGTCTGTAATCTGCATTCCTGTAAGCCCCTTCCGTTGGCACGTGCATCCCCACACACTATGCCTCATTATGTACGTTTATAGTAACTACTCAGGACGGGCTATCTTCTTGCATGACCTGCGGCCATACAAGAAGCATCGGAGATTCCTCCGATGGGGATATAGACACAAAAGTCTGCTTACAAGCAAGCTTGACGCCGCCTTTTGTGTCTATATCCCCGCCGTCCCGAATAGTTACTGTTATAATGTATACCGTTCGTTCTTTTCGATCACGATCTTGATATCTTCCGGTGTACCGATATAAGTGGTATTCGCACGGATGGTATCACGGCTCTCCACAATGCAGTTCTCGATCACCGTATTGTCTCCAATATAAACGTCATTCAGAATGATGGAATTCTTGATCACACAATTGTTCCCCACGTAAGCTTTCTTGAACAGGATGGAATTCTCAACCGTACCGTTGATGATGGAACCGCTGGAAATCAGGCTGTTCTTCACCTTGGCGCCCGGATTGTACTTAGCCGGCGGAAGATCGTCCACTTTGGAGTAAATATCCGGATATTCCTTGAAGAAATAATTTCTCACTTCCGGCTTCAGGAAATCCATATTGGTCTTGTAGTAGGACTCCACAGACGCGATATTGCTCCAGTAATGATCCATCTTGTACGCATAAATGCGCTTTAAGTTCTTGTAGCGGACAAGGATATCGCGTACAAAGTCTACGCGGTCCTCTGCTGCGCAGCGCTCGATCAGCTCGATCAGCTGGCGGCGGCGGATCACATAGATCCCGCAGGAAACGGTGTTGGAGGTTGCCACCATAGGTTTCTCCTCAAACTCCACGATGCGGCCGTCGTCATTGATCTTCACCAGACCGAACCGGGTCACGTCCTCATCCTCAGCCATCTTCTTGCAGACCACGGTGATGTCGGCTTTCTTCTCGATGTGATACTCCAGGACCTTGTTGAAATCCAGCTTGTATACGCCGTCGCCGGAAGCGATCACAACGTACGGCTCATGGCTGTTCTTTAAGAAGGTCAGGTTCTGGTAAAGGGCATCTGCCGTGCCGCGGTACCAGTCACTGTTCTCTGCTGTGATGGTTGGAGTGAATACAAAGAGTCCCCCCTGCTTTCTTCCGAAATCCCACCATTTTGAGGAGCTTAAATGCTCATTTAAGGAGCGGGAGTTGTACTGGGTGAATACGGCAACGTTCTGGATATGGGAGTTGCTCATATTGCTGAGTACGAAGTCGATACTCCGGTAGCTTCCTGCAACCGGCATGGCGGATATCGCCCGCTTGTTGGATAATTCCCGCATTCTCTTACTGTTTCCGCCTGCTAATACTATACCAATCGCTCTCATCGTACGTCACCTGCCTTTATAATGTAATCTCCGCTTGCCAGTAATCCGTCAGGATAGTCCTCTGCAGCCGTAGGGCCGGAAATGGCAGTGTTCTTGCCGATCTTTACATTTTCCGGAATTACGCTGTGCTCACCGATCGTCACCAGATCAAACTGGTACACCTTCGGATCATATTTGCTCGGCGCATACTCGCCTACGCCCAGCTCAGCTCCTGCGCCAATCTTTGTATCCTCTGCCACGACCGCCTTGGTCACAACTGCCCCTGCTCCGATCACCGTATCACGCATGATAATGGAATCCCGGACAACCGCACCCGGCTCGATCGTAACGCCGGCTCCGATAACAGAATTATAAACTTCCCCGTGCACTTCCGTACCTTCGCCGATAATGCTCCGTTCAATAACCGCGTCTTCTGCTACATACTGAGGTGGGATGATGTCGCTCTTGGTATAGATCTTCCAGTATTCTTCATACAGGTTGAACTCAGGAATGATGTCGATCAGTTCCATATTGGCCTCCCAATAGGAACCAAGAGTACCTACATCCTTCCAGTAACCGTTGTACTCGTACGCAAAGATCCGGTCGCCCTTGCCGTGGCAGTACGGAATCACGTGCTTGCCGAAATCGCAGCCCGGCTCGTCTGACAGCTTGATCAGGGCCTCCTTTAATACCGGCCAGCTGAATATGTAAATCCCCATAGAAGCCAGGTTGCTCCTGGGCTGGGCCGGTTTCTCCTCAAATTCGGTGATACGGTTGTTGTCATCGGTGATAACAATACCGAAACGGCTGGCCTCCTCGATCGGAACAGGCATGGCCGCAATGGTCACGTCCGCGTTGTTCGCCTTGTGGTACTCAAGCATCACCTCATAGTCCATCTTATAGATATGGTCTCCGGACAGGATCAGGACATAGTCCGGATTGTAGGTCTCCATGTACTCCAGGTTCTGGAAGATCGCGTTGGCGGTACCGGTATACCAGTCGCTGCCCTTGCTCCTCTCATACGGTGGAAGTACGGTAACACCGCCCACATTACGGTCCAAATCCCACGGTATACCGATACCGATATGGGTATTTAAACGTAATGGCTGATATTGTGTTAAAACCCCAACCGTGTCAACACCTGAATTGATACAGTTGCTGAGTGGGAAATCAATGATTCTGTATTTACCACCAAATGAAACAGCCGGCTTTGCCACCTTCTGTGTCAATACACCAAGACGGCTGCCTTGTCCTCCCGCCAAAAGCATGGCAATCATTTCTTTTTTAATCACGTTATCACCTCGCTGTAGAATTTTCTTGTACTTGTTATTATAGCACACATTTTCCAAATAGTGAACAAATATTGTAATTAATCTTAAGATTTTTTGTGCATTTTCCGACATTTTTCGTATTGTTTACAATTTTGTCAATATATGGTGCTACTGTCTGATTGCGGCACCAATTACAGACGTCTCTGCATAATGCCGTAATACTGCGAATCTGCCCCATCACTGCAAAAAATAGCAGAAACATGACAGAGCACGGCAGAATTTGCCTTCCCACCCTTGAATCAAAACGAAAAATACAGTATACTCTTGTTTAGGTATGCAAAAAAATATTGTTCAAACAGAATTATTTAATATGAAGGAGAAGCAAAATGGATTTAGTGACTGTAAGAGAATTGTATAAGAACCGGGAAGCTTATCTGGACAAAGAGATCACCGTGGGCGGCTGGGTCCGCAGTGTCCGGGATTCCAAGGCGTTCGGGTTCATCGTCTTAAGCGATGGCAGTTATTTTGAGACGCTTCAGATCGTGTATCATGACACCATGTCCAACTTCGATGAGATCTGCAAGCTGAACGTGGGCGCAGCCATCATCGTAAAGGGTACACTTGTGGCAACGCCGCAGGCGAAGCAGCCGTTTGAGATCCAGGCCACGGAGGTCTGCGTGGAGGGGCCGTCCGCGCCGGACTACCCGCTCCAGAAGAAACGCCACACCCTGGAATACCTGCGCACCATCACCCATCTGCGCGCCAGGACCAACACCTTCCAGGCCGTGTTCCGCGTCCGCTCCCTGATCGCTTATGCGATCCATCAGTATTTCCAGGACCGGGACTTTGTGTATGTGCACACCCCGCTGATCACCGGAAGCGACTGCGAAGGCGCCGGCGAGATGTTTCAGGTAACCACTATGGATTTGAAGAATATCCCCACGACAAAGGACGGCGCCGTGGACTACAGCCAGGACTTCTTCGGAAAGCCCACCAACTTGACCGTGAGCGGACAGTTAAATGGTGAGACCTACGCCATGGCTTTCCGCAACATCTATACCTTCGGGCCGACATTCCGCGCGGAGAATTCCAATACCACCCGCCATGCGGCTGAGTTCTGGATGATCGAACCGGAGATGGCATTTGCGGATCTGGATGATAACATGGCTCTGGCAGAGGGTATGCTAAAATATGTGATCCGGTATGTGCTGGAGCATGCACCGGAGGAGATGGCATTCTTCAACCAGTTTGTGGATAAGGGGCTTTTAGACCGGTTAAACGGGGTCTTAAACTCTGAGTTCGGGCATGTGACCTACACCGAAGCCATCGAGATCCTTGAGAAACACAACGACCACTTTGACTATAAAGTCTCCTGGGGCTGCGATCTTCAGACCGAACATGAGCGTTACCTGACCGAGGAAGTGTTCAAAAAGCCGATCTTCGTCACCGACTATCCGAAGGAGATCAAGGCTTTCTATATGAAGATGAACCCGGACAACAGGACCGTGGCGGCTATGGACTGCCTGGTGCCGGGCATCGGCGAGATCATTGGCGGCAGCCAGCGTGAAGACAATTATGACAAGCTTTTAGAACGTATGCACGAGCTGGGCTTGAAGGAAGAAGACTACGGGTTCTATCTGGATCTGCGCAGATACGGTTCCACCCGCCACTCCGGCTTCGGGCTGGGCTTTGAGCGCTGTGTGATGTATCTGACCGGCATGGGCAACATCCGCGACGTCATCCCGTTCCCGCGCACCGTTGGTACCTGCGAACTGTAAGGCTGTCTGCTGGGACCGCAGGGACTGCGAACTGTAAAAATGTACACTGATTAAGGAGCATTTCCATGAAATTCATCCACATTGCAGATGTCCACTGGGGCATGAACCCCGACAATGACAGGCCGTGGAGCCGCGACCGGGCGCAGGCGATCAAAGACACCTTCGCCGAAGTCATACGGCAGGCCAGGGCCAGGGACGTGGACTGCCTGTTCATCGCAGGCGACTTATTCCACCGCCAGCCTCTTCTGCGGGACTTAAAAGAGCTGAATTATCTGTTTTCCACCATACCCGGCATCCGGATTGTCATCATTGCAGGCAATCATGACCGGGTGCGGCCCAGCTCTGCCCTGATGAGTTTTACCTGGTGTCCCAACGTGACTTTTATCATGGAGGATGAACTGACCACCGTCTGCTTTGACGAACTGAATATGGAAGTGACCGGATTTTCCTACCACACTGCCGAGATCACAGAGTCCAGGCTCAACAATATCGAGGCTCCCGCCACACGGCGCATCCACATCCTGCTGGCTCACGGCGGTGACGCGGCGCATCTCCCCCTGGACAAGACCCTGCTTTCCAGAGCCGGTTTTTCCTATGTTGCTCTGGGACATATCCACAAGCCGGAGCTGGCGCCGGACCACTCCTACGCCTATCCCGGTTCTCTGGAGCCCCTGGACAAAACTGAGACCGGGCAGCACGGCATGATCGTGGGTGAGATCAGCAATTCCACCTTCCGCGTGACCTCTCTGGAGTTTGTGCCGATGGCGCAGGCCCAATATGTCCCGCTGGTGGTCCACGTAACCCCCGCCACCACAAACGGCGAGTTAAATGCGCGTATCACAGATGAGATCCAGAAGCGCGGGACCGAACATATCTACCGGTTCCGTGTCCGCGGAATGCGCGACCCTGACATTGAATTTGATTTTGAACCGCTGACAAGACGGCTGCAGGTGATCGAAGTGATCGATGAGTCGGAACCCCAGTATGATTTCAGCCGTCTGTTCGCAGAACATCCCAGCGACATGATCGGCTTTTATATCCGCGCTCTCCAGAAGGAAGAATCAAGCCCTGTGGAGAAAAAAGCGCTGTACTACGGAATTGACGCACTGCTTCGTACAACGGATGAGAGGAGTTAGCCATGCGATTACTGGATTTACATATTGACGGTTTCGGTAAATTCCATGACCGCACCGTCAAATTTGAAGATGGCATGAACATCGTGTACGGCAAAAATGAAGCCGGCAAGTCCACACTCCATACCTTCATCCGTTGTATGCTGTTTGGCCTGGAGCGCGGACGGGGACGCGCCTCCAGAAATGACCTGTACAGCCGCTGTGAGCCATGGCAGAACAAGGCCGCCTACGGCGGGCAGCTCCGGCTGGAGAAAAACGGGATCATTTACCGCATCGAGAGGAATTTTCAGAAGGACCAGAGATCCCTTACCGTCATCAATGAGACTGCCGGCAGGGAAGTGGAACCCACCAAAAGCTTCATGGATTCTCTGCTTGGCGGGCTGACAGAGACCACCTACAACAACACCATCAGCATTGGACAGCTGAAAAGCGCCACGGACGGCGGCATGGTGGCGGAGCTGCGCAACTATATCGCCAACATGAACACTTCCGGCAACATGGCTCTGAACATTACCAAAGCCACCGCCTACTTAAAAGCCAGACGGAAGGATTTTGAGCGTCAGTTGGACGCAGAGGCCGCCAGGAACTACACCTCTTTGCTTGGGGAGATCCGAAATATCGAAAAAGAGATCGCCTCGCCGGAATATGAAAACCAGCTGAAAGCCTACCAGGATATGCGTTCTCAGGTGAAGAACCTTTTGATGGAAAAACAGGAGGAACGGGAGGCTCTGCTGCAGAAGATCGCAAAGGGCAGGCAGGCCCTCAGCGGGGCGCAGTTTACCGATGAAGCCTCCATCACCGCTTACCGGGACGAGGCGAAAAACACATATGCGGAATATTGTAACGTGAAGACAGCCAGCGAGAAGAAATCACGAACCGTATTTGCCATGATCGCCTTCCTGTTCGGCATCCTTTTGGGCGGCGCCGCTGTGGTGATGACGCTCCAGAACGCCGGACGGCTGGTATGGCTCACTCCCGATGTAATGTCGGATGCCATGCTTCCCTCCGCCTCCAACGCATCCATGACTGCCGCAGTCGGCAGCTTTGGCAGCTTTCTTGCAGGCGGCGCAGGCATCCTGCCCATGGTGTCTGCGATCCTGGCCCTTCTCTTTGCCATCACAGGGATCGCCCTGCTCCTTAAAAACAAGAGCCTGAAAAAAGAGGTTGCCATGGTCAGCAAGATCCTGCAGGAGATCTTCTCCAGACACCTGGGGGACTCTGCCATATCAGATGAAGCCATGAGCGCGTTTGAGGCGCGGATGACCGAGTTTCTCCGCCTCAGCCAGGTTCTGGAACGCTCAGAGGCTTCCGTGGCGGAACAGGCGGCGGAGATCGCTTCCCTCCAGGAACGGGAAACCAACTGTGACGACGTGATTTCCAAGCAGCAGAGGACCCAGTGGGAGCTGGAGAAGAAACTGGACCATCTGACTCACTGCAAAGACCAGGTAGAAGCCCTGAAACGGATTCTGACGGAAAATGAACGCATCCGCGAAGAGATCACCGCCATCGATCTTGCGCTGGATACCATGACGGAGCTTTCCGCCACCATCCGGGATTCCTTTGGCCTCTACTTAAACAAGACCGCCTCCGACTTGATCGACGGCATTACCGGAGGCATCTACAACAGCATGAGCGTGGATGAAAACCTCAATATCTTTATGAATACCCGCACCAAGCTGGTCCCCGTGGACCAGGTCTCAAGCGGCACCATGGATCAGGTTTACCTGGCGCTCCGCCTGGCAGCCGCCCGCCTGATCCAGCCGGAAGGCGACCAGATGCCGCTCATTTTTGACGACAGCTTCGTGCTCTATGACGATGAACGGCTGCGCACCGCCCTGAAATGGCTGGCAGGGGCTTACAGCACCCAGATCATCATCTTCACCTGCCACAGGAGGGAGGCGCAGATGCTGACGGCCAATCAGATTGGGTATCATCTTATTAATATGTGACCGGCATATTGCCGGCATACAAGGCCATTGCGGTCTTGTATGCCGGTTTTTTATTTGCAAAACACACAAATTTCCATTTCTGGATGATTCGGACGCTTGACATATCCAGCTGGTTGTTGTATCCTACATTTAGATGTTTTTCTAAATATCTAAATGTAGGACTTATACCATGCTGCACCGGAAAGGAGGAGGCCATGGGATTTGCAGAAACATTTAAGGCTCTATCAGACCCAACCCGGCGGGAGATCCTGAATCTGTTGAGAGACGGGCCGCTTGCAGCCGGAGCGATCGTGGAACATTTTGATATGACAGGAGCCACCATCTCCCACCATCTGTCCATCCTGAAACAGGCAGGGATCATAGATGACGAGAAACGTGGGAAGTATATTTATTATTATTTAAACACTTCAGTTCTGGACGATGTTTTGAGCTGGATGATTTCACTGAAAGGAGACGATTCTCATGAAAAATAAAAAGCTTCGGGCCATCAATTACGGGATCTCCCTGCTGGTCCTGATATGCATCCTCTTCATCTACCCGCATCTGCCCGCTGAAATCCCTACCCAGTGGGGCTTTGACGGGCATGTGAGCTATGGTCCCAAAAGAACCATCTGGACCATAACCGGGATGCTTGTGTGTTTTTCTTTTTTATATGACTACCTTCCCTATATTGATCCCCGGAGAAAAAATTACCAGAAATTCGGGGCAGTATACGACTATTTCTGCGTCGGGATGCAGGTTTTCCTGACGATCACTGTGGGGATCATTGTCAGCGAGAGCTTTCACCCCGGCAGGATCAACGCCAGCAAGATCGTGCTTTTGATGTTGTCCATCCTGTTCTTGTGCATCGGGAACTTCATGCCCAAGATACAGAGTAACTTTTTCATGGGTATCAAAACGCCGTGGACCCTCAGCAATGAGGATATCTGGCGCAAGACCCACCGGCTTGGCGGCAAGCTGTATGTAGGCAGCGGTATCATCATCCTGCTGTCCGCCCTGTTTCTGCCAATGCAGATCACCGTGGTCATTCTGATGGTGCTGGTATTCGGCTCGACTGCCGCAGTCTATATTGCATCCTACCTGTGGTGGCGAAGGCTGGGTAAGGAAGAGTAACGCAGCTGTCCAACGATCGTATTGCTATACGCAGCTCTTATTTCCATTTTGTTCAAAAAAAAAGCTTTCTGGAGCCAGGCCCACGAAAAGACCTGGCTCCAGAAAGCTTCTATGGTATACCTGATTTAAAACACCACCCGCACCCGGGTCCCTTTTCCCAGCTCGCTCTCCATCTCCACCTTTGCCTTATGATAAATAGCGCCGTGCTTCACAATGGACAGCCCCAGGCCGGTGCCGCCGATCTGTTTGGAATGGCTCTTATCCACCCGGTAAAAACGTTCAAAGATGCGCTCCTTATCCTGCGCGGGGATGCCGATACCGTTGTCCTCCACAGTAAGGACCGGGTGACCCGCCTCCATATCTACGGTCACCTCCACCCTGCCGGACGGTTTGTTATACTTGATCGCATTGTCGCAGAGGTTAAAGATCATCTCATCCAGGATCTGGGGCGCACCCTGTACCACCGCAGGCCTGCCGCCCAGGGCAATGGACACTCCCGCATTCTTCGCCACATCCTTCATACGTTCCACCACTGCAAATGCCGCCGCATACAGATCCACAGCCGTCTTCTCCACCTCAATCTTTTCCTCATCAAGCTGCGACAGCCTGATGATATCTCCCACCAGTGTGATGAGACGCTGTGCCTCCATATAGATCTTTTCCGAAAACCTGCCCATATCCTCCGGCTGCACCAGACCGCTCTTCATGATCTCCGCATAACCGGAAATAGAGGTCAGCGGGGTCTTCAGCTCATGGGAAACGTTGGCTGTAAACTCACGGCGCAGCTCCTCGCGGCTCTGCTGCTCCGTCACATCCAGGATCACTACCACGGCGCCCCGTTTGTCGCCGGACTCCACCACCGGGTTGGCGATGATCTGATAATGACGGCCATTTAATTCCAGGACCTGCTCTCCACGCTGCCCTTTGAGAGCGGCGTCCACCACTTGCCGGAAGCTGCTTGAACGGTTTAAGCTGAGAACATGAAGATTCGCGCCGCGCCTGCTGTCTGCGCGGTCCCTGCTGTCGGCATTTTCTTTTCTGTCGTCATCCTCTCCTTCGTTGGCGTTTTCTTCGCTGTCGGCGTCTCCGTCTCGAAACCCTCTTCCGCCTCCCAGAATCCGGATCGCGCTTGAATTGTAGGAGATCACATCCGCCTTGCTGTCCACCACAATAAACCCTTCCCGCATATTTTCCGTGATCGCAGTGAACTCCTCCTGCTTTTCCCTGAGGGTTTCCATCTGCTCTTTGATCGTCACCTTCTGTTTCTCCAGCCGCCGCACCAGCGGAGAAAGCTCGTCATACACCTTTTCTTCCTGCGGGCAGTCCGGGTTCAGCCGGTTGATCGGGTCCACGATCCTCTTGGTCTGCACCTCCGCCAGGATCATGGTCACTCCAAATATTCCCGCCGCCATCAGGATCATCCACGGAACCGTCTGAACAAGAGCTGCCAGCCCGCTCCGGGTTGTGCTCGCCACGCGGATGACCGTCCCATCCGAGAGGCGGGCCGCATTGTAATAGGTCTGCTCTGCAAGCGTATTGGAGAGGCGGATGCTCTGCCCTCTTCCATTTTGAAAGGCCTGGATGATCTCCGGCCGTTCTTTATGGTTCTCAAGGCTCTCACTGTCCGCGTAGCTGTCATAGAGCACTTCTCCATCTGCGTCCACCCAGGTAATGCGGTTGATGCTGTTTCCGTCGCCACGGCTTGCCAGATGGGCCAGGTATGCTTCTCCCGACACCTCCACAGCCGATTCCAGATAGCGCACCTCCGTGGCTACCGCCTGACGCATCTGCTTCTGCAGGTCATGGCACAGCAGCCAGGTGGTGAGGAGCGTGCCGAGCGCCATGGAAAACAGCGCCACCAGGCACATATTCCAGTATATTTTCCGTTTCATCCGATCTCCTCCATCTTATAGCCCACTCCACGGATGGTCTCAATGTAACTGCTGGCCACTCCGAGCTTCTGGCGCAGCGTACGGATATGCACATCCACAGTCCGGGTCTCCCCGTCAAAGTCATAGCCCCAGATCTTCGACAGAAGCTGGTCCCTTGTGAGCACAATGCCCTCATTATCCATCAGATAACAGAGCAGTTCAAATTCCTTAAACGTCAGAGTCACCGGATTGTCATTCACCTTGACGGTGTGCTTGCCCATATCTACCACGATGGGCCCCACCTGATGGGTCCCGTTTTTCTTCTCCGGTTCTGTCCGCCTTAAAAGCGCCCGCACCCTGGAAACCAGCTCCATCATGCCAAAGGGTTTGGGTATATAGTCATCTGCACCGCTGTCAAGCCCTACCACCCGGTCATACTCTGTGCCTTTGGCCGTCAGCATAATAACCGGGAGCTTTGCCGTGTGGCTGCCCGCCCGCAGCTTCTTAAGGATCGTCAGCCCATCCTCATCCGGAAGCATGATATCAAGGAGCACCAGGGACGGCGCCTCCTGCTTCATCTCATCCCAGAAATCCTTCGCACATGCAAATCCCTTCGCCGCAAATCCTGTTGTCTGCAGCGTATAGATCACCAACTCACGAATACTGTTGTCATCCTCAACCAGATATATCATAATCTGTCTCCTTTTTATGATCGAGCCATCACTCCATATGCGCTCCTGTGATAGAAAATTCCACCCACTCCGCTATGTTGGTGGCATGGTCGCCGATACGCTCAAAATATTTGGCGATCATCAGCATGTCAATACAGAATTCTCCCATTTTCTCATCTGTACTGCCCTGGCTCAAAAGCCCGATCAGTTCCTGTTTTACTTTCCCGAACAGATCATCCACCACGTCATCATACCGGATCACCTCATGAGCGATGTTCAGATCCCGCTTTACATAGGAATCAATACTCTGGGTCACCATCTTCATGGTGGCCTCCGCCATATCGCGGATATGCAGGCGGCTCTCCGCCTCGCGTCCCTGAATATATCCGCAGATCTCCACAATATCCGACGCCTGGTCTCCGATCCGTTCCATGTCGGAGATCATCTTGAGGGCCGAAGATACCTGGCGTAAGTCCCGCGCCACCGGCTGCTGCTGGAGCAAAAGCCGCATACACAGGTTCTCAATATCCCGCTCTTTCTGATCGATTTCCTTGTCCGTGCTGTATACGTCCTCTGAAAAATCCCCCTCGCCCATCAGGGTCCTGGACGCATAAGAGATGGCATCCTCACACAGGGCCCCCATACGGATCAATTCCACATTTAATATCTCCAGCTGTTCATCAAAACGATTGCGCATATCAACCAAACCTCCCCGTAATATAATCCTCTGTCTTCTTGTTCTTCGGCATGGAGAACAAGCTTTCCGTCTCCCCGAACTCGATCACCTCTCCCAGCAGGAAAAAAGCGGTCCTGTCAGATATACGGGCAGCCTGCTGCATATTGTGCGTAACCATGACTATAGTATAATCTTTTTTCAGCTCCACAGCAAGGTCTTCAATCTTGGAGGTGGAAATGGGATCCAGGGCCGAAGTCGGCTCATCCATCAGAAGCACCTCCGGCTGCACCGCAAGGGCTCGGGCAATACACAGCCTCTGCTGCTGCCCGCCGGACAGCCCCAGAGCGCTTTTTTTCAGCCGGTCCTTCAATTCATCCCAGATCGCCGCATCCCGCAGAGATTTCTCCACAATATCGTCAAGCTGCATCTTGGAGCGGATCCCATGGGTCCGCGGGCCAAAGGCTATGTTGTCATAAACGCTCATGGGAAACGGGTTCGGTTTCTGAAATACCATCCCCACCCGCTTGCGCAGCAGGTTGATGTCCATATCCCCGTAGATATCCTCCCCGTCCAGCAGGATACTCCCGGTTATCTTACAGCCCTCCACCAGATCGTTCATCCGGTTTAAGGATTTTAACAATGTGGACTTTCCGCAGCCGGAAGGCCCGATAAATGCGGTGATCTCATTTGCCTGGATACTCAAATCAATCCCCTTTAAAGCCTTGAAATCCCCGTAATATAATTCCATATCTTTGATCGTCAGCTTATCCATAATATCCCTTTCTGTGTTTCCGGTGCTTTGCCCGACCGGCCTGCTGTTAGTTTTTTAGCCTTCCTTTCGCCTACGACCGGCCGGCTACCTTTTTTGCAATGATCCCGGACAGAGCATTGATGCATACCACGATGATCAGAAGCACCACCGCTGTTGCATAGGACTGGTTGGTATAAAGCCCCTCGTTGGTCAGCACATACATATGCACCGCAAGGGTCCTGCCGGAGCCGAACAGGTTATCCGGAATCCCCGCCACCGTGCCGGCGGTGTACATAAGAGCTGCGGTCTCACCCACAATGCGGCCCACCGCAAGGATGATCCCGGCAAGAATTCCCGGCACCGCTGACGGCAGTACGATCTGAAACACGGTCCTCAGCCTTCCTGCCCCCAGACCAAAGCTGCCCTCCCGGTAAGAATCCGGTACGGACTTTAATGCCTCCTCCGTAGTCCGCATGATCAGAGGCAGGATCATGATCGCCAGGGTCATGGCTCCGCCGATGATCGTATAGGACCAGCCCAGCGTTACTGCAAACAGCAGGAATCCAAACAGGCCGTATACAATAGAAGGAATACCTGACAGAGTTTCCGCAGTCACCCGCACAAGCGCCACCAGACGGTTGCCCCGTTTTGCATACTCTACCAGATAGATTGCCGCAAAGACTCCCAGCGGCCCGGCGATCAGCAGGGACAGGCCCGTCATGATAACGGTATTGACCAGCGCCGGCATCAGGGATACGTTTTCACTGTTGTATTCCCAGGCAAACAGGCTGGGCGTCAGGTAGGGAACTCCTTTTATCAGGATATACGCGATCAGGAATAAAAGGGTCAGCACGGTAACCAGCGCTGAAAGGCTCACCAGCAACAGAAGCAGGAATGACAATGGACTCCGCCGGTAAGATTTCATGCGCTGCCGCAATGTCTGGCGGTTGATCGCCAAAGCGGCAGATCCCGGATTATCTGTTTCGGGATGATCCTCCCTGGTATGTCTCTCACTCATCACGTGCCCTCCTTTCTGCTGAGAACGGAGAAGGATAGATTGATGATCAGGATAAACACGAACAGCACGACCGCAGTGGCGATCAGCGCTTCTCTGTGCAGATCCGTGGCATATCCCATCTCCAGTACAATATTCGCCGTCATAGTGCGCACGCCTTTAAACAGTCCTTTTGGCATCCGCGCCTGATTTCCCGCTACCATGATGACCGCCATAGTCTCTCCGATGGCGCGGCCCACTCCCAGGATGACACCGGCCAGGATGCCGGACTTTGCTGCGGGCAGAGTGGCAAAAAACACACTCCTCTCATGGCTGGCTCCCAGTGCCAGAGCGCCCTCATAATAACTGGACGGAACTGCGTTGATCGCCGACTCCGACACTCCGATGATCGTCGGCAGGATCATGATCCCAAGAAGTACGGATGCCGTCGCCATGCTTTTTCCACTGCCGCCGAACAATACAGACATGACCGGCACAATGACCACCATACCGAAAAATCCGTATACCACCGACGGGATTCCCGCCAGCAGGTTGATGGCCGGCTTGATCACCCGGTACAATGGCTTTGGACAAAATCTTGCCATGAACACCGCCGTCAGGATTCCGATCGGCACGCCCACCACAATGGCACCGGCAGTCACGTAGATACTTCCCAGGATCATCGGCAGGATCCCGTATATATTATTGCCCGGCTTCCATTTTTCTCCCAGAAGGAACTGGAAGACTCCGATCTTTCCGATCGCCGGGACACCGTTTGCAAACAAAAACAGGCAGATCATCGCCACCGACAGGATGGATGCACAGGCGGAGATCAAAAATACCATGTGCATTCCCTTTTCTTTCACATTTCTCATAAACAACTCCCAATTCTTCAAAACCCCCTCTGTAAATGGTCTGCAGAGGGGGTCGGACTAAAGCTGCTCGTATTTTCAGTTATTTCACATCTTCCCAATCAGTCACTTCGCCGGTGAAAATGGATTTTACGTTATCGCTGGTCAGCTCCTGCACCGGGCTGTCGTTGTTTACGATCACTGCAATACCGTCCATGGCGATCACGGATGGGGTCAGACCTGCGCTGGTCTCGCTCTCCTTCAGCTCCCTGGATGCCATGCCGATGTCACATACGCCTTCGATAGCGGAAGTCATACCTGTAGTGGAATCAGACTGCTGCACCTCGACAGTCACATCCGGGTTCAGAGCCACATACGCTTCCTTCAGCTTCTCCATGACCGGGCTTACGGAGGAGGAACCTGCTACTACAACCTTGCCCTTTAAGCCGGACGCGGTGTAAGCGCCCTCATTCCCCTGGCTGATATACCCGTTTTCTTCTACAACCTTCTGTCCATCCTCACTCATGATGTATTTGATGAAGTCTGCCGCCACATCGCTTAAGCCTTCCTTCGTCGCAATGTTGAACGGACGGGAGATCTTATACGCGCCGGACTTGATATTGTCCACGGTCGCCTCTGCGCCGTCAATCTTTACCGCTTTTACGGTATCATTTAAAGAACCGAGGGAAATATATCCGATCGCCTCATCATTACCGGAAATCGTGGTCATCATGACCGAGGTGCTGTTGGTGATCTCTGCATCCTCTGTGGTGTTGTCCACCTTCTCTCCCGCATCATTTTTCTCCTCGATGCCGAACAGCTCGATGAAGGCGCCTCTGGTGCCGGACCCGTCCTCGCGGGATACCACCGTGATCGGTCCTTTTGCAGCTCCGGCTCCATTCCCCGCTTCTGCTGCCGTGGTGTTTCCCGCCTCGCTACCAGCCTCATCCGCTGCCTGATCTGACGCACTGCCTGCCGTCGTTGCCGCCTCGGTTGCTGCTTTCGTCTCTGCATTGCTGCCGCCGCATGCGGTCAGGCTGGCTGCGATCATCCCCATGGTTAAAATCATTGCCAATGTCTTTTTCATAATCTTTGTTTCTCCTCTTTTTCTTTTTTAGTTTGTAGTCTGGTCTTTACACATTTCTTTCCATAATAATCTATCATGATCAAAGGGCTTTTTTGTGGGGGAGCCCTGGGTTTTCAAAGCCTTTTGCCTTACACTGTGCATTGTAAAATTCTTATGTAAAATCCAAAAGGGTCGTTATGTAAAATGTGTGTAAAGTTTTGATTTTATGCATATGGGAATGTAAAATCCGAAAGTGAGAATGTAAAATCTATATGGAAGAAACATTTTCGCAGCAAAAAAACCCGGAACCAGCGTCTCTGCTAATTCCGGGAATGTTTGTATTCTTTATATGATTACGCACTGATATTACCGGCAAATCAGATCTCCTACTGATAGATCGGGTACTTCTCGCACAGCTTTGTCACTTCCGCACGGATATAATCTGCCTTATTTTCAAAATCAGTTGCTGCCAGCCAGATGCACTCAGCGATCTTCGGCATATCCTCTTCCTTTAAGCCGCGGGTTGTGATCGCCGGGGTACCGATGCGCACGCCGGAGGTGACAAACGGGCTTCTCGGCTCGTTGGGCACGGTATTTTTATTGAGGGTGATGTAGACCTCGTCGCAGCGGTTCTGCAGTTCCTTACCGGAGATGTCCATGCCCCGCAGGTCAACCAGCATCAGGTGGTTATCGGTCCCGTCGGTCAAGAGCTTAAAGCCCTGAGCTGTCAAAGCCTCAGCCAGCGCCGCGGCGTTCTTTCTCACCTGCTTCTGATACTCCTTAAACTCCGGTTTCAGGGCCTCGCCGAAGCACACAGCCTTTCCTGCGATCACATGCTCTAAAGGACCGCCCTGGGTACCCGGGAAAATCGCCTTGTTGAAGTTAAACTTATCCGCTGCCGCCTGATTCGCCAGGATCATACCGCCTCTCGGACCGCGCAGGGTCTTGTGGGTGGTGGTGGTCACCACGTCCGCATAGGGGATCGGGCTTGGATGCTCGCCTGCCGCTACCAGACCGGCGATATGAGCCATATCTACCATAAGGTATGCACCCACCTTGTCCGCAACCTCACGGAAGCGTTTGAAGTCGATCTCCCGCGCATAGGCGCTGGCTCCCGCTACGATAAGCTTCGGTTTGGACTCTAAGGCAATCCGCTCCATCTCGTCATAATCGATGTAGCCGTTATCATCCACGCCATAAGGCACAATGTTAAAATACAGGCCGGAGAAATTCACAGGGCTTCCGTGAGTCAGATGACCGCCATGGTTCAAGTTCATGCCCATCACAGTATCGCCCGGTTTTAACATGGCAACAAAGACAGCCATGTTTGCCTGAGCTCCGGAATGGGGCTGTACATTGGCATAATCACAGCCAAACAGCTCCTTTGCACGCTCGATGGCAATAGTCTCTACCACATCCACATACTCGCAGCCGCCGTAATACCGCTTGCCGGAATATCCTTCCGCATACTTATTGGTCAGCACCGTTCCCATCGCCATCATGACCGGCTCTGAAACGATATTCTCGGACGCGATCAGCTCTAAGTTCCTTCTCTGGCGCGCGGCTTCCTGTTCGATGGCTTTACCCACCTCCGGGTCATGCTCTGTGATAAATCTCATTACTTCATTAACCATGGTTATACTCCTTCTCTCTGTATGAGTGTCCTTGACTGCCCGGCAGCTGCCGGATTGTGACAAAGGCACTGGGGATAAGCTCCAGCGCCTTTCGTTGATATCGATAGTTTCGATTATAGTACATGGGAGCGGCGGATGTCAAGATGTATGCATCCTGCTTACAAAATCCTCCACCGACTCTGCCCTGGCCGCCAGCTTCAGCCATTTCTTTAAAATATCTAGATCCTTCTGCGCCATGATCTCTGCACGCAGTTCCTCGGAAATATCGCCCAGTTCTGTAAGGAGTTCCACCACGGCCTCTGCTTTTCCTTCTGCTCTCCCCTCTGCTTTGCCATCCATAATCATCTCCTGCAGTGCCTCACACATATCATACACCTCCTCATCCTCTTTCCTGTTTTCCAAATAACGGTCCAGTTCCCGCACGTTTCCCAAAACTGAGATAGCCCGTATGGTTTCCGAAGTCAGGGACTGAAAGATATCTTCATTCTCACTGACAAACTGCTTGAGTGCCGTCTTGTCCTTCTGGTACCTCACGAATCCAAACAACGCCTTCAATTCTCCGCTGTAAGCCTCCAAATTCTCCATGGAATGGACCTCCAGCAGATTCATCCGGTAATCGTTTATTATATCTTTATATTGGGACAAAACCGGCGGAATGTCAAGCATTTCATAAAGGCTTTTTGCCCCGTCCCACGCCTCTTTTCCCCAGTAAACGGTCAGTGTGATCACCGGCATCAGCCGGTCCGTCTTTGCCATGCCGCTCATGTATTCCGCCCCCTGCAGATCCTTCTTCTCCTGATGCTCCCTCTGAAGCCTGACGCGTTGGTTTTCATACTTTAACACGTCGTAAAGCATCTGGCGCAGCGGCATCGCATAATGTACCTCCTCCTGGTTTTCGATGCCCAGAATCAGAAACATGACCTGATCGTCATAAATGCGCAGCACATCCCTGTATTTCTCTAAAACCTCCAGAGCTGGAGCCCGGTCTCCTAGGATTGCCAGTTCGCCCGTATCCAGCTCCCGCAGCCTTTCCGGCTCAATGACCCTTCTGCTGCCAAACAACTGATTGTTGCAGATCTGTGCAAACCGCTGGCTGTCCGACAGATAACTCTTTGAAACTGCATTCTTATTTCTCATGCTGTTCCCTCCTGTGTTGTAGTTTTTAAGTTTGGAATCTGCCGGTGAAACCCGGACATGATACCAGATTACTGATAAGCGAAGAAAGCTTATCGGATGGGACTCAGTATAACACAAAATTTATCTGTAAGCAATCAAAAAGGAACATCTTCCAGCTGCCTCTTAGTCGACGTTCCTTATTGACATTTTAGTTGATATTTAAATGATCTTCCGTTTGACCAACGGCCTGAACTACCACAAATAGACCCACATTTTTATACCGGCGGATCGATCAGCTCCTCCAGCCGCTTCACGTACAGATCCTCATCCATCGGAAATTCCACCTTAGCGCCGGTCCAGGCAGACAGATAGGAGGCGTTGGCTAACAGAATACTTTTCAGCCCCTCTTCTCCCGGTGCAATCAGGGGAACGCCGTATCTTAAATGGTCACTGAAATTCTGGAACATCACTGCATATGCCTCCGGTTCCTCCTCCACATGGATCGTCTGAAGTTCATGCTCGGGCTGCCCGTAGATCTCTGCATTCTCCCGGTTGAAGATGTCTGTATCCACAAGATTCTTGTCCAGGGTCAGTGTTTTTCCACAATCGATCGTAAGCCGTCCACCTGTTCCCCAGATCTCAAAGCGGTTTACCCCCGGATTCTCCCCGCTGGCACTTATAAAACTACCGCGCAGGACCGGCCTGTCTCCTGTTCCACGATATAAAAAACGGATATCTACACTGTCGTCCACATCAAAATCATTGTATTTCCCGAAATCAATATCTGCGTCCACCGCATCCGGCATCCCCAAAAGCCACTGCCACAGATCCAGATAGTGCTGGCACTGATTGATCAGAAGACCGCCGTGCTCCCCGCTCCAGGTACTTCTCCAGGGGGCGCTGTGGTGATAAGCCGGAGAACGGAACCAGTTGTTGCACACCCATACCGCGCGGGTCATCCGCCCCAGTATGCCGCCGTCCAACAGCTCCTTCGCCTTTTTAAAGGCCGGGGACGTCCGGTTGTTGAACATCATGGCAAAAGCTGTATCGTCGCGTTTTGCCGACAACAGTTCCCGCACTTCCTTTGCGCTGATACCGGCGGGCTTGTCACACATCACATGTTTTCCGTGGGCAAACGCCATTTTCCCGATCTCCACATGGGTGGCATGAGGCGTCACGATCACCACCGCGTCAAAATCCCCGCTGTGCGCAAAGGTGTCTTCCACGTCCTTATAGACCGCCGCCTGAGGATACAGGGCCCGTATCTTCTCCTGCCCTGCTGCATTCCGGCAGCATATTCCCTGGAGACATAAGCCCTTCACTTTTCCTCCCGCCAAAATCTCCGCATATTTGCTTCCCATACCGCCAAAACCGATCACTACCGTACGTATCACTCTCTTATCTTCTCCCATGTTCAATCCCTTCCCGCGAAAGCATCAAAGGCACCGGCGAAGCGCCAGCGCCTTTGCTTTTTGTTGATAAAACTAATTATAATTCACAAAATCAATGGATGTCAAGCATTGCCATCTGTCCTTAATTGCAACAGTTCAGGCTTGACACTGTTTTCTGCACCAATTTTCCCGCCGTCTGAACTGTTATCCTTGATTCTGCCCACAAAATAAATTAGAATAAAAACAACAGATCTTTTCCAGGGTACGCGAAACATTTATCATACAGATCATACAGAAAATGGGGGACAAGAATGAACAGTTTACCGGAAATTCTTTCAAAAGAACAGATGACAGACGAGGAACGGAACTATGTCTGCAGCCAGCTTATGACCACCGAAAGCCACATGGAACATCTGATCTTAAAATATTTTACAGAAGATGACTTCAGGCGGGTCTGGGAGCGCAAGATCGGCGATGGGGTGATCGGCGGCAAAGCGTGCGGCCTGGTGGTTGCCAGAAAACTGATCCGGACGCATATGCCGGAATATGCAGAGCAGATAGAGCCGCACAATTCCTTTTTTATAGGGACTGGCGTGTTTTACCAGTATCTGGTCTTAAATCACTGCGAAGAGCTGAAGGCCAGGCACCGCATTGAGAAGGAGCATTTTCAGGAGACGGAGGAGTTGGAGCGAAGGCTCAGAAACGGAAAGATACCGGAGGATATAGAGAAAGAGCTTGTAAAGATGCTTGAGCATTACGGGAATACCCCTCTGATCGTGCGGTCCAGCAGTATCATGGAGGATGGATACGGCAACGCATTCTCAGGGAAATATGAATCCGTGTTCTGTATCAATCAGGGAACGCCAGATGAACGGCTTCTGGAACTGGAAGCCGCCATCCGCCGCGTATACTCCAGCGTAATGAACGAGTCGGCCATCGAATACCGCAGAAAACGCCATCTCCTGGACATGGACGAACAGATGGCTCTGCTGATCCAGCAGGTGGCGGGCCAAAGCTATGAAAACCTCTATCTGCCTGTAGCCGCAGGCGTCGGCTGTTCCTACAATCCCTACAAATGGATGGAATCGCTGAATCCGGAAGCCGGTATGCTCCGTATGGTGGCAGGGCTGGGAACCCGCGCGGTGGAACGGACGCCCTACGACTACCCGCGACTGATCGGGCTGGACCGCGCACAGGCCAACTTAAGGACCACCATGGCAGAACGCCACAAATTCTCACAGCGCCAGGTGGATGTGCTTGATTTTACACAGAAAAAGCTCTGCACCAAACCGTTGGAGCAGATCATAGAGCTGCTGCCCAAATGGCAGAAGAAAATGGTGCTCAGCCGCGACGAGGACGCGGAGGAGATGCTGGCTGAAAGGCACATATACCGGAAAATCTATTTTGCGGACTGCCAGGGGATGGTGGAAAACCGGGAATTTATCCGTATGATGCGGAAGCTTCTAAAAATGCTGGAGGCAGAATACGAACGCCCGGTAGATGTGGAATTCGCCATAACCAGTCCGGAGGACGGCGTCTGGAGACTGAATCTTTTACAGTGCCGCCCCCAGCAGACAGCAAGCTCCGAGCAGGTTAAGATCCCGTCCGGAATCGATCACGAGATCTTATTTGATATCCGGCGGACCTCCATGCGCCGTTCCAAGGAGGAACGGATCGACTATATCGTGTGGGTAAACCCGCAGACCTATTATGAATATCCTTATGGGAAGAAAACAGATGTGGCGCGTCTGATCGGCAGCATCAACGAACACTTTGAGGAAACGGACAAAAAGCTCATGCTCCTGGTGCCTGGAAGGATCGGGACCTCCTCGCCGGAGTTGGGGGTTCCGGTGGTCTACGCGGAGATCAGCCAGTTCAGCGCCATCTGCGAAGTGGCTTACAACGACGCAGGTTATCACCCGGAACTGTCCTACGGAAGCCACATGTTCCAGGATATGGTAGAGGCTGATGTGTATTACGGTGCGATCAACGACAACAGCAAGACCCGCCTGTACCAGCCGGAGATGCTTAAAAGTTATCCGGAGGTGCTGGATGAGATCTGTCCAGATGCCGGGGAGCTGGGCGAGATCATAAAAATCTATGATGTCAGCGGCAGCGGCGCCAGCCTGATCCTGGATGCAAGGGAAGGGCGGGCGGTCTGCCGGATCAAAGGGGATGGGGCCTGATGCCTCATCCTCAATGCAGCTTATACTCCCGTATCACGATCTGCAGCGTCCGGTTCCCGTTATACTCGTTCACATCGGGGTAATACACCACATCGATCCCCCGTTTCCCTTCCATCTCCTCCAGGAACCGGTCGCCTTCCGTGAACAACATCCCGTCCATGGCAAGGCCCTGTTCCGTCACCAGAGCCAGCTTTACCGCATTCCGGTTCTTCCCCAGCACCCGGACACTCCGGATATTTAAATTCTTCTGGGCGAACTGCGGCTTTTCATTGCCCTGCCCAAACGGCTCCAGCACCTTCAGCTCCGTCACCAGTTTTTCTGATATGTATTCCAACGGCATCGCCACGTCGATCCATATTTTTGAAACGAAATCCTCCGGCTTTAGCTGTGCCTGTTCATTGAGCCTGCGGCGGAATTCCTCCACATCCTCTTCCCTCAGGGAAAATCCTGCCGCCATATGATGCCCGCCGAACTTCAGCAAAAGCTCCTGGACACCGCACAGCGCCTGATACATATGATATGCCTCAATAGACCTGCCGGAGCCTTTCACACAGCCCTCGCTCCTGGTCAGCACAAAGGTGGGCCGGTTCCACGCCTCCCGCACACGTCCGGCGATGATCCCCGCCAGGGACTCATGGCATTCCGGCAGGAAGACCACCAGAACACGGTCCTCCGAAAGCTGTTCCTCCACCTGAGCAAGGGCTTTCTCCACCCCGTCCTGGGTCATGTCCTTCCGCTCCTCGTTGAGCAGCTTTAACTCCTCCGCCATCGCTCCCGCCGCAGTTTCTTCCCGGCAGAGCAGAAGCTCCAGAGCCAGTTTCGCCGTCTGAAGCCTTCCGCTGGCATTTAAACATGGTCCGATCACAAAACCGATATGGTACGCAGTCAGCGTCCGGATGTCCAAACCGCACGCCTCCACCAGGGCTTTTAAGCCCAGGCTCCTGGTCTGCGGCATCCTGCGCAGCCCCAGGCGGACAATGATCCGGTTCTCATCCTGCAGCCTCATCACATCCCCAACCGTAGCGATCGCCGCAAATTCCATCATTTCTTCCCACTCTTCTGCGGGGATACCTGCCAGTTCGTAGAGCACCTGCACCAGTTTGTATGCCACCACGCCTCCGCAGATCTCCTTAAACGGATAGGTACATCCGTCCTGTTTGGGATTTACCACTGCATCTGCCATGGGAAGGATCTGTTCGCCGTCCTCCCCCCGCGTCACCTCATGGTGGTCTGTGACCACCACCGTCATACCCAGCTCCTTCGCCAGCCTGATCTGCTCCAGCGCCGCAATGCCGTTATCACAGGTGACGATCGTATCGATGCCGTCCTCCTTCGCTTTCTGGATGATCGATTCGTTGATCCCATATCCATCCTTGATCCGCTCCGGGATCTGGCAGCTCACATTCCCTCCGCATCGGGAAATGCCCGTATACAGCAAATACGTGGAACAAACGCCGTCAATATCATAATCCCCCACGATCCGGATCGGAGCGCCTGCCCGGATCTTTGTAAGGATCAAAGCAGCGGCACGGTCCATATCCTTTAACAGATGGGGATCGTAAAGATCCCGGACCGTGCCGTGCAGATACCGCTCTATATCCTTGTCCTCAACTACCTCCCGGTTGCGGATGATCCGCGCGGTAACAGGGCTTATATGGAACCGCTCTGCCACCGCCGCAAAATCCGCCCGTTTCGTCCGCAGCATCCAGACAGCGCTGCTCCTCTGACGATCATTTCTGCTCATATTCTTCTATCCTTTTCTCCAATTCCGTAATCTGTGCTTTCAACTGCGCCACTTCCTCCTCGTGCTGCTTATTCCGCTCCTTAAGGCAGCTCTGCAGACTGGTGAACGCATACAAAAGCGGCGCAAAATCACCGCGGTATGCCTGCTCACAGCTGGAACGCACTTCATAATTCTTGTTCGCGATCTCACGGAACATCCGGGTCTCATCATAGATAATATCCTTGAGCCGCTGGATCAGCAGGTTCATGGCCTCGGTCAAAATACCGATCTCATCCTCTGACTGATAATCCAACTGGATATCCAGGTTCCCATTGGTCGCCCTCCGTGCCGCGTCCGCCAGTTTTTCAGAGGGTTCCTTGATCGAACGGATCAGGGAAAGGATCAGGACGATCACCACAAGGGAAACTCCCGCGATCACTAAAAGCTTCATGTGGGACAGCCTCTGATAGAGGCGGCTGGCCTGCTCCCGCTCCAGCGTAGTCTGTTCTTTCGTATAATCCACCGCCTGTAAGAACAATCCGCTGGCTTTGTTAAACAGCTCCTGGGATTCTCCCATCATCAGCTCGGTAGCCTGCTCCCGGTCATTGCCTTTACTGGTCTCGACCAGATTCCGGCTGCATTCCAGATAATCCCTCCACACTTCCTGGGCCTGCCTGATATACTCCTGGTCCGTCTCCCGGGTGGGAAGCATCTGATAAGCGCGGAACTTGGCTTCAATATCCTTTTCCAGAAGTACCAGCTCTTCTTCCAGGCTCGCCATCAGCTCCGGATCTGTTGTGATGGCATGCCGGCTCTCACGTATCCGGTAATCTGAAGTGGTGGTATTCAGCTCCTCCGCCACGATCACGGCATTCATCCAGACATCACTCAGCTCTTCGCCGACCTGGTCGATCTTCCACGCCGTTGAGACAGATTCGCTCCCCAACAGGAACAGTCCCAAAATGCTCACTATGCCAAGCAGCATTAATTTGACGCTGATCTTTACATCACGAATGGATTTTATCTTCATAATAACATACCTTCATCTTCTTCATAGTTGTCCTCCAGACAGGAGAAAATCACACACAGGTGCGGATTTTCTTCCTCCGCATCCTGAAATACCCGCTTTACCTTTTTAAGGTATGCATTCACGGGCCGGTCCTCCTCCGGCTTGAAGATCCCCACACAGGTATCCTCCGTCATCTCCGTCAGCATGTCGTAAAGCGCATCCAGATTCTTCCCATAGTGCTCCGGGAAGTCAAATACCAGCGCAAGATAGTCCTGCACCAGCTCCGGTGTCCCGGTCACTTTAAAATCCAGCAGTATCTTTCTCATATCCTGCCCCTCCTCAGTACAATTGTTCAAAGGACTTGTAATGATCCTCTGTATAAAAAATCAAACCGTCATTGGAATAAATCAGTCTTTTTGCCCCGCGGTAACCGCCGTCATAATCCAGGTCGCACTCATAGTATTTCCGCCCGTCCTTCTCCGGAAGCTGCCCCTCATAATTGCCAAAATGACTGCCTCCGATGCTCCTGCCCGGTGCCACATCCGTAAGATTCCCCTTCTTACTGTCCCAGCCAAGCTCCTGTGCTTCCTTCTTGGTGATATAGTTGTCCGGGAGCCGTCCGTAGGTATGGAGGTAAAGCGCCACCTCCTCCTTTGTGTTGTAGCTGCCGTGTTCCTCCAGTCCCGCGCTGCCATCTGACTGCGATATCACTTCCGTACTGCCCTGCGGCCCTGTCTCATCTTCCGGCGCCATCCCATAGACAGAACAGCCAGCCGCCATGCACAGCACCATGACAGACAGGATCAGCCATGCAGCCAGCCTTTTTATCCTGAAAATCATAATCGTCTCCTTTTTGTCGCGTATGCTGTCATTATACTCAATTCCACTCCAAGAAACAAGGTCAATTATTTTTCCCTTACGCCATCCCCTATATACCTAACAAAAATTTTACCTGAAACAGGTTGTTTTTCCCATTTCCCCTTTATATAATGATACCAGGGACAAAAGCCTTTTGCCCTCACATATTAGTAATAGAAACAGCAGTAAATAAAATATCCCAGCGAGGTAACGCCCATGAAGAAGACCTACGTATTGGACACAAACGTACTGATCCAGTCTCCGCTTGCTCTCCTAGCCTTTAAAGATAACCAGATCATACTTCCCATGGTTGTCCTGGAGGAACTGGACAAGTTCAAAAGCGACGATGCCGAGCGCGGCCGCAACGCCCGCCATGTGATCCGCTTTTTAGAACAGCTCCGCCAGTCCGGCAATCTGTTAGAAGGTGTAACCTTAGAATCCGGCGGAACCTTACGCATTGAAAGCAACTTTACCTCTGTCAGGCTCCCGGATGATTTCCGAAACGACATAAATGACAACCGTATCCTGCAGATCTGCGTGGGTCTCGCCCCCACCTGCAGCTCTCTGATCCTCGTCACCAAGGACATCATGGTCCGTTTAAAGGCACAGAGCCTGGGCATTCCTGCCGAAGACTTCACCAATGAACAATCCCCCTCGATTAAAGAACAATATACAGGACGCATGGACGTTTACGCCCCCGATGAATCCATCAACAGTTTCCGTAAAAAAGGGATCCCGCCCCAGGAAATCTACATCATACAGGATGAAAAGCGTTTTCCCGTCTCACCTGTACCAAACCAGTTTTTCATCATTCATTCTGAAACCAGTGATAAAAAAACCGTTCTGGGCCGTTTTGACGGAAAGAACGTCATACCTCTGAAATATCTGAAAGAAAAGCCATTCGGCGTATGCCCGCGCAATGTGGGACAGCGATTTTTACAGGAAGCCCTGATGCTCAGTGCGGAAGAAGCGCCCCTTGTCATCGTAAAAGGCGCCGCCGGCACCGCAAAAACCTTCTATTCCCTCGCTGTCGGCCTGCAGCGTACCTTCGAAAAAGACTCCAAAAAATACCGCAAGATCCTGATAACCAGACCCAATGTCCAGTTCGACGACGATATTGGATTCCTGCCCGGCTCTGAGCAGGATAAGATCGCCCCGCTCCTGCGCCCCGTCATCGATAACCTGGAGCTCTTAGTTGACCAGGACGACGGAGAGCGCTACCGCAATGAAAAAGAATTGAGCGGCAAGGTAGAAGAACTTTTTGCCCGCGGGATCGTCACCACCGAAGCAATGAATTTTATCCGCGGGCGTTCCATATCCCAAACCTACCTGATCATCGACGAAGCTCAGAACCTGACCCCAAAACAGGCCAAAGGCCTCATCACCCGCGTAGGCTCCGGCACCAAGGTCATCCTGTTAGGCGACCCGATGCAGATAGACAACCCACTGCTGGATGAGCGGACCAACGGCTTAAGCTATGCCTCCGACCGCATGAAAGGCAGCCCCCTCTGCTTCCAGATCACCATGAAATCAGAAGAATGCGAGAGATCAGATCTGGCCTATGATGCAGCTTCGCGAATGTAACGTAAGCGCGGGGAGGGGAAAAACGGGCTCACCGACGACAATCCGCCGCCGATCCCGTTTTTCCGCCTCCCCGCCCCCATTCTCGGACGAACCCCCTTCACCACTAAAAACCACCTACCGATAAAATTTGATAAGCGCCTGTGTCCCCAGGTCTCCCATTCCCCGTCGTTCCAACTCTTCATACATGCCAAGCACGTATTCCAGCGTCCCCAGCTTCGCGTCCGCACCTGTGGCTTCTTCTTCCGCCAGCTTCATATCCTTAATAAAATGTTTGATAAAAAATCCCGGATCATAATCATCCTTTAAGATCCGCGGAACCACATTGCTCATCTGCGCGCTGCCTGCCGCGCCGGTGGAGATCGAATCCAGCATAGTTTGAGGATCTAATCCCACGGCATTGGCATAAGCAAGGGCTTCGCAGGCTCCTGCGATGGCTCCTGCAATGGCAATCTGGTTGCACATCTTGGTATGCTGTCCATTGCCCGCCTTGCCCTCATAATTAATATTCTTCCCCATGGCCTCAAATACCGGCAGACAGGCATCAAACGCATCTCTATCTCCGCCCGCCAGAATCGTTAAGGTCCCCGCTTTGGCTCCGCTGTCTCCGCCGGTGACCGGAGCATCCAGAGCATAAAGCCCCGCTGCTTTGGCTGCCTCATAAATCTTTACCGCCAGCTTCGGACTGCTGGTGGTCATGTCAATCACATAAGTGCCCTTCGGCGCGTTAGCTATGATACCGCCTTCCCCCAGATAAACCTCTTCCACATCCTTTGGATAACCAACGATGGAAATGACAGCTTCCCGATCCTCGACACATTCCTTTACTGTGCCGCGCCAAACGGCGCCCTCCGCGATCACATCTTCCACTTTCGCTTTCGTCCTGGTATAGATCGCCACTTCGAATCCCGCTTTCATCAAATTGCGTACCATGGATTTGCCCATGATCCCCACGCCGATAAATCCTATTTTTTTCATTTTGCATTTCCCCTTTCAAAAGTTATTTTTTAGCCCTCCGGCATCTGCAGACAAAATCCCTGCCCGACAGATACAATGCCTATTAAATATAGCATATTTTCTTTAGTATAACAGCTGTTTTTTGCGTATTCTTTTCCACACTTAAGGGTAGGCAAACATGCCTTCATCATGTAAAATAAAGGTATTAATTCAGGAGGTTTTCACACTATGGCAATCATCGGTATTGATCTGGGAACTACCAATAGTCTTGCCGCAGTCTGGAGGGACGGCATCTCTACGTTGATCCCCAATGCTCTGGGACAATTTCTGACCCCCAGCATCGTGTTTGCGGAGGAGAACGGTTCTGTCTGGGCAGGGGCCATGGCAAAGGAGAAGCTGCTGCATTCCCCTGACCGGGGCGCAGCCTCCTTCAAGCGTCATATGGGAACCGAAAAGGTATTTCACATCGGGAACCGGCGTTTCACCCCCCAGGAACTGTCCTCCCTGATATTAAAACAGCTTAAGCAGGACGCGGAAGCATTTTTAGGGGAACCGGTGGAGGAGGCCGTGATCAGCGTTCCGGCCTATTTTAATGACGAGCAGCGCTATGCCACCAGGGAAGCCGGGCTTTTGGCGGGCCTTAAGGTAGAGCGCCTGGTAAATGAACCGTCTGCTGCCGCCCTGGCCTGCCGGATGCAGACCGGGGAGGAGAATTCCGAATTCCTGGTCATTGACTTTGGCGGCGGCACTCTTGACGTGTCCGTAGTGGAATGTTTTGAACAGATCATTGAGATACAGGCGGTCTCCGGAGACAATCATCTGGGGGGAAATGATTTCGATCAGTGCATTGCCGAACATTTCTGCCGGGAGCATCATCTGGTCTTTGAGGAACTTTCCGCCGAAGAAAAGACACTCCTCTTAAAAAGGGCAGAGCAGTGCAAACGGACATTGACCTGCACGTCCGCCGCCATGATGGAGTTTGAGCGAAACGGTGAAAAGCTGGGCCTTTTTCTGACCCAGGCCCAGTTGATTGAGATCTGTGCACCGCTGCTGACCCGTTTAGACGGCATTATCCGTCGCGCCATGCGGGATGCCAGAAAGCATATTTCCGACATTGACCAGATCGTCCTGGTGGGAGGAAGCTGCCGGATGCCCGCCGTGCAGCAGTACATAGCCACGATTCTCGGCAAGAAACCTTATCTGGCAGGCAATCCGGACGAGACCGTCGCCCTGGGCGTAGGGATCTACGCGGGGATCAAAGAACGGAAGGACGGTATCAAGGATGTGATCCTGACCGATATCTGCCCGTTTACTTTAGGGGTCGGTGTTTTAGGCGACCGCTCGCCCGACGATCTTCTCATGTCGCCGCTCATTGAGCGCAACAGCGTCCTTCCGGTCAGTAAGACCGGGGTATATACCACCACCCGGGATTTCCAGACAAAGATCATGATCAGGGTCTTTCAGGGTGAGTCCATGAACTGCCGGGACAATCTGTTTCTCGGTTCCCTGGAGCTTCCGGTGCCGCCTGCGCGGCAGGGCATGGAGGACGTACTGGTACGGTTCACCTATGATATCAACGGGATCCTTCAGGTGGAGGTTCAGAACCGGAAAGGGGAAACCGCCGAGACCGTCATTGTCAGCAAACGGTTCCGCATGAGCGGCGAGGAACTGAACGCCCGGGTCAAAGAACTGCAAAAAGTAAAGCTCAATCAGGCGGAGGATGCTGGCGCACAGCTTCTGATCGCCCGTGGAGAACGGCTCTATACGGAAACTACCGGGCGGGACCGGGAAACCATCGTTGCCCTGCTTAAGTGGTTTTCGGATATTTTAAAAACCGGCAGCCCCGCATCTGTTGCTGCCGCCAGAAAAAAGCTTGAGGAAACCTTTGATTATTTGGAAAATCAGGATTATTGACCGGTCCCAAACCGGGAAGATCATACGGAGCACATGATGAAATTGAAAACCTGCTGGGAGGAATTAGGAATTTCCCCTACCACAGATAAGAAGATCATACGCCAGGCATACGCCCGCAAGAGCAGTGAGTGCCACCCGGAAGAACATCCGGAGGAATTCAGACGGCTTCATGACGCCTACGAAGCCGCTCTTGACGCGGCTAAACATGGGGGCGGCCAGAATAGTTACGGTCATTCCGGCAGTGCCTCCGGGACTTCCGATGGCGCCGACACCGGAACTTCCGCCAACACCGGGACTTCCGGAGACACCGGCGCTCCCCCGGATATAGAACAACTCATCCTCCAGGGCATGGAAAAGGACGCTGCCGGGCGTGTGGACCATCTCATGGGCAAGATCCGTTTCATCCATGAGCACATGCCGTCCGGCGTAGATATCTATACCAGCAACATGCACCGGGCCATGGACCGCTGGGACGAGCTGTTTCAATCAGAGCTGTTCTTCCGCTGCCAGTGGCAGGCGGACTTTTTATCCGCCCTGACCGGCTGGCTGAATGAACACTTGGAGGAGCTTAACCGCGCTGAGGTCATCTCCTTTTACCGGGTCTATCATCTGGAACGGCTCCCGGAAGAGGACGTTCTTCCGCCCGATGTTTCAGAACCCTTAGCATCCCTGCGGGAAATGATCCTGTCCCTGACCGGCAAATACGGGCCGGATCTGATCTCCTATGCAGGAATGCCAGCCCCGGCTGCCTCTTACTCCGGGCCGGATCCGGCCACAGAGCTGGAGCGGAAACAGAAGCGGCGCAACTTCCTGCTGTGCGGCTTCTGCATCCTTCTGCTGCTCTTAGTGACCATGCCGCTGTATCTGTCCCGCAAGCTTTTCTCCCGGGAAGCTGTTGTGCCGGAAGCTTATACCACCGCATACCATCTTAACAGAACCGCCAGCCCGTGGCAGTCCGATGACCTGTTTACCCGGGCGTTCCCGGATGGCTATCCATTGACTGAGAGTGAAGAAAAGAGCGGAAAGATTGCTGAAGGGGACCAGCTTCTGATAGACATATATCTACTGGAAAACCGTCAACCGGATGCAATGGTTGACTGTATCCAGGAGGCCACCATGAAGCAGCCTGCCATCTATCAGATCACTCGTGGGGGCATACCCGAGATCACTCGTGAGGGCACGCCCGAGATCACTTACCGGCTCTACATTGAAAAGACCGGAACGAATCCCTCTACCTACCGGCTTTTAGCATCCACTTATATACCGGAGATATTCCTGGCCTTCGCGCGTCAGAATCAAGTTCCGGGAAAGGTATGGGTTGACGACGAATATGAAGTGCACCTTGCCCTCAAGTGGGGGCAATTAGAGGACCATACCGGTTTAGACAAGACCCTGGCAAATATATTTAACCAGTTTAGCACCTACCGTCTTAAGGAAGGCTGGAATTTTAATTTGCCTGCTGTCAATGTGACCGTGGTGTATGGCGACGTGGATTTGGATCTGCTAGCCTCCGGTAAGTATATGTCTTCCGGCGAAGCGACGGAACTCCCCAAAACCTACATCTGCTTTTCCTCCACTGGCATTTCCCGGTTACTCAGTCCAGACTGACGCCAGACCGCCGCAAATTACTTAAGGCCGATATTTTATTTGCCTGTCCGCCCGGATTGCGCTATACTATAACGGACAGATTTTTTTGCTCCTTCCGTTTATTTCCTGCCGGTCCGGCGGATACTAACCGGAGGAACCACAGTTTTTGCAGTAATGATCTGCCACGTCAGTTACATATGAGGAGAATCCATTATGAGCAATGAGACAAATCATGCACCAGGAAAGCAGAATAGCGCCGGCAATTTCTTAGTACAGGGAAGTATCCTGGCTGCCGCCGGGATCATCGTAAGGTTCATCGGTCTGCTGTACCGTATCCCCATGACCCGGATCCTGGGCGCGGACGGCAACGGCTACTACAGCACGGCATATGAGATCTATAATATTGGCCTGATCCTTTCCTCCTACAGCCTGCCGCTGGCGGTATCCAAGCTGATCGCAGCCAGGCGGGTGCGGGAACAGTATCAGGACGCAAAACGCATATTTCAAAGCGGTCTGATGTTCGGCATCACAGCCGGCGGCCTGATGACCCTGATTCTGCTGTTTGGAGCAGACTGGATCACTACGACCATCTTCAAGAGCCCCAACAGCGCCCTTCCCCTTAAAGTCATGGCTCCAACGATCCTTGTATTTTCCATTATGGGGGTGATCCGCGGATATTTCCAGGGACAGGGCAATATGGTACCCACCTCGATCTCCCAGATCATCGAGCAGGTGGTCAACGCCATTGTCAGCATTACTGCATCCTGGTTCTTCATGAACTGGTTTGCGGCACGGGAAAATGTGGGCTCCTACGGGGCATCCGGCGGTACCCTGGGTACCTTATCCGGCGCGGTCGCCGCCCTGGTCTTCCTGGTGATCTTAATGATCCGGTACCGCAGGCAGAACGCGCGGATCTTGAGCCAGCCTCAGTCCATTCCGGTGGAGTCCTGGAAAAGCACCTACACCATGCTGTTTCTGACCCTGACCCCCATCATCTTAAGCCAGTTCGTCTACCAGCTCAGCGGCTCCGTGGACAACGCCATGTTCGGCCAGATCATGGACGCAAAGGGATTTGTGGAGAAAGAACGGGCCAACCTGTTAGGCATCTACAGCAGCAAATACCGTCTGCTGAGCAATGTCCCGGTCGCCATCGCCTCCGCCCTGGGCACCTCCATGATCCCCAGCATCGTGCACTCCCGGGTGCAGAGAAACCATGATGAGGTCAAGTATAAGATCAGCCTGACAGTCAAGTTCAACATGCTGATCGCCATCCCCTGCGCTGTGGGTATGGGCGTCTTAGCCGCCCCCATCATGCGCCTGATCTTTGGAGACAGCCAGAAGCTGACTGCTGAACTGATGATGATCGGCTCTCCCGCCGTCATCTTTTTCTCCCTCTCCACCGTCACCAACTCGGTGCTGCAGGGCGTTGACCTGATGCGCAAGTCGGTCACCCACTCCGCCATCTCACTGGTGATCCACGCAGCGTTAGTGTATATCATGCTGAACTTTATGGGCATGGGCGTTTACGGCCTTGTGATCGGCAACGTGACCTTCGCCCTGGTGGTGTGCATCCTCAACTGGATCGCCATTGGAAAAACATTGGATTATAAGCAGGAAGTAAAGACCACCTTCCTTCTCCCCCTTGTCTCTTCCGCAGTTATGGGCGCAGCCGCATACGGTGTATACACGGCTGTCACATCAGTAACCCATCGCTACCAGCTTGGCCTCCTTGTAAGCGTTCCGCTTGCCATGGTGATCTACGGCATCCTTATTATCCTGACAAAAACTGTCACGGAGGAGGAACTGACGGATATGCCCTTTGGACGGAAAGCTGCTGCGGATATGCAGGAAAGCTCACCTGATGTAAAACAAAAAGGAGCCTGCCCGCGCATCCAGGACAGGCTCCTTTTTGTTTAGAACAACCCCGGGAAAAGGGTAGCCGGGATCGCCAGCCACAGATCTGGGAAAAGTACCAGTAAAAACAATACTGCGAGGGAGGACAGGAAGTAAGGCAAGGTTCCCTTAAACGCGTCCTCGATCTTGATCCCGCTGATGGATGAAGCGATCAGCAGGCACAGGCCGTAAGGCGGAGTTACCAGGCCCAGAGCCAGGGTAACAACGATGATCAGGCCCAGGATGATCGGGCTGATCCCCAACAGCGTAGATGACGGCAGGATGATCGGCACGAACAGGATCATAGCCGGGACCGCATCCATAAAGGTACCAACAAACATGAAGAATGCAACCACCACCAGTAAGAATACCAGTCTGCCGCCAGGCATGTTGGTAAAGAACTGCTGTACCACCACGTTCAGCTGATAGTAGCTGAGCAGCTCGCCCAGCGCGTTTGCCGTAGCCAGCGCAAACAGGGACAGGGAGGACAGCTTCATGGTCTCGATCAGGATCCTGGGTAAGTTCCTCACCTTAATGGTCTTGTAGAAAAAGATACCTACAAAAAGCGCATAGATACAGGCAAAAGCCGCGGACTCTGTCGGAGTGAACATACCAGATACAATACCGCCGATCAGGATGATCGGAGTAAACAGGGCCGGTAAGGACTGCAATGTCTGACGGATCACCGTTGCCACCGGCACCCGCTCACATTTCGGGAAATTCTTTTTCTTGGAATAGAATTTGACCACCGCCATCATGGCAAGGCCCAGCAAGATACCTGGCACCAGGCCGGACATAAACAGCGCTCCCGTACTGACATTGGCAATACCCGCGTACACGACCATGGTGATACTGGGCGGAATGATCGACCCCAAGGTAGATGACGCCGCTGTGACGCCAACGGAAGTCCCCTTGTCGTATCCCTGCTTTTCCATAGCCGGGATGAAGATCTTGCCGACACCGGCCGTATCCGCCTGGGATGAACCGGAGATCCCCGCAAAGATCATGGATACCAATACGTTTGAATAAGCCAGGCCGCCGCGGAAATGTCCGACCATGGAGTTGCAGCAGTCGATCAGCTTTTCGGTGATCTCACCTTCATTCATCAGGTTCGCCGCGAGAATGAACAGCGGGACCGCTAAAAGGGTAAAGCTGTTTAAACCATTGAACATCTTGGAGAACACAACCGTGTTCGGGATCTGCGCCAGGGAAGCGATACCGGTAAAGGACACAACTCCCAGTGCAAAGGAGATCGGAACACCGATCGCCACAAAAACAACAAACATGATAACCAACAAAGCACCCATCAGTTTCCGCCTCCTTTCACAATACTGCCAATCTCCTCAATGATCTGCTGCACCAGATAAATAGCCGAGGTAACGCCGCAGATCGGCAGGCACAGCCAGGTCGGCCCTCTCTTGAAAGAGGGGATATTGTTCCAGGTATAGTTCCAGAACTGCTTTGTCACCTTATATCCGTAATACGCCATCAGTATGGCAAAAAACAGCATGATAAGGGAAATAATAACCGCAATGATGCTTTTGATCTTGTCATTCTTCATCATGTCACTGATAGAAGTGAAGGCAAAGTGACGTTTCTCATATACCATGGCGCCTGCGCCCATGAATACTGCCCAGATAAAGGAATACATGGACACGTCCTCGGTCCAGGTAGCCGCAATCCCCAAATAGCGGGAAAACATCTGATAGACAACAGTAAGCAGGAATACACACAGGAAGAAGCCGCCGACTGCAATCTGGATTTTCTGCAACCAATCAATCGCTTTCTTCATACTTGGTTCTCCTTTTATAATCTCAACACGCTCTCAGCCGGTACACAGCCGGTTTTCAAACGGAGCAGCAGCCACCCAGTCTCCCAGGTGGCTGCTGAGTCTCATGAATCATCTGATATTTTTATTTTGCTGCCGCACGAACCATCTCCAGCTCTGCAGCCATATTGTTGTCTGCTGCGAACTTGTCCTGGATCGGAAGGGCCAGCGCCTTAAATGCATCGATATCCACATCCTCAAAGTTGGTTACTTCTGCGCCGTCAGCAATAACTTTCTCTTTGGACTCTTTGAACATGCGGTAAACAACCTCACGCTCTTCCTTGGTGCAGGCCTCAACCGCCTCGTCGATCCACTGCTTCTGTTCGTCGGTCAGGCTGTCATAGAAGCTGCCGTTCATCAGCAGAAGACGGGTGGTGTAGTCATGGTGGGTCTCAGAGATAAAATGCCCGTTGGGGGTCTTGTGGTGCTCCTTCAGCATGAAGCTGGTGTAGTCGTTCTCTGCGGAATCCACAACGCCCTGCTGCAGTGCCTGATACAGCTCGCCCCATGCTACTGAAGTGGGGATAGCGCCGCAGGCTTTCCAGAACTCCTGCTGTACCTGGGAAGACTGGGTACGGATGGTCATGCCCTTTAAATCCTCCGGTTTGGTAACTGCTTTCTTACCATAGTAATCACGCACAGAGGAGGACCAGTATGCCATGATACGGAAGTTATTTCCGGTCTTCTCTTTTACGATATCCTTCATCTTGGCGCCGAACTCACCGTCCAGGCACTTCTCCCAGTGGTCGAAGCTGTCAAACAGGTAGTTTAAGGAGAAGATATCCACCTCCGGAACACCAATCGCAGTCATAAAGCCCGGGGACGCAACTACCATGGAAACAGCGCCCATCTCCAGCTTCTCAACCAGCTCGTTCTCGTTCTCCCCCAGGGTCCCCTTATGTACGGTTACCTGGATCTTGCCGCCGGACTTCTCCTCCACAACCTCTTTGAACTTGTCCATACCATAAGAATAAGGATTGTCTAAAGAAGTCTGGTTGGAGGCAATGATCAGGTTTAAGTCTGCCTTCACATCAGACGCTGCTGCAGTGGTTCCTGCCGCATCCCCGCCTGCTGCCGGCGCTGCTGTCGTTGCGGTAGCAGATGCTCCTCCGCCGCAGCCTGCCAGTGATGCCATTACCATAGCTCCTGCCAATACAAGTGATACTTTTTTCTTCATAACTCTTTCCCTTCTCTTTTTATAATATTTTTACGCCCGCCCTCCCTTAGGCAGTGCCGTAAATCACATATTTTCCAATGCCGCACGGACCCTGGCGGCGCTCATCCCAGCCGTCGTTACAGCAGGTCCACACTCACTTTTACCACAACCTTACGGATCTTCATAGGCTCGCCGGACGCGATAGCCGGACGATGTACATCCGCCGGGAAAAAGATGCTGTAGCATCCCGGTACTGCCTCCACAAAGCCTTCATGTTCCACAGCCTTGTAAAAGATCAGATCCCTGTCGTCAAAGCGCTCGTCCACCTCATAGTCTCCGGTGTCCGGAGTGAATCCCAGGCGTTCCCTTCCGGATGCCAAAAACTGCACATCCACAAACTTCTCATGGCATTCTGGACGTTTCTCCGTGATATCCCCGGTCTGGGCATCCATAACCTGGGCGTAGATATCCCTGCCCTGGATCTCATAAACACCGGGCTCCATCTTTGTAAAATCATTCGCTTTTAAATACTCAAGTGCAGTCTGGATCGCCTGCGGATATTTTCCGAAACCATCCTTTGCATATATAGATGAAAAAATCATTGCTCTCTCCTTTACATTTTAAGGATTGCTTCCCATTTCTCTTCGATGACCGGAATGCCATTTTCCAAATTGTCCCTGCGGGTATTGATCTCTATCTCACCCGGATAGAATATATTGCCGCCCGCCTGGATTGGCGTGGAGGACTTAATATCTGCTACCAGCTCATCCACGATCCGGTCAGTGGTCTCTGTGTCGTTGAATTTGCCCGGGTCGATGGCTATCATGATCTGTGACAATCCGATCTCATCGCCAAAGGTCCCGATCTTCTGTACCGAATTGGCATCCGTCAGAACCGTAGCCATCAGATCCAACAGGATGGAAATGCCGCTGCCCTTCCAGTATCCCATCGGAAGCACCCTCCAGGTCTTCTCAATCGCCGCCGGGTCTGTAGTCAGATTGCCTTCCTCATCATAACCGCCCGGTACCGGAAGCTGCTGTCCCTTAAGCCTGGCCTCCTCTATCTTTCCATAAGAAAACTGAGACACCGCACAGTCCACAACCACATGGTCTCCATTGCTCTTCGGTACCGCAAGGATCAGCGGGTTGTTGCCAATCTTCCGGTCCTTGCCGCCCCATGCCGGCATATTGGGCATGGTGTTGGACCAGCAGATACCGATACAACCGGCATTGGCTGCCTGCCAGCCATAGCTGCCGCCGCGCATCCAGTGATTGCTGTTCCCCAGCGCGACCATACCGATCCCATACTGCTTTGCCAGCTCACAGGCCCGGTCCATCGCCTGTTTTGCATTCAGCGGACCGAAACCTCTGTGCCCTTCCCAGCGCTCGATCGCGCCCATAGACAGTTCACAGGTAGCTACCACATCAGGATCGATCTCACCCTTGTCCAGATACTCAACCACTCTTGGGAAGCGGTTGATCCCATGGCTGTAAATACCATCCAGACTATTCTGTGCAAAAACTGTTGCTGCGTCCAATGCATTCTTGTCGTTAAAACCTCTGCTGACCAATACACGCTTGAATTCTGCTGCCAGATCCTCGTACTTGATTCTTAACATTGTTTTAATCCCCTTCTACGTCATTTTGGTACATCTACAATTTTTGCAATCGATTGTGTTATGATTTTATCACAATTTTTTAACTGTTTCAATTACTTTTTATCGCAAAATTATACAAAATAACCATAAATATTTTGTTAAGATTTTATATGTTTTGCGAAATTCACGTACACATTATGCAAACCTTGTCAAGTATGGTCGTATTATGTACAAATTACGCTTTCACTGCTCCCCTGGAAATATTCCTGGCAGTTTCAGCCGCTTTTTTCAGACCTGTGATGCGGTCATGTCTTAAAACAACCTTTATGGTCATCTGCATCTCTACTGCTTTACACTTGTAGATGTTTTGTTTTTTTGCAATCGATTGCGGTTTGTATTTTTATAATATCATATGGATTTATGGTTTTCAAGTATATATTTATTGTACTTTTGCACGTTTTTTTTGGCTTATTTTTATGCACATTGTACACCCATAGAGTTTCCCACTCTTTCAATTTAGAAATCGATTGCAGTTTATGTCGCTCTGTATTCTCCTAATCTCCATACAGTAAATCATTTCTGCATCACGATTTACCTCCGCCAAAAACAACAGACCCGGCGAACGGCAGAAAAAGAATACATCTTTTTACTGCCGCCCTCCGGGTCTTTCCTGTTCCATCTCAAGTGCTCTCCCGTTCAATGATCTCCGAGAACAGCATCATTTTTTTACTTTGTACTTTTCCCTCCAGCCCTTCCCGGAGAATCCCCGCTGCCGCCTCGCTCAGCTCCTGCAGCTTGTTATTGAGAGTCGTAAGCCTGGGCATACAGATCTCCCCATAAATACTGTTGTCAATTCCGATCAGCCCCAGTTGATCCGGCACCGAATATCCACAGTCATATGCCGCGCGGATCCCTCCAACAGCCACAAGATCAATAGAATAGATGATCCCCTGCACATCCGGATGATCCTTTATCAACCGTACTGTGGTATCATAACCACCCTTTACGGAGCTCTCCTCAGCCTCGTACATCCACAGTGCCTCCTCCGGCATACCAGCGCGGCGCATCCCGTCACGGTATCCCTGCTGTTTCCTTGAGTTGGCCGGCGAATGGGAGTCCAGTATAAAACCGATCTTCCGCTTGTTCTTTTTCATGAGAAGGTCCACGCACTGCATCACCCCGGCGTCCTCATCCACGATCACCCCCGAAACATTCGGCAGATCAAGGTAACCGTTCACCATCACCACCGGGACTTTCGGCAGATGCCGCTGGATGCTTTCTTTGACTGCATCCGTTGTAAACATGGATCCCATCAGGATCACGCCCTCTACCCGGCGCTGCTCCAGGATGCGGATGTATTCTGCCTTCTTCTCATCCGTTGGGCCGGTGCTCATGGTAATACAGCAGTAGCCGCGCTTCGTCAGCTCCTGTTCGATCACAAATGCACTGTCTATATGATGGGTCACACGGATATCCACGATCAGTATCCCGATGATTTTAGTGGACTGCATCACCAGCCCCCTTGCCGCTGCATCCGGTATGTAATTATACTTTTTCAAAAGCTCCTGTACCTTCTGCCTTGTCTCCGCCTTGATGCCCGGTTTCTCATTGATCACCCTGGAAACTGTGCTGGCTGCCACACCAGCTTCTTTTGCTATATCATAAATTGTCATTGGCAAACACCCCGTATCTTTACATTTTGTATCTACTATAGCTTATTTTCGTGGGGCAGGCAAGGTGGAAATCAGTTGGAAAAGGCTGATCGCTGAAATCATCACGCAATATGCATCGTCAGCGGCATCATCAGATGTACCATCATCAGCTTATATGCCGCATCTCCATCCCCCTCTTTCAGATAAGAATAGAACAGGCGGTGCTCCTTCAGTGTATCTTCTGTCCGGCCAGGAACCGCCAATGCACCCTTTGTTGTCAGATGGATCAAATACATCAGACGCTGGAACGTCTGTTTAAACTCCTGATTCCCAACATAATCAACCAGCGCCAGATGAAACTGGTGATCATATTCCATGAACTGGTTAAAGCTGGCTGTACTCCAGATCCCATTCTCAAGGTTGTCCCGGCTGGGACCATTTTTACTGTTTAACGCCTTCTCCTGCTTATCAAGCAGTTTTTCCAAAACCGCCAACAGCTTCTGCCCTTTCTTTGTATCTGCCTCTGCTGCAGCCACATGGACACAGAAGCCTTCGATCGCACAGCGGATCTGAATGGTCTCCTCCATATCCTTCTCGTTCAGCTTCCTCAGCATAAAACCCTTGCTGGGTACTACAGTGATATAACCATCCTGGCTCAAGCACTGGATGGCTTCCCGCATAGGTGTTCTGGAAACTCCTATCTCCGCAGACATACGTGTTTCTGAGTACAGCACATCCGGGTCCAGCTTCCCGGAAAGTATCATCTCTTTCAGATAATCGTATGCCTGAATCTGCAATGGACTTTTGCTGACCATGTATGTATCCTCCTGCTCCCCTGCTGCCCTGCTTCTCCTCTGCCCTGAACCCGCAGCGCATCTTCCTGTTATCAATATATACCATCATAACTTAAATTTCTTTTCCCGTCAACAAAAAAACGCTTGACCGGTATACCGGTATACTGCTATAATGCAGGTAGCAGAAGGATTCCGGCATACAGGAATTTTTGCAGTCCCACTATCAAATATTTTCAGGAGGTATTTCAAGATGAGTGCATTTCAGTTAGGCAATTTACGTGTAGTAGATTTAACGAAGGTTTTAGATCCGAAGACCGAGAGCAGGCGCTGCGGGCTGACCCGCTTCAACACCGGAGGCCCGATCCCGGATTTCCACACGATCATGGACTTGACCAGCCATCTGGGAACCCATGTGGAGTGTCCGTATCATCACAATGACAACTGGGCGGACGTAGAAGCCCTTCCGATCACCACCTTTATGGGACGTGCTATTTATGTAAACATTGAAGGCTGCGAGCCGAACCACAAGATCACCGGTGAGGACTTGGAAAAAGCCTGCGGCGACCGCATCCAGGAGGGCGATATTGTTATCATCGATTCCCCGATGAAGCTGGCTCCGTTTACCCCGGATTCCAACACGGAAAAGGACAAACGTCTCTTCATCTGCCGTGAGACCGCCGAGTGGTTCCGTGACAAAAAGGTAAAATGCGTGGGCTTTGGCGACGGCGTCTCCATCGAGAGCAACAACACGGATGTATGTGCATTCCATGATGTTTTGATGGAAGTAAACTGTGTGTTCCTGGAAGTGCTCAAGAACTTAGAGGAGCTGACCACCGATACCTTCTTCATGTCCTACTCCCCGCTTCCGATCAAGGGACTGGATTCCTGCCCGATCCGCGCCTATGCGATCGAAGGGCTGGCTGAATTCTCCAGATAAGCACAGATGTAGAAGGGACGGTAATTCTTATGAGAATAGCAGTAATCGGCGCCGGAGCCATGGGCTCCATCTACGGCGGACATTTATCCTTACATAACGATGTATATCTGGTGGACACCAACCAGGCAATTGTGGATCACATCAATGAGCACGGCCTGACCGTCCAGGAGGGCGGAAATGACGTCGTCTATCACCCGACGGCCGTCACCTCCACAGCGGGACTGGAGCCGATGGATCTGATCATCCTGTTTGTAAAGGCCCTGTTCTCCCGTTCTGCGCTTGACAACAACAGGGGCATCATCGGACCGGATACCTATCTGATGACCCTGCAGAACGGCTCCGGCCATGAAGACATTTTATCTGAATTTGTCCCGGTGGACCGTATTATCATCGGAACCACAGGGGACAACGGCGCGGTCCTGGCGCCTGGCCATGTGCGCCGCGGCGGAGCAGGCAACACCAACATCGGAATGCTGGAAGCAGACAGGGAAGGCTTTCTCCCAAAGCTTGCCGAAGTACTGGATAACTGCGGCTTTCAGGGGCATATCCATGACAATATCCAACAGCTGATCTGGGATAAGCTGTTCACCAACGTTTCCTTAAGCGCAGTGACCGGGGTGCTGCAGGTTCCCATGGGCTTTATCGCCGGAAATGAACATGCATGGAACATCACCAGGCGCCTGATCCACGAAGCCGTAGAGGTGGCGCATGGTCTCGGCCTTACTGCTGATGAGGCGGCCATCACAGAAAAAGTGCGCTCCGCCTCCGAGAATTCACCGGAGGGCATCACTTCCATCTGCGCCGACCTGCGCGCCGGACGGAAGACCGAGGTCAATACCATCAGCGGTTCCGTAGTCCGCGCATCCAAAAAATGCGGCGTGCCTGCTCCCACCCATGAACTGATCGTGGAGCTGGTACATGCAATGGAAGAACGGTAAGGTCTATGTATATTTAACGAACTATCCAGGGGATTTCCATATGATGAACACCGATAAGGAAGTATCACAAGAAAACTAACTTAACGGCTGACAAACAGGATTGCAACGAAAGCGGTGTGTACTGCAAGAAAACGGTACACACCGTTTTTCTATTTTCTTACGCAGTAGAACGTCATTTTTGAGGGAAAAGGTATAAAACCCTTGCTCTTGATATTTTCGTGTCTGTAAAGCGCATAAATCAAGGCTTTTTTACCCCCTACTGCGTAACAATACTATGGCAATTCATGCAGTTGTTTACATGAAATAAAGTGATCGTGCAGTTACGACTTCCAGTGTTGGATTAACCTACATTGGATTTTCCAACATTGGAAAAACCTACGTTGGAAAATCCAACGCAATTAAATAAAGATATATAAAGTAAAGATGAAATAATTACTGATTTAATCAATTCCCTTCCTTTCCGTTCTCCCAATTCTTTTCTACCTGTAAGTTGCCGGAATGGAAACGAAAGGCTGCAAGGCTTTGCTATTCACTACCTGTCAATGCGAAATTTAAGGATTGCTTTTACAAGCTGCATTTACAAACTGTCTTGAATGTCGCTATTGAAGTGTCCTTGATACATAGACAGATACTTTATGCGCCCTCGGTAATGTTGCAGGACAGCATTGACCGCTTCCGGTTCTCCGGCAACTGCCTTTTCAATCGTTTCAAATGGTATCAGCTTCTCGCTCATGTTCCAACCTCTCCCATTCTCTTCTCAACTGTTTCAACGTCGCTAACTTCCAGTAGTTTGCTGTGCTTCTGCTCTTCCCGTATATCTGCCCGATTTTTGCGTCTGTGTAATGGCAGTAGAAGTACAAAACAAGCACGTTTTTCCTCTGCTCTGACAGAACAGAAAAGGCTTGTCCTAACTGCTCATTCCCGATAATGACAGTCTTACCACATACATGATAGACAGTTGGCTTGCTCTGCTTCTCAAAGTAGCTGTCTGTTGTAGACGGCTTGAAATATTTTTCTTCCATGAGATATTCAAGGGATATTTCATGCTTCTGCTTTCTGCCAATGTCACGATAGGCATTGAAAGCGGTATGGCGAAGGACAACCTTGCAAAAGGCGGCAAAAGCACATTCTATACGCTCCTTGTACTACTCGGAATAAATCATCTGAAATCACCCTCTTTCTTCCCGGTAGGGGGTATTACAACAAACGCCCACACTGCATAAAACGGCATAGGCATTTGGGTAATATGAATTATTTAAGCAGTCAATATGATTTGTTTGTTCATCTTCATAGCCGCAAAATCCCTTTGCAGGAAACAGGATTTTTTTGATGATTCACAATGATTCAGCACATAAAAACAGGACATGGCAATACCTCCCAATACGTTAAGCATTTGATACCGCCGCTTAACGCTGTAACAATCGTTTTCCGTTAGAGTAACGGCTTTGTTGCAGGTGGCACTAATCTTACTATGGATCAGTTTACCCCGCAGTCTGTACAATCTTTTTCAAACTTGAATCTCTTGCATACATTACAATGCAGACAATCGCCAAAACCGTTTCCACAACCGGCTGTGCAGCGATAACACCGTTTAATTGCCACAAGTTGTTTAAAAGTACCACTGCCGGGATAAACAAAACAACGTTTCTCATCATTGTAATAATCAAAGACTTTATCGCAACGCCCAGCGCCTGAAAATAGCTTGTTACCATGTTGATGATACCGAGCATGGGGGCTGACAAACCTAAAATGCTGATAAAATATCCCGCTTGCTGTACCAATGACTCATCATGAAGAAATACGCCTGCCAGTTCTGCCCCCAACAAACAAAATACTACTAAAAAGATTGCTCCCAAACAGATTCCATAAATAATAGATAAGTTCATCGCCTGCGACACACGCTCTTTTTTCCCTGCGCCGTAATAATACCCACTCAACGGTGCAACGCCCTGTGAAAGACCAACCGACAGCATAATCGGAACCATATCCACTTTATAGGCAATTCCGTATGATGCAACCGCGTCGGAGCCGTAATTTCCAATAAAGTTATTGAGAACGATATTGGAAACACTGAGCAGAACGGTAATCAGCGCACCGGGGATTCCGATACTTACTACGCTGTCCACCATTTTTCTGTTCGGTGCAAAATCTTTTATCGCAAGTGATACCAACGGATTTCCGTTTCTCTCCGCTTTTATCATACAGACCAGGTAATAAATCGTGGAACCGAAGAAACCAAAGGACGTGGCAAGAGCAGCACCCGCCGTTCCCCAGCCAAATAATACGATAAAAACAAAGTCAAACACGATATTGATAGAGTTTCCGAGTGCCAATCCAATCGTACTTTCTTTAATAAATCCAACCGAGCGAAATAAGTGGACTAATCCATTGGAAAGGATAATAAAGGGTGCGCCCAGAAAAACATATCTCAAATAATCATTGGTATAAGCTATATTTTCTGCGTCTGCACCCGACAGCTTTGCAATCTGCCCCATAAAGAGAATGCCGACGAGCAGAATGGTAATCCCAGCAAATGCCATTGCGTACAAACAAAAATTCAGTGTTCTTTTGACCTCTTTGGATTTATCCTCTCCTAATAGCCTTGCAATCACGCTATTGCCGCCCATGCCAAAAATGGACGCAATCGACATGATAATCAAAAGAATTGGTGTGCATAGCGTCACTGCGGCAATCATTGCAGGCTCTTTCATCAAGGACACAAAAAAGGTGTCTGCAATATTATAAATCAGCGTTGTGAGCTGCCCTAACATGGCGGGTAATCCCATACGCAAAATTGCTTTTGAAATGTTTTCTTCTTCAAATACTGTTGTCATCAATCCCAAACCTCCACATTCTGCTTCTTGTAATCGTCATCATTATACGCTATACTTACAAAGAAAGAACCGGACATGTGTCTTGTTTGGAGAGAAATTGTATGAAAAGATTTTATGACAGTGCACGCATTGAAACTTATTTGAAGCAAACCAAATTTGAATCCGTAATGGGCAACTTAAGAGAATATTTATTTGTTACGCAGTATAAAAAGGGCGAATTTATTTCCACCCCATTGCAAAAAGAACACCTATTCCAAATCATTATTCAAGGTATAGTAAGTATTTATTTTATCAGAGATGATGGGTCGGTGTATTCTCTTGCAAACGGCAGAAAAAATGATTTGCTCGGCGAAATGGAAATTTTCCCAAGTAAACCAAGCAATGTTTATGCAGAAGCAAATGATGATGTCGTTTGTCTTACCTTGTCTGTCGAAGCAAGTAAAAGCGCACTGCTTCAAAACTGCAAATTCTTACAACTGGTATGTGAATCCTTAACTCAAAAAATGGAATCTATTACCATACTTGACGCTGCCCCGGCAAGTTTGAAGCAGCGTGTCTTAACATACATGAAATATAAATGCAGCGGCGGAGAAATGAAAGGCTTGCAGCAGGCGGCTTTTCACTTAAATTGCAGCGCACGCCAGTTACAGCGAATCCTAAATCAATATGAAGCAGACGGAATTGTAATGAAAATCGGGAAAGGAAATTACAAACTTTGTAGTGTGGAGTAGACAGTAAAATAAACCATAAAGGCATTGCGATTTTTCCTCAAAACTTCGGCAAAACCGCCTTGTCCGGTGTTGTATATAGTGAGGGAAGAAATGCAACAGATCCCCCTTATCCAGACAGATAAGGTTTGAGAGATTTTTCAGAGGGTTTGGGATACTTCCCAACAAGCAAAATGCAACGCATTTTCGGAAAAGGGTACTCTTTTCATACGTCATTTCGCACCAAATAGTACTCGCTGAATAGCGCATACGTTCCTCAGCGTTCATTTCTGCCGGGACACCTCTCCCAGTCCCATCAAAAACATACTTCACTCCATTACTATATGTTTGTTTTCCGTCCTTCATCAACCTGCCATTCCAAGAAAACATATATAGACAGCCGTCCATAATATGACTACCGGTATACATAGCGCCATCTTCCCCTACATAATAAGAGTTATCCCCATCCTGCAGCCACTCATTCATCACTTTTTGACCGTCACGCAAGTAATACCATATCCCATTTTCTTCAACCCAACCATCGGTATCGCCCGCTTCCGCTATCAGAAGTCCATCGATTTTTTGGGAAAGTCCATCCGGTTGAAATTCATAGGTTACCCCATCTCGCATTGCTGTTCCAGATGTCTGCATAATTCCAGTAACCGGGTCAAAATAATAATAATTTCCATCCGTCCGATACCAACCGGTAATCATTGTTCCGCCGCCGCCGAAATTATACCAATTTCCATCAATCTGAGTCCAATCCATAGCCTCCTTGCCATTCTCTTTAAAATAGCACCATTTAGGCTCGTCCGGATTATAGATTGGATGACAGTATCCCAACCATTGGCTTTTCATAATCTGCCCATCCAGTTTGGCCTCATATACATCGTTCCACACTTCTTTGACAGATGCATTAATCACTGCACCACGGTTCCCCGGCTGCCCGCCGTAAAAGTATAGTTCACCCCATAACGAAGCCAAGTTCCGCCATATGCAGGAAAAGAAATGGCACTAAGCAGAAAAATCAAAGTACAGTATTTCAATATGTTCTTCATCAAAGTTCCCCCCTCAGTCTGTCCGAAAACCTTATCTTTAGGTATAAATTTAGCCCCTTTCTTTCATCTGTGACATTGAAAACTGAATAAAATACACAGAGTGAACAAAGAGGCTTATGCCTGTTCCATCAATTCCATCATTTTTTGAAATCCAAGGAGATTTTTCGCCCGTTCCAGGTTATATCCCAGACAAAAGAGCGCAAACTCCCCAGCCACTTTTCGTATCCCTCTCAATAGAAAATAAGTGGCTCCCATCGCTCGTTTTATTGTTCCAAATGGATGCTCCGACAGGCACATTCTCTGGCTCATTTTTTCTTTGTCTGGTTTCAGAAAAAATTTCACAACCTTTCTTTTCTCATAGTGCCATTTTTCATCTGCTCTCGTTTCCTCCGCTTTCTTTCCTTCTGCTTTCAGCCAGTCCTTACATGGTTTTATCCGTTGGTCTTTGGTAAAATCAATCTCTTTCCATTCACCTTTTCCCTTGTAACACTTATTACGGTTTGGGCAGTGTTTACAGGCATTTTTATTCACATAGCGAATGTTTCCGTTTTTCTTTATGCTCTTCTGTCTCAGAATCTCTCCTGCCGGACAGTATACCTGGTTTCTCTCCGGATCTCTGACAAAATAACCTTCTTTTGCTTTTTCCCGCATTTCCTCAGGACTTCCAATATCTTTCACCATATTTAGCGATTTTGCGTAATATATCATCTGCAGGTGTACCTTCAAATTGGAAATATGCCTTCCTTCCAGTTGCTTTTGCTGCCTCAAAGGTTGCTTTAGTCTGTTTTCTCCAACTTTGACCATAAGATTTCAAATCTGGTTTTGCTTGTGCAATATAATCATCACTTACTACATCAAATTCTCGCCCGTTGGGGTCATTAGAGAACTTTACTCTGGATTCTCCGCCAATTCTTTCTGCTAAAGCATCCGCTGCGGCATCTTTACTATCTACTTTCTTTAATTCTCCTGAATATTAAGTCTCAGAATCCCCCTTGGCACCGAGTCATCCAGCTTATAACTTTCGCCCCTTTTTCTCTGTTCTTTTGGAAAAGGTGGTAAACCAATCGTTGTGCTTCTTCTGGTTCTATCTTAGCACAAACTGCTCGTAACTGTCAGCCTTTATTACTCCGGCTCCCGGTATTCTGTATGGTTTTTCAGCATCCCCTACACAATATTTACCAAGCGCCGGGATACACAGATTAATGCCTGCTGTTTATTCTTTCCATCCGCAACCCGTTTCAGATAATACTCCCGGAATACCTTATTTCTCGGAGTTCCGTTTGTTGATACCTGTATCATCTGGATTGCCATAAAATAAAAGATTGCCTGTAACCGCCTGTTTCCCTGTTTCGGACACTTATCCTTCCCTTTTCCTGCCGATGAAAAATTGACTGGCGCTATCCCGGCAAACTTCGCCAGCTTATCCGCACTGGGAAAGCGGGTGATTTCACCTATCTCTGACAGCATATTCGCCGCCGTTATCACATCAATCTCCGGCATGGTGGTAAGGGTACAGTTAAATTCCGGCAGTAAGTTTTCGATTGCCTCGTTTACTTCCTCCAGTTGAATGCGGTAATGCTCTAAATCGCTGACAAGACTTTTTGTTATCGTATCCCGGCTTTCCTGATGCTCCCGTCTTGTCTCGCCATCAGATTTAACTAGATTCAGTATCTTCTCCGCACGTTTGACCGAACAGTTATTGTGGCTGACCGGGCGCAGCTCTTCCGCCAATTCCTCCGCTGTCTTTCCCAGCAGATGTTCCGGCGATGGATATTCCTTGAAAAAATATAATGCTGTTGCACGGCTAATATCGCTGAAAAACTGCTTATAGCTGGGATATGCCATGCAAAGCTGCTCATGGAGCTGGTTCTTCAGCCTGTGCAAATGGGTACAGATATTGTCCCGCCGGTTCACCAACTGACCCAGCGTCCAATATTTATCATCTGGTATCGCATCCGGCAGTTTGTCCAGCATATTGATTAGCACCAGAGCCACGGCTTCTGCATCATAACTGTCACTTTTCTGGTACATGGGTACGCTTTTTCTCTGGGCGTAGGATAATACCGTGTTTACGTCTTTTACATGAAATTCTTTCTCAATCAGCCATACTGCCAGAGCACGTCCGTATCCATAGGCGTTCTCCAGACCGTATACCACCGCCTTATCCTCTGTCACAAAACGGCTGACCTTCCTTACCAGCTTTGGAAACTCCAATGGCTTATTGCCAAATGTAATCTCTCCCAGCTTCGTATTCCAGCAGTCCAGCATGACTGCTGTGTGGGTTTCCTTATGCAGGTCAATCCCCACATAGATGATGTTTTCTTTTCTCAGATGTCATCCTTCCTTCTCTTCCTGTCTCCATCCCTAATCGCCGAACTGTCGGCAACCTCAGCTGATAAGCGTTATGCACCGATTTACGCCTTGGGGCTACGGCCATCGCAAGGGGGAATAAGCCTATCCATCTCCACAACCTACAAACTTTACAGGTTACTCCTCTTTCGAGGTGTAGTGTATGTTAGCTCTGGTTTCCGGTGATTGCAAATCTTTTATCGTTGATTTCTCCGATTTGTGAAATGTGATGCAGTATGGACGCTCTGGTTTGTCACATAGCAGTATGGACTTTGAAACAGATATCCGGTATCCTCTGTCGTACAGAAGGAGATGATTGCCATAAACGAGCAAGAATTACTGGACATGATGGTTACAGAGCGGATTCAATTCTTGTGCAGGAAATGAAGTCGGCCCGGACTCCGGCAGAACAGGAAAACTCCCGCCTGCTGATGGACCAGGCAGAGGGCATACTGAACCGGCTGTCAAAGCAGGAACACACTCTCATGGAACAGTATCTGGATTCCATGACAGACCGCATGGCCGATGTGGAGCCAGCTTTGCACACCGGCGGATTCCGTGATGGCATCCGGGTTATGAAGTTTATCAACAACCTGTAACAGCAGAAAAAAAGAACACTGCCACTCTCCATGGTGCAGGAGAACCGGCTGTGTTCTTTTTTCTGTTTTTTTCCTGCAATATCTGTTTTTCCGGGGTATGGAAAGCGGTGTGTTTTTACCCCCTTAAACCCCCGGGTGTGCGTCATTGTAACATAGAGCAGCCGTAGCTGTCAATTTCGATTCCATTGCGTTTTCCTTCTGAAATCTTACTGACAAATGGATTTCAATGGGTCGAAAAAAGATATCAATCGTTATTCATGGGTGGCTTGGCGGCACCCAGTTTTTTAATGTGCAGGATTCTGCCACCCGGCGCCTCTAAAATGCTGCTGAAAATGAGAAAACTACCGGGTGGCAAAGCCCGAATTTGTTATGCTGGAGGCCTCTGTTTTTTGAATAACTTTTTCCTGTATTCCCAAAAAACTTATGCCGCCAGACAAGCTGATTTCGCCCAAACCATCGGTTTTAAGGCATTTTCCGGCATCAAACAGGGGAATCCTTTGATTCAATCGCAATATCCAGCAGATTTCCGGATTTTTCCTACAAAGCAGAGCGGATATCCCTGCCGTATGCCGTCAAGCGATTCCTCCCCCGCCTTCTTTTAGCCTTGTGACGCAGCGTGACCGCCTGGGTGCCAGTTTTAAGACCCGGCTCGGAAAGATGTACTATGGAACGAGTATTTCGGCTCGTTGAGCCGATGTGGAACAGAGGCATTTCTCTCCAAATCCACCGATATTGCCAGGGTCGAAAAGTGTGCAGGTTAAAGGTCAGGTGGCTTTACGCCACCCGACCGAGGGATATCGCCCGGCAAAGCCGGGCGGAAAACAGTTTAATTTAACGCTTTTAATAAAAGTTCAAATCCGTTTTCAATTACTTTAACAATCCAATTTTTTTCATATCCGTTCCATTTTGGCGAAAAATCTTCTCCATCCTTTTTAAGTGCTGGTAAGTTGCATCCATAAAAAAGTTTATTATAAATGCTTTGAACTTCATCGTCTTCACTATCTCCTAAAAACTTACCGTGCACTGATTGAGCCATATCTGACATTATATTCCAATATGTTAGAACAAGGTTGCAATCTAGTTCTTCCATTTTTAAACTAATTAGTATATCCGACGATATTAGTAGAATTTCATTATCTAGTTTGAATTTATTGTCTTCCGCAAAACGTTTTGCCTCTTTCTCGCTTGCGAAAGATTTCAGTTTTTCATTACTTTCTAAAAGGAATCCATCCACATCGTCTGTATACCAAAAAGTATAATACTCCTCTTGCTTTATTTTAAATTTTATAATATAAAGTTCTTTTGGTATAATTCTATTCAAATCCGCGATCACCCCACTTTTTAATTTTATTGTATTCACTTGCTGGACCAGTCTTATAATTACCAGCACCATATTTCTCGTCCATTAAACGTTTCGCAAAATCTTTACCACTTTCACCTTTATATGGACGATTACCTTTTGCCCAACTTGGCACATCATTTGCCGCCTCTTTTCCTGTCTTTCCAGATACAGGTTTCTTATATTCAGTCTCAGATCCCCCCTTGGCACTGAGTCATCCAGCTTATAACTTTCGCACCTTTTTCTCTGTTCTTTTGGAAAAGGTGGTAAACCCATTGTTGTGTTTTTCTAGTTCTATCTTAGCATAAACTGTTCATAACCAACAGCCTTTCTTACTCCGGCTCCCGGTATTCTGTATGGTTTTTCAGCATTCCATACACGATATTTACCAAACGCCGAGATACACAGATTAATGCCTGCTGTTTATTTTTGCCTTCCACAACCCGCTTCAGATAATACTCCCGGAATACTTTATTTCTTGGAGTTCCGTTTGTTGAAATCTGTATCATCTGAATCGCCATAAAATAGAAGATGGCCTGTAACCGCCTGTTTCCCTGCTTCGGGCACATATCCTTTCCTTTCCCTGCCGACGAAAAATTGACTGGCGCTATCCCGGCGAATTTTGCCAGCTTATCCGCACTGGGAAATCGGGTGATTTCTCCTATCTCTGACAGCATATTAGCAGCCGTTATCACGTCAATTCCCGGCATAGTGGTCAGGGTGCAGTTAAATTCTGGAAGTAAGGTTTCAATTGCCTCATTTACTTCTTCCAGCTGGATGCGGTAATGCTCCAAATCGCTGACCAGGCTCCGGGTTATAGCATCCCGGCTCTCCTGATGATTCCGTTTTGTCTCGCCATCAGACTTTACCAGATTCAATATCTTCTCTGCGCGTTTGACCGAACAATTATTATGGCTGACCGGGCGCAGCTCTTCCGCCAGTTCCTCTACTGTCTTTCCCAGCAGATGTTCCGGCGATGGGTACTCTTTGAAAAAATACAGTGCTGTTGCACGGCTGATATCGCTGAAAAACTGTTTATAGCTGGGATACGCCATACAGAGCTGCTCATGAAGCTGGTTCTTCAGCCTGTGCAGATGGGTACAGATATTATCCCGCCGATTTACTAACTGGCCCAGCGTCCAATACTTATCATCCGGTATCGCATCCGGCAGTTTGTCCAGCATATTGATCAGCACTAAAGCCACGGCTTCCGCATCATAACTGTCACTTTTCTGATACATCGGCACGCTTTTTCTCTGGGCGTAAGACAAAGCAGTATTTACGTCTTTTACATGGAATCCTTTTTCGATCAACCATACCGCCAAGGCGCGGCCATAACCGTAGGCGTTTTCCAGACCATACACCGCCATTTTGTCTTCTGCCACAAAACGGCTGACCTTTCTGACCAGCTTCGGAAACTCCGATGGCTTATTGCCAAACGTAATCTCTCCCAGCTTCGTATTCCAGCAGTCCAGCATGACTGCCGTGTGGGTTTCCTTATGCAGGTCAATCCCCACATAGATGATGTTTTCTTTTCTCAGATGCCATCCTTCCTTCTTTTCCTGCCTCCATCCGTAACTGTAAATCTGCCGGCAACCTCAGCTGATAAGCGTTATGCACCGATTTACGCTCAGGGCTACGGCCATCGCAAGGGGGAATAAGCCTATCCATCTCCACAACCTACGAACTTCACAGGTTATTCCTTCCGGAGAGAGACCACTCTGGAAGTGTGTCGTATGTTACCTCTGGGGACAGATGGATTCAAGTCCTTTACCGGCTCTTTTTTTGATTTGTGTAAGGTGCTTCATCTATGGAACAGATATTTGTTCCATTGTGGTATCGGTTTCCGCACAAGCTGAAAAAATATATGAAGCAGCTAACAGAAGAATGGATGACAGGTTTACGGCTTGGAAGACGAAGCCTGGTCTGTGAAATTTATCAACGGTCTGTAACAACAGAAAGAAAACACACCGACCAGATCCATCTTGGAGCAGCCGGTGTGTTTGTCTTGCTGGGATTTTTCCGGTGTGTTTCCACCCCCTTAACCCCCCGGGTGTGCGCCATTGTAACATAGCATCGGGGTGACTGTCAATTTCGATTCTCTTGCGTTTTTCTTACCGAAAACTTACTTGCCATGAATTTCAAAAGGTCGAACATGTCTTACATGGGTGGCGCGGCGGCATCCGGTTTTTCCCGTATTCCGGATTCTGCCCCCAGTGCTTCTAAACCACCGCTGAAAATGGAAAAACTGCCGAGTGAAAAAGTCCGGATTTGTTATGCTGGATGCCCCTGTTTTTTGAATACTTTTTTCTTGCATTTCAGAAAAACTTATGCCACAAGCCAAAGCTGATTTCACCAAAACCAACGGTTTTAAGGCGTTTTCCGGCTTCTGGCAGGGGAATCCTTTGATTCAACCACAATATTCAGCGGATTCCCGGATTTTTCGTGCAAAACAGGGTGGACATCCCAATCCGATGCCAACAAGCGGCTCCGGTCCGCCGTCTCTTAGCCCTGTGACGCACCGTGACGGCCTGTGTGCCGGTTTTAATCCCCTGCTTGGAAAGATGTACCATGAGGCAAGTATTCTGGCTCGTTGAGCCAATGTGGAACAGAGGCATTTCTCCCCCAATTAACCAATATGACTAGGGTCGAAAAGTGTGCAGGTTAAAGAGGTTATGCTGGAAAACGCATAACCTCTGAGGACATCGCCCGGCAAAGCCGGGCGATACTTGATTATTAAAACCCGCAATTATCAATCCTTTCAAAATACTTGCATTTAAACATATGAATAATAGTCTCTTCTATTTCTTGTTTGGTAGTTTCTTTTACGATTATCATATTAGGTTCAGAAAGATAGTACCCGGAATCCTGAATTTCCGTTTCAAAATCTTGCTGTAATCTAATCATCGAAATAACATATACCTTATAAACCTTTTTATCAACCTTTACTATCACATCCCCTCTATATCCTTTATTTAAGGCTTCAAATTCTGCTAGTTCTGTATCATCTTCAAAAATTATTTCTAGTTCCATTATAGCCTCCTTTAACTCTTAATACGGTCCTGAAACAACTATCTGATTTAATAAATTTTGGAAAGTATCCAATGGCATTTCATAAGCGGGCACAATTTCAAAATGTTCCGCTCTTGCGCCTCTTTGGACTATCTTTAATCCTTCAGGAAGTGATTCAATCTTATATGCACCTCCAAATTTAGAAACCGTTTCTGAGTTTACATCTAGCGAAACACCATGTGAAGTTTTTACATTACCTGTTTCAGGATTTATTTTTATTTCATTGTTTTTTACGGTAAAATCGTCACCTCCACGATATACTGGGCGCTCTTCCCCTTTATAATCCACTGTAGGAGCCTCAGATTCCCCCTTGGCACTGAGTCATTCAGCTTATAACTTTCGCACCTTTTTCTCTGTTCTTTTGGAAAAGGTGGTAAACCAATCATTGTGTTTCTTCTGGTTCTATCTTAGCACAAACTGTTCATAACCAACAGCCTTTATTACTCCGGCTCCCGATATTCTGTATGGTTTTTCAGCATTCCATACACGATATTTACCAAACGCCGGGATACACAGATCAATGCCTGCTGTTTATTTTTGCCTTCCGCAACCCGCTTCAGATAATACTCCCGGAATACCTTATTTCTCGGAGTCCCGTTTATTGAAACCTGTATCATCTGGATTGCCACAAAGTAGAAAATCGCCTGTAACCGCCTGTTTCCCTGCTTCGGGCACATATCCTTTCCTTTCCCTGCCGACGAAAAATTGACTGGCGCTATCCCGGCGAACTTCGCCAGCTTATCCGCACTGGGGAATCGGGTGATTTCGCCTATCTCTGACAGCATATTCGCCGCCGTTATCACGTCAATCCCCGGCATGGTGGTCAGGGTGCAGTTAAATTCCGGGAGTAGGCTTTCGATTGCCTCATTTACTTCCTCCAGTTGGGCACGGTAATGCTCCAAATCGCTGACTAAGCTCCGAGTTATGGCATCACGGCTCTCCTGGTGTTCTCGTCTTGTCTCGCCATCAGATTTAACCAGATTCAGTATCTTCTCCGCCCGTTTGACCGAGCAGTTATTGTGGCTGACCGGGCGCAGCTCCTCTGCCAATTCCTCCGCTGTCTTTCCCAGCAGATGTTCCGGCGATGGATATTCCTTGAAAAAATATAATGCTGTTGCACGGCTGATATCGCTGAAAAACTGCTTATAGCTGGGATATGCCATGCAAAGCTGCTCATGGAGCTGGTTCTTCAGCCTGTGCAGATGGGTACAGATATTATCCCGCCGGTTCACTAACTGGCCCAGCGTCCAATACTTATCATCCGGTATCGCGTCCGGCAGCTTATCCAGCATATTGATCAGTACCAGAGCAACCGCTTCTGCATCATAGCTGTCGCTTTTCTGGTACATCGGTACGCTTTTTCTCTGGGCATAGGACAATGCTGTATTTACATCCTTGACATGGAATCCTTTTTCAATCAGCCATACCGCCAGGGCACGTCCATAGCCATAGGCGTTTTCCAAACCATAGACCGCCGTCTTTTCTTCGGTTACAAACCGGCTGACTTTTCTGATCAGCTTCGGAAACTCCGATGGTCTATTACCAAACGTAATCTCTCCCAGCTTCGTATTCCAGCAGTCCAGCATGACCGCTGTGTGGGTTTCCTTATGCAGGTCAATCCCCACATAGATGATGTTTTCTTTTCTCAGATGCCATCCTTCCTTCTTTTCCTGCCTCCATCCGTAACTGTAAATCTGTCGGCAACCTCAGCTGATAAGCGTTATGTGCCGATTTACGCCCAGGGCTACGGCCATCGCAAGGGGGAATAAGCCTATCCATCTCCACAACCTACGAACTTCACAGGTTATTCTTCCGGAGAAAACCACTCTGGAAGTGTGTCGTATGTTACCTCTGGGGACAGGTGGATTCAAGTCCTTTCCCGGCTCTTTTTTCGATTTGTGTAAGGTGCTTCATCTATGGAGCAGATATTTGTTCCATTGTGGTATCGACTTCCTCACAAGCTGAAAAAATATATGAAGCAGCTAACAGAAGAATGGATGACAGGTTTACGGCTTGGAAGACGAAGCCTGGTCTGTGAAATTTATCAACGGTCTGTAACAGCAGAAAGAAAACACACCGACCAGATCCATCTTGGAGCAGCCGGTGTGTTTGTCTTGCTGGGATTTTTCCGGTGTGTTTCCACCCCCTTAAACCCCCGGGTGTGCGCCATTGTAACATAGCGTCGGGGTGACTGTCAATTTCGATTCTCTTGCGTTTTTCTTACTGAAAACTTACTTCAGTCCTTCTAAACCACCGCTGAAAATGAGAAAACTGCCGGGTGAAAAAGCCCGGATTTGTTATGCTGGATGCCCCTGATTTTTGAATACTTTTTTCCGGCATTTCAGAAAAACTTATGCCACGAGCCAGAGCTGATCTTACCAAAGCCAACGGTTTTAAGGCGTTTTCCGGCTTCTGGCAGGGGAATCCTTTGATTCAACCACAATATTCAGCGGATTCCCGGCTTTTCCGTGCAAAACAGGGGGGATATCCCAATCCTATGCCAACAAGCGGCTCCGGCCCGCCATCTCTTAGCCCTGTGACGCACTGTGACGGCCTGTGTGCCGGTTTTAAGCCCCTGCTCGGAAAGATATACCATGAAGCAAGTATTCTGGCTCGTTGAGCCAATGTGAAACAGAGGCATTTCTCCCCAAATCGGCCAATATAATCAGGGTCGAAAAGTGAGCAGGTTAAAGAGGTTATGCTGGAAAACGCATAACCTCTGGGGACATCGCCCGGCAAAGCCGGGCGAATATTTAATAAATTACTTCTTGACAATTCCAGACTTTTTGGCTTAGCTCCACAAACATTTTTGTATCACATAACTTTTGATTCATACATTTTAATTCATTCAAGAATTTTGACGAAATCAATACTATTTGTTCTTCTAAACACTTATATGGAATTCCAAAATCCAGTGGTGTAATATAAGAAAACTCTCCCTTTTCAGTTATTAGCAGCTTATTGTTTTGGCATGAGTCATCTACTGCAACGTTAATCAAAATGTTATCACCTTGCTTTTTAAACTCCAACCATCTATTAACTGTTTCGATTTCTTTAATCGCAACGTATTCGGATTTGGATTTAAACAAAATAATGACCTGTAATAATTTTTCAAACCAGTAATCTAATAACTCTCCTCCTTCCTCCCCATCAGCCAATGGATTGTCATGATAATATGAGCCTTCTTGATGTTCATTAAAACAAATTTGAAAAAAGCCCGTAATTTGGTTCCGTTCATCATTAAAATCATCAGCTGTAATCACTTTCAACTGTTGAAAATCATCCACAATTCTATATTTTATTTCAAACACTTCTTTATCACCTACTTTATTAAATTTAATAACTGCTCATACGTATATTGGAAATCTCCAAAAGCTGTTTTAAGTCCTCCATTTTCTAATGCGACAGTTACATTTTCTCCGGCATAAGAGAATGTATATTGCCCAGAAGTAATTCCTTTCTCTAATGCCTCTTTATATCCTGCATTTACAGCTTCTTCTATTTGTGCCGCACTCCAATCCTTATTAAAGAATGAGGTGTTCTCTAATTCCTTTAACACATCAGCTTCTGGTCTATTCTTTATTTGCTGAGCATAACTATTTGGATTATGTCGATTATTAATATGTTTTAGTTTACTTTTAGATACCTTGGCATCAGATTCCCCCTTGCCTTCAATTGCCTGCTTAATCTTATTCTGGTTTCTCTGCGCCTCATCTTTAAAATATGATATACCCACTGCCTCGGACGCGATTTCTACCACAGCAACCCCTGCTAATTCCAAAGTTGCCACAGCATTTTCTGAAAGCACTATACTTAAAATCATGGAATCACCAGACACCGCTGCACTTACCATCGGTCCTGTCGATGGTATCATAGAAAATGCTGCCGCAAATTCTGATATTGTCATAATCCCAACAGCATACATTTGTATAACGCTGCTTAAATATTTCCCATAATAATAAGATTCTGCATCCAGAAATTGATTTACCAGTGTATCTTCTATCCTGTTCAGATTTAAAAGTTTTTTAACAAGTCTATCTGTCGGCTTGGTAAAGTTTGATATCGAATTAGAGTTCCAATCAATGCCCATCAACATTCCCAGATACATGCTGACCAGTGCTTTGGAATCCGTATCCATACATACTGTCACTTCGCCGCTCTCTGCCGCCTTCTCCATATACACCCGTATACTGGCTTCAGCTTTACTTGATTCCAGAACTATAAACCTATTATTACTATCAAAAAGTTTATCCTCAACCCACTTTCTTAATTGAGTGATGGGTTCACTTCCATTCGAAGTTTCTGGTTTATAATACGGAGAGGTCCCAGTATTAGGATTACTCATTGCATCATGTCCACTCGGATCAACATAATTCAGCGGACTATTCTTCACATATGCATACCGGTTCAACGTCAGCGGATCCGCGATATTTCCAAGATAAGTATCCTCCTGGAAGAACCTCCCCTGCTTAGCATTATAATACCTCGCCCTTAAGAACTCAAGCCCGGTATTCGGGTTATAGCTCTCCGCGTTATACCCGTAGAAGTCCCTATGCTCCGTACTTCCCAGCGTCACCTGTCCATAAGGATCATACTGGTACACATCCGTCACTCTGCCATTATACCAGGTGTTCGCCGTCACGCTCCCCCGTCCGTCATACAGGTAGTAGCTCATCTCATTCCGCACCACATCCCGCGCCTCCGTCCAGATATCATTCCTGGAATTGCGCATGGTACCTGCATAGCTGTAAGACTCCGTCGCACCGCTGTTGACTGTGTAGGCCGTCAGCACTTCCGTATACTCCCGGTTGGTATCATTCACATACTCGGTCAGGTCATAGGCCCTTCCCGTATCCGAACAGATATAGCTGAACAGCTGGCCTTCCGCCGTCAGGCTCTCATCCTCATTCCGGCTGTGCTCCGGCATGTAGATCTCACCGCCCCAGCCGATCCCGTAGCCGCATTCCGCCGCCGGGTTGTAGTTCAGCTGGAACGCGCGGTTCCCGTCGCCGTCATAGGTGGACGCCATAAGGAGCTTCTGCTGGTCATACACTGCCGTCAGACGGTTCTCTGTATCATACTGGTACACCACTTCCGCCTGCTTCTGGTAACACTCATGGGTCAGGTTGCCGTTGGCGTCGTAGGTAAACGTGTAGTCCTTCGTCAGATTTCCTTCGCAGACCGTCGCCGCCACCATCTGGTTGTCATCATTGTAGGTGTAAATATTCTGCCAGGATTCCAGGTAACTGTATGGGAATGTCTTGGCTTTCTTTGCAAAAGTACGGTTTCCCGCCTCATCATACTTGTAAGTATAGGTCACCTTATGGAACTGCCCCTTGCTCTCCTCACAGCCGGTCATCTCGCCGTTATCGTCATAAGTGAAGGTGCGCACTGTGGTCTCCCACTCCGGATTCTGGTTCTGCCACGGGTTCTGGCTGTCCCAGCCGTTCCACCACGGGTCATTGCCGCTGCCGCCGCTTCCATTTGCATGGGCGCACTTGTCCTTATCTCCTCCATTGTGACCGTGATCCTTGTTGGAGGTGAACAGGTCTTCCTTTGCCACTTCTTTCGTGATCAGTCCTGCGTCATTGTACGTATACTGGTAATCACTAATCAAAATGCCGCAGACACAGGTGTTCTTTGCCTCCAGCACCTGGTTCCTGGCGTTGTAGGTGTATACGCTCTCGCTGCCGTCTGCACGTATTACATGGGTCAGACGGTTTAACGGATCGTATTCATAGGCGGTCGCCCGTCCATCACGGTCGGTCAGTTTGGTGATGTTGTCGTTTTTGTCATATTCATAGCTTACTTCCCCGCCGTCCGGATAGCGGATGGCTTCCAGGTTATCCGCTTCATCATAGAAATACTCCACCACTTTCCCGGAGCCATTAGTCGCGGTCTTTAAGCGGCCTAAGGAATCATAGGTATAAGTACTCTCCCCTGTGATATCCTCCATGGAGATCCGCTGGCCCATCACGTTATAGACCATCTTCACCGGGCGGTCATTGCCCAGCTCGTTTGCACTGCTGTAGGACTTATCCGCCAGGGCATTTAAGGTGTCATAATCGTAGAAGATCCTTCCGCCGGACGGGGTCAGACGCCCGGTCATCCGTCCGCCCACATCATACGTATACTGCTCCTTACGTCCCATGGGGCTGGTGAGGGAGGTCATGTTGCCCTCGGCGTCATACTCATAGGTGGTGGTCTTCAGCTTCGCGTTGGTCATGGATGTGATATTGCCCATCACATCATACTGGTAAGCCGTCTGATAACCCATAGGATCGGTCACACGCACCAGCTGGTCCAGGATGTCATACTGGAACTGGGTGATCAGACCGTTAGTGGCCCGGCTGGTCAGCACATTTCCATGCGGATCATAGGTGAATGCCTGGGTAAGGCCCATCTTGTCCTTCAGCTCCGTCACGCGGCTGCCCGGGTCATAGGTGACACTCTGGGTCTGGTTTAACGGGTCCACAGTTCCGGTCAGGCGGTTATCCCGGTCGTAGGTGTACCCGTAGAGATAGCCCTTCGGATCGGAAATGCTGGTCTGATTATAATTCTGGTCATAGGTATAGCTGGTGGTCCGCTCGCCCGGCCTGGTGATGCTGGTGATATTGCCCACCAGGTCATAGACCGCCTCCGTCGCTTTCCCTTCCGGGTCCACACTGGCCGTCAGCTGGTCGATCAGGTCATACCGGTAGTTCCATGTATGTCCCATGGCATTGGTCATCTGATTCTGATTACCCCGGATATCATAACCGAATTCCGTTACGCCGCCTTTTGCATTGGTGGACTTCGTCATCCGGTGCATGATGTCATACTCATAAGTATTGCTCCGGTCCAGGTTGTCCGTATCCTTTATCACGTTATCCGCTACATCATAAGTCAGCTCCCGCTTCAGCCCCAGCGGCGTGGTGATGCTGGTGAGCCGGTGCACCGGATCGTAAGTATAGGCATACTTCGCCCCGTTCTTCTGGGTCATCTCCGTCACCTGGCGGTTTAAGTCCACCGTATAGCGGGTGACGTTGCCTGCTGGGTCGGTGATGCTGGTCAGTTCATCGTGCTTATCATAGGTGTAGGCAGTCCTTGCCCCCTTCGGGGAAATGGCTTCCACCAGGTTTCCCATCACGTCGTACTGGTACTCGGTGATCAGGCCGTTGGGATCCTTCGCCTTGGTCATGCGGCTCAGCGCATCGTAACGGTACTCGGTCTTATTGCCCTCCGGCGTCGTATGGGACAGCAGGCGGGACAGCTCATCGTACTCGTAGGCCGTGTCGTTGCCCCTGCCGTCTGTGAAGGAAGTCAGGCGGTCAATCACGTCGTAAACGTAGGCATTGGTATTGCCTTCGCCGTCCACAGTCCCGGTCAAGTTGCCCTTGGCATCGTACTGGAAAGCAGTGGATGCCCCCAGCGGGTTCACTTTCCCTGTCAGGCGGTTGATGGCGTCATAGGCATAGGTATAAACAGCCTCGCCCGGCTCTGTCGTCTTGACCAGGTTGCCCACTGGGTCGTACTCGTAAGCTGTCACCGTCCCGTCCGCCTGGGTCACGCTGGCAAGACGGTCTAAGGCATCATACGTGTAAGTAGTGGTCGCCAGATCGGTTCCGGTCACGCTCACAAGACGGTTGAACTTATCATACTCATAGATAGCGTCCCGCCCGATGGTATCGGTCTGTTTCACCAGGTTACCGCTCTCATCGTACTGATATGTCATCACATTGCCCGCGGTATCAATCGCTTTGGTGATACGTCCCATGGAATCATACTCATAGCGGGTCACCACGCTTGCCTCATCCCGGTAGTAGGTCATCCGGTTATTGGCGTCATAGGACATGCTCACCGTATCCCCATCTGGCATGGTCACCTTTAAGAGGTTCCCGTTCTCATCGTAATCGTAGGTATATTCCCCGCCCAGTGCATCGGTCATCTTCACAGTACGGCTCAGGGCGTCCACATCCATGGCGGTCTCGCCCTTTAAGGCGTCGGTGACCTTCGTCACGTTGCCCAGGGAATCGTATTCCATGGCGGTGATATTTTCCGCAGCGTCCACCTGGGCCAGAACCTGCCCGATCACGTCGTAGTGCCAGGTAGTGGTATGGTCATTCTGGTCAGTGAAGCTCAGTGTCCTGCCGTTTAAGTCATACTCAGAGGAAGCGGTGCCGCCCAGGGCGTCCTGCATCTCCTTTAAGCGTCCCACGGCGTCATAGGCATAGGCCGTGCTGTTGCCGTTGGCGTCCGTCACAAGGGTCTGGCGGCCTGCGCCGTCGTAGGCGTACTCCGTCACGCCTCCCAGCGGGTTGGTGGCCTTCACTAACCGGTTGTTCCCGTCATAGGCAAAGCGGTAGACGCGGGTCTCATCATCGGTGATGCGGGTGATGTTGCCGTTGCCGTCGTAACCGATCTCCGTCACCAGGCCGTTCTGGGCGGTGGTGCGCACCAGGCGTCCGGCGCGGTCGTAGGCATAGGTGATGGATGTGCCATCCGGGTAGGTGATCTTGGTCAGGTTGCCATTATGGTCGTACTGGTAGTAGGTCTCATTCCCCAGGGCGTCCTTCGTCATGGTGGGCAGGTTCAAGACCTTATGGTACCAGGACTCTGTCGTGTTGCCGCGGCGGTCGGCCATCCCGGTAGTGTTGCCGTTGCCGTCCAGGGTGTAAGAGACGGTCTGCCCAAGGGCGTCGGTCACGTTCACCATCCGGTCGCGGGCGTCGTATTCATAGGCGGTCTTGTCCCCCTTGGCATTGGTCTCCGCCACCTTGTTGTAGTTGGCGTCGTACTCATAGTGCAGGGTATTGCCCAGTGCGTCCTCACCGGAGAGGATGTTGTGCATGGCGTCGTAGGTGAAGGTGGTCGCCACGCCCATGGGGTCGGTGATGGAGAGGACTTCCCCTGCGGGGCTGAACTCGTAGGCGGTCACGCCGCCGTCCGGGGCCGTCACTGCGGTCTCCCAGCCGTTTGCATTGTAATCATGCTCTGTGGTATTGCCCTCCGGGTCGGTCTGGGTCAGGACCCGGTTCATCTCATCGTAGGTGAAGGTACTGGTATTGCCCTCCGGGTCGGTGTAAGCAGTCACTGCCGCCCCATCATACTCAAACCTGCTGGTCCCGCCATTGGCATCTGTGATAGAGACCAGACGGCTCATCTCATCATACCCGTATCGGGTCGTATTGCCTTCCCCGTCGGTCATGGAGGTCAGATTGCCCTTTTCATCATAGGTGAAACGGGTGGTATTCCCCTCATAATCCGTCGCCGTCAGCGGCAGGTTGGACTCATTGTAGGTATAGACAGCTTTGCTTCCGTCATCCCGGGTCTCGGTCAGGATATTTCCACTCTCATCATAGGTGTAACGGGTCTCGGCTCCATTCTCATCCGTGTGGGATGCCAGATGCCCTTCTGCATCGTAGCTACTCTCCGTCCCGGTCCCGTCCGCATACTCCACGCGGATGCTCCGGCCCAGTTCATCCGTGTATACGACCGTGTCATTTCCACGGTTATCGGTCATGATGCTGCGGTCATCCTCGTAGCGGATGGAGGCCGTGCCGCCGTTTGCGTCCGTCTGCTGGGTCACCCGGCCATTTTCATCGTAAAGATTCTCTACAACGGTATTGCCGTTCTCATCCTGCCATGCGGTCATATGATGCATGGCATCATACTCGTAGTGGCGGGAGTCGCCCTTCTGGTCTGTGAAGGATATAAGATTACCGTCATCGTCATACTCATAGGTGAGGCTGGTGCCGTCCGGAAGGCCGATCTCCGTGATCCGGTACTCCTCGTCCATGGTGATCTCCAGGATCTTGTCCGTCGGTGAGATCACCTGGAGCAGGTTATAGTCCTCGTCGTAAATAAAGGTGGTACGGTTCCCCTTGCGGTCCTCCCGGTACTGCATAAAGCCCAGGGCATCGAACACGCGCACGCTGCCGTCTAAAGAGGTCAGCTTAAAGCCCGCCACGTTCGGCATAGCCGGTACGGGTTCTTCCTCTTCCCCGCCTTCTTCTGTATCGCTGTCCGGATCTCCGTCAGCATCATCCTCTGCGGCAGGGTCCTGCGCAGATCCGGCCGCCGCTGTGCTGTATCCGGCAGAGCTTCTGTACGCTCCGCTCTCCCCTTCTTCGTCTTCCTCTTCGTCCCCGTCGTCCTCCCATGCGTTGGAACGGGTCGCCATATCCACGTCCAGGGAGTCCAGGGTCTCTAAGACCAGGTCCCGTCCGTTCTCCCCTTTATAGACGTCCCCGTCCTTCTTCAGGGTGATGAACGCGCCGTCCTCCCGCTTATAGAGGATACGTCCGTCCCCCAGTATGGTCAGGCGCTCGCCAAGGGGCGATGACCAGCCCATGCCGAACTCGGAACGGCGGTCCGGGATCAGGGAGTTGTAGCTTCTGGAAACGCCGAAGTCACCGTTTAACTCCGGGATCTCCGCGTCCGACTGGTTCATGTAAAAGTTACCGGTATTGATGTTCACCGGCTCTAAGTCGATCAGGCACTCCGGGTTCGCTCCTAAAAGCAGGCCGTTTAAGATGTCCTGCTCCAAGGTCGACATGGGCTTTGGCGTATAGGGATCGCTGGTCTGCGGTTCGCGGATAAACAGGATCGTGCCCGCCTCTGTGAGCTGTCCCCGGTACAGTGAGTTGTCCCTGCCGATGACATTGGGATTGACGCCGTAGTGCTGGGCGATCCGCTGTACGATGTCATTTAACTGGACCTCGTAGAACAGGAACGTGTCGGTGTCCTTCGGGCCGAAGGTCTCCGGCTCCTCATCGCCGCCGTCACCGCCCGCTTCCCCTTCTTCCTCCTCAGGCGGGGCTGTGGCTGTGACACTGAAATGGTACTTTGTATCCAACTCCAGGCTATCCGACGGATAACCGGCGCTCTGCCAGTTGGACTGCTTTAAGAATATCTGGTCATGCTCCAGGCCTGCCTCGTCAAAGTCCGGACGATCCAGGGAACCATGGGCCGTGTCCTTGCCGTTGTCAACCTCATCTTCAGATTCGTCGATCAGTGTATACTCTACCTCTGCATCCGCGGTGGTCTTGCCATGGGCGATCACGCCGGTGGCTGTCCTTCCCTCGATGCCGGTCTTGATGATGGATGGTTTTACCTCCGTCGTGGTGTCTGCCAGCGGGTAAGATGCCATATCCGTCTCGATGGCCTCGCCGGTCCAGTGGACCTCGATCCGCGGCCCCATGGACTCATGGTTCTGGTTGTAGAAACGCTCCGCCGGCATGATGTCTTCCGGACGGTGGTCCGGCCCGGCCTCGATCATGGCCTTGACCGCAAATCCCGCCTGGAGCTTCGTCCCCTGGATCCATTCATTTAAACGGTCCGTGATATGAAACTCGATGAACTGGTCCGGCCCCGGAGCGGGCGCGCCCTCGGGCTGTTCATCTAAGGCCGGGGCATGGTTCCAGGTCACGGAATGGGCATTCCATGCGGTGGTCGGATAAGCAAGCTGGAATACCGTCTTTCCCACAGCGTTCCCCGTCTGGGTGGTCATCCGCAGGATGGCTTCCTCCGCCACAGCGCCCGACCCGTCAAAAAATGACAGGATGGACGGGCAGTTGGTCTCATTGAACGCAATGTAAAGGCGGCAGTTGCCCATACCATCCAAATATCCCACATAAGCGTCCTGGTTCCAGCCCAGGACCTGGCCGGGTTTATCTTCCGCCGTCAGGCACAGGAGGAACTCATTGGACGGCACCATGTTCGCAGGGTCGATCCGCACCGGATAGCTGCGGTCCGCCGCGTTCAGCCAGTCCTCATCTGCCTTCAGCCGCACCGTGTAGTTCCCGTCCGTGCCGGTCAGGGCAAGCTTTAGATCCGCGCTGGTCTCCCCCGCGTTATCGATCATCACAGGAGCCTCCAGGGTAAAGAGCGGCTCGGATTTCCTGGACTTGTAGACGATGATGGAACGCCCTTCTTTTGCCGCTTTCAGGCCCGGAGTCTTCAGACGGTAAGTAAAGGTGTTCCTATCGGACGGCTCCAGAAGGATGATATCCTCCTTTAAGGTCTCGCCGAGCACCGTGTACTGGTAGTCGATGTTTTCGTACACATCCGCAAAGCGCACTGCGTTGCCCGCAGCCAGGCTCCTGGTAAAGTCGCCTTCCGGGACCAGCTCGATGCGGATGTCGTTATTCTCCATGGTGATCCCGTCGGAGGACGTGATCTGCGCCGGGATCACGATATCCCAGCGTCCCGCGGTGTTGTAATATTTCATGCCGGATGCAGAGCGGGAACGGTTCCCCGCCAGACGCAGGGTATTGTCGGTCTGGCAGACCTCGCCGTTCTCATCCTGGTACATGCCGCTGTAGCCGCCCATCACGGTGATGTATTCGTGCTCAGCGATCTCATAGGTGCGGTAATAGTCGTTGAACTGGATCAGCTCGCCGTCCGGCTCATCGATCAGGCTGTCCAGGTCATAATAGTCCTCCGGCAGACGCCACTCTGCGTCCGTAGCCAGGTCAGAGTCGGATGCATAGGGGAGCATATAGCCATAACCCAATTCCTCCAGCTCCTCCATCCAGTTGTCCTCATCCAGGATCAGGTCGTTCATATCAATGACGTCATAGCTTCCCTGGGCGTTGGAACCGGAGGCAGAGCGCAGGCCGATATCCCTCAGGGTCAGCGCCTTCTGCCTGGAAAAATCCACCCGCCGGGGCATGTTGTCCAGAGCTGTCGCCGCCTGGGACACGATCGGCGCCATATTGGGCGCGATCATGCTGATGCATAAAAGCCAGCTGACTGCCTGTTTGCAGGCGCGCCGTGTCCATGTATGCTGTTTATGCTGCTCCTTTTTTGGTTTTGTACTCATACAGAATCCCTCCCGAAATATAATACTTTAACTTTATATTTCGGGAGGGATTTCGACAATATTTATGGAAAAAACTGTATTGTCTTTGGAAAAATTGGTATTCCGGATCAGTGATATTTTTCTGCAAGGCTGCCTGCCAGGCTTCCTGCAAAACGTTTGCGCATATTCCGGGACACCGGCAGCGATTCATCATTGAATAACATGACACGGTCTTTTTGCAGCTCGCGTACCCATCTGCAATTGACAATATAGCTGCTGTGGGCATATTCAAATCCGTAGGACTTCATTGTCTCATACAGTTCATCCAGATGCTTTTTTACTGTGACCTGTTTCCCGGTAAAGTATGAGAGCCTGGGATCCATATGCAACTCACTGCCGTATTTTATCTTGGAAATATACATGATGTCATCGATCCTCACACGGGCCTGGGCATTCTCCACAGTGACAAGCAGAAAATCCCGCGCAAACCTGCGGTCTGCTTCGTCAAAGATCTCTTTTAATACCCGCTTCGTCTTTGCATCTGAATCACTCTTTATGAGATATCTGTATGCATCCACTACGAATGCCATAGGCGTAGGCTGCATCACTCCGGAACACAACACCAGCACGGCATTCTTATTCACTTTCCTGACTTTTGCAGCAACCTGGTTTCCATTGGAATCTCCCAGTTGAATATCCAGGATGATAATATCATGCATCTGCGACAGATCCTGTAACAGCTGCTTTCCTGATGTGTATTCTGATATTTCCAGATTCTGTACCCCCATCTGAATGATCAGATTTTTCAGATACAAGATGTAGCTTTGAGAATCATCACATATTGCGACTTTGTACATACCTGTCCCTCCCTTTTGT